>NZ_AOMF01000158.1 GCF_000336715.1 Halococcus thailandensis JCM 13552
GTCCATCGGCTGCCGGAGACCGAACCCGAGACTGTCGCGGTCGACGACGAGCCTAGTTCGTCGTGAAGTCGGTGTCCGGGTCGGGATCGTCGACCTCGCCGCCCTCGACTGCTTCGAGCGCCTCTGTCCGTTTCTCCGTCGTGACGTGCCAGCGGTCGACGCGGTCCTCGTACTCGCCGAGGCGTTCGCTCACCCGCTCTTTGAGCTCGTCGTCGTTGACGTTGACTTCGAAGACGTAGCCGTCGTAGTCGCCGTCGCGGGCGCTCCCCGTCCGCTGGAGGTTCGCGCTGACGAGGTCGTTATCGAAGTAGTAGGGTGCGACCTGCGTCATCACGTTCTTGTAGACCGTGTCCTCGACGGTGCGGATGGCCTTTCGCCCTGCCGAGTCGGCCGCGCGCGCGACGTACTCGAGCGATTCGCTCCACGAATCGACCGCCTCGTCGGGATCGTCGATCTTCTCGTAGGATTGTGAGAGCTTCTCGCCGGCGCTCTTCAGGTCCTCGTTCGGTCGTTTGCCGGCGCGTTCGCCCTCGCCCTCCTCGATCGAGGCCTGTTCGGCGGTCTTCTCGTTGACGTCCTCGTCGAGGCGCTCGTGGTTCTTCGGCCGCCACTCGTCCCACTCGTCGAACGCCTCGCCGTCGGCATCGAACTCCACGAGTGCGTGCGTGATCCGCTCTCCGTGTTCGACGATCTCGTTCCACCCGCCACGCTCCTTGAATCCTGAAATGCTCTCTTCCATCTACTGATCTCTGGACTATCGTCCGTAGGTGAGTCGCGTCACGACCGCATCGAGCCGGTCTTTCGCCCCACCGAGCCACGCCGATGGCGAGACCCGTCGGAGTTCGTCCTCCGAGAGCTCGATACGCGCGCCGGCGAACGGGTCGTCGTCCGCGCGCTCGTCGTCGCTCTTTCCCTCCGCTGTGATCTCGGTCACGGGCGTCATGGCGCACCGACCGCACGTCTCGCGGTCCGTTCCACCCATGCTCGCTTCCTATGTCGAGCGACTGCTTAAGCGTTCGCGTGGCAGCGACCGTGTGCTTTTGTTCGCCTCGCTCCTCACGCCGATATGAGCCCTCGCGGCGACGATGCCGGCGATAGCGCCCCCGAGGCGGACCCCGACCTGCCCGCCCTCGACGACGAGTATCTGACCCGCGTCGCCGAGCGTCTCCAGTTCAACTACGATCTCGACGCCGACCGACGGGTTCACGGCGAGTCGTTCGCACTCTCCGGCACGCTCACGCTCGAAAACCACAAACAGTTCCTCCACTCGGCGCTCTCGTACGGCCATCACGAATCCGTCGAGCGGCTGTACGCGCGCCGCTGTGACGGGGTGAACGTGGCCGATCTCGAAGCGCTCGTCGCGCTCGGCCACGATCTCGGTATGGAGATCGACGCCGACGAGGAACACTTCAGCACGGAGTTCACTTTCGCCCTCGTCGCCCCGCAAATTCCCGACGAGGTGCGCGAATTCGTCGCCGGCTTCAGCGACCGCACGCTGCTCAAATACGGCTATCACGGCCACTACGAGATCAACCTGCTCGTCGTCGCGCCCGATACCGAGCAACTGGTCGCCAGCGAGAACGCGGAGGTCGCCGTCGCCTTCCGTCTCTGGGAATCCGACGAACCCGAATCGAGCGGTCTGGCTGCACGGCTCGCCGGCCTGTTCGGCTGACGCGCTCAGTCCGCCCCCACCTGTTCGCCCTCGGGTCGTTCGTCCGCGGGCAGCGAACGGACCAGCCCGATCCCGAACTGGAGGGCGGCCAGCCCGACGCCCAGCACGAGCAACTGGAGAGCGAGCCGGAGCCCCGGCGCGAGCGGGAGCCAGAACCCCACGCCGCACAGCGCCGCGAGCGAGACGACGACAGCCCACGCGCCGCTCCATGGATCGTAGCCCGCCGCCCGTTCGCTCCCCAGCGGGACGACCGAGCGGTGTTCGAGCGTGAGTCCGATCGCGACGGTATAGACTCCGGCGAGCGTCGCCGCAAGCGCTGCATCGGCGACGAGCCAGCCGTAGGTCGCACAGCCGATCGCGAGACCGAGACAGCCACCGACGGCCCACGAGCGCCGCTGCATGCCGCTCGTTTCGATATGCTGACGCATAGGGTTTGCCCTCAGAACAGTCCGAACACGCCCAGCACCGCGTACAGCAGGTCGCCGTAGACGAGTGCGAGACAGAGCCCGACGAACAGCGGGACGAGAAACGGGATGGCGGGGGTCACCCAGAGGTGCTCGCGGCGCACGAGCGCGTCGAGTGCGGCCCGCAGGCGCGCCGGCGTCGTTCCGTACGCACTGCCCTCGACGGCATCGAGAAACGCCGCCGCGCCCCACGGATCGGCGCGCTCGCCCCCGTCCGTGAGCGGTTCGACGGCCCCGTCACCCGGCGTGGGTCGCTCCGCCGGGAGGCTCGCCGGGTCGCGCGAGCGATCGGGGCTCGCCCGGAGCGTTTCGACCGTCGTCTCGCGCCAGCGGAGATACATCCGCAGCGCGTCGAGATCGAGTCCCGCTTCGAGCCCGTTCGCGCGCGCGAGGAGTCGTCCGTGCGTTTCCGGCAACTCGCGCCAGCGGACGGGACGGCCGAGAAATCCGACCAGACCCACGCGTCCGGCGAGTGCATTGCGGGCGAACAGGACGAACGGCACCGCTCCCCCGACGAGCGCCGCGTTCGTCAGCACCGTCAGTGAGAAGACGCCGCTGGTTTCGCCGAGCGGCACCACTAGCGAATCGAGCGGTCGATAGAGCGGTGTGAACGGAAAGAGCAGACAGAGCGTCGCGAGCGCCTTCGCGTCGGCACCGCCGAACGCACCGACCCGCCAGAAGAGCACGCCGAGCGGGGCGACGACGCCGAGACTGATGGCGAGTCGGAGCACGACCATCCCGGGATCGACCGACACCGCGCCACGAAGAACGTTCGCAACGTCCCACGCCAGCAGCACCGCCCCGAGCACGAGCAGCGGCAGCCACGTCCGATTGGGGACGCGTCGGGTCCGAACGTCACGGACGGCCGCCCAGCCGAACAGCGGGAGCGAGAGCAGGCGCAGCAGATCCGGGAGCGCGTTCACGACACAGAGCCTCGGGGACGGTACAAAAACGCTTTGCCCGTTTCGGCCGCGATGGCCGCGATGTCCGATTAGGCGAGGAACACGTGCCGGGGCCGATCGGCGAGCACTTCGCGACCGAAGGAGACCGTCTCGCGGAACTCGTCGCTGCGGAAGAAGGCCATCGCGTCCTCGCGCGAGCGCCACCGGCTGGCGATGAACATGTCGTTCTCGTTCTCGCGGTTGACGAGCAGGTCGGTCTCGTCGTGGCCGTCCATCTCCGCGAGCAGATCGGTGACGGTGTCGAACCGCTCGACGAACGCCTCGCGCTGGTCGGGTTTGGTCGTGTAGAACATCCCCATCGTGCCGAACCCGTCGTCGCCGTCGCCGCGCCCGCGCGCGACGATCCCCGGGAGATCGGAGAGGAAGCCGCCGGCCGTCTCGGCCGCGCTCGCGGTGTCCCAGATGCTGACGACTGCCGACTCTCCACCGTCGAGGTTTCCGTAGACGGCGGTTTTCACGTGGGTATCGTAGTGCTCGAAGTTGCCGCGCAGCCCCGACACGTCGTCGGCGAGTTCGTCGGGGTTGGCCTCGGAGTAGAGCACCATCGCGTGGACGTCCTCTCCGTGGGGCTGGCCGGCGTAGATCCCTTCCTCGTCGAGCACGTCGCGGACCGTCTCGCTCTCGTCCTCACTCGTTTCGTCCCCGTGATCGCCGTGTGGACTTCCCTCGCCGTGGCTCGTGTCCGTACCGGCGTGGGGATGATCGTCGCCGGTCGGGACCGGTTCGCCGGCGAGCACCGCGCCGAGATCCTCGGGCGGGAACCGCCGACCGAACCGGAAGCGACCGAACTCGCCGAAGCGCGAACTCGATGGATCGAAGCGCATCTCGTAAAGCAGTTTCTTGATCTGTGCGGGGTTGTCGGCGAACAGCGTCACGCCCCACTCGTAGTCGTCGAGGCCGACGGAGCCGGTGATGATCTGCGTGACCTTGCCCGCGTAGTCGCGCCCGATGTCGCCGTGGCCGCTCATCAGATCGGCGCGCTCGTCGAAGGGGAGGTCGTACCAGTTGTTCTCGGGCCCGCGGCGCTTGTCCATCGGGTAGAAGGAGACGTACTCGCTGTCGGGGATGTCGGGCTTCAACCGGGATTCGATGTAGTTGGCCATCCCCGTGTCCTCGACCTCCTCGCCCTCGAAATACTCCCGTGACATGTAGCCCGACACCTCGGTCACGGAGAGATAGGAGTCGGTCTGCTCGGTGAACCCGGCGAAGGCCGTCTGTTCGAACCGGCGCTCTGCGGTGTCGAGATCGGCGATCGACGGTCGGAGGTGGAGGAGCATGAGATCGGCTTCGTGGCCGAGCACGCTGAAGACGGCCGATCCGCCGGCCTCGGCGTCCGTGAGTGCCTCGTGATCGCGGAGATAGTCGATGCCCTCCTCGATGGCGCGCTCGCGCTCGCGCTCGGGGGCCGCCCGCCAGCCGTCCCAGTCGATGGTCCGGAAGTCGTGGAGCACGTACCAGCCTTCCTCCGTCTGCGGTGGCTCTCGTCGACTCATGTCGGCGATTCGAGCGAGTCGAACAAGGGTCTTGCGCGTTCGCCGCGGGCCGGGAACCTCGGCGATGCTGCCGGATGCGCGAGGTGGCCGTATCGTCGGGCCTCCCGGCATGCGAAAGCAGACACTATTACATGCCATGCTCGCTATACCCATGTGAGCCAATCCTCTCGCACCTCTGAACTATGAAGCATCCAACGTCGACCATCTCACCGGCTGAGCCGGGCGCACCGGCGACCGTATCGATCAGGAGGGATTCATGAACGAGCGGTCCCTACAGCGCTGTTTCGTGGCGACGATCGTAGTCTGTAGCCTGGCGCTCGGCGGCTGTCTCACCCTCGATCCGACCGTCACGGCCGACACGAACGATTCGGCGGTCTTCGAGCGGGTCGCGCCGAGCGAATCGTGGTCGAGCCAGCGGGTCCGGGCGAAAGCGACCCTTACCTCCTCGCCGTCGGCGGGCAACGTCTCGAAGATCACCGTCATCGCGGCGAGTGGGACGAGCTTTTCGACGGCGGAGATCGATCCCGGTCAGACGATCGTCCATCTCGAACTGCCGGCAAGCGAGAACGCCACGCTTGTCGCCAGCGACGCAGTCAACGGCACCACGATCGAGAAACTGAACGTGACGACCGGCGGCAACGAACTGCTATGAACGTCCGCTCGACACAGTTGGCCTCGCCCGAAGCGTGGAGGAATCGCCGATGAGTGATTCGACGACCGACGCCGACAGCATTACGCGACCGGCCGACACGATGCGCGAGCGCGTCGGAGAGAGCCGGGGGAAGATCTGGTTTCTCATCACGGCGAACAGATGGCTCGTCACGGTATTTTTCCTGCTGTTGGCGTACGTGACCCTCGTCGTCCTCCACGTGTTTGGGCCGAGTTCGGTGCGCAAGCTCGTGACGACGAGCGCCGTGACGTCGCTGTTCTCGTCGGTCATCATCGCGCTCATTACAAGCATCACGCTCGTGCTCTCGATCTCGCAGTTCGTGCTCTCCGAGGAGATCGACACGCTCGGCACGCAGCGCGAACAGATGCGAAACGTGACCGAGTTCCGCAGCGACGTCGAGGAACGGACGGGGATCATGGCGAGTCCGGCCGAACCGTCCCGGTTCCTGCGGGTCCTCATCGAATCGGCCGATCAGCGCGCACGCCGTCTCAAGGAGACCGTCACCGACGGCAACGACGACCTCCAGGAGATCGCGAGCTACGCCGACGGGCTTTTGGAACACAGCCAATCGGTCACGGACGAGCTGAAGGGCACCGATTTCGGCTCGTTCGACGTCCTGTTGCCGGTGATCAACTACAACTACTCGTGGAAGATCCACGCGGCGCGCAACCTCCGGGCGAAATACGCCGATTCGCTCTCCGAGGAGGCCGACGAGAGCTTCGACGAGCTCATCGATGCGCTGCGCTTTTTCGGCCCGGCACGCGAGCACTTCAAGACGCTCTACGTGCAGTGGGAGATCATCAACATCTCGCGGGGCGTCCTCTACGGTGCGATGCCGGCGCTGGCGATCGCCGCGTACATGATGCTCTCCTTCGACACTGCGCGACTGTTCGGCACCACCCTGTTCGGCATCGACGCTTCCTTCCTGTTCGCCAGCGCGATGTACGTGCTCACCCTCTCGCCGTTCGCGGTAGTGCTTGCCTACGTGATGCGCGTGCTCACGGTGATCAAACGAACGCTGGCGATCGGCCCGTTCGTGCTCCGGGAGACCGACCAGCTCGAATCGGCACGCTACGACGAACTCTCCGAGGTCAAAGAGGGGGACAAATGATCCGACGGCGACCGAACGAGGGTGTCGGGTGACGTGACCGAGGACGACACCACCGACGAGGATAGCTCGCCCGAACCGACCCTCGCCGCCCGCCAGATATTGGGCCGCGAGCTCGAAAACGCGCTCAAACAGATCCGTCGGCCAGCGAGCGGGCTGTTCGTCTCGGCGATCGCGGCGGGTCTCAACGTGAGCTTCGGGGCCCTGCTGATGGGGATGGCGCTGACGTTCTCCGGTGGGTTCGACTCGTCGTTCGTGACGCGGTTCGTCCTCGCGAACGTCTCGACGGTCGGCTTCGTCATCGTCATCATCGGCCAGACGGAGCTGTTCACCGCCCACACCACCCTCGGCGTACTACCCGTCATGGATCGGCGCGCCTCGATCCGCGAACTCGGCGAACTCTGGACCGTCGTTCTCGTCGGCAATCTGATCGGCTGTGCGGTGTTCGCCGGCTTCATCGCCGTCGCCGGGCCGCCGCTCGGAATCGTCACGCCTGCAGCGGCCGGGATGCTCGCCGCCGCGTTGCTGCCGCTGCCGTGGTGGGCGATCCTCCTGAGCGGCGTCATCGCGGGCTGGCTCATGGGGCTGGCGACGTGGCTCGTTGCCGCTGGCCGCGACACCATCGGTCAAGTCGTGCTGATCTGGATGATCACCGGTGTCATCGGATTCGGGCCGTTCCACCACGCGCTTCTCGGCACGACGGAGCTGCTCTCGGCGATGTTCCGTGGGCAGGGTGTTTCGATCGCCCAGTTCGTCCACTTCCTGCTCTGGACCACGGTTGGCAACGCCGTCGGCGGGACGGTGTTCGTCGCGCTGCTCAACTACGGCCAGGCGATCAAAGCCGGCGAACCCGGCGACGTCGACGTCGATCCCGAGAGTCTCGGCAAGTAGTGACAGTATGAATACAAATAGGGCTCGTGACGATTACGGAATCCGTATATAGCTGCGCTTGAGACCCACAGAATAGCTCGATGCGGCTCATACAAATTCGTGTCAGAGACGATTCACTAGATGACGTGCTCGATACGCTCGATGACGCGGACGCCGATTACGTCATCGTCGACGAGGCGGCGGGCAACGACGCCTCCATCGTCTACTTCCCCACGCCTGCAGGCGCGGTCGAGGAGATGCTCGACCGACTCTCGGAGGCGGGTCTCGCCGACGACGCGTTCACGATCGTCACCGACGTCGAGACCGCCACGACGCCACATTTCGACGAGCTGGAGGGCCGCTACACGCAGGGTCCCGAGGACGAGATCGGGCTGTCGCACGCCGAACTCCGGACGAAGGCCCAAGAGCTCACGCCCGAGACGACGATGTTCGTGGTCTTCGCCGCACTGAGTGCGATCCTCGCCACTGCCGGGCTCCTGCTCGACTCCGCTATCGTTACCGTCGGCGCGATGGTGGTCGCACCGTTCGCCGGCTCCTCGCTGTCGACGAGCGTCGGGTTGGTGAGCGACGATGGACAGTCGACAGCCAAGAGCCTCCGATCACAGTTCCTCGGGCTCGTCGTCGCCACCATCAGCGCCACCGTCGCGGCCGCCGTCTTTCGATGGGGCCATCTCGTGCCGTCGACGCTCGCCGTCGGGCGGATCACACAGGTCGGATCGTTCACGACGCCGACGCTACTGACGCTCACTATCGCCGTCGTCGCCGGGGCTGCGGGTGCGCTCGCACTCTCGACCGATCTCCCGGTGACGATCGCCGGCGTCGCGGTCGCCGCGGCGGTCGTTCCGGCCGCTGCTGCGGTGGGGATCGGCGTCGTCTGGGTCGAACCGGTGCTGGCGCTCGGTGCGCTCGCGTTGCTGCTGGTCAACGTCGTGTTCATCAATCTCTCGGCGCTCGTCGCTCTCCTCGGCTTCGGCTACCGGCCATCCGAGATCAGCAGCCTGCGGGCGTGGCTCTCGTTCTCGCCACGACGGATCGTTTCGGTACTGGTGGCCATCGGCCTCGCCGTCCTCGTGGTCGCAATGCTGGTTAGTACCTACCAGTATTTCCTGTTCGATCAGGCAGTCAACCGGAATGTCGACGAGGTGCTCGATAACCCCGACTACTCGAACCTCGAACTCGCATCCGCCTCGGCCGAGTTCGGTGCTGCGGGCCTGTTTGGAGAGGAGGGCTCCGTCACCGTCGTCGCCGCACGCACTACTGGCGAGCCTTATCCTCGACTCTCCGAACGACTCAGACGGCATATCGCCGCCGAGACGAACAGAGATGTCTCCGTCGAGGTGCGGTTCGTCGAATACCAGCGGGCCGGCTAGAGGGAGGGTCGACGGTCACTGACTGCTCCGGAATTCGTGATTGAATACCAAGAGTGAAGCATCGTCGTCGGTGACGAGGCGACGAGCGATGGCAGACAACGCGGAGACGTCCGGAACTATCTCGTTCGACGAGCGAACTGAGGATCGCACGCCGATCGACCCCGGCTCCAACTATCGACTCGGGACGATCGCCGTGCTCGCCGGGATCATCGGGCTTCTGGCCGGCATCATCGCGTTTCTCATCTACCATTTCATCGGCTTGCTGACGAACCTCTTCTTCTATCGGCGGATCGCCTTCGAGTTCGTCACGCCGCCGAACGCGGGACTCCCGATCTGGGTCGTCCTGATCCCGGCGATCGGCGGGCTGATCGTCGGACTACTGGCGAAATACGGGACGCCGCGGATCCGCGGTCACGGCATCCCCGAGGCGATGGAGGCGGTCTGGGACAACGACAGCGAGGTCGAACCCCGCGTCATGCTGCTAAAGCCGATCTCGGCCGCCATCGCCATCGGGACGGGCGCGCCGTTCGGCGTCGAGGGTCCGATCATCCAGACCGGTGGGACGATGGGATCGGTCATCGGCCAGTACATCCCCACGACGGTGGCCGAGCGAAAGGTGCTGCTGGCCTGCGGCGCGGCGGCGGGGATGGCCGCGACGTTCAACACGCCGATCGCGGGTGTGCTGATTGCCATCGAACTGCTGCTGTTCGAGTTCCGGATGCGGTCGTTCGTCCCGCTGAGCGTCGCCAGCGTCATCGCAACTGCCGTTCGTCGCCAGCTCCTCGGCACGGAGCCACTCCTCCGGATCGGCGACCTGAGCTACCAGCTGCTTCCGAATCTGCCGTTTTTGCTGGTGCTCGGCGTCATCCTGGGGCTGGCGACCGTCGCCTTCAAGCGCGGCTATTTCGCGGTCGAAGACCTGTTCCACCGGTTCCCGGTCGGGAACGTGCTCCTGCCAGCGATCGGCGGTCTCATCCTCGGCGTGATGGGGCTGTTCGTCCCGCGTGTGCTCGGCGTCGGCTACGAAGTCACGAGCGAAATCCTCCAGAACGAGCTTTCCATCGGGCTGCTCCTGTTGGTCGTGATCGGAAAGGCGATCGGCGTCTCCGTGACGCTCGGGACGCGCACGTCGGGTGGCTTTCTCGCGCCGATGTTCGTCATCGGAGCCGGCATCGGCGGCGCGTTCGCGCTCGCGGTGAATGCGCTCGTTCCCGGCGTGACGCTGCCGGTCGGGCTGTTCGCGCTCACCGGTCTGGGAACCCTGTTCGGCGTCGCCGGCGGCGCGACGTTCGCGCTCGTGCTCTTCACTGTTGAAGTGACCCAACAGTTCGCGGCCATTCTGCCGGTGTTTCTCGTCGCGGTCGTCGCCGACGGCGTAGCTTCGATCTATCTCCGCAACTCCCTGATGACCGAGGAGCTCACCCGGCGCGGGATCGATATCTACCAGGAGTATGAGGTCGATCCGCTGAAGCGCTTCACCGTCGCCGAGATCATGGACGAGCGACCGGTGACGATCCGCCCCGACGTGACCGTTGACGAACTGGTGAACGAACTCACCAGCGACGAGCCATCCGTCGCCCGTTTCACTCCCGAGACCAACGGTAGCCAGCCGGATGCTCTCGACGAACCGGGCGAGTCGGGGTCGACGCCCGGCCGGACATCCGCACTGACGCTTCACGAGGGGCTCCCGATCGTCGATCCCGACGAGGGTCTCGTGGGGATCGTCACTTATGGCGACCTGCTTCGGGCGAGCGCCAACGACGGCGCGGACATCACCGTCGCCGAAGCCGGGACGACCGATGTCGTCACCGGCCACCCGGACGAACAGCTGTTCGAGGTCGCCGTCCGGATGTCCTCGAACGATCTCGAACAGCTCCCGATCGTCGACCGTGACAGCGGCGGTCTCCTCGGGCTGGTCGACTCGCAGAACCTGATGGCGTCGGCGATGCGACAGCTCGAGGACGAGCAGGTTCGCGAGACGGGAAAGCTCGATTTCGGTCGTGGCCCGCTGTAATCCCTTTCGACCCCCTGTTTTTCGTGGCTCCGTGCCGTAGGGAGCGCCATGTATGACGAGATCCTCATCCCGACCGACGGCAGCGAGGCGGTCGAGACCGCGATCGAGCATGCGTTCGATCTCGCCGCCACGTACGATGCGACGATCCACGCGCTGTACGTCGTCGACGACACGCACGGCGGAGCCGGGCTGATGGGCGTCGATGCCCAAGACACCGTTTCGGAGCTGCGAACGATGGGTGAGGAGGCGGTCGGTACCATCGCAACGCGCGGCGAGGAGCGTGGACTTACCATCGAAACCGCGGTCAATGAGGGACTTCCTCACGAGGGAATCCTCGACTACGCCGACGACAACGGGATCGATCTCCTCGTGATGAGTTCGCGTGGCCGGTCGGGCGTGAGCCGGTTCGTCTTCGGGAGCGTCACCGAACGGGTCGTGCGGCTGAGCGACCGGCCGGTCCTCGTCGTTTCGCGTGCCATGACCGGCGGATAAACCGATAAACGGCCGTCTTATCCGTCATGGGTTCCAACGACGGCCATGGCTCGGTATCCTCTTGGTGGCGGGGTCGGCACCTATCTCGGCTTTCATCTCTTCGTCCTCGGACTTCTGTCGTTCGTCACCGGACAGCCGTTTCTGATCCCGAGTCTCGGGCCGTCGCTGTTCCTCCTCGGAACGTTGCCCGACGACGAGATGAACTATCCACGGCGGATCATCGGCGGCCAGTTCATCGGCGCGGTGGCCGGCTTCGTCGCCTTTCACCTGATCGTCGGCGGCATCGATCCGACGGCGAGTCCGGCGCTCTCGCTCGAAGTGTTCAGACAGGTCGTGTCGAGTTTCGTCGCCGCCCTTCTCTCGACGTTCGGCATGTATCTCGCCGACGTCCAACATCCGCCGGCGTACGCGACGACGCTCATCGTCTCGCTTGGCTATCTCACCTCTCCGCGGGGCGTCGGCGTGTTCATGCTGGCGGTGCTGGTGATGGTCGAGTTACACGAAATTCTCGGCAAGCGCGGGCCGATCTGGAGTCTTCCTTACCAGCAGGACGAGTGAGCACCGCCCGTATCCGCAATGTTCAGGTCCCCTCGCTGCCCACGCGCACCGTCAGGACCGAGGGGTTCGACCGCCGAACGACCTTCTCGGTCACGCTACCGAGGAGCTGTCGGTCGAGCCCGCTGCGACCACGGGTTCCCATGACGACGAGATCGCAGTACTCGTCGGCGTAGTCGAGGATCTCCTCGTGTGGCACGCCCCGTCGAACGACGTCGGTGACGTCCTCGACGCCCGCCTCTGTCGCACGATCGACGATCTCCGACACCGTCTCCTCGCCTTCCGATTCGGCCTCTTCGAAGCGCTCGTCGCCACCGCGGACGTTCAGCGGTCCGGCCGTCTCGTCGACGACGAAGAGCACGTGCAGCGTCGCGTCGTTGGTGGTCGTGATCTCGAACGCCTCGTTTTCGGCATCCATCGCCGCTTCACTTCCGTCGGTCGGCAACAGTACGTGATCGTACATGATCACGCTCGTCAGTCCGGGGTGAAAACGCTGGCGGCGGTATCAGCCCGATAGCAGCGACGGACCGAACACCATCAACACGAGCGCTGCGAGCATCGTCAGGCTCACCGCGGTCGTCACCGCGCCGGTGAGCGATCGCCGACTGCCGATGGGGAGCCGCGAGACGACGGCTTCGGTGCTCGTCCGGAGGATGTGTCCGCCGTCGAGCGGGAACGTCGGGACGCAGTTGAAGAAGCCGAGATTGAGGTTGATCCAGCCGGTCCAGAACAGTACGTTCGCCAGCACGAACACGCCGCCGCCGAGGAAGCCGAGCGGGCCGGTCGCGGTGTAGAAGTCGAGGTTCGAGCCGACGAAGCCGGCGAAGTTGTAGCTCACGCCGGGTGCGGCGACGCTCGCGAACGGCAGGACGAGCATGGGAATTATCCCCAACAGCGCCGAGCCGCCGGCTCCACCCTCGCCGCCGAGCAGTGTCAGGAAGCCGGCGGCCGGATAGGCGTCGATTCCGAAGTCGTCGACCGCGATCCCGGTGGTGCCCGACTGGAGACCAGTCACGCCCACTAGCCCGCCGCCGGTCTGTGTGTTCTCACCGAGCGTGACCCGCTGGGTCGTGCGTTCGCCGCCGACGAACGCCTCGACACGCACCGTCTCACCAGGGTTCGTTTGCGAGAGCATCTCGGACAGCGCGGACGTGTTCGGGGTGCGTTCGCCGTCGAATCGGGTTACGACGACCGACTCGCCGCCCTCGCCGGTCGCGTTCGCCAGCGGTCCGTCGGGCGTGATCTGGCTCGCGTACGCACCCATCGGTGCGGTCGTCGTGGAGCCGTTGTCGGTCCGCAGCGTCGCCACGGAACGGTTTTCGAGCGCCGCGGTGAACGCGTTCTCAGTGTGGGTTGACGAGCCATTGACCGCCGTGATCGTCGCACCCGTACCGAGCCCGATCGGTCCGTCTTTGATGGCGCTGGTGACGACCAGCGAGCGCTCGACGGTCGTCGTGGTGCCGTTCGACAGCGAGACCGGGACGGTGCGATTCGCGTCGACGAGTGCGTGATCGAGTTCGCTCGCGTTCGTCACGTTCTGGCCCGCCACGCCCGTGATGACGCTCCCCTCGCCGATGCCCGCATCGGCGGCCGGCGTGCCCGGTAGTGCCCCGCCGACGTGGACGCCCGGCACGACGCCGATCGAGCCGACGACCGGGCCGAAGAGGAGCGCGAAGGCGATGACGGTGATGGCGAAGTTGTTGGTGACGCCGGCGGCGAACATCCGCGTCTGCGGACCGCGCTCGGCGTTGCGCTGTTCCTCCTCGTCGGGTTCGACGAACGCGCCGACCGGGATCAGCGTGATCAGCGCGAGCCCCATCGAGGAGATGCTGATGTTCTCGACCCGACAGAGCAGGCCGTGGCCGCCCTCGTGGACGACCAGCCCGACGAGCAGTCCGAAGACGATCTCCGGGGCGACCGAGAGCGGGAGGAACTGGTTGACGCCGGGGATGACCAGCGCGTCCTGTGGCTCGGTGATGATCGTCGATGAGGGCTGGTTGAGGATCGTGACGGCGCTGAAGATGACGAGGACGAACGAGCCGACCATCACGACGAGCGTGATGCCGAGGCCGACGTTCGCCCACGCCCGCCAGAACCGTTTCGGGCGTGCGAGCCAGTCGAGGACGGCCTTTCCGCGCTCCGTATGTAGTGTCGTGATGGGTCCCGAAACCCGGGCCCAGTCGGGGAGGATTCCCCGTGCCGATAGCGCCGTCGCCACGACGCTGTAGAGAAGCACTCCCGAGAGAACCCACAGCAACGTGCTCGCCATTGGCACTTTTCCGTGATGAGCAGTGATGAGGGTTTGGGTCCGGTTCGTTATCGATCGCGGTCGGCCAGCAGGATCGACGGTATTCGACTTCCTACAGCGTTCCCGGCCGAAGATACATGTCGTGTCGACGCCAACGTCAACGCAGAATGAGTACCGCCGACGAGCAGATCCGGGTTAGTGCCACGGTGAAGAACGAGCTCGAACACCGGCGACGGGAGGGTGAATCGTTCAACGAGGTCCTCGAACGACTGCTATCGGACGATCGTGACGTATTCGCGGGTTTCGGTGCGTTCGAGGGCACCGATCGTGGGGAACGAATTCGGGAGGTTCACGACCGGGGACGCACCCGATCTACGGAGCGCATCGAACGCATCGCCGAGAGCCGCAGCGACGAATGATCGTCCTCGACACGTCCTTTCTCATCGACTATGGTGATGGAGTCGACACTACCGGTGAATTCCTTGCCAACCACGAGGACGAACGATTCCTCCTGCCGGCTCCCGTCTATACGGAGTATCTCCTCGGAACGGTCCACAGCAACGGTGACACGGACATCGCGGCGGCACGCGCGGAACTCGCGTGGTGCGAGGTGGTCGATATCACCGCGGCGATGGCTCTCGTGGCCGCGGAGATCGCCGACGAAATCGGTCCACAGGGACCGAACCTCACGGCTGTCGATGCGCTCGTCGCCGCGGTAGGCCGCGAACTCGGTGCCCCTGTCGTTTCCGGCGACGGCGATCTCACGCACGACGGAACGACGAAAATCGTCGAGACCGTGGAATACTGACCCACTCCACGTCAGTCTCCTGACGCGGTGACCACCGATCGATTGCGCGTTGTCCGCTCCGAAACGATCAGCCCTCGCGTCGCAACCGTCGCACGACGAACTCGCGGTCGAGTTCCGCGAGAAACGGCCCGAGCTTCGGCCCCTGATCGGTGTCGAAGAACAGTCGGTAGCCAGCGGTGAAGAGATCGCCCGGATCGAGGTCGTGCTCGCGGGCAGTCTCGAAGATCTCGCTCTGGATCGCCTCGCCGCCGTGGCCCGCCTCGACGACGTCAGCCAGTTCGTCGAGCGCCCGCCCGGTATCGTCGTCGAATTCCGCGTCGGGGAGATCGGTCACGAGGCGGTAGTTGTAGGCATTGTTGGTGCGTTTGGCCCACGTTCGGGCGTACTCAACGCGTGCTAGAGCGTTCTCAACAGCCCATCTTGGTGCATCCTCTGGGATGTGCCCTTCACGACGAGCCATTGACTCACGCAAATCAGAATCTTCAGTCATTCCCAATATAGCTGCAAATGTATATGGGAGCCGAATACGTGATGATATCAATTTATCTATTACTCGTCTCCGAACTCTTCTCAAGTTTCTATCATCCCACCATTTGCTTTGATGAGTCCTTAAGTTGGCCCTGGTCGATTGACCAAATGGCTCGTTTAATTTGGCTATTCTGTCTCTTTTGAGGCTCTCTTTGATACGATCATGAATATCCAAAATATCTATCTGTGAACCAATATTCACATCTTCAATATTCTCTGATGTAATCGATATTTTACTATCAAATTCATTTGATTTGTATCTTGAATGTTGGTTCAATTCAATATCATCTCCAAAATTCATAGCCAGATTTGAATGCAAAAATTCCCGCTTCAACTCTGAACTGTCACTTATCGGGGCTATTATTGAAGGATATGCAGCTTTCGCTTCTCCTTCCATCTTGTATCCTGGCTTTAGTTCCTGAAAGTATGTCTGTTCGAATTCATCAAATTCTGTTACTAGCTCATTCAAATAGTTAATGCTGAAGTCCCGCGCTCTACCCGGGTCCTTTGTGAAGAAGTAACGCAACACCTCTGGTTCGACCATCTCTAGAACGTCCTGAACCATGATGACGTGGCCGGCCGACGACGAGAACGGCTCGCCGTCGAGCGTGAACCACTCGTAGGCCATCGGCACCGGCGGGGTGTCGTCGAGGACGGTCCGGGTGATGTCCGCGCCGCTCGGCCACGAGCCCTCGGCGTGGTCCTTGCCGAACGGTTCGAAATCGACGTCGAGCACCTGCCACTGGGCGGGCCACTCGAAGCGCCACGGGAGTTTTCCTTCTTGGAAAGTGGCGGTCCCCTCGTGGCCACAGCCCTCGATCGTTTGCTCGCCGGCCTCGACGTCGGAACAGACGTAGTCGACGGTGCCGGCGTCGAGATCCACACTTTTGACGGCGTCCGTCTCCGTGACGTGGCCACACTCGGCGCAGATCGGGCGGAAGGGGATGTAGTCGTCGTCGACCTTCTCCTGATACTGTGCGAGCACGTTCCGTGCCTGCTCGCGGTGTTCGAGCAAGTGGTGAATGACGTCGTCGAACGCACCGGATTCGTAGCGTTCGGTGTTCGAGACGGTCTCGACGGGGATATCGAGCAGTTCGGCGCTCCGCTCGATCAGATTCGAGAAATGTGCGCCGTACGACTCACAGCAGCCGAAGGGATCGGGGATCGCGGTGTAGGGCTTGCCGAGGTTGCGGCCGAGCGCGCCGGCGTCGACCTCGCCGAGCCCGACGACGTTACCGTCGAGGTCGGCGAGCTTGCGGGGCACCTTCCGGAGCGGATCGCGATCGTCGGCGGTGAAGATCTGTCGGACCGTCCGGCCCCGCTCGCGGAGAGCCTCGGCGACGAAGTAGCCGCGTGCGATCTCGTTCATGTTGCCGAGATGGGGGACGCCCGACGGCGAGATGCCGCCCTTGATGACGATCGGGTCGTCGGTCTTGCGCTCGTCGATCACGTCGGCGACGGATTCGGCCCAGAAATCGCGTGACTGCGAGCCGGCGAGGATGTACGGGTCGTCAGTCATTCATCGCCCAGTAGGTCGGCTCGTCGCTCTCGGCGGGCACGATGTCGGTGCCGTGGTGCTCGCCGGTGTTGACGACGCGTTCGACACGCTCGGGGTCGGTGCCGTCGAGAACCACCGTTCTGACGCCCGAGCGCTCGATGATCTTCGCCGCGAGCAGGTCCACCGGTGCGGAGGAGCCAGCGGTCATCTCGATGTCGGCGATCACGTCGACGAGCTCGCCGGCCGAGAGACGCTCGAAGCGCTGTGCTTCGGGGTTTTCATCGGGGTCGGCGTCGAAGACGCCGGGGACACTCGTCGCGTACACGAGCAGGTCGGCGTTGACGTATTCGGCGAGCGCCGCGCTCACGGCGTCGGTCGTCTGTCCCGGCGTGACACCGCCCATGACGGCGATCTCGCCGCGGCGGAGCGCCGCACCCGCGGTCTCGTAATCGCGCGCCGGTCGGGTCGCCGCCCGCTCGGACAGCGCCGCGATGAGCAGCCGTGCGTTGAGACGGGTCGTGTCGACGCCGAGCTGGTCGAGTTCGATCTCGTTGGCCCCGAGCTCGCGTGCGGTGTGGATATACTCCCTGGCGACCGTGCCGCCGCCGACGACCGCTCCGACCGTGTGACCCTCCTCGGCGAGCCCCTCGATGACGGTGGCGTGTGCGCCCACGCGGTCGGGGTCTCGGGGCGCGAGCACGCTCCCACCGAGGGAAACGATGATTTTCATTGCCGGCGGTTGCCCGGACGCACTCTTAAGGGTTATCAACAGCGGCGAAGAGTACAAACGACCGCCAGCCGTGCTCCTCGTATGAAAGCTATCGCCGTCGTCGGCCCCTCCGATACCGGAAAGACGACGCTCGTCGAACGCCTCGCCGACCGACTGGACGGTAGCGTCGCCACGATCAAACACCTCGATCACGCACCCACGATCGACACCGAAGGCAAGGACACTGCCCGTCACCGCGCGGCCGGCGCGTGCGTCACCTACGGCCTGAGCGACGACGGCTGGTTCGCCACCGGCGAGGACCGTTCGCTCCCCGATCTCCTCGACGGTCTGGTGCCCGACCACGACTACGCGCTCGTCGAGGGGTTTTCGAGCCACGGGCTGCCGACCGTCGTTCTCGGCGGGCGCGAGCACGCCGGTCCGGAGCTCGTGACGGCTCCCGACGCCGACGAGATCGATCTCGATAGGCTCTGTACGGTGATCGACGATCTCGAACCGCGCGTGACGCTCGACTCGCTCGTCCAGGACGTGAAGCGATCACCGAACGCCGACCGTGCGGGCGCGATCGCTACCTTCACCGGGCGCGTGCGCGTGAAGGACGCCCCCGACGACGACCCGACCGAAGCGCTCGAATTCGAGACCTATCGCGAGGTCGCCGACGAGCGACTGCACGCCATCGAGACCGAACTCGAAGCGCGCGAGGGCGTCCACGAGGTGCTCACCCACCACCGAGTCGGACGGATCGAGGCCGGCGAGGACATCGTCTTCGTCGTCGTGCTCGCGGGCCACCGCCGCGAGGCGTTTTCGACCGTCGAGGACGGTATCGACCGGCTCAAAGACGAGGTTCCGATATTCAAGAAGGAACGCACGAGCGACGAGCAGTTCTGGGTCCACGACCGCGCGTGAGCGACCCGTCTCCGCGCCGAAGAATTATTTCGACTAGTAAAACGTAGAAATTACGGTTCAGCACGCAACGTTCTCGTCCGCCGACAGCTGGTCAGATACCCCGATCGATGGGTTCTGCGTGCCGGATGAAACGTCTAAACGAATCTAGAAGCGTCGTGAAACGTCGTCGATGACATCGACGAGAGTGAAGCACACCGAATTCATCCGAAGCATCTGTCGGCTATAATACATAGGGATGGTATGACCGAGTGAGGTCACAATGAGTACGACTCAGCCCGCCGGTGTCGACGCGACCACCAAAGAGCAGCGACTGAAGGCATATCTCGAACGCAACGCGGCCGACGGCGAGCTCTACTTCAAGAGCAAGTTCATCGCCGACGAGGTCGGTCTCTCGCCGAAGGAGATCGGTGCATTGATGCACAAACTCGCCGACTCGGCGAGCGATCTGGAGATCGAGCCGTGGTCGTACACCAGCGCGACGACCTGGCGCGTCGCGCCGGCCTGACGTCGGCGCTCGCTGGCCTCTCGTCGCCCTGTCCCTGACGACCCGCTCCTCGCTGGCGCTCCCGCCCGAAACGGTCTGTACGTTTATCCCCGTTCGCTGCGTATCCACGTCGATGGCTGACAGCGACCCGCCGGCCGACGGGCCGCCGGCCGAGGCGTTCGCCGGACTCTTTCGCGTGACCGAGACGGATGTGGACGGCGGCCAGCTCCGATATTACGGCGAGCCGCTTGTCGACAGTCGTCGGCTCGAACGACGTCTCTGGCCGCTGTTTCGCGACCAGGGCTACGAGGTCAGACTGACGAGCGAATCCAATTCGGAAGAAGACCCGTTCACCGGTATCGAGATCGATCGGACGAGACACGTCCTCGTCGCCACGCCGCACTCGACCGGCATCGACGGGATCCCGTGGACGAACGTCGCCTTCGCGCTGCTCACCGTGCTCTCGACGCTCGTCGCCGGCGCGCGCTGGTACGGTACCATCGACACCGTCGGCGACGCCCTCGTCGATCCGATGGCCGTTCTCGCCGGCTGGCCGTTCGCGCTCGCGGTGCTCTCGATCCTCGGCGTGCACGAACTCGGCCACTACGCCCTGAGCCGGTATCACGGCGTCGACGCGAGCCTCCCCTACTTCATCCCGCTGCCCAACGTCATCGGTACGATGGGCGCAGTCATCAGCATGCGCGGGCGGATGCCGTCGCGCAAGACCCTCTTCGACATCGGCGTCGCCGGGCCGTTGGCCGGGCTCGTCGTTGCCTGCGTCGTCACGCTCGTCGGCCTCGGTCTTCCGCCGGTCCCCACACCGGCCATCCCGATCGAGTTCAACTACCCCCTGCTCGTGCAGTGGCTCGCCGATCTCACCGGCCAGCCGATCGACTATCCCGCCGGCATGACAGTCAATCCGGTCGTCTTCGCCGGCTGGGTCGGCATGTTCGTCACCTTCCTCAATCTGATCCCCGTCGGCCAGCTCGACGGCGGCCACCTCGTCCGCGCGATGGTCGGCGAGCGACAGGCGACCGTCGGCGCGCTCGTCCCCGCCGCGCTGTTCGCGCTCGCGGCCTACCTCTACTACGTCCAGCACGCCGCCTTCAACGCCGTCTTCCTCTGGGTGTTCTGGGGCGTGTTCACGATGGCCTTTGCCTACGCCGGCCCCGCGACGCCGATCTACGACGACGCGCTCGATACAAAACGCGTTCTCTTGGGGCTCGTTACCTTTGGACTCGGAATCCTCTGTTTCACACCCGTCCCGTTCGAACTCGCGCTCTAGAACCTCGTTCTGTCGGACAGCAGCAATCGTATCCCGCTTCGTTGGACGGCGCGACGTCCCGTACACTACAGGACTAGCGTCGGGATTCTTGTCGAACGATACGATGCGTGATACTGCAGCGGCACATCATCGACGGCCGTGGCAACGAGAGCGCTCGGTCGTAGGAAACGACGACATCACGCATACGAACAACGCTACAATGGCGACAAACGATACCGTAATACGAACCGAGGGACTGACCAAGCAGTTCGGCGAGACCATCGCCATCAGCGACATCGATCTCACGATCACCGAAAACGAGATATTCGGACTGCTCGGTCCGAACGGTGCCGGCAAATCGACCGTCGTCGATATTCTGCTCGATCACCTGCAGCCGTCCATCGGCACCGCGACGGTGCTCGGACATGACTCCCGGATCGAGTCTCCGACACTCCACGAGCGTATCGGCATTCTGGGGGACGACTACACTCATCACTCCGGAATGTCCGGGATCGAGCATATCGAGTTCGCTATCGCCTCGAAAGACGCCGACGAGTCACCGGATGCGATACTCGATCGGGTGGGTATCGATCCCGAGGTGGCTGCTCGACCGGCCGGCGAATACTCCTCGGCACTGGCTCAGCGTCTCGCACTCGGGATGGCACTCGTCGGTGATCCAGACCTGCTCATCCTCGATGAGCCGTTCAGCGAGCTCGAACCAACCGGTGTCGAAGAGGCGCACGATATCGTTCGCGAAGAGCTCGATCACGGCACGACAGTAGTTCTCACTACCCACCGTCTCGACCAAGCCGAGGCGCTCTGTGATCGTATCGGTTTGATGAAGGATGGACGGGTGCTGATGGTTGTGACCCCTGCCACCCTCCGTGATACGATACGCACGAACCCGAATCTGGCGTGGTGGCGGGATCATTCGGTGTAGTTGACCTTCTGTCCGTTTCGACTCGACAGGACGATCCAGGCCGCTATGCCGTGTCGTCCATGGAGTCGAAGAACGCGCTCAGGAGCTTGTGTTGTGCCCGCCGGAAGTGTCTGTTGAGCGTCGGTGCAGCGATCCCCATACTCTCGGCGACCTCCGTGGCGGTACTCTCGCGTGGCCACTCGAAGTAGCCGGCGTGATAGGCGGTTTCGAGCGCCTCGCGCTGGCGGTCGGTGAGTTTCTCGATCGGCCCGCCGGGGACGTCGAACTCCACGGCCGATCGATCTCGCTCACGCTGGGCGAGCAGCGTCGCGGTCGGAGCGACGTCGCGGATGCGATCGATCAGGTTCCGGACGGCCGCGTCCTGCGGTGCTTCGACGACGAGTCGACCGGTCCCCGCGTCCACGTCGGCGGAACCGAGTTTGACGCCGGCCTCCGTGAGCGTTCCCAACAGCGACGATTCGGCGAACCGATACTCCAACAGCCCTCCATCGCCGCCGTCACGCACGACCCGGACGTGTTCGAGGTCGTCGAGCCCCGAGGCCGCCTCGCGCACCTCCGTAGGCGACACTCCCTGAACGTCGACGTAGAGCAACCACCCGCCGGATTTGGTGGCGACGTATCCCGATACCGACAGTTCACACTCGAAGCGTTCGGAGTGGCGAATCAGGAACTGCTCCGAATCACTGATCCGAAATTCGAGTTCGAGTACCGCGTCGGCGAACAGCAGCCGTCGGGTCTCGATGGCGTGGATCGCGAACCCGACGGCCTCGCCGAGCAGTTCGAACGCGCGCTGTTCGCGCTGGCTGAAGCCCAGTGGCCGCGTTGTGTACACCGCTAAGCAGCCATACGCCGTCCCTCCGTGGAGCAGCGGGATCGCGGCGGCCGACTGGATATCGCGGTCGAGTGCGGCCTCGCGCCACGGCTCGAACGCCGGATCCGTGCGGATGTTTTGACTGACCTGCACCTCCCCTGTCCGGAGCGCCCGCCCGCTGGGGCCCTGCCCCGTCTCTGTCCCGTCGGCCGTGACCGTGATCGCTTCGACGTAGCCATCGTCGACGCCGGCACTCGTCCGGGCAGTGAGTCGATCGCCATCGGTTTCGGGCTCGCCGATCCATGCGAACTGGTACAGCTCCGAGGCGGCCAATCGATCGCAGACGGTATGCTCGATCTGCTCGCGCGTCGATCGTCCGAGCAGCTCCCGAGTGATCTCCAGGAGGAGATCGTTGATGCGGTTGAGCGTTTCGAGTTCGTCGCGTTGGTGTTCGAGTTCCCGCTCCTGTCGTCGCCGCTCGGAGATATCGGTCGCCATCAGGATCGCTCCGTCGAACCCGTCGTCCCGATACAGCGGAACGCTTCGCCCGGTGAAGTACGCCTCTTTGTCGTAGATCGACTCGAACGGGAACTCGAACTCGACGGTCTCGCCGTCCTGCAGCCGCGTGAACTGCTCCGCCTGGCCGGTCTCGACGACCGATGGAAGCTCGTGGAACGGCACCCCGATCGCATCCGACGACGGCATCTCGTCGGGGAGCCCGATGATCTCCTCCGCACGCGGGTTCTCGTACGTGATCCGGAGCTCCTCGTCGAGTCGGAACATTCCGAACGGCGCGTTCTCGACCAGCTCTTCGTTGAACCGCCGGGCGGCACGGAGCTCCTGTTCGCGCTCCTTGCGTTCGGTGATATCACGGATTACGCCGACGCTGCCCCGGTATTCGCCGTCGGGGTCGGGATAGGGACGGTATCGTGCTTCGAGGTCTGTCTCTTATACACATCTCTGATGGCGCGAGNGATGTGTATAAGAGACAGGGCACGCTCGTCGTCGTGGACGAAGAACTCGATGGCGGACGTTCCGAGGAGCTCCTCGCGCGAGCGTCCGAACGTCTCGCAGAGTGCGTCGTTGACGAACGAAAATCGCAGATCGTCGTCGAGAATGTAGACCCCGTCCTTGACGGTCTCGATGATGGTCTCGTAGCGCTCGCGTTCGTGCTGTCGCCGCCGACGCTCGGTGATATCCCGGGCGATACCGACGCGATAGCGCTCGCCGGACGGCTCGTCGATGTCGGTCACGCCCCGAAGTTCGTGGGGGATCGCCTCGCCCTCGGCAGTCTCCAAATCGAGCTCCCTCGTCCGGTCTGGACGATCGTCCACGTGGAATCCCGTCTCCGGGAGACTGTTGCGATCCGCCTCGGTGAGTAAGTCGGACAGACCCATCCTCGCGATCTCCTCGTCGGTGTATCCGAGGCGCTCGTTCAGCCGATCGTTCCACTGTACCATGTCGTCGTTCTCGTCGACGATGTAGAGCACGTCCTCCAGCGCGTCGATGACGGTCCGCGTGAATCGCTGCTCGTCTTCGAGCACTCCGTTCGTGCGCTCGTGCGCGCCGTCGTCGATGACGACCTGTGCCGCCGGTTCGTCCTCGTAGCGTACGGGGTTTATCGTCAACTCGACGCTCCGTCCGTCGTCCAGTCCGATCAGCCGTCCTTCGAACGGCTCGGCTGCTTCCCGTCCTCCGATGACCTGCTGGAAACGTCGGCGGGCTTGCGCACGGTCGTCCTCGTGGATGAACGCCGTTGGCGTCCGACCGAGCACCGCATCGGGATCGTCAACGCCGAGGACTGCGGCGGCAGCCGGATTGCAGTAGGCGATCTCCCGCTCGGCCGTGACGATCCAGATCGGGACCGAATCGGCTGTGGCCAGCCCGCGGTCCCGGTCGTTGCTCCGTCGGTGATCCCGTTCTTGCCGGTCCGGATTCGCGGCGTCGCGGACGATACAGACGACCAGTTCGTTCTCGGTCGCTCTGAGCGATAGCTCCAGCGGGATCGTTTCACCGTCGCGACGTCGGCCGACAGTTTCGCCACGCCAGTGGCCTTCCTCGTGGACCTGCGGCAGCACCTCGCTTGCGATGCGCGTGCACTCGTCGGGATCGTAGCGGTCCTGCCACGTCGTTCCGACGAGTTCGTCGGGATCCTCGTAGCCGTACACGTCGGCGAACGGACGATTGGTGTAGACGTACTCGTCGCCGTCGAGCACACCCACCCCGTCGATCGACGCGGCCCCGAACTCCCGCCATTCGACGGGCCCGTGCGCCTGATCGCTCATGGCTACAGAAACCATGTCAACATGTATCAATCTTTTCCGCAACACTACATCGTTAGCGCCGGTGTTTTTGACGATCGGATATCGGAGCGATCTCACAACTGCTATTCTCTCCAGCTATCCTCGCTGATCGCGACGAAGACGAGAAAGACACATGGCGATCTGTCCTGCACGGACTGCCCACACAATTAAGTGTAATTGGCTAACAACACATCCCATGGTTGCAGTGAACCTCCGCGAAGGCGTCCGGTATGGTGCCTACTTGCTTGGCTACTTCATCGTGCTGTTCCTGATCGGCGGCATCATCATCGAGATCGGTGTCGAGCTATTCCTCACGGATAGTCTGTTTCTTACTATCATCGGCGCGATCGTTGGTGCCATCGGCGGGTTGGTGATCTACGCCGGTCTGCTCGGGTTTGGATACAAAATAATCGCCGATGCCGTAGAGCAGGGCATTCGAAGCTCTCAACGGCCGGCCGAAGAAGCCACCGGCCCATCGAGAAGTCAGCAGATCGTGGACGTCATCACGAACAACCCCGACGATCAAGACGTGCCACCGGAGCAGTAGCGACCGACAGTCGACCCTACCGGTCAGTTCGCAGTGGTTGCGGACTCGATCGCCATCTCCAGATCCGCGATGATCCGGGCCGGCTCCTCGATGCCGACCGAGAGACGCACGAGATCGTCGGTGACGCCGGAGGCGTCCCGTTCGTCGTCGGTAAGCTGCTGGTGCGTGGTGCTGGCCGGATGGAGGATCAACGTCTTCGCGTCACCGACGTTGGCGAGCATACTCGCGAGCTCCGTCGATTCGACGGTCGTTCGCGCAGCCTCGTATCCACCCGCGACGCCGAAGGTGATCATCCCGCCATAGCCACCGTCCAGATACTCGCTCGCCGTTTGATGCGTCGGGTGGTCGGCAAGCCCCGGGTAGTTGACCCACGAGACGTCGTCGTGCTCCTGTAGCCACTCCGCGACGGCGAGCGCGTTCTCGCTGTGGCGCTCCATTCGCAGTGGCAGCGTCTCGATCCCCTGCAACGTCTGCCACGCGTCGAACGGCGCCTGCTGGTTGCCCAGATCGCGCATTCCACGGGCGATCGCAGCGTAGGTGAACGCCTCCTCGCCGAACGTCTCCACGAAGTTGACGCCGTGGTAGGCAGGGTTGTCCTGCGCGAGTTCGGGATATTTCTCGGCGTGCTCGGCCCACGGGAACGTCCCCCCGTCGACGACGACACCGCCGACGGTCGTTCCCGAGCCGTGGAGCCACTTCGTCGTCGAGTTCCACACGAGATCGGCACCGTGTTCGATCGGGCGACAGAGCGCGGGCGTGGCGAACGTGTTGTCCACGAGCAGCGGGACGCCGTGATCGTGCGCGATATCCGCCACGCGCTGGATATCCGGCGTATCGAGCGCGGGATTCCCGATCGTCTCGAAATGGACGTAGGCGGTATCCTCGTCGATCGCGTCGGCGTATGCCTCGTCATCGAGCGGATCGACGAACCGGGTGGTGATCCCTCGCCGTTCGACCGAGTGCGTGAAGTAGGTGTACGTACCGCCGTACAGCGACGAGCCGGTGACGATGTTGTCGCCCGCGGACGCGAGGAGGAACGTGGTGAGATCGAGTGCGGCCATCCCGGAGGCGGTGACGGCGGCTCCGACACCGCTTTCGAGCGTCGCAAGGCGATCCTGCAACGTTTCGAGCGTCGGATTCATCAACCGGGAGTAGATGTAGCCCGGCTCTTCGAGCGAGAACTGTGCGGCGGCGTCCTCGGCGTCGTCGAAGACGTAGGAGCTGGTCTGGTAGATCGGTGGTGCGCGGGAACCCGTTGCGGGGTCGGGTTCCTGACCGGCATGAACCGAGTCCGTCGCAAGGGAGCGGTCGTCTGTATTATCGCTCATACACGTCTCAACCAAGACGGTCGTCATGATGGTGTGTTTGGAGGCCAACGTTGCCGACGACGATGACGGCATATTGGGCTCCTCCCCACACGACCAGTACGCAGACCTCCCGACGATCACAGCGACAGCGATCTCTCGGAACTGAATCTGACGACGATCGCAGCACTGCTCGAAATCCGTGAGAAGCGCGTGATAGCGGGAGGTGGATTTGAACCACCGATCTGCGGGATATGAACCCGCCGGAATGTCTGGCTATCCCATCCCGCTATCCGATGCACGCTTCGCGGCGGGGTAAAGATTCCGACCACGACGCGTGCACCGATCGACCGTGATGGCTCTCACTCGCAATCGGCGAACGGTTATCACGCTCTGTCCCCTTACACGTAATGTGAAACACAGGCGCAAAGCCTCGCTCTTTAGGGCGGGGATACGCGCCGTAAGCTTCCCCGTGGATGGCCGAACTCACCAGCAACGCGGCGGTGGCCGTCTGGATATTCCACCGGAACGCTTAGGTTATTTCGCTGCCATAGGTTACGTATGGCGAAATCGACGGTCACGCGCACTTATCGAGCGAGGGTTCGGAACCACTCGCAAGTGCGTGACGACCTCGATTCGCTTGGGTTCGCCGCCAGCAAGCTCTGGAACGTCGCCCGCTACACCGTGGGCCGCGTTTGGGACGCTTGCGGCCAGATTCCCAGCACCTTCGACCTGCAAAAGTACCTCAAAGGCCACGAACGCTACGCGGATCTGCATTCGCAGTCCAGTCAACGAGTTCTCGCCGAACTCGGTGAGGCGTTCACGGCGTGGTACGGGCATCGGGGCAACGGGAACACGAAAGCGAACCCGCCCGGCTATCGCAAGAACGGTGACGAACACCCGCGTTCGACAGTCACGTTCAAGCAGAAAGGCTTCAAGCACGATGCCGAGAACGACCGGATTCGGCTCTCGAAGGGATCGAACCTCAAAGACGGATGGGGCGACTTCATCCTCTGCGAATACGACGTTATCGGCCCACGAGGAACGACCGTCGAGAACGTCCAACAGGTTCGAGCCGTGTACGAACACAGTGTCTGGCGGCTCCACATCGTGTGCAAAGTCCCAGTCGAAGTGGCCGAACCACCCGGCGACCGCACGGCGGGTGTGGACCTCGGGATCTGCAACGTCGCCGCCGTCTCGTTCGGCGACGAGTCGTTGCTCTACCCCGGTGGGTCGCTCAAAGAGGACGACTACTACTTCGCCAAAGAGCGCGCGAAGTGCGACGACTCGTTCTCCCGCGAAGCCCGCCGACTCGACCAAAAGCGAACTGACCGCCGGACGCACTTCTTCCACACGCTCTCGAAAGAGATCGTGGAACGGTGCGCCGAACGCGGTGTCGGTACGGTGTTCGTCGGCGATCTCGGCGGCGTCCGCGAAGACGAGAACGGCGAACCCGTCGATTGGGGCAAGCACGGCAACCTCGATCTGCACGGGTGGGCGTTCGACCGCTTCACGACGATGCTCACCTACAAGGCGGAGATGCAGGGCATCGCCGTCGAAACGGTGTCCGAACGAGATACGTCGAAAACCTGCTCGGTCTGTGGAACGAAAGCGGACAGCCAGCGCGTTGAGCGTGGGTTGTACGTTTGCGACGAGTGCGGATTGATTGCGAACGCCGACACGAACGGGGCCGAGAACATCCGGCAGAAAAGTACCTCCGAATCCATCAACGCGGTGGATAGGAGTAACGGCTGGTTGGCACAGCCTGTGGTTCGTCTGTTCGACAAAACGCGAGGAGGGTTCCTCCCGCGTGAACAGGCGACCCGCGAACCCTAATATCCCAACTGCGGTCGGGAATCCTCGCCCTTTAGGGCGGGGAGGATGTCAAACATGACATGGGCGATATGTTTCGGGAGCTCGGGCGGCGGGTCGAGCAGTTCAAACAGGACGTGGACGCCGCTGCGGCGGAGAACGCGGACTACCGGTGTCGTGAGTGTGGGGCTCAGTTCGCTGTACACCACGATCGATGTCCGGACTGCGGTGCAGCCGAGCTCGTTCCGACAACCACTGACGATGCCGCGTAGTTCCTTTTTCGCCACCGTTTCGTTTGTGTGACTACCTCCTTCCGCTCCACCAGCAGTCAGAACGCTCGTTTTCGCCCACGTTCACCGATTCCTGTCGAAGTTTCCTGTCGATCACATCTCACGCCCGCTCGCGCAGAGACGAGCGTTCCACACCGCGCCCGCCCCGCCCCGCACCGCCGGCCAGCACCGTCTCGCCCGCACGAACAGTTTCATTCAACTCGACGGCGAGATCCCCGCGGTCGATTGCGGGTGGAAAGAGCACGTCCACGCGGCTTCCGAAACTGATGTGACCGATGCGCTCGCCGCGCTCGACCCGTGTGCCGGGTTCGACGGTCGGATGGATGCGCCGGGCGAACGCGCCGGCGATCTGAATCACTGAAAACGCGCCGCAGTCGATCTCGACCTTCTCGTTGCGATCCGAGTCCTTCGAAAAGGCCGGCCGGTTCGCCCCCGGCGAGTGTGTCACCGCCTCGACGGTGCCGGCCAGCGGCGCACGGTTGACGTGGACGTCCGTGACGCCCATGTAGATCCCGACGCGCAGTCGCTCGCCCTCGCGGCGCACGACCGACACGCGACCGTCGGCCGGCGCGACGATCCCCCTCTCCGGTGTCTCACGGTCGGGATCGCGATGGAAGACGAGCGCGAACAGCCCCGCCACGGCCGCCACGGCACCCGCGACCGGCGACAGCAGCGCCGCCAGTGGTGCGAGGGCGAACGCGGGCGTGGCGTATCGCCACGCATGGGGCGCGAATCGCACGCTCACCGCTATTCCCATCCCGTAAGTGTGTCTTCCGATATGCCCCGACCACCGGGTTTATTCGACCGGCTCCAGTAGGCACGCCGAATGGAGCGCCGTCACGCTCGCTACCCGTTTCTCGACGATGCGCGCCGTGCCGTCGGGAACGCGGAGTTCGACCTCCAGTCGCTCGCCGCCGACGAGCGGGTGCGCGAGCGCGCGAGCGAACGGGTCGAACGCGCGCTCGACGACGGCACCGTCGGCGAACCCAGCCGTGACACGCGCATCGAACTGCTCTCCTACCCGCTCGCGCGCGTGCTCGTCTCGCTCGTCGACGAACACGTCCTCACGCGGAAATACGCCCGTGCCGAGGCCGCGACGGCCCACGACCGCCTCGCCGACGCCGAGAACCGTCACGAACTGAAAAGCGCTCGCACCGAACGACTGACCAGCGAGGAGCTCCTCGCGGAGTTCGATCTCGCCACGGACGTCCACACCGACGGCGACGGCTACCGGGTCGCCGTCGGGGCCTATCTCCCGCTGGCGGCCGACATGCGCGGCGAGGAGTGGCGGCTCGTCAACCGCGCGCTCTCGGATGGGGCGGTGTCCATCTCGGCGACCGATCTCGACGAACTCCTCCGGAAGGCGATCGAGCGGCGTGTCGCGGAGGGACTGCCGCTTTCGGTTCCGGACGGGATCGCCGATGCGCTCGAATCGACCGTCGAAGAGATCCGGGAACGTCTCGCCGAACTCGATCTCACGCGCGAGATCGACACCGTCGTGCCCGACCGGTTCCCGCCCTGTATGAAGGCGCTGCTCGATTCGGTCCAGAAGGGTGAGCATCTCCCTCATCACTCCCGGTTCGCCATCACCTCGTTTCTCGCCTCGATCGGGATGAGCACCGACGAGATCATCGATCTCTACATGGTGAATCCCGGCTTCGGCGAGGAGATGACCCGTTACCAGACCGACCATATCCGCGGCGAGACCAGCCCGACGGAGTACTCGCCGCCGTCGTGTGCGACGATGCAGTCCTACGGCGACTGTGTCAACATGGACGATCGCTGCGAGACGATCTCGCACCCGATGGCGTACTACGAACAGGCGCTCGACGACGCCGACGAGGAACTCACCGACTGGCGCGACGACGAGGGCGAGAACGAAGCCGATGCTGACGCCTGATTACTGACCGGCGAGCCAGTAGCCCGCCGCGCTCATCACGACGACGAAGAAGACGATCGAGCCGATGAGCGCGAGCGGTCCCACACCGGAGAGGTTCGGATAGAGGAGACCTACGGCCACGATAGCGACGAGAAACAGCACGACGGCTGCGATGGAGACCGCGGCTTCGACGAACGTCTCCCGTTCCATACCCGTTCCTTCGCCGGCCGCGAGAAAAGCGCTTCGAAGCCCGCACGGCCGTGTGCATCGCTCCCTTCGACCGCCTCCAACGATTCCTCGAGCGAGCATCGCCGACACGAACGGACGAACACCGAAGCGACATCGAGGAGGGTCCGTTTCGACAGCGCGATGAAGGATAAAAGATAAACCGTCCTGTGGCGACTCCTCCCTATGAACGGCGGTTTCTAGTCCCGATGGCGTCCTCGATTTCATCATGAGTGTCTCTACCGACGAACCGAACGCTGCGCCCGCCTCCCGCCTTTCCAGAGCGCTTGCCGTGTTCGGCACGCTCGTTGCGACGCTCGCGGTCGGCGTGGCGGTCGGCCCGCTGGCGGTTCTCGTGATCGTCGCCGTCGGCGGCACCCTTCTTTTCGCCTCGACGACGGCGGCCTTCGCGCTCGGGCAGGTCGTCCTCGTCGCGCTCGTTCCGCCCGGCGGCACGCTCGCGATTCTCGTGATCGCCGAGATCGGGCTGCTCGGAGTGCTTTGCAGCCCTGCCGTCGACCATCACGATCCGGGACGGCTGCTCGTCGCGTCGCTGCTGGCCGGACTCGCCATCGGGGCGATCGGCTGGCTCACCCTCCGATCGAGTCAGGCGGTCTGGCTCGCCGCGGGCGCGCTCGTCGTCGCCACCGCCTTCCTCGCCTACGGGATCCACCGCTACGAACGCGTGACGCTGGGGTTGGTGGAACCCACATGAGCGAGAGCGAATCACGGGACCGAGCCACCGACGCGGACGAGGGGGCGACCGACGCGGAACCACTCCAATTGGGAGACGAGCGATCGACCGAAAGCTCCGAACTCGCCGCGCAGATCGACGTGCTTCGGGAGGAAAACCAGCGTCTCCGCGAGGAGTACGCCCGAGCGCGCCGGACGCAGTACCGACGGACGGCGCTCGCGCTGGCTGCAGTCGGCCTGCTCGCGACGCTCGGCGGTGTGGCTCTGCCCGACTCTCGAACCGTGCTCTTCGCGCTCGGCGGCACCGGCCTGTTCGCGGCCGCGCTGACCCGCTATCTCACCCCCGAACAGTTCATCTCGGCGTCGGTCGGGGAGGGGATCTACGGCTCGCTCGCGGCGACCGAGGCGGCGCTCGTGGCCGAACTCGGACTCCAGGACGAGCGGCTCTATCTCCCCGGGCCCGACACGCCGAACGGCGTCTCGATCCGGCTGTTCGTCCCCCAGCAGTCGGAGTACGATCTCCCTTCGCCGTCGGCGCTCGATTCGGTGTTCGTCGTCGCCGACGACGAGGCCGAGCGTGGCGTTGCCCTCCATCCGAGCGGCGGCCCGCTGTTCGCCGAGTTCCACCGCACGCTGTCGGGTTCGCTCGCCGACGAACCGGACGCGCTCGCCGCACAGCTCGCCGACGGGCTCGTCGAGCAGTTCGAGTTGGCACGGAGCGCGACGCCCGACTACGACGAGGGCCAGATCACCGTCGCCATCGACGGCAGCGCCTACGGCGCGATCGACCGGATCGACCATCCCGTGGCCTCGTTTCTCGGCGTCGGGTTCGCGGCCGGGTTGGATCGTGCGGTGGCCGTCGAAACGACGGCGGCCGACGGCGACCGTGCCGACTTCCTCGTGACGTGTTCGTGGGACGACGCTTAACGGTCGTCGGGTGAGCCACCGTCGTGGACCGCCGTTTGCGTCGCCGGGGTCTGATCGCCGCCCGGCGGCTCGACGCCGCTCTCGATCTCCGCCAGCACGTCCGTGGTCGAGACATCGCCGAGTGATGCATCGGTGCTCAACACCAGGCGGTGGACGAGCACCGGTTCGAGCAGCGCCTTCACGTCGTCGGGGATGACGTAGTCGCGACCGTGGATGGCTGCACGGGCTTTCGCCGCGTCGAGGAAGGCAAGTGTGGCCCGCGGCGACGCGCCGTACTCGACGTTCGGGTTCTCACGGGTCGCGGCCACGATATCGAGCACGTACTCCTTTACGGAATCGTCGACGTACACCTCGGTGACGGCCGCGCGTGCGTCGAGCAGTTCGTCGGCGGTGGCAACCCGCTCGATCGCCCCGGGATCGAGATCGGGATCGTCGTCGAAGCGATCGAGCAGTCGCCGGCCTTCGTCGCGGTCGGGCAGGTCGGCCGTGAGCTTGAGCTGGAAGCGGTCACGCTGGGCCTCCGGCAGCTCGAAGGTGCCTTCCATCTCGATGGGGTTCTGGGTCGCGACGAGCATGAACGGCTCCGGCAGCGAGAGCGTCTCGCCGCCGATCGTGACCTGTCGTTCCTGCATCGCCTCCAGCAGCGCGCTCTGAGTTTTCGGCGTCGCCCGATTGATCTCGTCGGCGATCACGAGGTTCGCGAACACCGGTCCGCGCTGGAGCTCGAACTCGCCGGTCGGCTCGCGGTAGACGTGCGTGCCGGTGACGTCCGCGGGCAGCACGTCGGGGGTCATCTGGACGCGGGTGTGTTCGAGCCCGCTCGCGCGGGCGAACAGCCGTGCGAGCGTCGTCTTCGCCACACCGGGGACGCCTTCGAGCAGCACGTGGCCCCGGGTCAACGCGGCGATCGTCAGCCCCTCGACCAGCTCCTCCTTGCCGATGAGCACCGCGTCGATCTCCGCGCTCAGCGTCTCGTAGAGCTCCTCGGGGGCAGTCATCGTCCGTTACTCATCCCGACGGGCCATAATCCCTTGTATGACGCGCTCGGTCCGCTCGTCGTCCCAGTCGGGATGGCGCTCACGCACGAACGCCGCCAGCGCCTCGGGCCGTGCGGTCAGTGACGATTCCTCGGCGCGGCCGACGCGATCGGTGAGCCGCCCGACGATGCTCGGGCGGCGCACGAACAGCGCGATGGCACCGATCCCGAGCGCTCCGACCAGGATCTGGAGCAGCGGGGCGTCCCTGACGACCAACAGCGCGACCGACAGCGGTGGCAGGCCGCCCGCATGCGAATAGTCCAGCAGCACGCGCTCGTGAGCGCCGAACACCGACCGGACGAACGCCTGATTGCCCGAGCGCTCGACCATCGCGTTGATGAACAGGCTCGGATCGCCGACGACGAGCACGCGTCCGTCGCCGACCGCCTCGCTCGTCGCGACCGGTTTCGTACCGATTTCCTCGCCGTCGCCGAGTTCGCCGTCGCGATCGCTGTCGACGTATGCCACGTCCGACGTGCTCGCGAGCACCGTCGCGCCGTTCGGACTGACGGGCGAGCCGTGATTGAGTGTGAGTCCGTCGACGCCGGTCAACAGCGACGCGTTCGAGACGTTACGGGCGATCGGCAGCGCCGTCGACTGATAGTTGTACTGCTCGTCGCGCAACAATTGGCCGCTCACGCGCGCTTGCGCGCCGACCGCCTCCAGGAGGGGGTTCGCGTGCTGACCGAAGTCCTCGGCCACCAACAGTGTGCCGCCGTTGCGGACGAACGTCCGGAGCCGATCGGTCTCACGCGGTCCGTAGCCACTTTCGGGCGAGAGGACGACCGCCACCGTTCCCTTCGCGGAGGCATTCGCGTATCGGTCCGTATCTCGAACGATCTCGCTGTCGGCACCCGCCGCCTGTGCTTGCTCGCGGAGTTCGGAGGCCCCGTCCCACGCGTCGTTGTACGAACCGAACGCGACGCTCGACGTGCTCGCCGCGAGCACGAGCCCGACGACCGTGACGACGGTGAGTGCCACGAGCACGAGCTGTGGATAGCCGACGTCGAGACGGTCTCGCAGCCCCATCAGAGAACACCCTCCGGCAGGATCGCGAGCACCCGGCGGACGACGATATAGGCGAAGCCGGCCAGTCCGACGAGCACGATCCATCGCAGTCGCGAGCGCCACTCGGGCGTCACCGAGAACGGCGCTGTGAGCTCGACGACGATCAGGAAGCCGATGAGCGAGACGACGAAGAACAGCTCCAGCGAGAGCGCCCCGAGCAGTGATAACCCGACGACGGCCGCGAGCATCCAGGCCGTCTGCGCGTAGATGAACCGTTGCCGTCGACGGGTCGCCATACGCTTCCGATGTGTGCCCATCACTAAAAACGCGCAGGTCTCCCCGCGTCGCTGTGGCGATCTCGCTCGCCCACCTGCCACTCGTTTTGAGGGCTCTACAAACGAGGTCTTCCGGAACCATCGAAGAGTTCGTGAAACCAATTTTATCGGATTTGAACATGATCAACCATACTTCGGCAATATAGGGATTCCCCAAAGTCCTATATTCCTCTGAGACGACGACAGCATATGGTTGATCCCGCTGGCCCCGGGGAGTTCACCGATATCAACGAGGCGGTCGGGGAGAACTGGGAAGCCGAAACCACTCCTTACGAGCGTGTCCGTGAGGTCATCAGTCGTGTATATACCCCGCTTTCCGCCGATACTGTAGCGGGGGATGCACGAACGTCGCCGAAGACCGCACGAAAGCACCTCAACGCCCTCGCCGACGAAGGGTTCGTCGCCACGGATACCGGCGAGAGCGGCGGGGTGTACTATCGGCGATCACCGGAATCGCTCGTGGTCGAGCAGGCAGCGGATATCCTTGCCAACGTCTCGACCGACGAACTGCGGGGGCGTGTTTTGGAGATGCGCGAGCGCATCAGCGACTTTCAGGCGGAATACGGCGTCGAATCACCCGAGGAGTTGGTGGTCGACCGGACGAACCGGGCACTCTCCGAGGCTGCATCGGACCACGAGGACCTCGATGCCGACGCGATCCGGAAGTGGCAGACGACCCGCCGAAATCTCGCGTTCGCCAACGCCGCGCTCTCGATTGCCAACGCCGAACGCTTCGTCGAAGAGGGATCACGCTCGCCTGACGGGAGCGTCCCTGTCCAGTAATGAAAGGAACCAAGCGAGCTGGCGAATCGCATTCGCTCAGAGGGCCGACCGACCGGCCTGCCCTGATCGCCATTCGTGACGTGTTCAATGCCGAGGAGCCACTCGCGACCGCGCAGTTAGACGACTTTCTCGATCCGAATACGCTCGAAGTCAGCTTCGATGACGGTCTCTGTGGAGCCGAGACCGCACGACTCGACGTCCAGTGGAGGACGCGTGATGACTACAAGTTCCACTACACGGATCCAGAGAAGGTGGATCTTCGCTGGGGCAACCACCCTCACGGCGGCGACTACGTTCGTGTGAACGGATTCGAACACTATCACCCGCCACCGGATGCATCCTCCGACCCGAACACCGTCAAGGATTCCTGTATCACCCAGTCGCCGGAACTACTCGTCACTCGTGCAGTCCTCATGCTCTGGCGAGTGGCATACCACGCTGACTCGCTATCCCCTCTCAACGCGGGGACGAACCCTCCGTAGCTGTCGCCTGTCGATTTCGAGGTTCACACTCACCGGACACTCTGGTCCCGGGATGGTTCACTGCGCGTTCGCCGGTCGACTACGCTGACTCCCGCTCGCGAGCACGGCATCGAGACGGTCACGCGGGCCGACCTCGAACGCGGAGACGCGCCTGAGTCGGGCGAGATCGCGCCGGAACGACTCGAACCGTCGGTAGCGCTCGTAGGCGTCCTCGAGATCGGCGAGTCCGCCCGGCTCGAACAGCGCCGTCGGCGTGAGGAAGACGAGTACGTGTCCGTCGCCGCGCCGGGCGAGTTTGACCGTCTCGCGCAGCTCGGCACGGTTGCTGTCGTCGGTGAAGATCACCGTCCAGATCGTCCCGGAGAGTTCGGAACGGCTCGTCCGTGCGGTCTCGAACAGTGGGTCGCCAGCGATACGCTCGACGTACGTCGCCGTCGATTCGAGATACGGCGCGAGCGTTTGCTCGAAGTCGCTTCGACCGGTGAGCCCGCGGGCGGTGTGGCGCAGCGTGGTGGGCCCGTCGCGGTCGTCGGCACTCCCGGCGGTCGGATCGAGCGTACGGAGTCGGCGTTTGACGTCGTCGTAGCGGCCGGCAGTCGGTGGACGGCGATCGGTGATGCCGCCGTCGCCGACGGCGTAGTAGCCGAGCGGCTCGTCGAACCCGGCGACGCTGTCGACGAACGTCAGCGCGACCTCCCGCGCGTAGTCGAGTTTCGTCTCGCCGGATGGCCCGTCGCCCATCGTCGCGCGGTGATCGACGAGAAACGCCGTCGTCCGGTTGGTTTCGACCTCGTACTCGCGGACGTACGGCTCGTTCAGCCGCGCGGTCGTGTTCCAGTCGATGCGATCGGCCGTGTCGCCGGGAACGTACTCGCGGAGCTCGCCCGGATCGAGCCCGGCGTCCTGACGGCCGCTCTGCCGTCGCCCGTACGCCGCCATGAGCTGTTCGCCACCCTCGCCGACGTGGATGTTCCGCGGCCCCTCCGGTTCGACGACGATCGACGGCGTCGGCCCGCGCGATAGCTGCTCGACGAACAGCCCGTCGGCGTCTTCGAGCGTGAGCGTCGGCTGAGGCAGGTCGTAGGAGCCGGCGACCGCCCAGGTGGCCGTCACCGTCGTGTCGGCCCGCTCGTCGCCGGGTGCGATGGCGAGCGTGCGCCCCTCGGCGTCCGTCCCCGTCGCGCTGACCGGCAGCCCGATCTCGATGTCGATCGCCAGTGGGGCGGGCCGGGCGAGCGACGCCGCGAGCGTGACCGGTGTCTCGGTGCCCGCGACCACTCGTTCCTGGGCGGGGAACTGCTCGACCGTCATCGTGTCGGTCGTTGCCGAGAGCGCTCGGACGAACAGATACTGGCGACCGAGCAGCCACGCGCCGATGCTCGCCGCACCGACCAACAGGGACGGGCGGGCGAACGCGACCGCGAGGACGGCGAGCAACAGCCCCGTCCCGGCGATCGCCCAGTAGCGGCGCGTGACCTGCATGCCACGAGGACGATCGGCCAGGTAGTTGAACCTACCCCATCGCCGTCGTGAGCTTCCGGCGAATCGGCGACGTTCGGCGAATCGGCGACCGCCTGCGATATGGAACGGCTGGAATTTCGTCTAACTACGTTGTGACTGTATGGGAGTTCCTCGATGAATACAACTTCTGTAGGGCGAGAAGACCTTTCAGCGTATTCATAAGCTGATCACCGACAAGCCCCAGGAGTCGATCAAATACGAGAACGCGCCGCACACTCAATCCCCGATAGCGACGATGAATTTCCGCTTCCCGGCGGTCCTTATCCGCTTAGAACGTACCATCGTGTGTGTCACAAACAGTTGAATCCGAGCAGCCGGACATCTCGGTCGAGGCGGACTGGAACCGACTCTACATCGATGGCGAGTGGACGGCCAACGACCGCGACACGATTGCAGTAGAGAATCCGGCGACCGAAACCGCGTTCGCGGAAGTTCCACGCGGGACCGAAGAGGACATCAACGAAGCCTACGAGGCTGCCACGGCTGCACAGCCGGCGTGGGCAGCGCGGTCGCCAGCCGAGCGTGCCGAAGTCGTCTCGCAGGCCGTGTCGCTCCTCCGCGAACATCGTGATGACGTTCTCGAACTGCTGGCCGTCGAATCCGGATCCAGCAAGATAAAGGGTAACATCGAGTTCCAAAGCGCAGCCGGCATCACTCAGGAAGCCGCGAGCTTCCCGACACGGATTTCGGGCGATCATCGCGCATCGAACATCGAGGGCAAGGAGAACCTCGTCAAACGCGAACCCGTCGGCGTGGTCGGCGTCATCTCGCCGTGGAACTTCCCGCTCCATCTCTCGATTCGAGCGGTTGCCCCGGCGCTTGCAACCGGCAACTCGGTCGTGCTCAAGCCCGCGTCGGATACGCCGATCACTGGCGGCCTCCTCATCGCGCGAATCTTCGAAGCTGCTGGGTTGCCCGATGGACTTCTCAATGTCGTCACTGGGAGCGGATCGGAGATCGGCGACCGGATGTCGAATCATCCGGCATCGTCAGCCATCGCCTTCACCGGATCGACCAGCGTTGGGGAGGACGTCGCGAAGAACGCGGTCGAACATCAGGCGTATCCGGCGATGGAGCTGGGTGGAAACGGCCCACACGTCGTTTTGGACGACGCTGCCGTGGACGACGCGGTCGATGCCGGCGCGTTCGGCACCTTCCTCCATCAGGGCCAGATCTGTATCTCCATCAATCGCCATCTCGTCCACGAATCGCTCTACGACGAATACGTCGAACGACTCACTGAGAAGGCGAAATCGCTCCCCGTTGGCGACCCTGCGACCGAAGAGACGGTCATCGGCCCGATCATCAATGAGAGCCAGCGCGACCAGATGCTCGAGTATGTCGAGGAGACGGTCGATGCAGGGGCGACGCTCGAAACCGGTGGTGCGGCCGTCTCAGCCGCTGATATCGACGGGCAGACTGTTTCGGCCGGCGAACTCAGTGATGACAGTTCGCTCGGCGATTCAAACGGTCTCTTCGTCCTTCCGACGGTGCTTTCGGATGCAACGAACGAAATGGCCGCTGCCTGTAACGAACACTTCGGACCCATCGCACCCGTGATTCCGTTTGAGGATGACGAGGAAGCGATCGAACTGGCGAACGATACGGAGTTCGGTCTCTCGTCGTCGGTATACGGCGACGTAGCCCATGCCGAACGAGTTGCCGACCACATCGAAGCAGGAATGGTTCACGTCAACGATCAGTCGGTGAACGACGAACCACACGTTCCGTTCGGCGGCTACAAAGGCTCGGGAATCGGTCGGTTCAACGGCGAATACATCCTCGATGAGTTCACCCAACCGAAATGGATCTCTGTTCAGCACAACCCGCGCGATTACCCGTTCTGAACCGAGTGAAACGGGTCCGCGAACTCGTTGGTGACGGGGACACCCATCACATCCGAGAACGCACCCGGCCCGTTGAGATAGCTGCGGGAGCTCCGCGCAGTTGCTTGCCGTCGCAGCGATCGCCGTTCGGACGAGCGGACGACGAAAGCAAGTCCTTTAGGTAGCCTTGGTGAAATCCGGGCGTATGTCTGACGGGACGCTTCGGTTACTGCTGCCGCGCCCCCTCCGTCGGTTCCCCGCCGATCTCACGGCGATCGTTCTGCTCGTACTCGCGACGGGGGTCGCCACGCTCGCGCCGGTCGTCAGCGAGACGCCGCTCCGGGTCGTGCTCGGGCTCGTCTTCGCGCTGTTCGCGCCCGGCTACGCGTTCATCGCCGCGCTGTTTCCCGAACGCGGTCCCCGTGTCGAGGACACAGCGGCGACCGACGGCGAGGAGAGCGAGCGCTCGGCAGCGACCCTCGACGAGTCCGTTCAGGAGGCCGCCGACGACCGTTCCGGACTGTCAGAGCGTGTCGATCCCCGCCGTGCGGGCAGCATCGACGGCATCGAGCGGGTGGCGCTATCCTTTGGGCTCAGCATCGCGATCACGCCGCTGATCGGGCTTCTGTTGAACTTCACGCCCTTCGGCATCCGGCTCGTCCCGATCGTGCTCTCGATCGGCGGGTTCACGCTGGCTGCCACTGTGGTTGCCGCGCTGCGTCGCCAGGCGCTCCCCGACAACGACCGATTCCGCGTTCCGTACCGTTCCTGGATAGGGTCGGCACGGGCGGAACTGTTCGATCCCGAGACGCGCCTCGATGCCGTGTTGAACGTCGTGTTGGTCGTGAGCCTGCTGCTCGCGGTCAGCAGCGTCGGCTACGCCGTTCTAGTGCCCAAATCCGGTGAGAGCTTCAGCGAGTTCTACCTGCTCACCGAGAACGAATCCGGCGCGCTCGTCGCCGACGACTACCCACAGAACTTCACCGTCGGGGAGAGCCAGCCGCTCACCGTCGGGATCGGCAACCACGAACACGAGCAGGTCGACTACTCGGTCGTCGCCCAACTCCAGCGCGTTTCGGTACAGAACAACTCGACGACCGTTCGCGAGCGCCGGGAGTTGGACCGGTTCAGCCGGTCGATCCCCGCGAACGGATCGGCCAACTGGACCCACGACGTGACGCCGACAATGACCGGCGATCGCCTCCGGCTCACTTATCTGCTCTATCGCGGCTCGCCGCCGGAGAGCCCGACTACCGAGAACGCCTATCGGGAGACGCATCTGTGGGTGAACGTCTCGTCGCGGTAGGGTCGTCGCGTCACTCTGGAGATCGGCTATTGTGCGTCCGACCGTGTCCTCGGACGGCTATCGCTCGAGCCAACGAAACCCTAATGAAGCCTTCTGATAAGGAGTGATATGCACGAGACCGGTCGCCGGACCTCACGGCGAACGTATCTGAAGCGGCTCGGTGCCGTCACTGCGGTCGCCAGCACTGCTGGCTGTGTCGGCGGGCTCGGTGGCGGTGGCTCCGGTTCCATGACGATCGTTCCGGGGACCGCTCCCGGATTCCCTCCGTTCGAGACGAAACAGGGCGGCGAGATCGTCGGCTTCGATATCGATCTCCTCTCGGCGGTGGTCTCGAACACCGATTACGAGCTCGAAAGCTGGAAGGACTTCGAGTTCAGCTCGCTCACTCCGGCGCTCAAAAACGACAAGATCGACGTCATCGCGGCCGCGATGACGATCAACGAAAAACGCGACGAGTCGATCGACTTCACGAACCCCTACTACAGCGCCGATCAGGCAGTGCTCGTTCGGAAAGGAGCCAGCTCGCCACCGTCGGAATTTGCTGGGCTCGCGGGACGGACCGTCGGCGTGCAGGAGGGGACGACGGGTGCGAGCGTCGTCGAGAAACAGCTCGTCAAACCGGGGAAGATCGCCCAGTCGAAGTTCAACACCTACGGCAACTACGTGCTCGCGGTCGAGGATCTGGTCAACCGCAACCTCGACGCCGTGGTGCTCGACACCCCGGTCGCCCGTACGTTCGTCGACCGACGAGCGGTAACGATCGCGGCGACCTACGAAACCGGCGAGAAATACGGCTTCGGCGTGCGGACCGACGCCGACGACCTCACGAAGGCGCTGAACGACGGGCTCAAACAGGTCAGAAACGGCAGCAAGTACGAGGAGATCCGTGACGAGTGGTTCGCCGGTGGCGGCTCGGGCGGCAACGCGAGCGCCGGCAACGGAACCGGCGGCAATGCAAGCGTCGGGGCCACGAGCAACGGATCCACGACGTCCTCCAGCTGAGATGCTCCCCGGAACCGGTGTCGTCGGCGCTGTCGCGGTCGGCAGTCTCGAGCTCTCGATACGGACGATCGCACAGCTCGGCAGCGACACCTGTGGGAGCCTCCCGCCGGACGTGGCGTTCGTCTGTGAGAACGCTGGCTATCTCGCCGGCGGACTGGTGTTGACGATCGCCCTCACGATCGCGAGCCTGCTGGTCGGGCTGGTGGCGGGCTTTCCGGCGGGCGCGATCGAGGTGTACGGCGGCCGCTATGCGTCACTCGCCGTCGAGGCCGTCGGCACGGTGTTTCGCGGGACGCCGATCGTGGTAATCTTGATCTTCGCGTATTTCGTCGTCCCGATCACCGACTGGTTCCCGATCCAGCGAGTGCTGCCCGTCGGCGGCGCGTTCGTCGCCGCGGTCGTCGGGCTCGGGCTGCGAAGCGCCGCCTACCAGTCACAGCTGTTCCGGGGAACGCTCCAGAGCGTCGACGAGGGTCAGATGGAGGCCGCACGCGCCGTCGGGCTCTCGAAACTCGGCGCGATCCGCCACGTGATCGTCCCACAGGCGCTCCGGCGGTCGGTGCCCGGGTTCCAAAACGAGTTCACGATCGTGCTGAAGGACACGAGCGTCGCGATCGCGATCGGCCTCGCCGAACTGTTCACCCGGAGTCAGGATCTGTTCGTCCAGCGGACGACCGCGGTGACGGAGGTCATCCTCCTCATCAGCGCCGTCTACTTCGTCATGACCTTCGGAACGAATCGCGCCCTCGAATATCTCAACGACTACTACGCGATCCCCGGTGAGTCGACGTGACCTTGCAGCTCGATCAATCGTCGCGATCGCTTCATCAGAGCATCCATGAGTGACTACGACCCCCTGTTGACAGTCGAATCGGTCTCGAAACGCTACGGCGACGAGCGCGTCCTGAACGACGTGAGCTTCACGATGGACCGTGGCGACGTCACGGTCATGATGGGGCCGAGCGGCAGCGGGAAATCCACGCTGTTGCGCTGTGTCAACCGTCTCACCGAGGTCGACAGCGGCGAGATCAGGCTCGGCGATCACCGCGTGACCGATCCCGGCATCGACGTCGACGCGCTCCGGCGAGACGTCGGGATGGTGTTTCAGGACATCAACCTCTTCACCCATCTCACGGCGCTGAAAAACGTCACGCTGGGGCTGCGAGAGGTGCGCGGGTTCTCGACGGACGATGCCCGCGAGGCGGCGACCGAACAGCTCGAACGCGTCGGGCTCGGCGATCAGCTCGACTCCTATCCGGGCGAGCTCTCGGGCGGGCAGAAACAGCGCGTCGGGATCGCCCGCGCGCTCGCGATGGAGCCCGAACTGCTCCTCTTCGACGAACCGACGAGCGCGCTCGATCCCGAACTCGTCGGCGAGGTCACGGCCGTGATGGCCGATCTCGCCGCCGGCGGGATGACGATGCTCGTCGTCACCCACGAGAAGGGGTTCGCCCGCGAGGCCGCGACCGACGCCCTCTTTCTCGATGCGGGATCGATCGCCGAACGCGGCCCGCCCGCACAGCTGTTCGAGAACCCCGAAAACGAACGCACCGCCGAGTTCCTCGATCGCGTCAGCACGGTCTCGGGTGAGCCATGAGCGAGACCGGGGCCACGCGGACGACCGCCGACACCGGCAGGGTCGTCTCGGGTTCGCTCGGCCGCTGGCTCACGATCGCCGGCGGTGTACTGTTCTGGGGCTGGCTTCTCGCCCGCTGGCTGAACAACTGGTTCCTCCCGGCCGGCGTCGGCGTCCCGCCGGGTGAGTCGTTTCTCGATCCCGCAGCGGTCGCCCCGATCTCCGATTCGCTCGCGTTCGCGGTGGAGTATCTCCCACAGCTCGCCGACGCCGCGTGGCTGACCGTCGTGTTGACCGTCGTGAGCATCGTGCTCGGGTTCGTGTTCGCGGTGCCGGTCAGCGTCGCGCGCGTCTACGGCACCTATTCGAGCACCGTCTCGCTCGCGTTCACCGAGCTCATCCGCGGGACGCCGCTGCTCGCCCAGCTGTTCGTGCTCTACTATGCGCTGAACCTCTCGACGCTGTTTCGCGGTCTCCCCGACGACGGCTTTTTGCCCTCGGCGGTGGTCTACGTCGCGATCATCGGCTTTACGATCAACAGCGTCGCCTATCAGGCCGAATACATCCGGTCGGCGCTGCTGTCGGTCGATCGCGAACAGCTGACCGCGGCCCGTGCGATCGGGCTCTCACAGCGCCAGGGCATCCGCCACGTCGTCTTGCCACAGGCGCTGCGATTTGCCATCCCCGGCTGGTCGAACGAGCTGGTCTATCTCATCAAATACTCCTCGCTGGCGGCGTTCATCACCGTCCCCGAACTGTTCAACGTCGCCCGCTCGATCGCTGCCGACAACTTCGCGTACACCGGGATCTTCGCGCTGGTCGCCGTGCTGTATCTCGGGCTCGTGATCTCGGCGTCGAAGCTGATGGCCGGCGTCGAGCGGCGGGTCGCGATCCCCGGTCTCGGCGGCACGGCGAGTCAGTAGCGCGTCGCCCGTTCGCCCTCCTGTGTCGCTCGCTCCCCCTGAGAGTTGACCGATCCGTTCGCAACCCCCGCTCGATCATACCGCTTCAGGGACAAAGCATTCATCCCCCTACATCGAAGCCCGATTTACACATGCACTATCGCTCCCTGCTCGTCGGCCTGGTGGTCGTTTCGATGCTACTGGCCGGCTGTAGTTTCCTCTCGCAAGGACCGGGCGAATCCACGACCACAGTCTCGACGATGAACGACACGGCCACGCCGACGGACACCACGACGACGGCGGCTACGGCGACCACGACCATTACTAACGCAACGACGTCACCGACCGCCTCAGCAGCGACAACGACGACCGAGACCGCGACGGCCACCCCGACGCCGACAGCCACCTCAACCCCGACACCGACGCCAACGCCAACGGCGACCCCAACGCCGACGCCTACGGCGACACCAACCGAGACGCCGACACCAACCGAGACGGCAACTCCAACGCCGACTGAAACAGCAACCCCGACGCCGACCGAAACCGCGACACCGACGCCAACCGAAACGGCAACTCCAACCCCCACGCCCACGGCGACGCCAACCGCGACACCGACGGAATCGGAGTCGTCAGGCGAGAACTGGCGTAACGTGACGATCGTCGCGGCCGGTTCGGGCGAATCCTACTACCGGATGTACGCCGGCAGTGGCCCCGGTATCGAACTGGGCAGTGAAGCCGACACCGAGGCGTCGGTCGAGTACGAAGACCGCGTGGTCCTCGACGATCCGTACTACGCGGAGGGGTTCGTCGGCGATGGTGGGGTCGACAGCTACCAGTACCGCCCGACCGTCATCGGCAATCCCTCGCTTAATTTCGTCAACGATGGCGACGTGACGCTGAAGGTCTATCTCGATGGCGAGCTGTACAAGACCGTCGAACCAGGTGCAGGGGGCGACGAGCGTGTCGACCCCGACGCGCCACCGGAGGGCGAGCATCTCATCAGAGTCGAGGCGGTCGGTGATGGCCAATCCGAGTACAGCCTCTCGGCGGGGGCTGCCGGCACGGAGCGGTTCTACTACGAGGCCAAGGCCAACCCCGGCACCACGGCCGACAACCCCGATTACACGGGTGTGGCGATGGGTGCATACGGGTTCGTCGGCGATGGCGGCGTCGATTCGTACTCGACGAACGGTGACCTTTCGACCGTCGACAACCAGGGCTCGGCAACGCTGAAGATCTACCAGGACGGCGAACTCTGGGCGACCGTCGCCCCCGGTGAGTGGGTCGAGCAGTCGAACGAGTGAGCGAGCGATAGCGACGCGTTCGTTCTCGCGAGCGTGGCGAGCGTTACACCCACCTGAAGGCACCGCGGAGATCGACCCGCCACAGCCGCGCCAGTGCCGGCACGCCGATCGCGATGCCCGCCGCGAGTCCGGCGAGGAAGAGTAGTTCGTTCATATACCCTCCTCGCTCGTCACCACTAAAGAACTGAGCCATGAGGAGTGAAAGTGGAATCGGCCGCCCGGAGCCCGCCGTGGTGGCCATGGATCGCTTTCCGACTGTGGTCCCGACGATAACGACACGTATTCATCGGTCGGGGACGTGTGATCGATAGAGCCACTATTGCGGCGACATTCCCATGAGAGATTTTTACAAGAAGCTGATGAAGATGAGTCTCGAGGACGCACAGGAGATCGCCCGCGACTACGAAAGCGACGCGGTCGACGAGATGGCGATGCAGCTGTATCAGACGCGGGTCCAACACTGGCAGATGCGTTCGATGGAAAACCAGCAGCTCGACTTCCCGGACGATCCGTCGACGATGTACGACTGACAAAGGTCGTGGGTTGGATCGCGACGCTCGTCGCGATCGCCTGCATATCGTCTCGCCGTTCAGTTCACCCGCTTCCGGCGGCGTGTGCACCTGCCACGTCAGTGGGATCTTCGAGCTCGCCCATCACTTCCTCGAAGGCGTCGGTCGCGGTGAGCAAGCCGACGATCTCCCCGTCGTCTTCGACGAGGGCGAGCTCCTGATTTTCGTCCTGGAACCGATCGATCGCGTCGCTGACCTCCTCGTCGGCCGGCAGCGTCATCGGCGGCGCGGCGAGCTCCTCGATGGCGAGTTCGCCGTCCATGAGTTCACTGAACCGTGTCGTGATGGCCGGGAGATAGACGACCCCCCGGAACTCCTCGAGCGTGTCGTCGACGAGCGGATAGCGTGCGTACGCCGCCGTTTCGATGGTGGCGAGGTTCTCGGCGGGCGTGTTCTCCGTCGAGAGGGTGGCGATCTCCTCGCGGGGCACCATGATCCCCTGGACCGGCATGTCGCCGGCGACGAGTGCGCCCATCACCTCGCTGCGTTGCTCGGCGTCGATATCGCTGCCCTCGAGCACCGTTTCGAGCCGTTTGTACAGATCGGCCCGACTGTCGACGTCCTCGTCGCCCGAATCGAGCCACGCACCGGTCATCTCGACGCCGAACAGCCGCAGCGTCCATTTGGCGAACAGATCACCGACACGGAGCAGCGGCCAGATGAGCCACGTAAACCAGTACAGCGGCGTCGCGCCGTACCGACAGACCTGTCTGGAGCGCTCGACGCCGAGATAGGTCGGTGCCTGCTCGCCGTGGGTGAGATGCAGGAGGTTGATGATGAGAAAGCCAAGGATCGCTCCCGCCCCGACCGACGCGAGCACCGTACCAAAGAGTGGCTCGAAGAGCGCGGCGAGGGCCGGCTCGGCGACGATCCCCACCGCGATCGAGGAGGCGGTGATCCCGATCTGACAGCCCGTGAGATAGATCTCGAGGTTCTGGGTCATCGCCCAGGCACGTTCGAGCCCGGGCCCGACGAACTCGGCTTCGGTGTACTGTTGGGCACGCGTCAGTGCGAACTCGACGGTGACGAAAAAGCCGTTCGTGAGGATCAACACGAACCCCGCGAGCAGCCGGAGGGTGATCTCGGTGGTGTTCACGTCGACTCACCTGCCGTGTCGACCGCGCTACCGTGGCCCTGTGAGCGCCCGTCGATGTCGATGGGATCTTCGAGTTCACCCATCACCTCCTCGAAGGCGTCGGTCGCGGTGAGCAAGCCGACGATCTCCCCGTCGTCTTCGACGAGGGCGAGCTCCTGGGATTCGTCCTGGAACCGATCGATCGCGTCGCTAACCTCCTCGTCGGCCGGTAGCGTCATCGGCGGTGCGGCGAGGTCCTCGATCGAGCGGTGACCGTCTTCGAAGGCCGCGAAATCGGCCGTGAGTTCGGCGAGATAGACGATGCCGCGCACGTCCCCGTCGGTCGCGCCGACGAGTGGAAAGCGGAGATGGGGGTTGGCCTCGATGATGGCGAGGTTCTCGGCGGGACTGTTTTCGGTCGAGAGGGCAACGATCTCATCGCGGGGCACCATGATGTTGCCCACCGGCAGTTCGGTGACGGCGAGTGCGTTCATCACTTCGGTGGAGCGTTCGGACGGGAGATCGCCCGCATCGAGCACCGAGCCGAGATGGCGATGGAGGTCTGCACGGCCCTCGATCACGTCGGCTTCGGACTCGAGCCATGCGCCGGTCATCTCGACGCCACCCAGCTGCAGCGTCCATTTTGCCACCGCGTCACCGAGATCGAGAATCGGCCGGATCACGCGGGTGAACCAGTACAGCGGCGTCGCGCCATACCGACAGATCTGTCTGGAGCGTTCGACCCCGAGATAGGTCGGCGTCTGTTCGCCGTAGACGACGTGGACGAGGTTGACGATCACGAACGCAAGCAGTGTGCCCGCCCCGATCGTGGCGAGCACGGTGCCCCCAAAGAGTGGCTCGAAGATCGCGGCGAGGGCCGGCTCGGCGACGATCCCAAGCGAGATGCTGGCGGCGGTGATCCCGACCTGACAGCCCGTGAGATAGATCTCGAGCTCTTCGGTCATCGCCCAGGCGCGTTCGAGACCGGTGACCCCCGGTTCCACGAACTCCGATTCGGGATACTGGCGAGCGCGGGTGAGCGCGAACTCGATGGCGACGAAAAAGCCATTGGCCAGTATGAGAACTGCACCGACGGCTAGTCGCAGGAGTATTTCGGGTGATTGCATCGGTGCTACGAGCGGGCTACGGGTGTCAGCGGGAAAAAGGTCAGTTTTCTGCCTATCGGTGGGTTCTGCGGCAGTGGGGACGATTTATTCTGTTCGAGCACACAGACACACTCGTAGTTCTGCTGGATGCAACAACGTTCGCTTGAACATCATGGATAAATATGACACACTCTTCGACGACACCGCTCCCGACGACAGCGTGTTCACGGACAAAGGCGCACTCGATCCACTGGGCGAACCCGAGGACGTCGTCGCCCGCGATCATCAAGAACGCGAACTGGCGACGCTGCTTACTGGGATCGAGGAGGGGTATCTCCCGACGACGGTCTCGATTTACGGGCCCCCGGGAACGGGCAAGACGCTGACGACCCGGCGTCTCTGTACGGCATACGCTGAGCGTACCGACCGGCTGGCCGTCGAGTACGTCAATCTCAAGGAGAGTCGTTCGCTGTTCAGTGCTGCAAACGAGATCCATTTCGAACTCACCGGCACAAAGAAAAAAGCCTACGAGGGGCTCGACGGCGTTTTCGAGGGGATCTGGGAGACGCTTGCGGAGTACCCGGACTGGACAGTGTTGATTCTCGATGAGATCGATCATATCAAACACGACTCGAACTACGACCCGAACGATTTCTTCTATCGGCTGTTGCGCGGCGAGGGCAAGCTCAAACGCGATATCAAGCTCTCGGCGTGGCTGTTGAGCAACGAGGTACTCGATGTCGATCTACGATTTGACAGTCGCGTCGAGAGTGCAATGAGTGACGAGGAGGTGTTTTTCCCGCCCTATAACTACTCGAAATTGAAGCAAATCGTCGAGCCACGACTTGAGCGGGCCTTCCGTGATGGCGGTATTTCCGATCATGCCGTCAATCACGGTATCGAGACGGCTGCGATCCGGTGGAGCGATGCTCGCAAGGCGCTGACTCTCTTTCGCCAGGCCGGCGAAACGGCAAACGAGATCGGCCTCGACCAGGTAAACGAAGCCTGTCTCGAACGCAACATCGAGACGACGGACAAGGAATCGACTGTCGAGAAGCTCCTTGAATTGCCCGGGCATCACTTTCTCGTGTTGCTTGGAGCCGCCAGTTGGACCGATCGCACGGGCGAGATCATACAACCGGTCACGACCGAGCAAGTTCGTGCGACCTACACCAGTTCTCTGCCCGTCGATGACCAACTCGGGACCCGCGCGCTCCGCGAGACGATCGCTGATCTCGAACTGATGGGTCTCGTCGAGACGTGGGTCGAATCGAAGGGCAGTAACGGCCGTGCGAAACAGATCGAGACGACGTTTGACCCGAACTGGGTCGTCGATATCACGGACCGCTATTTCGAGGACTCCGAACTGTGGACGAAAGAGTCTGATTAGTGGCCTATTTCCTGCCCTTTGGAGGATGTCACGTCAATTCAGTCCAGACGACCGAGATCCCCGCGACGTTCGCGGTGCATGACCTCGCCCACTCCACGTATTATCGGGCTCCCGTATTCGGCGAGGTCACACTCACCGACGGGGTGAATGATTTGATCCGCGGCGAGCAGGCGTTCGATACACTGTACAACAGTGCGTCCGCATCCGAACGCTCGGACCGCTGAACGGGACTGGAACGGCATACTCTCTGACAATCTGGTGGCAGTTAGATTCCTTTGATGGGCTGGTGCTATCGTTCACAGCAGATACTGCAGCACGATGACCGCTGTCACGCTCGTGACCACTGCAACCGGCAGCCCGATACGGACGAGTCGGCGAACCGAGATCGCGATCCCGTTTCGCGAGCTCTGATCGAGGACGAGCAACGTTGCCGCACTGGCGATCGGTGTCGCGTTCCCGGCGAGCGTACTCACTGCGGCGAGTAGATACCAGCCCTGCTGGTCGGTGATTGCTGTCGATAGCAAAACGACCGCCGGCACGTTGCTCACGAGATTCGAGAGTACGAACGTCGCTCCCGCGAGCGCCCACCCCTCAGTGAACGTTTCGAGCGTGCGGACCAGCACCGTCCCCTCAAGCCCGCCCACGAGGACGAAGATCCCGACGAACAACACGATGATGTCCCAGTCGATACGTCCCAGGATCTCGTTGCCCGGTACCCGTCGGAACAGCTGTAGCCATGCGATATGGAGCACGCCCATCGAGGCTGCGATCACCCCCGGGTTCACGTCGGGGAGTGCTGCGAGCAACACGACCGTGCACAACAGTATGCCAGCGCTTGAGAGTGCCCACGCCCGATCGAGGTCAGAGGCTGGGAGGTCGATACTGAACGCACGGCTCTCAGTCAACGGGAACAGCATCACCCCGGCGATCACGAGCCCGAGGCCGGCGATGGGCCCGAGGACGCGCACGAACCCGACGGTCGTCAACGGACTGTGGCTCAGGATATACGCGTTCTGTGGGTTCCCGAGCGGTGTTGCGAGACTGCCGATGTTCGCGCCGAGAACGACGGCTACTAGCGGTGGGACCGGATCGAGGTCCGTGTCGCGAACGGCTTGAATCAGCACTGGCGTTAGCAGGATTACTGTTGCATCGTTGAGTGCCACCGTGCTCATCGCCGCCGCAAGCCCAAGCGCCCCGAGGCTGAGTCGTCGCGGTGTGCCCGTCCGTTTGACGAGCTGTGTGGCTGCCCAGTCGTAAAATCCGCTTTGGGCTAGCGCTTCGACGTGCGCGAGCATCCCGAACAACAGCAAGATTGTACCGGTGTCGATACTCGCGAGTGCCGCCGACGGCGAGAGTGCCCCACTGAGGATCACGGCGACTGCACCGACCGCGGCGGTGATCGACCGCGACAGCGGATACAGTCCGATACGACGGACGAACAGTAATCCGAAGGTTCCGAGAACGACCGCTATTACTAGTGGTTCCGACGGCATACTCATTATCAACCGCTCCGCGTGGACACGAATATCACGAATTGACCAGTTGGTATGGTTTCGGCTATTGGCTGAGGATCTGCTATTGCTGCTCTTAAATAACAAAGATACCAATTAAAAATAAGATTATAATTTCAACTCCATATATCATATAAATGCCCATTCGAAATGTATAGACTCCGCGGATATGCTTGCCCTTCACCTAGTTGTGTCTATAGATAAACCACAGCTGGATACACGGACTAAAATTCATTTATAGCACTTTTAGCCCAATCTCAGGCGATAGAGTGCATCCCACGAACGATACTTTTCTTTGGAGAATACGGTTGTATATCTCTTTGTGATCCGAACGTCAACCGTCTCGCCAGCAAACGACTATCAACAATCGTAGCTGACACAGTACGTACTGGTGGCCAGTTCGGTTGGACATCGTCTGCTGAATCGGGACCGGCCGATCGGTGACGGTGTGATCGACGACACCGTTCGACGCAACCGATGGTGGTACGGATTTTCGCGGACCAAACGCCGTTCCGTGGTATCTCGAACCATCATTTTCAGAAACACCTCGATCTCCTCGAACTGTGGAGCAATTCACCGAACGATTGGTTTGAGACACTGCTATGTTACGCGATCCCGGGATGTGCGGACCCAAAACCGATCCACGATCAGGCGAGTCTGGAGCGACGGAAGGTAGATCCCGAGCGCAGGGCGGACGGCTCCACATTGTGTGACCGCTCACCGGCACATTTGGCGAATGATTGCTGGCGATGCCGAACACACGATGGTTTCGATGCGAAACGAATCGCGCCGCCTTCGGAGGAAGGGTGGCTATCGTGGCACGTCTCGAGCAACCCGATGGATGGCCTGTTGTTTCGTTGGAAACGATCGGCTGTCGTGGCCGACGCTCCGTGATCGGGCGCCATATCGACGGCAGGAACCCATCGAAAGCGGTCCACCGCTGGCGGTTCGACAGTGATCGTCCCGGCTGGCCGATCGCCGATTACTGATCACTGATCGTGAAACTCCTGCGGATATGCTGTCCGGTGGGTGGGTTGTCGATTCCGAGCGATCACCGATCGCCGTTCCTGTGAGTCCCTGTGAGCGTGTCAGCGAGGGGTCCGGATCCAGCCGCCTGCAGACTGATGGCTTTGGATGCGCGATCGATGCTGTAACCGTCCGACGATCCCGGTTCCACGGCGCAGGCTGTTCATCAGACAGTCGGTGTGATCGTCGGCTAGCGATGGTGCGGCTGCTATCGCCACTGTTGAATGGCGATCATGGTGGCAGTTTCTCAGACACCGTTTGTCAGGGAATGAGTGGACGTGACGCGTTTTTGCCATCCGGTGTACCGGTATGTCACTGCCGACGGACTGCTTTACTGAAAACGGACGACGGCAGGAGTTTGCGGTAGCCTGTCATAGAATACTTCACGTACCTCACCAGGAGCCCAAGAAACGGTATCTGAGAAACAGCCAGTATTGTCGCAATCAGAGCCAGCGGTAGCGGGCCTCTCGATTGGGATGTGAAAATCATGCCAACCGTTCTATGACACTCTGGTTTGCGGGGGAAGACGATCGCTCTCCACGATCGGTGGGCGATTTCGTTGTCCGGGATGGCTCCGTCGCTCACTGTACACATTGTTCCTGGCGACCGCCGGTGATTTTGCCTTTTGACACGTAGCAAGCGGAAGCCCACGACTTGAGTGGTCTGCGAAAGAATTGGACATGTCCAGAACAGGCGTGAGAAGGTCTCTGTTGAATCGTTAGCCGACGAATCGACTGCTTTGGACATCGGCGCGAACAACCTCGTCGCCTGTACCACCACGACTGGCGAGCAGTATCTGTACGCTGGACGCAACGAGTTCGACCGCTTCCGCGAGACCACGCGAGAAATCGCGCGATTGCAGTCGAAACTCCCCGAAGGGCGATACAGCAGCGAGCGCATCCGGCGGCTGTACCGGAAGCGAACTGCCCGGCGCGACCACGCGCAAGACGCACTCTGCCGCGACTTGATGGAGTGCCTTTTCACGCCGAGGGCGTTTCGACGGTGTACGTCGGGGCGCTCACGGGCATTCTCGAAGCGTCGTGGTCGGTGCGGGTGAACGCAAAGACGCACAACTTCTGGGCGTTTCGCGCGTTCCTGAACCGACTCGCAACGACCGCCGAGGAGTTCGGTATCACCGTCGAAGTCCGCTCCGAAGCGTGGACCTCGCCAGAATGCCCGCAGTGCGGTTCGATGGACCGAACCACACGGCACAAGGACACACTGACCTGCGAGTGTGGCTTCGAGGGACACGCGGACCTCGTAGCATCCGAGACGTTCCTCAAGCGACCCGCCGAGACACCAAGGCCGATGGCACGGCCCGTGCGATCGAGTGGGACAGCCACGATTGGTTGGAGACATCACACGCTCATCGTCCCAAAGTAGCGCGCACGAACCCGTACGTTGCCTTCGTGGGGTGGGGCGCTACTGCCCGGCGAAGACCACCAGTGCGAGGACTCCCACGGCTTTAGCCGTGCGGAGGATGTCAACACTGTACTGAAACATGCTCTGTGAACTGTGCTCCAGCCTGATTGTTGCACTTCTTCGATTGGGGAGACCATCCGCTCAACAACGTCCTACTGATGCGCGTCGATCCGATCGTACTGTCCACGTCGATCACTGCCACCTCGGGGGCACTCACGATTTTGCGGCCCCAAACACGGGCCGTCTCATGTGCACAATTAGTGCATCCCGTCGCTGTCTCGAATTTTTGCTAGCGTTAGCTCTGAACAGCAACTGACTGGTCGTCGACCGGTGTCCGTATTCTGCAGCGCCCGTTCTGTTTGCGGTACGATTCGGCGCGATGACTCGGTCCGTTGGAGCGAGCAGTGACCGCGATGCTCGTACCGATACGGCGATCGATCCTCGTGTGCGATACCGTTTCCGTGGCTCTCGATTAGCCGCCATCTGCTGGTACACCGGGCACACTCACTTCGTTTCATTGCATTCACCCTTATCCTGCGAAGCTGCTGGCCGATTGTGATTGCCGATGTACTGCTTTAGCAGTCGGTAGCGGCGATATTATTCCCTTTCAGACGGTCGATTCGATTGTGACCGGGTCCGATCATCGGTCCGATACGATTTCGATCGATCGTCGTTTGGCGGCTCCGTTCATCGATGGCGGCCGGCGGCTCGCTCCGGCGTTGCGGTGGCCGGCCGAGTCTCCGTTCTGTTGGCGGTCGTGACGCTTCGACCGGTTGGGCGGGATGTCTCTTCGTGTGGCTCTGCCCTCGAGGCGAGTCGGTGTCCGTGGGCCGGTCGATCGGTGACGATTCCCATCCGGTGATCGTCGACCGGTGATCACGGCTGGTTGGTGTGTGACTCCGTGATGCGATGCTCGTGAAGTGTGCTGATCGTACCTGTCCGGGCGTCGGTCAGTCCGTCCCGTACTGCCCTTTCCCGACAGGCCGGCGCCTGTGTGTGAGTTCCGATCGCGTTGTGCAGGACGGCTGTTTCCTGACGCTTTGACCCGGCCGTGGCGACGGGGTCCCGCGGGTGTTGTGGTCGATGCGTTCGTCGCGTCGGTAGGCTGTGCCGTGTTCGCGATGTCGATGGCTGTTTTTCATCCCCCTGGATGGAACTGATCGAATCCATGAGGCGAAACGATACCCATTGTAGTCGATTTCCGCGACCGATCTGCACGTCCGTCCGACAGTATCAGGGACGGCGGTCGCGGGACGGCTACCGCGCCGTGCTCGGTCAGTAGTACGATGGACACCGGAGAGAACGAGCTGTTCCCGTCGTTTGTGAGTCGGCGTGGCTACGGGCGTCCCGACGCGTGTTCGTGAGCGGTTCGTTGGCCCGATTGCTGCGCTTTCGGTGCTGTCCGTTCGATGTTTGTCTCGGGTGTGGGCGTCGATTGGGGTCGTTCGGTGGCCATCGATCGCGACAGAGCACACCTGTGCGGTCATCGGCGGACAGCGACGGCTCGGTGCGGTCGTCGTCGGCCGGGCGGTTCCCCTGAGAACGCAGTTCGTGCTATCGCCGTCAGGACCTCCGGCTGCTCGTCTGCTTCGGGGCGGACGTGACGATCACGACAGATGCTGCCAGATCTCGAGTGGGTCGGCGTCGTTCAACGCGGCGTTGGTCTGCATCTTCCGCAGTTCGGTGATACAGCGTTTGGCGACCAGCGGGTGGATATCGGCCGGTGTGAACGCAACGTCGAGATCCATCAGCTCCGGCCAGTGTTCGGCCCAGATATCCTCGACGACACGAGGGTAGAGCTCCTCGTTCAACTGGAGCCCGAACTCGTAGCCGTCTTCGACGACCAGCTTGCGGATCTGCTTGCGGATCCGCCCCGGCGTGCAGTAGGTCCCGACGACGTATTCGGCACCTGACTCCGCCTCCGCAGGTCGTTGGCCGAACTGCTCACGATTCAGCTCCCGAAACGCCTCGCGGACGATCTTCGCTCGCCTGCCCAGTTCGTCGCTTCGCAACACGACGCCTTCGACTCGGATATCGTCGGCCAGCGACGACGATGGGAAGCTGTACGTCTCCGGCTCGACGGTCGTCTGCCGATCGCGGATCGTCGCCGGTACGAACGATCTGTCGGTGGCTGTCGCGTCGACGCGAATGCGCTCGAAACAGTCCCAGGCGCTGTCGATGCCGAGAAACCCCTCGAAGGTCTCTTCGTAGGGGTTGCCCGGTGGCGTCATGGTTTCGACTGCCGCGTAGGGAAGCACGTCGAAGCCGATCAGTGCCGGGAGATCACGGTCGGTATAGCCGTAATCGAGCGTCGAGTAAACGAGGTTCTCGGCGTAGACGATCAGCGGTCCGTCGTACTCGTCGTGTAACGATCGGAGCGCGGTGGCGTCGATGCCGTCACGGAGACAGCGAACAGCTCGATGTAGCGCACCGTCGATCTCCGCCAGTGGATCACGATGGGAGCCCCGAATCGTCTTTCGCGTTCCGAACACGAGCGCACCGTCGCCATCGGCAGCAGTAGCGACCTGGTCCGGATACCACTCGGCATACCGTTCGTCGTACAGCGTGAAACGAAACGCGCTGCCGTCGAACTTCTCGATGACGCTCAGATCCGGCGCTTCGAACAGATCCTCAGGGACGACCGGATGATCGTAGCGCGGAATTTTCGGATAGACTTTCATCGATCGTCGTCCGTCTGCATCGCTCCCGTCGTGTCACCGGGCAATATGGTGGCTGCGGGACGTTCGCCGGTGGCGGGTCGTTGGCCGTCCGTTCGCTCGAACGGGATCGTCTCCATGCTGTCTCTGTGTGGGCGATATTTACTACTCTGCCGGCTCCGATCGGTGGTATCGAACTGGGTATGGAACGACCTCACTTACGAGCGCCGTCAACAGTTCTTCGATGGCGAAACCGTGTGGGAGACCGAGGACTACCGCAAGCGGTATATCGGTGTTCTCGGTTCTGCATCGGCTCAACAAGCCATCCGCAANAGGACTACCGCAAGCGGTATATCGGTGTTCTCGGTTCTGCATCGGCTCAACAAGCCATCCGCAAGAACGATCAAGCATGGAACGGGTTCTTCGATTCAGACGAACCCGACAAAGGTCTACCCGGCTACTGGGGCAACAAGGACGAGGGGCGCGACCTGTTCGACCGCTTCCGCGAGACGACCCACGACATCGCCGAGTACCAGTCAAAGCTCCGCGAAGGACGGTATTCGAGCGACAGGATACGGCGGTTGTATCGGCGTCGAACACGGCGGCGCGACCACGCACAGGACGCCCTCGCACGCGACCTGATGGAGCGCCTTCACGCCGAAGGCGTCTCGACGGTGTACGTCGGTGCTCTCAAGGGTGTTCTCGGCAAGCACTGGTCGGTCGAAGTGAACGCGAAAACGCACAACTTCTGGGCGTTCCGCGCGTTCATCGACCGTCTCGCGTACACCGCTGCCGAGTTCGGTATCACGGTCGAAGTGAAACCCGAAGCGAACACCACGCGGGAATGTCCCGAATGTGGCGAACGCGAGGACACCGTTCGGTCGGGCGATTCGTTCTGGTGTCCGTGCGGCTACGAGGGGCACGCCGATTTGGACGCTTCGGCGAAGTTCCTCGCACAAGAAACGAGCGGCGAAGTTGGGTCGATGGCACGGCCCGCGCGCCTCAAGTGGGACGACCACCGATGGTCAGAGTTGTCACGCTCTCGTCCCAACAAGGTTCGCGCGCACCAGCAAAAGACTTCCGTAGGTTCGACGGCGTAGGCCGTCCGAACCCCCACCGGAGGAATCCTCGCCCTTCAGGGCGGGGAGAATGTCAAGAACGTGGATGAGGGTTTCGGCAAGTAAGGACAAAGTATTCAACACGTTATGTCGAAGCGAATACCCCAGCATGAACCGTCGCTCCGTACTCGTCGTTTTAGTAGTCGTTTCGATGCTGTTTGCTGGCTGTAGTGCCCTTTCTGAGTCGCCCGTTGAGTCCACGACGACATCCTCAACGGGTAACGGGACAGCCACGCCGGCAACCACCACGGTGGCGGCGCCAACGACTGCCAATGGGACGTCATCGCTCGCGTCGACGTCCACAACGACGCTTGCCAGTTCGACGTCGGCCAACACGACGGCCACGACGGTCACGGCGACGGAGACAACGACCAGTACCCGGACGCCCACGCCGACGGCGACGCCAACAGCTACCCCAACGCCGACGGCGACATCGACGGCCACCCCGACTGAGACGGCGACGGACACACCGACCGAAACGCCAACGCCGACTGCAACCGAGACGCCAACGCCAACGCCGACTGCAACCGAGACGCCAACGCCAACCCAGACACCAACGGCGACCGCCACGCCGACTGAGACGGACGCGCCGCCTGAGGGTTGGCATAACGTGACGATCGTTGCGGCCGGCTCGGGCGAGTCCTACTACCGGATGTATGCCGGAACTGGACCTGGCCTCGATTTGGGAAGCGAAGCTGACACCGAGGCGTCGGTTGCGTTCGAAGACCGCGTGATTCTCGATGATCCGTACTACGCGGAAGGGTTCGTCGGCGATGGTGGCGTCGATAGCTACCAGTACCGTCCGACCGTCGAGGGCAATCCATCGCTTGATTTCGTCAACGATGGCGACGCGACGCTGAAGGTCTATCTCGATGGCGAACTGTACACCACCGTCGAACCCGGCGCGGGAGGCGAGGAGAGCGTCGATCCCGACGCATCGCCGACAGGCGAGAACCTCATCAGAGTCGAGGCGGTCGGTGGCGGCCAGTCCGAATACAGCCTCGCGGCGGGGGCTGGGGGTACGGAGTCGTTCTCTTACGAAGCCAAGGCCAACCCCGGTAGCACGGCTGACAACCCCGACTACACGGGCTACGTATCGGGCGCGTACGGGTTCGTCGGCGATGGCGGCGTCGATTCGTACTCGACGGACGGCGAGCTCTCGAGTGTCGACAACCAGGGCTCGGCAACGCTGAAGATCTACCAGAACGGCGAACTCTGGGCGACCGTCGACCCCGGAGAAACGGTCGAACGATCCGTCGAGTGATGGTTCAGGAGCGTTTCGTCTGTTCTCATCGCTTTCCTCGGTAGCCACGTTGTGTTCCGTTTAGAAAAGAGTTATACATCTGACTAGTATACTCCGATTCGGCTGATCCGGCGCAATCAGTCGACCGGACCTGAAGGGGGCCACGGTGATGCCACTGCAGTGTCTTCTTTCCCATCTCCTTCGTTGTCGATCCCGCTGTCTCGGCTCCATATTCGGCGGGTTGTTCTGGAGTTCGAACCGATCACTGTTGGACGGCTCTGTCGTCACTTGCTGTCCGCCTGCCCGTGTCGTCGGCATTTTCTGCCGGCGAGCGTTCCCTCGATTCGGCTCCGAGTGATCGCTGTCGTATCGACTAGCGATCCGCGTCGCTGCGTCCATCGTCGAGAAACGACCGTGTCCGGCCCGCGACTGTGGATCGAAACAGCTGTAGATCGATATCTCGCTCGCCATGGTGGAGCTGTTTGTGCTCTTCACGGACGATATCCTCGAGCGTTCGCTCGTAGAGTTCGTCGAACGTGACCGGCTTTCCTTGGTCGTCAAGCTTGTTGGTGAGCTTCTCGAAGCGGCGTCGCGTGGCGTATTTCGCTGCCAGCTCCTCGGCCGTTGCATCGACCGCCATCGTGTCGTCGACCTCCTTGAAGTCGGGATGGAGCAGTTTTGCCCGGTCGCCACGTTTGTTCCGGACTACGACTCCCTCAGCGGGGCCGTCGTACCATGCCGACTGCGGGATGGTATACGCCTCGGGATCGAAATGTCGTACACGACGTTCCTTCTCGAAGGCGTTCACGGGGGTGAGGCCCAGTTGTTCGAAGATCCGCTCGACGGCATCGAACGGATAGAACTGCTGTTTGCTGGCCGACCAGACGTCAAACCCAAGAAACGAGGGCGTCCGCTGCCAGTCGTACTCGATCGTGTGGTGATGCATGGCCTCTCCGAAAAAGACGATCTCCGTGGGATCGTCGACGGCACGTCGTAGCGCCTGTCGATCGAGGTTTTCTCGGATATGGCGAACGGCGTGTCGATACGGTGTCGGGATCGCGTCGGGATCGTCGTACACTCGACTTCGATCGCCGACGACGATCAGGCCCGATTCCTGGAGCTGAAAGCGAACGTTCGCGCCGTCGACTTTCTCGAGCAGCCAGACATGGCCCGTCTTGAAAAGTCGGTCGGGTGCGTTTGCGAGTCGGGGGATCGATGGGAACTGTTTCATGGCGTCTTTCGATCGGTGATACCGAACAGGTGCTCGCTACTCATCATGTGGCCTGTTTGTCCGCGCGGTTGAGCTCGATACCACAGAGTCACTGTCTCGCTGATTGATCGACCGAGTCTGACTATGTCGCCGAGTGGCACCTGTTCGTCCCTACTGGAACGTCTGTCCCCAGCAGAGTTACCAGTCCGCTTTGCAGTTGATAACTGGCTCCAGACGATCCTTGATCTCGCCGGTTTCGGCGAGTCGAGATTCGATCAGGGCAGGATCCTTGTAGCTCATCGGCGATTCGTCGAGCGTCTCCTCCGAAACCGATGTCGAGAACACGCCGTCCATCGCATTCTCGAACTCCTCCATCGTGAACTCGTCTTTGGCCCACGTCCGACTGCCCTCGCGGCCAGCCCCATGCGGCGCGCTCCTGTTCCAGTCGCTGTTGCCTTTCCCTTCGGTGATCACCGACCCTTCGCCCATGTTGAACGGGACGATCAGCCGCTCGCCGTCGTGGGCTCGGGTCGCGCCTTTCCGGATGACGAGATCGTCGAAGTCGATCAGGTTGTGTGGTGAATGAATCGAGTCGGCGATCTCGACGCCGAGCGCGTCGGCCACGAGTTCGCCCATATATCGCCGATTTTCCCACGCGTAGGTCTGACAGAACGCCATGTCGATGAGATAGCCGTGGGCGGCCTCCCCTTCGAGATAGTCCAAATGGGTGTTGCGATCGTCTTCGAGCTGTTCGGCGCGGTCGTGGCGCACCTGCCGGATGCGATTGAGGTTTGCCTCGATCGTCTCACCGTCGAAGGTTTCGCGACAGAAGGTTGCCGCGCGCTCCATGTCGATACGGCGGCCTTCCTTGCCTGTGAGCATGGCCGCTGTCCCGCCGGCTTCGCGGATCTCGTCGGGGACGTCCTCGTCGGTGAGCTGTGGGATGGTCGTCTCGTTCCGTCGCTCGGTGGCCGTGTCCTGCCAGTGTTCCGCGACGGCGTTGCCCAACGCACGGCTTCCACTGTGGAAGACGGCCCACCACTCGCCGGTCTGCTCGGCTTCGGCGATCTCGATGAAATGGTTGCCTCCACCGAGCGTTCCCATCTGGTTGATCGCCTTGTTGAGATCGACCTGCGCGCGCTCACAGAGCTCTTTGAAATACTCGAGATCGTACCCCTCGAAATCGATCCGTTCGGTCAAGCTTTCTTGGAGGCGATCGATCTTGTGGGTGGTCTCCTGCCACGGGAAGTCGTTGCCGATATGGTATGCCTGGTTGTCGTGGGAGTGCCACCCCATCGGGATCGTCTCGCGAATGCGCTCGTCGATCTCTGCCTTCGAGAGGTCGGGCTTTTCGGCGAGTTTGATCGCGAACATGCCACAGCCGATGTCGCTTCCCACCACGTTCGGGACGACCTTGTCGTCGAGCGCCATTGTGAAGCCGATCACACAGCCTGCGCCGGGATGAGCATCGGGCATCACCCGAACAGGTTCGGTGAACGCTTCGTGGTCCACCATCTCCTGGATCTGTTCTCTGGTGAGGTCCTCGAGGTTCTCTTCGTCGAGGAACACCTCGGCTGTCGTATAGTCGCCTTCGATCGTTGTTGTCATTGGATTACCCATCGCTGCTGTACGGTACCAAGCAGTAGTTCTCAGGGACGGCTTGCGTGATCGTTGTCGCTCGTCGTGCAACTGTCTTTGGAATCGTCATCGATCACTGTCGGCGGTGTGTGCCTTCTCTGCGTGCCGGATCGTAGTATGGTGGTGGTTCGGCTGCGTCTTGACATCCTCCGCACGGCTAAAGCCGTGGGATTCCTCGCGCTGGGGGTCTTCGCCGGGCATTAGCGCCCTCCCCCACGGAGGCAACTTGCGGGTTCGTATGCTCCTCGTTGGGACGATGAGAGTATGATGTCTCCAACCAATCGTGGTTGTCCCACTTGAGGCATACAGGTCGTGCCATCGGCCGTGATACCGTTGTCTGGCGCTTGAGGAACGTCTCGGATGCTACGAGGTCCGCGTGTCCCTCGAAGCCGCACTCGCAGGTGAGTGTGTCCTTGTGCCGTGTGGTTCGCTCCGTCGAACCACACTGCGGGCACTCTTGGGAAGTCCACGCTTCCGACCGTTCTACGACCGTGACACCGTATTCCTCGGCGGTGTGACTGATGCGCTCGATGAACGCTCGAAACGCCCAGAAGTTGTGCGTCTTCGCGTTCGCTTCCACCGACCAATGCGTTTCGAGCACGTCGGTGAGCGCTCCGACGTACACGGTTGCCACGCCGTCGGCGTGCAACCGTTCGATGAGGTCTCTGGCGAGTGCGTCCATCGCATGGTCGCGCCGCCGTGTTCGCCGTCGATACAGCCGCCGGATGCGGTGGCTGCTGTATCGTCCGTCTTCGAGCAACGATTGCAGCCGCGCGATTTCCTGCGTTGTGTCGCGGAAGCGGTCGAACAGGTCGCGTCCCTCGTAGAGATACTGCTGGCCGGTCGAAGTCGTACACGCGACGATGTTGTTTGCGCCGATGTCCAAAGCAGCCGTTTCGTCGGCTAATGGTGAGTCCTGCCGAGAAATCTCCGAGACAGGTTGAATGGCTTTGAATCGGTCGCTCATATCGTCGTAGTAGAGTTCGAGCCGGCCTTGTTTGCCGGACCACTTCGGTCCGCCGCGCACTTCGAGGCGTAAGCGTCCAGTATGGTCGTATTCGTCTTTGAGGTCCGATCCAACTGGGATTTCGAGGCGAGAGTATTCGCCCGTTTCGAGTGTGTACTGGTCGTTGCGGACGTAGGTCCGCAACTCGCGCCCGTCGTCCTCGTTGCCCCAATACCCCGGCAGACCGTTCGCTTCGCCCTTCTCCTTGAGAGCGAAGAACGACCGCCATGCGGCGTCGTTCTTCCGAATCATCTGCTGGGCCGTCGCACTGCCGAGGACGCCTTTGTACCGCTTGCGATAGTCCTCGGTCTCCCACACCGGCTTGTCGATGTCCGGGTCGGTGAAGTTCTGCCGGCGTTCGTAGTTGAGTTCGTTCCACAGCGACGCCGAAGCGTCCAACACGCGGTGAAGTAGCTCCGCGTCCTTGTCGGACATCGGGGCCACGTCGAAGGTGTTGGTGCGCTTCATCGCCACAACCACTATACGTCCTTATGTATAATGAGTCCTGTGGTCCAAGTATGAGGCCAAATATTAACCTTTCAAACGAGACGCATGGAGCCGTGAAAGATTACGCCGAAGCGAACGATGTGGCGTTAACCGAAGCCTACGAAACGCTCCTTCGTGTTGGTCTCGATAACGTTGAGACCCCGGCATAACAATAGCCGGCAGTTCTTCGGCAGAGCCTACCGCTTGAACCCACCCCTGAAGGGGATGGGCTTCCGCTCTATTTCGTGTCATCGATGCCACCAATCGGCCTGATGACCTGGATGCTGCCATGCTTCGAACGGGCCGCTTCAGCGAGAAGATCGAAGTTCCGCCACCGGCGGCTGACACTCGCATTGCCCTCTTCGACGCTCATCTCTCGGCACCGGTTGATGGCATCGACCCAGAAGCAATCGGTGCCCGAACCGATGGATTCGTGGCCAGCGATATGGCGAACGTTGCCGAGCGTTCCGCCCGCAAGGCAATGCAACGCGCCAAAAGCGAGACTGGTTCCGGGGAGGTCACCCAACAGGACGTCATGGAGGCAGTATCGGAGGTCGACTCCGGCCAGTAGTTTCCTCTCAAAGTGACAGCCAACGAGTTCACCTTGAACTGCCTCAGCTACTGTTCGCAGGCGCCAGCAGCGATTCGAGTTCCGACGCACCGAACAGCGACCAGTGGTCACCGAGATCGTCTTCGAGACCATCGACGAACCCGCTTTTCGAGACGAGGGCGAACCGTTCGTCTCGCGTGCCTGATCCCCACCGAACGTGCTCGGCGTCGTCCCTGAGAGCATCCACGAGTGCGTACCCGACCGGCTCAGCGGTCCACTTGCACTCCGCGAGAAGGATTCGATCGTCGTCCGGAGCGAGCCCGACGAGGTCGATTTCGTGTTCGCCGTACCACCATCGGCCGACTTCCGCGTAGGGAGCGAGTTCACCGCGGCGAATCGCCGCCCAGATGGCTTCTTGGGCGATATCCTCGAACGTCGTTGCGACGTGGTTTGGGAGATCCGGTTCGATCGTTCCCTCGAGGACCATCTCCGGGGCTTGCTCGATGCTGGACCGATTCGGTTCGATGTATCGAAACCAGAATCGGAGGAACTCGTCGGCAACGTGATATCGCGATCGCTTCGATTGCTTCCGTGAAGCAGTCACTGGGACCTCCCGATCGATAAGGCGAAGCCGCCGGAGTGTCCGCAGATATTTTGAGAGGGGTCCCGAATCGATGTCCGTCACACCCGAGATTTCGTTTGGCGTCGTCCGTCCGGTGGCGATCGCTTCGAGAATACTCATGTATCGGGCTGGATTCCGAAGCTCAGTACGCAGTAGGAACTCCGGTTCGTTGTACAGCATGGCCGTCGGCGAGAGGACGTGTGTCTGGATGTTCTTACGAAGCGACTGCGTGTAATCGAACAGCGTGAGATACATCGGCGTCCCGCCGGTGACGGCGTACGATCGAACCGCTGCCTCGAATTCGTACGGGATCGCTTCCCGTGCCTGCAGAAACGAAAACGGCTGGAGATCGATCTGGCCCGTCCGGCGACCGTACAGCGGGCTCTCGTGTCCGAGAACTTCCGATTCCATTGTGCTTACGCTGGACCCACACAGTACGAGCATCGAGTCGGTGTCCTGCAACTGCTCGTCGACGAACGACTGTATATACGACGGCAGGGAGTCGTTTTCCGCGACGAGATACGGAAACTCATCGACCACGACCACGAGCGATTCCGCTGTGAGTTTTTCTCCGAGGTAATCAAACGCCTCGTCCCAGCCCTCAATCCGTGGCACGCGATCCCCGACATAGCCGGCGATCTGTTCGACGAACTTCTCACGCTGTCGGTGTTCTGCCTCCTGGGAAGCAAGGAAGTAAATATGGGCTCGGTCGGCACAAAACCGCTTGAGCAGCTCGGTCTTTCCGACTCGTCGACGACCATACACCACGTATAGCTCGTGCGTGGGCGACTCGTGGGCTCGTCCGAGTGCTTCGAGTTCCGTATCCCGATCGTAGAAGGTCATTCGCTGGATAATGATTATCGTGATAATGACTTAAGCCGATCGGTGGTTGAGAGTTCTTTCCATTACGTGAAAAACAGGCGCAAAGCCTCGCCGTTCACGGCGGGGATACGCGCCGTCAGCTTTGTCGCGGATGGTCGCAAACATCGGCTACCCCGGAAGCGACCGGACTGGATATTCCACGGACGGAAATGTTAACTGTCCGGCTATACATGGTTACGTATGGCGAATCGAACGGCCAAACGCACCTATCGAGCGAGGATTCAAAATCACTCGCAGGTGCGTGACGACCTCGATTCGCTTGGTTTCGCCGCCAGCAAGCTCTGGAACGTTGGGCGATGGACCGCCCAACGCGTCTGGGACGCTTGCGGCCAGATTCCCAGTGGTTTCGACCTTCAGGCCTACCTCAAAGGGAGTGAACGCTACGTGGATTTGCACTCACAATCCAGTCAGCGAGTTCTTGCCGAACTCGATGAAGCGTTCACCGGATGGTTCGGCCACCGCGACAACGGGAACCAGAAAGCGAACCCGCCCGGCTACCGCAAACACAACGACGAGCATCCACGCTCGACGGTCACGTTCAAGCAAGCGGGCTTCAAACACGACGAGAAAAATCAACGCATACGCCTCTCCAAAGGACGGAATCTCAAAGAACACCGCTCCGACTTCGTACTCTGCGAGTACGACGTGATCGGCCCGGAGGGAACGACGGTCAAGAACGTCCAGCAGGTGCGTGCCGTCCACGAACACGGTGTGTGGCGACTCCACATTGTCTGTCGTGTCGAAGTCGAAGTCGCCGAATCGCCCGGCGACCGCACGGCGGGTGTGGACCTCGGGATCTGCAATGTCGCTGCCGTCTCGTTCGGTGACGAATCCTTGTTGTATCCCGGTGGATCTCTCAAAGAGGACGACTACTACTTCGCTAAGAAGCGCGCCGAATGCGATGATTCGTTCTCCCGCGAGGCCCGCCGATTGGACCAAAAACGCACCGACCGCCGCACGCACTTCTTCCATACGCTCTCGAAAGAGATCGTGGAACAGTGCGCCGAGCGCGGTGTCGGAACGGTGTACGTCGGCGATCTTGGCGGCATCCGTGACGACGAGAACGGCAACCCGAAAAATTGGGGGAAACACGGCAATCTCGATCTGCACGGGTGGGCGTTCGACCGCTTCACGACGATGCTCGAATACAAAGCAGAGATGCAGGGTATCGCCGTCGAAACGGTGTCCGAACGGGATACATCGAAGACCTGCTCGGTATGTGGGACGAAAGCGGACAGCCAGCGCGTCGAGCGCGGGTTGTACGATTGCGATGAGTGCGGGACCGTGGCGAACGCCGACACGAACGGTGCGGAGAACATTCGGCGGAAAAGTACCTCCGAGTCCATTGAGGATAGGAGTAACGGCTGGTTGGCACAGCCAGCGGTTCGTCTGTTCGACAAAACGCGAGGAGTCTTTCTCCCGCCAGAACGGACGACCCGCGAACCCTAATATCCCAACAGCGGTCGGGAATCCTTGCCCTTCAGGGCGGGGAGGATGTCAACCCGACGTTCATCGATGCCATCGGACGGCTGCCTCGTAATCAAGATCTCAGTCTTCTCGTCGAAAAACACGGTGTTGGCAAACTCGCTGCGGCACTCACCTATGCCATTCCGTATACGGACGGTGAAATGACCGAACGCATTGCTGCTCGCGAACTCGATCTCCAGCCCGCATTCGGGATTGCTGTCTTGCATGCCCTCCAGGCGGTTGTTCTCGATATGGAGGCGTTCGATCCGTATTTCGACCGGCTCCGGAACGCGCGCGACACCCCACCCCGCGAGGACGGCTAACCGGAATCGCGCTCGGATGAACGAACTCAGGGACCAGCAGAGGCTGCCTGAACTGCATACTCCTCTGCGAGATCAACCATATCGTAGACGTGAATGCCGGTCTTGAACCAAAGTATTCGGTCCGCTGCGAGATCAACATCCTCACTCGTACAGTCCAACTCCTCGGACACTGCTAACACCAGATTCTCCACATCGGTCTGGTGGATCTTGTCGAGTTTCTCTTCAAGGTACTCAGGCGTCCAAAAGCCCATGATTTCCAGAATCGCTCGGCGGCCATCCGGATGTTCCAGCGCGAAATCCGGCAGCAGCACCTCTGCGCCCAGATCGATTACATCATTCTCGCGAACCAGTTCCCACTCCGTGTTCGATCGCTCCCACTTGTCGGCGAACGTGCGTTCGAGGTCGCTGTCGTACCGGTTCCCACCGCTGTAGTGTGTCTGGAGCCCAGCTGTCTGATCCAGCGTGAACTCCCGTGTTTCGTTCGCTGACTCGTCGGTGAGAATCTCCGCGACGAGTTCCCAGCGCTCGCAGTGGGGCAATGCGGGCAGGAAATTCGCCATCCGGATGCCGTACTTGCGCGACTGCCGGAACAACGAGGCCGGACCGTCCAAGATCGCTTCATATCCAGCCGCGAGGTCCGTACTAGAGACGCGCTCGCCGTGCTCGTCGATCGGATAGATCCGGTGCATCAGCCCGAACAGCTTCACGTAGCTGAACACCGTCGCAAACTGATCCCAGATCCGAATGCGCAACTCGGTCGCATCGTAGAGCACTGCCTGTGCGAGTGCGAGGTTGTACCGATTCAATAGCCACTCGACGGTGAGTGCCTTGCCTGTGTACGACTCCTCGCTTTGGCCGGTCAACTGGGTCGTGCTGGTCGTCCCATCAGTGTCCAGCTCGACTGATTCGGCGACCTGATCGCCGAAGCGTACGAGTTGATTGTTCGCGTCGAGATCCGCGTACATCCCCTGATGGCACTCCGCAAGCGAGATGCCGAGGTCGTCAGCGACTGCCGTGTAGACATCGAGCTTGCGGGTATCCGCTTCGAGCGTCGGCTGGCGAACGATCGGATACGAGTCATTCGCCCGCTCGAACAGTCGTTGGCGAATCNGGGTATCCGCTTCGAGCGTCGGCTGGCGAACGATCGGATACGAGTCATTCGCCCGCTCGAACAGTCGTTGGCGAATCTCGTGTGGCTCGGCGGCCGCTACCGTCTCGAAGTCGCACTCGTCGCGCAGCAGTTTCGCCAGCCCCTGAATGATCTTGTAGTCCGTATCCGCGACCGTTAGCTGGTCGATCGCGGTGTCGAGGTCTGCTTTCGGCTCACCGACGTGCGTCTCGAACAGTTCGATCAACTTGCTCGCCGTCTCTCGATAGCGCGCATCATCAGGATCGATGAACAGCGGCGTCACTTCACCATCGGAGGTTCGTGAGCGCGCGAGGTCGGCCGTCAGCATGGCTTCTCGCTCACTGTGATGTCCACAGTCATGTTCCTGCCTCAACGCCTTCACGGCGGCGCTGGGAGACGTAGTTCTCCATCGTATCCGTCGCGATGATCTCGTAGAGGCGCGCGGGCTGGCGCTCGTCGGTAGGTCGCAGGATGCGACCGAGCCGCTGGGCGTACTGGCGTTTCGATGCACTCCCTGAGAGCTCGGCTCTGCACGTTCATAAACTCCCCTCAGAATGGAGGAAGAGGTGGTCGATCTCCTCCATCAGTCCGTCGAGATCGTGGTCTGGCTGGTCACGNGGTCGCGTCGCAAAGTCCTCTAGACTTTGCCTCTGGTAGCCTCGACTGTGAGGTCACAGCTCATGGTTGTTTTGGTTGAGCGGGTGAGGAGTTCGTCGAAGAACGCTCGGTAGTAGTCTGGATTGGCGTATTTCACGAGCCTGAGTTGGAGCAACGCCTCTAATCCGGCCTCTGTCCAGCGCATCCACTGGTTCTTGCAGCGCTTGGCGACTTCTCCCATCGCCCGTTCCACGGGGTTCGAGGTCCACGGCACCTCGAACCCCTCAAGAGCCTGCTCGGCGAACGTCACTATCGACGGCAGCCACCGCCGAAGATACCCCGCAGCCTTCCTCGAACCGTACTGCGAGAGCTGCCACGCTGTCTTCTCAATGCGCTTGGTCGTTCGCGCGATCCGTTCGCGGATCGCNTGGAGCAATGCTTCTAATCCGGCCTCTGTCCACCGCATCCACTGGTTCTTGCATCGGTTAGCCACCTCTCCCATCGCTCGTTCCACGGGGGTCGAGGGCCACGGCACCTCGAACCCCTCAAGAGCCTGCTCGGCGAACGTCACTATCGACGGCAGCCACCGCCGAAGATACCCCCGCAGCCTTCCTCGAACCGTACTGCGAGAGCTGCCACGCTGTCTTCTCAATGCGCTTGGTCGTTCGCGCGATCCGTTCGCGGATCGNCCCCGCAGCCTTCCTCGAACCGTACTGCGAGAGCTGCCACGCTGTCTTCTCAATGCGCTTGGTCGTTCGCGCGATCCGTTCGCGGATCGCGGCGAACTCTTCCTCGGGGCGGTGCTTGGCGACCGAGTTCTTCAGATGAAACACCTCGTCGATCACTTCTGTGACGATCTCGGTGCGTCGCTCCAGGGAAAACACGCCGTCATCCCAGAGGTTGTAGCCTAGCGTCCGGCCGACGTGGACGAGGTCGAGCTGATGCTCGCGGTTTTCGTTGGTAAACGCCGTGACGATACTGGTATCTGCGTCACTGACGACCGCAGCGTCGTCAGTGACTGCGTTGATATCGTCGAGAGCGGCTGCTGTCTCGTCCCAGTTAGCGTTGACCGACAGATCCAGCAAGGAGTGTGAGTCCTCGGCAGTATCCTCGCCAAGCGTTGCTTGGACGGAGTGGTATGAGCGGTCTTTGTCCTGACTGTGGCACTTCGTCCCGTCGGCGATGACAGCGTCAGCGTCCGTTCCGCCAACACAGTCCGGAAGGAATTGCTTGAGCTTGGTGCCGTACTCTTTGGCACGGCGGTTGATGGTATCTGGCGACGGCATCGAAACGAAGCCGTCGCCGTGATCGGCGGCATCTCGATAGCTGAGAGAGGTAGCGAGATCGACGCTCTTGGCCGCGATATCCTGTTGATAGCGATTCTGCCCGTCGAAGTCGATGACGTCTTCGACGGGCCGAAGATAGCTCGGTTCGTCGTGGTCAGCGGCTGTATCTTCGACGTAGTGGAGGTCGAATTCGTNCACCGGATCAACTGACGTCGATACTCGGAGGAGAGCAACCAGAATCACGTGCAGAGGCATCTACGAGAGGACCGCGCTAAACACGTACGAACCCGCTTCGCAGCGGAACGAAACTGGCTGTTCGTGATGTTCTATTGGTTCTCAGATCGCTAATATCGAACAATCGTTCACCGTCGTTCGCCAACAACGCACTTTTCGCCGTCGGCGCTGTACGGAGGACATGGCGTCGTTCATCGTGACGGGTGCGACGACTCGCACCGACAGGGAGGTAGACATCGAGATCCGGGACGGGACGATCGACCGGATCGTGCCGGCCGGCGAGGGCGATCCGTCGGCGTTCGATAGCGACCAGCACTACGACGCCGCCGGAAAGTTCGTCACACCGCCGCTGATCGAGCCACATATCCATCTCGACGCGGCGCTCACGGCCGGTGAACCCTGCTGGAACGACGTCGGTACGCTCGCGGCGGGGATCGGGATCTGGGGCGAGCGAAAGCAGGAGCTTACCACCACCGGCGTCAAAGAGCGAGCCGAGCAGGTCATCGAGTGGCTCGCGGCCAACGGCGTGACGCGGGTCAGAACCCACGCCGACGTCACCGAGGAGACGCTCACCGGGTTCGAGGCGTTGCTCGAACTGCGCGAGGAGGTCAGCGACATCGTCGATCTTCAGGTCGTCGCGTTCCCGCAGGAAGGCGTCTTTACGGCGGAAGAAAACGAGGACCTCCTTCGCGAGGCCGCCAGCATGGGTCCCGATCTCGTCGGCGGTATCCCCCACAACGAGCACACGCGCGAAGAGGGGAGAAAGGAGGTCGAAACCGCCGTCGAGATCGCCCAGAAGCACGATATCCAGCTCGATCTCCACATCGACGAGACGGACGATCCGACCTCCCGAATGACGGAGGTGCTCGCGAGCGAGGCCTTCCACCACGACATCGGCGAGCGAACCACGGCGAGTCACACGACGGCGATGCACTCGTATTCGGACGCCTACGCGGACAAGCTGATCTCGCTGCTGGCCAAAAGCGACGTGAGCGTCATCACGAACCCGCCGGACAACAGCGTTCTTCAGGGGCGCTACGACGACTACCCGCGCCGGCGCGGGCACACGCGGATCGACGAACTCCACGAGTCGGGCGTGACGGTCGGCATCGGCCACGATTCGGTGATGGATCCCTGGTATCACTACGGGACGGCCGACCCGCTCGATTCCGCTCATCTCTTGGTCCACTACGCACACATGAACGGTCGCGAGGACGTGCAGACGATCTGGGGGATGCTGACCGACGCGAACGCCGACGTGTTCGGCGCGGAGCAGTACGGTCTCGAAGAGGGGAACAGAGGCTCACTCGTGCTCTACCACAGTCCGGACGCGTTCAACACGCTTCGGACGCGGGCCCCGCGCGCACTCGTTCTCAAAGACGGCCGGCCGATCGCGCGCACTGAACCACGGGAGACGGTCGTCGAACGGCGGAGCGGCTCTCGGTCCATCGACTTTCATCGGAGCGACTGATCCGTCGGGCGGGTGTGGACGACCGCGACCCGCCCGTCGTTCACCATGCATGCCGGTGTCGGCGGTTCGTCTTGATCGTTCTGTTCGTCGGATCGCCATCGACGCCACCGACGAATGCGTCCTACTCGCCATCCGCTGGTGAGGTAGCTCAGGATCAACCAATCGATTTGCTCACAGCTCAGTGATGCGTGCCCCCTCGTTCGTGATGCGCGTCGTTCGTTCGAGGACGTTTCGCGTTCCGGTGGCGATGACGGTCTCGCCGAGCATCGCCATGCTCGCGACACCCCCATCCCGTTCGACGCGTCGTACTTCGTCGATGACGCGATCGGTCGCGAGACCGGCTCGTTGGACGAACGTCCACGACAGTTCGAGTAGCTCTCGCAGCGACTGTCCGGGAGTAACGCGTGAGAGCCCCTCCTGTCCGTGCTCGCGAACTCGCTCGACGGTCCGTTCGTCGTCGAGGACGGCACTGGTGGCGATCCCATCGAGCGCAGTGTACCCGAGTTCGGCCGACGACTCCGAGCGCTGGATACCGTCGCCGGTGTTCCAGACGAGGCCGCCACGATCCTGGATGAAGACGTCGCCGAGACCCGTCCCGGCGTCGATCTCCGCGTGGTGGGCCGCGTCGAGGAGCTGTTCGCGATCCCGACCGAGATCGAACGCCTCGTTGGCGGCCAGCGCAGTGGCGAGGGTCGCGGCACCGCTGGCTCCGAACCCGTAGCCGACCGGTATCGATGCCGACAACGACACCGCCGCCGCGACCGACAGCCGGTCGAGGACGTTCTCGACGGGTTCGACGGCGGTCGGCTCCCCGTCGAGGCTGATCGATATCTCGTCGCTGGGTTCGACAGTCGCTTCGACGCCGTCCTCGATGGCGAAACTCACGCCGAACGACCCGTCCTGTGAGGAGCGCGGTGGGACGAAGATCGGCGTCACGCTTCCGGGGGCGACTGCGGTTACGGCTGGCGATTCTGTCGGCACCATTGTCGTCTGCAGGTGACGAGCATATACAAGGTTGGTGGGATTTCGGGCCGTGGAGCGCTTCGTGGTAGTTGGTCAGCTCCTCCCCTCCGATCGTCAGCGATGGATCCATCCGGGTCGACGATCCGCATCAGCCACGGGTGTTCGAGAGTCGAACGAACCCACGTCGGACCAGTCCACCGGCGACCAGTAGCCAGGCGAGAACGGCGACGACGACGAAATATCGTGGAATGACACCGATCGTATCGAGTCCGGTCGCCCCCGCCAGCCGATAGGTGCTGACCGTGTACATCCCGAGCGGGAACACCATCCCCCAGTAGCTCGGATCGTATCCACCCGGCGTGTGGGGAAGTGCGAGTCCGCCGATCGTGTGGCGCCAGATCCCGAGTGCGACGAGCAGCGGGATCCACCACGTCGCGGTCATCCAGTAGAAAAGGGTGAGCCCGACCAGAAACGGTCGGAGGGCGGCGAGGAACGCCCAACTCCCGCTGGTGGCAACGAGTATCGCCCCGGCAAGCGTCGTGATCGCCACCGCTCCGGTGTTGATCCAGTACGGTGGCGTCGCCGATCGTGGATCGAACGCGAAGAACGTCATCCGGTAGAACACGAGCGTGATCAGAATCAGATAGAGCATTCCACCGACCGCGTAGAGTCCGAACGCGACGAGCAACAGCTCCTGTAACACCGACGGGTAGGCCGGCGCGAGCAGTCCGGACAGCACGGCGACCGACTGTGTGGCGACGACCGCGAGCAGCCAGCTCCCGTCGATCGCCTCGTCGATGGGCTGGTCGACATCACGGACGGTCAGGCCGAAGAAGACCGCATACACGAGCACGAACCACAGTCCGCCACCGACGGCGAGCAATCCCGTCGCGATCGGTATCGAGACGTCGAAGACGACGAACTGGCTCCCAAGCACGCAGGTTCCCGCGATCGCGGTGAACGAACCGACCGCACGATCGTAGTTCGTCAGATCGCGAACGGCCGAGTACGGCTGACGCCCGATCTGCGCGAGCGTGAACGAACCGATGACGGCGTACGCGAGCACGTTGCAGCCAAAGAGTGCGATACCGAGCGGACGGAGACCGAGCAACCGCGTCGCGATCGAGACGATGCCCGTCGCCATGACGAGGGCGAAGTAGATCGGGTCCCAGTCACGCAGCACGTCACCGAGGACACTTTGGATGTAGCCGGTCGATTGCGACGATCCGCTCTCGGTCGGGGCCCCATCTCCCCAATCCGTCCCGCTCACAGCTGTTGATCCCGAATCCTGCGTGTGAGGTGGGGCCGTCGAGCCAGCGCTCCTCGGGGATCGCGATCAGATGTCGGCACTGTTGGGGAAGTAGTTGAGCACGTCGTCGCGCCAGCCGCCCTGGCCCTTGCCGATGTCGTCGAAGTCCTCGACGAACTCGACGCGCGTGACCCATTTGGCCATCTTGTAGCCCAGCTGCGTCCGGAGGCGCAGGCGCAACGGCGCGCCGTGGGCGATCGGCAGGGGTTCGTGGTTCATCTCGTCGGCGAGCAACGTTCCCTGCTCGGTGGCCTTGTCCATCCGGATCGCCTCGTAGTAGTAGCCGTCGACGTCCGGTTCTTCCCATTTCTCGTCGAGCGTGTGGAAGACGACCCACTCGGCCTCGTCGGCTGGGTTGCACCGTTCGATGAGCTCGTTGACCGGCACACCGCCCCACTGGGCGACGTACGTCCAGCCCTGGATGCAGTCGTGGCGCGTCGTCTGTGACTGCCGGGGAAGCTCTTGGAGCTCGTCGAGCGAGAGTTCGAGTTCGTTCTCGACGAGTCCGTCGACCGTCAGTTGCCAGTTCGCGAAGTCCTCGGCGACGTGCGCCCGGTACGTGTCGTTCCGAGGGGCCTTCCCGTTGACGCGGGCGAACTCCGAGGGGGTCTGCAGTTCGCTCTCCTCGTCGACGATATCGGTGTGATGGTGGAAGACGCGCTTCAGCAGCGAATCGAGGCCGATTTCGAGCAGTTTCTTGGTCCGCATGGGCCACTTGAGCGATGCCCGATCGGCGATCACGAGGAACGCGACCACCCCACCGATCCAGACCGCCGTGAGCGCGAGCGCGAGCGAGTGCGACGCGTCGGCGCTGCCGAGCAGGATCTTCGCCATCTCCTCGCTGAAACCGTGGGCGACGACGAGGCTCACGTGACCGATAATGAAGACGACGAACGCGAGCATCCCGAGGAGATGGATCGAGCGTGCCTTCTGGCGGATATGCGAAAACCAGCCCGGGAAGTGTGCCCGCATCGCCGGCGCTTGCAGTACGCCGGTGACGATCATCAGCGGCGAGAGGACGAAGATAACGCCGAAGTACGTGAGCTGCTGGAGCGCGTTGTAGTCGGCCGCTGCCGGAATCTGTAGCTGGGCGTACGTCGCCAGCGCGTCGAACGCCTGTGGGAAGATCGACCACGAGGTCGGAACCAATCGATCCCACTGGCCGGTGCCGAACAGCAAGACGACGTAGAGGCCGCCCGTGATGAGCCAACCCGTTACGCCCCAGTAGTGCCAGTGGCGCGAGAGGCCGAGATTGTCCTTGCCGGGGAGTGCCAGCCACGAGGAGTACGGATCGGCTTCGTCTTCGGCCGTCCACACCCCTTCTTTCTCCCTCGACACTCGCTTGGACGTCCGTCCCGACGAGCGCTCCTCCGGCGACGGGAGCTCGGCCGCCTCCGTGCTGACCCCGCCGTCGGTGGCTTCCTCGGAAACGGGTTCGGTCACAGTCGGTCGTCGCTGTTCGTCGTCACCGCCGATTCGTTCCTTGTCGATGTTGGTCGGTCGCTCCTGATCGCCGGTGCGAAGCCACTCCGTCCCGGGGATCGCGTCGTCGCTCCAGTAGAATCGCGGATGTGCGCCGATGATGCCGATCCCACTCCGGATCAGGAGCAGCATGAAGAGGAGATTGAAGACGTGGGCGAGTCGGAGCCACCACGGGAATTCGAGGGCCATGTCGGGAACGTCGCTCTGCCGTGATAATATATGTACCCCCGAACATGTTCTCTATTTCAAGGCATGCCATCACGAAGCATGCAGGTAGATTGCTCATGCGCGCTGGGTCAACCTCACGAGAGTATATCTGCAACTCAGCCGGATACGCGGTCAGCAGTTCCTCGCGGACACTTCAACCTGAAGTCGGCTAGGTGGCCGCTGAATGCACGGACTGGGAGGTCGTTCCAGCCGTTTTCTTGGTGTGCCAAATGAGCTGTGAACGGGGTCGGATCGCGATTTCAGAATTATCGCCTCAAAGCGCGAAACAAATAGCCGCTCAATAGAGCTATCGCTCACGAACGGGCGTCGCAGAGGATGACCGAGCCTCAGTCAGGCGGATCGAGCCCGTAGCACTGCTTGGCGACGGTCAGAAACTGGTTCGCATCCACTCGCGGTGCGTACGTACGGTTCTCGCCATCGATGGCGAGTTTCACGAGAAGGTCCACCAGCCGCCAGACGTTATACAGCACGCATGCGAACGCGAAATTGAAAAACCGATAGTCGCGCTCGGTGGAAGTGGTTCGCACCATGAAATGTTTCTGCTTCTTGAAGCCGTTCTCGATGCCCCAACGATGCCGATACCAGCGAATTAGCCGCTCAATCATGTGGACGAACGCTCTCGCGTCCATCTGCTGACCGTCGGTGTCACCGGCGGTCACGTAGGGGTGGTTCGTCTCGAAGACGACGGTACCGGCAGTGTCAACGTTGCCGTTCTCTGCTTTCTGCTTACGCTCTTCGATGTCCTCTTCGCGTTGGATGTCCGCGAGCAGCCGCGAGAACGACATTCCTTCGCTCGGTTTACCCTCTATGTCGTCGAACTCCCACTCGCCGCACAGCTCTTGCCATATCTCCGAGAGACCGTTGTCTTCGTCCTCATCGTCCGAGCGCGACTGCTTCGGGAGGTAGACCTGCTTGCGTGTCGGCGTGCCGTCAGCTTTCTCTTCGGTGACGTGAAATCGTTCGGTCGCGTCGCAAAGTCCTCTAGACTTTGCCTCTGGTAGCCTCGACTGTGAGGTCACAGCTCATGGTTGTTTTGGTTGAGCGGGTGAGG
>NZ_AOMF01000159.1 GCF_000336715.1 Halococcus thailandensis JCM 13552
GTGGTCTCGGTTTGGTCACCAGAGACAACCCCTTCCTGAGGGGAGTCAGTTGCTACCGAAGTCTAGACCGCTTTGCGACACGACCAATCGTTCGCCGTTGCGGTACATCCACTTGATGGTGTCGGCCTCATCGCTATTGGTGTAGATACGCGTCGGGTTGAGGTAGTGAATGTCGTATTCCTCGCAGGTGCCTTTCACCGACTCGCTGTCGAACTCGCGGTCCATCATCACGAGATCGATATCCACCATATCGGTCGCCCGCGTCAGGAGTTTCTCGACGATCTCGTCCTTTGACTGCCCGCGCACGCGCGGGATAGCGTCAAGCACCAACGGAACATCTCTCCCGACGATTTTGAGCACCGCCCACTGGTAGTACTCGTTTTTATCCCTGTACCCGAGGATGTCGTCCTCGTGACCCTCTGGGTCGCCGGTGAACGGGAAGCCCTTGGTCACGTCGATGGCCGCCCAGAGCTTCCCGGTGAGTTCGCCGTGCTGGCGCGCACGGGCGATCAGCATCCGCGTCGTATTGCGAAGCATCGAGCGGATATCCGCAACCGAGAGCTTGCCGATCTGGTAGCGGTGGGTCGATCCAGTTGGTATGCGCTCGCGCGTGGTATCGAGTGAGAACGATGCCGGGCCGCTGCGCGCGTACATGTCCTCACGCATCCCCATGTAGGCGTGCTGCTCCCAGAAGGCGTTCTCGTGGATCTGCCAGTTCGACCCGCGCTTGAGCGCGAAGGCGTCGGTCACGAAGGGCTTCGCCTGCTGCCACACCTCGTCGGTCCTCTCGGCAACGAGCTGGTGTTTCGGAGGCTTGTTGGTCTTGGTTTCGTCCGTTTCGCTGGTGCTGACTCGTTTGGGGAGGGAGACCCCGTTGGTACGCGCGGCCGTGACGATACTGTCGGCGCACTTCTGTACGGCGTCACGCAGGTCCTCACTGAAACGCTCGCTCCACGCGCGCCAGAACGTCGATTGATTTGGGAGGCTCTCGAACCCAAGATCTCGGCGCAGCGAGGGATTCGCTCGTAGGTGGTCGTGAAGCGTGGTTTCACCCCACCTGTTGATCTCCTTGATGATGAACGCCCGCAGCAGTAGCGCCATCGGATACGGACCCGAATAGGGTGCGGACGAATCGTGAGCGGCAAACGTAAGATGGCCTATCGGGAGACGACAAATCACCATCTCGATATCGGCGTAGTCCGTAGCGCGCTCGCACTGCGACTGCATTATTGTCGTGACATCCGTGACCAATTCGTCGAGATCACTACCTTTTCGGACAGGTTCGATATCGAAAAAGCGGGACTGACTGTGAGGATTTGAAGTCAAGCAGATAGATCCCTCCTTCATATATTACCAAACTTATATTTAATCATGGAGTTATTTTGAGATTTGCTACATTATGTCTAGTCAGCTTCAGATGAACGGAAAGAATTCATAACAGACCCTGACTGGAAGGGGTCCGCAAGTAACCGTATCACCACTACGGCTACGACAGCGATTAGTCCAAGGACGGCTAATGCCGTCATTGGAGTGGTCGCATCAGCGAGTGCTCCTCCGGTTGACCGTGCCAGTACAAAGATGAGTGCTTGCACCATCGAAACACCGCTGAGTGCGGTCGCTCGCCCTTGTGAATCGAGTCGGTTGTTCAGATACGTGCTCCCGAGGGTGTCGCTCACGGTGTTGGCACTGCGGGCAATGAAAAACACCGGGATTGCAGCCACGGGAAGCAGACTTGCGAGTAGAAGAACTCCTGCGAGTCCTGCTGTTCCAAGCGTGAACCAGCCGCCGATACTGAATCGGTCTGCAATTGGGTCGGCAAGGGACGAACCTACTGCGGCAGCGATCATCAATCCTGCGTACAATGGCCCGAGAAGCGACGGAGTGAACCCAACTGATAGTGCAACTGGTTGTACGAACACTTCGATAGTCTCTGGCACAGCCAGAACCACTGCCGATAAAACGACAAAGATCCTGATGCGACTCGTCGTGAGGACTGTCGTGAAGGCCGCAGCAGCCTCTCGTAGCGAAAAATCCTTTTTCGAAGTGTTAGCGTCCGGTTCGGGAAGTGTTAGGACAAGTAGACCACCGAGAGCAGTCATTACTCCAGCTGCAGCGAACGGAAGAGTAGACCAGTATTCGTAAAGCAACCCACCGCTCAGTGCAGTGACTGCTGCGGCTATATAGAACATCGATGTACTTCGGCCTCGTACCGCCGTGTACCTCGATGTCGCGTCGGCATCGACGAGCATGTCGTAGAGCCATGCATCGGTACTTCCTGAACGGAAGGTCGCGGCTACCCCCCAGAATGACCAGCACAGGATAAACCCGATGAGCGAATCAGCCATGGCAAATCCGATATGGGTTATCGAGACTAGTCCGGCTCCGAGAGCCAAGCTGTTCCGTCGGCCGACTCGATCACCGATATATCCAGTTGGAATTTCACCGAATAGTGTCCCGAGGAAAAATGTTCCCGCGGCAAGGCCAACGCCTGCGAGGTCTAATCCCTGTGCGAGCGCGTGAACCGTAAGAATCGGGTACACGAACCCCTCCGAGGTCAACAGCCGGTAGGCGTAGAATCGCCGAAGGAGTGAATTGATAGAACTCATCTAATCACCCTCGTATTCGTATAATCCGATATTGCAATGCGCGTGATAGCAATCGCCTGCTAGTATGAGTTCCTCTCATTGAACGACATATACCGATACTTTTGGGCAGGGGTTAAGACCTCGTAGAAGATCATTTCAATTGGTGAAGCAACAGGATACGAAGTCCATACCGACGGACTTTGGCGGATACACACATAGATCACATCAATGACTGACACATCCTCGGAAGTGGAACTCACTGAGATCCGTAATGCGTTTCAGCTACTCGCTAACGAGACACGATTATCAATACTTTATGCACTCTGGACGCGGCCAGCGTGGGAAGCAACGTTCACGGAACTGAAAACCGCCGTTGGAATGCGCGACAGCGGCCAATTTCAGTACCACCTCAATCAGCTCATGGGGACGTTCATTCAGCGAACAGATGAGGGATACACCCACCTCGCTGGAGGCATTGCGCTCTACCGGGCTGTGCTTGGTACGCTTGGTGGACCGGACGATGTTCCGCAGATCGTGCTCGAAACTCCCTGTCCACTATGCCACGGTTCGCTTGTGTTATCATACGAAAATCAGGTGTTCTATGCCCGATGTAAATCATGCGATGAAACTGTGCTGAGTTCACCGTTCTTTCCAGCAGGAGTTGTAAATAGAACGGATCAAGAACTCCTAATGGCCTTCGATGCGTGGTCCCGTCGATTGATTGACCTGCTTCAGAGCGGTGTCTGTCCGTGGTGTGCAAGTACAGTCTCACACGATTTCGAACGATCTGGGGACCCAGAGGAGGTCCTTATTACGCATCAGTGTACCCGATGTGAGGGGTTCCTTACAACTCACGTCGGAGAGGTCTTTCTCAGCGACCCAGCTGTGATTTCGTTTTTCTATCTACTTGGTCGTGATGTCACTACAATCCCGTACTGGAGCTTCGAGTTTTGTACCGACAACGATGATGTGGCGGTACTGTCAGAGAATCCGTGGATGGTCGAACAGGCGATTCGATACGAAGGTGAAACTATTCGCCTCAGACTCGATGAGACAATGAATACGACTGTCGCCGATTGTTCAATCAACTCACTGAGTAACTCAAGTGCGTGACTGTAATGATACGTTCAAAACAATTCGTGCATAAGAAATCAACTGCCCAACTTCAGCTTCAACCGCACAAGGGTTCGTCTGAAACTATGCCCGAGACTGGACATAGAACCGCTGTATGTCAGCCGTCGAATATCGTTTTGATTGACCAGCAGTAGCCGCCGAACCCCATGGATCGATGGAGCGGCACGGAAATCAGTCGTCTTCGGTCACTCTTCGCGCTCGTGTGACGAGCATAATCGCACGTAGCTGGCAGGTTCACAGTTCGAGATCATCGTCCGCTCGCTGGCGGGATCTGTATAGCAACATATAGTGTATGAATTCGAGATACGACAGTCTCAAGAATTATAGAATATCGTATATTTTGTCGAGATAGAGCTCACGGACGCGATCACCCCAGTTGTGGGTGTACGTATCGATGATATCGTCGGCGACATCGCCACGGAGATATTTCACGATGCCGCGATCACCGGTCCGATCACGGAGATGCGTCGTGAAGAAGTGTCGGAAGTAGTGTGGAGTGACGTTTTCGGCCGCGTCGCCACCCGACTGATACCAGCCCATCGAACGAGCGTGCGTGGTGACGATCGAGCGCACCATCGGTGGCGTGAGGCGCTCGCCCCAGTCGTCTCTGGTGCTGAGAAACAGGGGGTCGGCGGCCGAAACCGTGTTCGGTCGGACGGCGAGCCAGCGCCGCAGCGTTCGGCGAAGCTCCACATCGACCGGCACGATCGTCGCACGCCGTCGTTTGTTCGATGCGTGTCGTTGCTCGCCGTTGATAACGTCACCACGACCCACGTCGTTCGCCACGTACAGCGATTCGGCCCGATCGTTCAACTGGCCACGAGTACCCAACGAGTACGTCTCGTCGAGATCCGCGTCGTCGAGCACGAGATCGCGGAGATCGAGGTTACAGAGCTCGCCGACACGCATCCCGGTCTTCAGCAGTACGACGATCACGGCTCGATCGAGCGGGTGAGTGATTCCCGCGACGAACTCGCGCATGGCCGAGAGCGAGATCTCCCGACGCTGAGGGTCTTTTTCGATGGTCTCGTCCATCTCCTCGACGACAAGTGCCATCGGGTTCGAATCGAACGCCTCGACCTGCATCATATAGGCGTAGAACCGATGGAGATACGATGCGTAGGTCGCCACCGTACTCTGACTGTGTGACTCCCGCAGTGAATGTACCCACGCCATGCACTCGCGCTGACCCGCCTCGGCAGGTGTGAGCGAGCGCTCGTTCGGGCACCGAGGGCCAGCGATGAACTCCTCGAACCGCCGGAGGACCCGTTCGTAGGCCTCACGCGTGCGCTCCGAACGACCGTGGTATTCGAGATCCTCGATGAAATAGCCGACCGCGTCGTCGGTCGCCTCAGCGGCCATCGTCCCCTGCGGTGTAGCCCCCGTGGCGGCCGCTGTAGCGGACACGGTTCTCGCGCTGGAGCCGTTGGAGTGTGGTTTCGAGTCGCTCCTCGATATCGTCGGTGAGCGACTGGACGAGTTCGTCCCACGAGCAATAGCCGTCGTCGAGGACGTCGAGCACCCGGTCTTCGAGGCCATCAACCCCAGGGGTTTCGTCGCCAGAACCGTCCTCCGTCGGTTCGCTATCGAGGTCGAAATCGCGCCGGCCAGCCTGTATCATCAGTCGTACGAACTCACTCTGGCTCATCTCCAGCTCGGCGGCGTGCTCGCGCCACCGCTCTTTTTGATGGGCCGGAACGTAGGTCTTGACGACCTTTCGTTCGGTGTCACTCTCGCTCACGGGGGCCGAACGACCGCCCACGGTATCAACGTTCTCTTTTTCTCGATAAGCGTTCTTATGCCCTAATTCGACCCCTTCAGTTCCGCATTATTCTGGTATATCTATATTTGCAGTCCCCTGGTATCCCAATCTGGTACTACATGGATAGTAATCTATGGAATGTCAGTCGATAGCATCTATTTTCTCTTCGTAGTGAGATATGGATTACCGGACGACAGCGAGCACTCTCTTCGAGAACGCATCTGCATTCGGTTGGTTCTGGGAAGCGTTCGATAAGGGAGTATCGGGGTGCGTATCGTGTGGCTCCTCGATTTGGAACCCTCGTCCGCACACTGGTGCTCGTGATTCGACCAGCGTCCCGACAGCCAGCGGCGACAGTCGTCCACCCGACGAGTACGTACTGGCAAACAGCTGCTAGACCGGATGTGTATCGCGGCCAATTGTCTGGAGACGCGGCGCATCGACTTATCGAGGGACATCATCGCGATTCGTATCTCCATGCTGTACGATCGCTCCCTCATACGAATCCCGGGAAAGCTCTCTGCTACCCACGACGCTCTTCGATATCGTTTCCAGTGACGATATCCCCACCGTCAACGCCCGCGATACGACGGTCGTGGCGCTCGCTGACGCCGACCTTGAGCTGTGCAAAACCCATAGCACCGTCTACCTCAGAGGATGGTGGGGTCGGTCGAATGGCTTGTGAAGCTATGATCATTTGTTACCAGCGTCTCGTTCGATCGTATCGCTCGGGTCGTCATCGTTCTCTTCGTGTAATTCGGCATGCAGGCCTGACAGACTGTGACCGGGCTCGTCCCGCCACGGTGGGTGAACGACGTGGTACACTTCCAACCGCCTGTACGCCACAGTTGACGTACTGGTGACCGTAGCTGCCAGGCTTTCCGCGCTCAGGTGACTCTACGCTGCAGAGCGCAAACGCTGGCCTAGGATCATTGGCCACATGATTACTGCTCTACTCCTCAGGAGCTGTTTATTTATACCCCACGCTCACCCAGGAGGTTCGATCTGTCGATTTCGGAGATTGATTACTGACGGATAGGCCCTACCCGATAATAACTCGTATTTGGGTAAACTATTCCACTTGTTTCCACCCGAACGAATCAACCACATGCCGCTATACAATATACACGATCACTCGGTCGGTTCGACGGCACGACGCTCGTGGATCGGTCCGGCACGCTCGGCGAGATGGCGTGGTGTCCGATCGTTGGCGACCGCAAGCAGTTCGGCGACGATGCTGTAGGCGATGGTGGAGGGAGCATCGCCGCCGAGATCGAGGCCGATGGGCGTGTAGATGCGATCGGCGTCCGCGTCGGTGATGGACACGCCCTCGGCGGCGAGCTCGTCGCGCATCTCCTCGAATCGATCGCGGGGCCCCATCAGACCGATGTAGGGCACGGGCGTGTCGAGCAGTTCGCCGAGCGCAAGCCGGTCGTCGATAAAGTTGTGGGTCATCACGACCACGTGCGTATCGGCGTCGAGATCGATACTCTCGCGGAGCTTCGGCGGCGACGTCGTGTGAACCGTGTCGGCCGCGGGGAAGTCGGCCTCCGACAGCGCACCACGGAAGGCGACGACCGCGACGCGGAACCCGACCCGCGTCGCGAGTTCGACCACGGGAGTGACGTCCGGCCCGGAGCCGAGCACGACGAGCTCCGGAGGTGCCTCGATCGTATCGACGAACAGCTCGACGCTGCCATCGTCGGTGTCGACACTGATCGTCTCGCTCCGCCCGGCGTCGAACAGCGCGGCCGTTCGATCGGCGAGGTCCGCGACGAGCCACTCGGGTAGAGCACCCGCAAACCCGTCGTCGGGGTCGTAGATGCCACGCTCGCCGAGTGGGCGGTCGCCGCCGACGACCGTGAGGGTCGCACAGTCCGTGCCGTGTGCCACGCGCTCGACGGCCGGCCGATGGCTCGCGTCGAGCGGTTCGAGCAGGACGGTGATGATCCCGTTACAGCCCATGCCGAGCCCCCAGACGTCCTCGTCACCCATCAGATCGTAGGTTTCGATGCGGGGCCGTCCGGCGTCAAGCACCTCGTTCGCGAGTCCACGCACCTCGTCTTCGAGACAGCCGGCGGTGAGACTGCCGGCACCGCCATCGCCCTCGATGAGCATCTTCGCGCCGGGGCGGCGGTACGCGCTCCCCTCGACGTCGATGATGGTCGCGAGCACCGCATCGTTGCCCCGATCGAGCGCGTCGCCGATCGCTGCCAGTACGTCCGCTTCGGCCATCTCCCAGTTCGTGTCGGTCATGTCGTTGTCTGTTGCTGTGTTCGTCTCTCGGTTCGTCGCCTGTCGTGTTCGTAGCCGATAACGCCGCGTGACCCTTGCTGTCGGAGCTGCCGGGCGAGATCGGCGAGATCGGCCGGTCCGGCGAACGCGAACAACCCGTCGAGATACGGCAACGCGGCCGCCATCCCGCGGGCGCTCGGTTCGTACGCCGATGAGGCCGCGAGCGGGTTGAGCCAGAGCACCGCCGCTGCCGTCCGCGACAGCCCCGCCATTGCCCGCTCCAGTGCTGATACATCGCCCATCTCCAGACCGTCGCTCACGACGACGAGCACCGATCGCCGGTCGACGGCGTACGGAAATTCGGTGCGGAGGCGATCGAGCGATTCGCCGATATGCGTGCCGCCGCCCCACTCGGCCTCGGCGCGTTCGAGGGCGGCCAGCGCCGCGTCCGAACTCGGCGTGTCGAACGACTCGGTGACTTCCCGGAAATCCTCGTCGAAGAAGAACACCCGCGTGTCGCGCCAGGCCGCGTGGGCCTGCTGGAGGAATCGTAGCAAGAACGGCCGTTCGATCACGTCGAGCACCGATCGACTGACGTCGACCACCACGCGCACCCGGAGCGCTGTCCGTGCTCGTTCGCGACGCGGTAGGTCGACGACCGCACCGCCCGTCCCGACACTCGTCCGGAGCGCACGTCGGACGTCGGGACGTTCTTCGCCGGTGGTCCAGCGCCGACCCGCGAGTTCCGCGAGCGCGCGCGTCAACTCGTCGAAGGCGTCGTCGAACCCTTCCTCGTCGGGCACGGCGAATGCTGCGATCTCTTCCGATCGACCTGTCGGACTGTATCGGGCGGTCGTGACGTTCTCGCCAGCCGCTTCCGTTCCGCGGCCGACGACCGCACCCAGACCGTCTCGGCTTTCGTCCGCATCACCGTTCTCATCGTTCCCATCGTCCGATTCGGCGCGTTTTCCGGGAGTCGCTTCGGCCCCGAGCGGTGCGAGTCCCCCGTCCGGCGGATCGTCGGGGCGTTCCGCGGGGCCGATCGGATCGAGGCCGGCGGTGAGTCGCCGCCAGAACTCGGCGAAGAGTTCGTCGAACGTCGCCACGTCCGTCTGTTCGGGCACGAGCGACGCCCGCAGCCCGACTCGCGCGCGCTCGCGATCGTCGAACCCGATGGCAACGAGCGCGCGGGCGGCGGTCGTCCCGGCATTCGCGGGGACGGACACGCCTGCTCGTCGGAGCGCGCGCACGAACCGGACGAGCTCCTCGCGGACGTGCTCGGTCGGCTCCATCAGTCGGCCTCCGCGCGGGCGCGTTCGGCCACCTCGCGCAGCGATGCCAGCAGTTCGTCGTCGACGCGCTCGATGTCCTCGACCTCCTTGAGCAGGCAGCCGAGCGTGTTCCGGATCTCGGCATCGTCGAGCGAGTCCTCGTCCCCGTCGCGGAGCGCGTCGATCGCCCGTGCCCAGTCGATCGTCTCGGCCGCACCGGGCGGTTTGAGCAGGGGTTCCTCGCGAAGCCGGCCGGCCATCGCACAGAGTTCGGCGGCGACCGCCGCGTCGAGCGCGGGCACCTTCCGTTCGAGAATGGCGCGCTCCTTCTCGAAGGACGGTGGCGCGACGTGGAGGAACAGACACCGGCGCTTGAGCGCGTCCGACAGCCCCCGTGTCCGGTTCGAGGTGATGATCACCGCGGGCGGGGTCGTCGCGCTGACGGTGCCGAGTTCGGGCACGCTCACCTGGAAGTCGGAGAGCAGTTCGAGCAACAGCGCCTCGAACTCCTCGTCGGCCCGGTCGATCTCGTCGATGAGCAACACTCGCCGGCCCTCGCCGCGGAGCGCGCTCAGTAGCGGGCGTTCGAGCAGGTACTCCTCGTCGAACACCGACTCCTCGCCCTCGGTTCCTTGGACGCTCAACAGCTGCTTCGTGTAGTTCCACTCGTAGAGCGCGTTCTCGGCGGTCAGCCCCTCGTAACACTGGAGCCGGAAGAATTCGGCGTCGAACCCCCCGGCCAACACTTTGGCGAGTTCGGTCTTGCCCGCCCCCGGCTCGCCCTCGACGAGCAGCGGCTTGCCGAGGCGGAGCGCCAGCGTCACCGTCGTGAGGATTTCGTTGCCGGCGACGTAGTCCTCGCTCTCGAAGGCCGCCCGGACGTCGTCTTCGGTCGCCCCGTCGAACCCGGTCGCGTCGCTCATTCGCCCTCCACGATCCGTCGGCTGGCCGGTGCTGCCGGCCACGGGGCATCGTCGGGCGGGGTCGGCCCCGGGTCGGACGAAGCGATATCCACTATCGACTGTGACACGACCGCACGTAACGCACCCGTGCCTTAAAAACCAGTTCGTCAGTCCTCCGTCACGAGTCGGTGGGTGACGACCGGAGAAAAGAGAAAGGAGAGGTGTCAGTCGGCCGCGGCCGACGACGAACCACTCTCGATCGCCGCGGTAAGCGCCCGCTCGGTGTACACTTCGAGCAGTTGGGCGCGGAATTCGTTCGACGCCTGGAGATCCGACATCATCATGTCGACGTCGAGATCGTCGCCGGCGTGGTTCGCGGCCGACGCCATCGTCTCGTCGTCGAGTGCACCATCGGCGAGCGCGTCCTCGACGGGCGAGAGACGAACGCCGTGGTCCATCACGCCGTTCGCGCCGACGCGCGCCGACGTGACGCCGTCGCCGTCGATTTCGAGCAGTGCGGCGACGCCGACCATCGCGTACCCGGAGGACGGACTCGGCTTCTTCGCGTAGGCCCCGAGCGCGCCGTCGGCCGAGGGGATCTCGATCCGCGTGAGCAGCTCGTCGGGGCCGACGTCGGTCGTGTACATCCCGAAGAAGAAGTCGTCGGCCGGGATCTCGCGCTCGCCGTCCGGACCGTGGGTGACGAGCGTCGCGTCGGAGGCGAGTGCCGCACCCGGCAGGTCGGCGGCGGGGTCGGCGTGGGCGAGGTTCCCGCCGATCGTCCCCCGATTTCTGACCTGGACGTCGCCGACCTGCTCGACGGCCGCCGCGAGCGCCGGCGCGTGCTCGGCCACCGCGTCGGAGCCGAGCAGGTCGCTGTACCGCGTCATCGCGCCGATCGAGAGCGTGTCGCCGTCGACCGAGATCCCCTGCATCTCTTCGACGCCGCTGATGTCGATCAGGACGTCGGGGCTCGACAGCCCGGTCTTCATCGCCGGTAGCAGACTGTGGCCACCGGCGAGCAGTTCCGTCGTCCCCGCTCCCGAGTGCTCGTCGAGCAGATCGAGCGCGTCGTCGACGCTCTCGGCTCGGTAGTAGTCGAACTCGTCGGGATACATCAGTTCTCACCTCCGTCCTTGCCCCCGCTACCGTCCGCGATCGCCTCGTCGCCACCCTCCGCCCCTGCATCGGGGGCGTCGTTCACCGCCCGCCAGACCGCCTCGCCCGTGAGCGGCATGTCGATGTGGTCGACGCCGAACGGCTGGAGCGCGTCGGTGACGGCGTTCACGACCGCCTGCGGGGCCGCGATCGTGCCCGCCTCGCCGACACCCTTGACGCCGAGCGGGTTGTGCGGACTCGGCGTCACCGTCGAGTCGGTCTCCATCGTCGGGATGTGCTCGGCCTTCGGCACCGTGTAGTCCTGCATCGAGCCGGTCACCAGCTGTGCGTTGTCGTCGTACTCGGCACCTTCGTAGAGCGCCTGACCGATGCCCTGCGCGACGCCGCCGTGGACCTGTCCCTCGACGATCTTCGGGTTGATCTGTGGGCCGACGTCGTCGACGGCCACGTAGTTCTCGAACTCGATCTCCCCCGTCTCCGGGTCGACCTCCACGACCGCGATGTGGGTGCCGAACGGGAAGACGAAGTTGTCGGGATCGTAGAAGGAGGTCTCCTCCAGCCCCGGCTCGATCCCGTCGGGCATGTCGTGGGCGAGATAGGACTGGGCGGCCACGTCCTGGATGTGCATCGAGCGCTCGGGCGCGCCCGCGACGCTGAAATCACCATTCTCGAACTCGACATCTTCCTCGCTCGCTTCCAGCTGGTGGGCGGCGATCTTCTTCGCCTTCTCGACGACCTTCTGCGAACTCGTCGCCAGCGCCGACCCACCGACGGCCGCAGAGCGCGAGCCGTAGGTACCCATCCCCTGGGGAATCTCGTCGGTATCGCCCTCGACGATCTCGATGTCGTCGTAGGGGATCCCCAGTTCGTCGGAGACGATCTGTGCGTAGGTCGTCTCGTGACCCTGGCCGTGGCCCGAGGTGCCACAGAAGGCCGTCACTTTTCCTGTCGGGTGCACCCGAACGAGTCCGGACTCCCAGAGGCCGGCCTGTGCGCCGAGCTGACCGGCGAGTTCCGAGGGTGCGAGCCCACAGGCCTCGATGTAGCTCGACAGTCCGATGCCGAGATATCGCCCCTCCTCACGGAGTTCCTCCTGGCGCTCCCGCAGGTCGTCGTAGCCCACGGCTTCGAGGGCTTTGTCGAGCGCCGGTTCGTAGTCGCCGCTGTCGTACTCGACGGCGACGGGCGTCTGGTGGGGGAAGTCGTCGCTCGGCACGAAGTTCTGCCGCCGGAACTCGGCGGGATCCATCCCCATCTCGCGCGCGCCGAGGGTGATGATGCGCTCGACGAGATACAGCGCCTCCGGCCGTCCCGCGCCGCGGTAGGCGTCCACCGGTGCGCCGTTGGTGAACGCGCCGACCACGTTACAGTGAATAGCTGGAATGTCGTACTGGCCCGATAGGAGGGTGCCGTAGAGGTAGGTCGGCACGGCGGGCGCGAACGTCGAGAGATACGCGCCCATCCCCGCGTAGGTCTTCACGCGCATCCCAGTAATGATCCCCTCCTCGTCCATCGCCAGTTCGGCGTGTGATTCGTGATCGCGGCCGTGGGCGTCGGTGAGGTAGGTCTCGGTGCGCGTGGCGGTCCACTTGACGGGTCGGCCAGTCTCCATCGCACACCAGCACGCGAGCGCCTCGTCCGGGTAGTGGTGGATCTTCGAACCGAACCCGCCGCCGACGTCCGGCGCGACGATATGGAGTTTGTGCTCGGGCACGTCCAGCACTCCGGACATCAGCTGGCGATGGAGATGCGGGTTCTGGGAGGTCATGTGGACCTCCAGCTCCTCGGTGCCCGGTTTGTACTCGGCGACGGTCGCGCGCGGCTCCATCGCGTTCGGGATCAGCCGCTGGTTCGTCAGATCGACCTCCGCGGTGTGGGCCGCCTCGTCGAACGCCGCGTCCGTCTCGTCGGCGTCGCCGATCTCCCAGTCGAAGGCCGTGTTGTCGTCGAGATCGTCGTGGACCACCGGTGCGTCGTCCTCGACGGCTTCCTTCGGATCGATGACCGCGTCCCGGCGGTCGTAGTCGACGTCGATGGCGTCGACCGCGTCGCTCGCGATGTAGCGCTCCTCGGCGACAACGACCGCGATCCCGTCGCCCTGGTAGCGCGCCGTCTCGCCCGCGAGGAGCGGATGCACCGGCGTTTCCAGACTGTCGAGCAGCCAGCCCACGGGGATCTCGCCGGGGACGTCGAGATCGTCGGCGGTGTAGACACCGATCACGCCGTCCATTGCCTCGGCGTCGCTCGTGTCCACCCCATTGATCGTCGCGTGGCCGTACTGGCTCCTGAGCACGCTCATGTGGGCCATGTTCGGCCGCTGGATGTCGTCGGTGTATTCGGCCTCGCCCGTGATCAGCGAGGGGTCCTCACGGCGCTCGACCGCCGAGCCGAGCACCGATTCCACGTCGAGCTCGTCGGCTTCGATCGTCTCGATCCCCATCAGTCGTCACCTCCGCCGTCCGCGGCCGTCATCTCCGGACTACTCGCCTCCCCCATCTCGTCGGCGGCGAACTCGACGGCGTTGACGATGTTCTGATAGCCCGTACACCGACAGAGGTTCCCCTCGATCGCTTCCCTGATCTCGCCCTCGTCGGGGTCGGGGTTGCGCTCCAGGAGGTCGTCCGCCGCGAGCATCATCCCTGGCGTGCAGTAGCCACACTGGAGCCCGTGTTCCTTCTGGAATCCCTCCTGGATCGGAGCGTACGTGCCGTCCTCGGCGAGCCCTTCGACGGTGCCGATCTCTGCACCGTCGGCCTGGACCGCCAGTAGCGTGCAGGATTTCACCGCGTCGCCGTCGAGGTGTACCGTACAGGCCCCGCAGGTCGAGCTCTCGCAGCCGACGTTCGTCCCCGTATAGCCCAGCTCGTCGCGCAGCGCGTGGACGAGCAGGGTTCGCGATTCGACCGTGAGTTCGTGTGTCGTCCCGTTGACCGATAGTTCGATGTCGTGTTCTGTCATTGCTTGCTCCCGTCCGATCGACCGAGAATCCGGTCGACGATACCGCGGTCGTCCTCGTCCGACTGCGCTTGTTCGACGGTGCTACCCTCGGCGATCTCGCGTTCGCGGATCTCGTCCTGGACCGAGGAGAAGAATCGCTTGACGACCTGGTTGGCCGCCGGGTTGATGACGCGCTGGCCCATCTGCGCGATGCGCCCGAACACGTCGGCTTCGGTCGCCCACTCGACTTCGACGCCGTCGTCCGCCCCGTCGAGATCCATCCAGGAGGACATCTCGAAGGAGCTGTCGCCGGCCGACCCCTCGCCCGAGGCCTCCATGTACGGCTGGTCACGCTCGTCGATGGTGACGACCGTCTCGAATGTCGGGTTGACGGGGCCGATACTGATGCCGATGATGGCGGCGTAGTGATTCCCCTCCTCGAACGCGCGCTCGGCGATGACTTCCGGGTCGGACGTCGGCTCGACGTCACGATCGGCGTGTTCCTCGCGGAGGGCGTCGAAATCCGGATCCGTGTCCTCGACCACGACGAGGAACTCACAGCCCGGCAGCGCGTGCTCGATCATCACTGGGTCCGAGAGCGCGAGCCACACCTCCTCGGTCGTCGCGTCTTCGAGTTCGAACGTCCCACTGAATTCCATGTGTGAGTGTCTCCTGTGGGAGTAACTCACTCCCACACGGTACTGTCGCCATACCACCAAAAAGATTGCCATAGAACGGGTCGAAACGTCCGAGTCGTGAAGAAAAAATAACCAATGATATAAGTAATAGGTTCGTCTACGTGAGGCTATGACGAACGACCGAGTGATCGAGCTACTCCGCAGCGCCTACAACGACGAGATGGAGACGGTGATGAACTACCTGACGAACGCGTCGGTGCTCGACGGCGTCAGCGCCGCCGAGGTCAAGGACAGCCTTCGCACCGACGCCAAACAGGAGGAGCTGCTCCACGCCGAGCGTCTCGGCAAACGGCTGAAGGAACTCGACGCCCAGCCGCCGGCCTCCTTCGAGTTCGAACCGGAACAGGAGGCGCTTCAGCCGCCCGACGATACCGCCGACGTCCTGAGCGTGATCGACGGCGTGATCGAGTACGAACAGGCGGCCATCGACACCTACCGGTCGCTGCTGGAGGCTGCCCGCGATGCCGACGATCCCGTGACCGAGGATCTCGCGATCGACATCCTCAGCGACGAGGAGTCACACCGGAGCGAGTTCCGGAGTTTCCGCAAGGGCTACCGGGAGTGAGTCACAGGCACACGGCGGGTGTGGCCAGCAAGACTAAATAGCACACCGATCCGAACGGCGTTCATGTCCGAGCGATACGACGTCGTCATCGCCGGCGCGGGTCCCGCTGGTGCACAGTGTGCCAGGGATCTCGCCGAGCGCGGCTACGAAGTGCTCGTCCTGGAGACCGAACCCGAGGGAACGTTCCCCGCACAGAGCAACAAGTCCACCGGCGGAACCTTCCCTTCGATGATGGGGTCGTTCGGCATCCCCGACGACGTGGTGATGCACTACACCGACAGCGTCGTCCTCGAATCGCCCGACGAGAACTTCCAGCTGACCCAGCCCGGTGCGGTGCTGGAGTTCGCCGATTTCAAGCGATATCTCGTCCGTGACGGCCGCGAACACGGCGCGACCTACCGCTTCGACTCCCGGGTCTCCCAGCCCATCGTCGAGAACGGCGAGATCGCCGGCGTGCGCTACGACGGCGGCGAGGAGGTGTACGCCGACATCGTGATCGATGCCACCGGACCGGCCGCGCCGCTGGCGAAGGCCCTCGGGGTGAGTGACCTCGAACGGAAACGCCAGGCGATCGGCATCGAGTGGGAGTACGAGGGCGTGGCGCTCGACTACCCCGGCTACGCCGATCTCAACGATTCGATGATGCTCCGACTCGATCACGATTTCGCACCGGGTGGCTACGCGTGGATCTTCCACACCGGTGCCGACACGGCAAAAGTCGGACTCTGTTTCATCCAGAACGAGAAATACAGTCCGACCGACGACCGCGTCCGCATCGACGACGCGCTCGCACGGTGGCTCGACGACGATCCACGGTTCGCCGAAGCCACCCGCATCGACGACAGCCAGCATCGTGGCTCGGCACACATCCAGCCGCCGAAACAGCTCAGCACCGATCGGTTCATGGCGATCGGTGACACCGTCCCCTCGGTCGATCCGCTCTGGGGACAGGGCATCGACAAGTGCATGCGTTCGGGGCGTGCAGCGGCCGTCACGGCCGATCGCTGTTTCACCGGCCAGATGGACACCTCGGCCGACGAGATGACGATCTACGACATGCTCTGGCACCGCAACGTGGCTCCGAAGGCGGCGATGCGGCTGCTCATGACGCATCTGATCTACTACGCCCCGACCGAGCGGTACAACCGCTTCATCCGCGACCTCCGCCGGCTCAGCGGCGACACGCTCTCGTCGGCCAACGCGGGCAACCCGCTCGCGCTGGCGAAACTCTTCCACGTCGGCGACATCCCACTGCTGCGTGATTTCGTCGCCGAGCACCGCGAGCTCATCGGCCAGCTGCTCCCCGGTCCCCGCTCGCTGCTGTCCGACTGAGTATTCTTTCCCTCTCTTGACGAACTGCCGCTTTCGCTCACCGACCGACATCACCGCTCAGTCGTCGGTCCGTTCGTCGGTTGCGTCCCGCTGTGCCGGAATCGCCCGCGTCGCCGTCGCCTTGAACGAGGCGACCGCCTCGTCGCCGGGCGAGAGCGCGAGCGTGGCGATGCTCTCGCGCGTCACGAGCGCGGTCAGCCGTGTGTCGTCCCCAATGTCGAGCGCGACCCGGGCGAGTGCGTCACCGCTCTCGATGGTACTGACCGTCCCTCGATACCGATTGCGAGCACTCGTCTCGCGGTCGGGCAGCGCCCCAGGTGTGTGGAGCGTGACGGCGTCGGCACGGATGGCGAGACGGACCCGGCGGCTCCCTGTTGGAACGATCGCACGAACGGTTCCGGCGGGCGTCTCGACGGTGGCGAGTTCGCCGTCGCGCTCGACGACCGTTCCGTCGAGTACCGTCTCCTCGACCTCGGCGACGCCCGTGAATTCGGCAGTGAGGCGCTCGAACGCCGCGAGGAGGTCGCGAGCGCCGTCGGTCAGCGTGCTGCCGCCACCTCCCGAACCGCCCCGTTCGCGGACGACCAGCGGGCCGAACGCCTCCTCCAGTTCGACGACGCGGCGCTGTGAGCGCGAGTACGATCGCCCGAGCGCGCCGGCGGCCGCGTTGAGCGAGCCGTGGTCGTCGATCGCCCGGAGGAGGCCCGCGTCGCGCTCGTCGAACCCCACCCCCGATTTGTCGAGCTGTGCGTCGAAACCCGCCTCGAGGTCCATGCGATCGGTTCGTGCGAACCGGCAAAACGCTTATCACGGGGCCGTGAAGAGAGGGTTGTGTCCATGAGAGAACAACGGTCCGGCGGACGCTCGCGTCGCGATCTCCTACGGGCGGCCGGAGCGGTCGGTGCGGTCGGACTCGCGGGCGCGGCGGGCTGTGTCGGCAGCGGTGACCCTACCGGCACCGCCGACGGTTCGGACACTGACGGTCGTGCCGGTACGGACGGCAGCAGTGGAAGCGGAACGTCGACGACGATCGCGATCCTCGCGGCCGGCAGCCTCCAGAACGCGCTGTCGAACGGTCTCGAACCCGCCGTCGACGTCCCGGTGAACGTCGAGTCCCACGGATCGGCGACGGTCGCGCGCATGATCGACGAGGGCAAGCGCGACCCCGACATCGTGAGCGTCGCCGACGCGGCGCTGTTCGAGGACCCTCTCTCACCGCCCTGGTACTCGGTGTTCACGAGCAACGCCGTCGTCATCGCCTACAACCCCGACACTGAGGGTGGCAAGCGCCTCGCCGAGGCGGGCTCCGAAAACTGGTACGACGCGTTGGCCAGCGACGACGTGCGCATCGGCCGCACCGACCCGGACCAGGACCCGCTCGGCTATCGCACGCTGTTCACCCTCGAACTCGCTTCGCGGTACTACGACGATGCGTCGAACCTCCGAGAGAAGATACTGCAGAAGGAGCAGATCTTCCCCGAGACGGCGCTCATCAGTCAGTTCGAGAGCGGGTCGATCGACGCCGCGATCGCCTACCGCAACATGGCCGTCGAGCGCGACTACGAGTATATCGATCTCCCCGATCAAATCGACCTGAGTAACCCCAAATACGAGACGGACTGGTACTCGACGGTCTCGTACACGCTTCCGACCGATCAGACGCTCCAGGGAGGGCTCATCAGCTACGGGTCGACGATCCGGAATATGAGCGACGCCGCTCTCGACGTGTTCGCTGCCCACACGACCGGCGACTACCTCGACGAACACGGGTTCCTCCTGCGTGACCAGTTCCCGATGTACGAGGGGGACGTGCCACAGCGTGTGCAACGGGCGACTGGCGGCTCGGGTGGTAACGAATCCGGCGGGACGCAATCGACCGAAAACCGCTCCGGCAGCACCGAAACCGCGGGATCCCAGTCCGCGCTCGGCGAGAGCCCGGTGGAACTATCCGCGACGGTATCGGACATCACGGTCCTGATCTGAATGGCGACACGCACCGACGCGGCACGATCGCGGACGACGCTGTTCGGCTTCGACTGGCTCACCGTGGCGCTCGTCCTCGGGGGCGTGTTGTGTCTCTACTATCTCACGCCGCTGGTCTCGCTGTTCCTGTCGGTACCGCCGGGTGAGATCCTCGCCCGGATGACCGACTCGACGGTCGTGGACGCGGCGACGACGTCGTTGCTGTCGGCGTCGATCAGCACGACCGTCGCCACCGTGTTCGGCCTGCCGCTCGCGTACTGGCTCGCACGGAGCGAATCGGGCTGGACGAACGCCGTGCTGGGAGTCGTCGTCCTTCCTCTGGTGCTCCCGCCGACAGTCGGCGGGATCGTCCTGCTCACGGTGTTCGGTCCCGGCGCACCGATCGGTGCGGCCGCGGCCAGCGCCGGCGTGCCGCTCACGCGCTCGCTCGCCGGCGTGGTGCTCGCTCAAACCTTCGTGGCCTCGCCGTTCGTCGTCGTCACGGCGAAGGCGGCCTTCGAGGGCGTCGATCGAACGCTCGAACACGCCTCGCGCTCGCTCGGCAAGGGCCGGTGGACGACAGCTCGGAACGTGACGCTGCCGCTCGCCATGCCGGGGATCGCCGCCGGCGTGACGCTCACCTTCGCGCGGGCGATGGGCGAGTTCGGCGCGACGATGATGCTCTCGTACTACCCTCGGACGATGCCGGTCCAGATCTGGGTCTCGTTCATCGAGCTCGGGCTCGACAACGCCTATCCGATCGCCGTTCTCCTGCTGCTCATCTCGGTTGCAGCGCTCGCAATTCTCAACACCGTCGCGGCCAACCCGTGGCAATGACCCTTGTCGTCGACGGCATGCGGAGATCCCACGGCGCGTTCGAGCTCGGCCCGATCGATCTCGCGGTCGACGAGGAGGTACTCTCGGTGCTCGGGCCGTCGGGCTGTGGCAAGACCACCCTGCTCTCGACGATCGCGGGCACGGTCACCCCCGACGCCGGCACGATCTCGCTCGGCGGACTGGATCTCACCGGTCGACCACCCGAAAAGCGTGGTACGGTGCTGGTATTCCAAGACGGCGCGCTCTTCCCCCATATGACCGCTCGCGAGAACGTCGCCTACGCCGCGAGTTCGGAGAAGCGGGTGGAAGAGCTCGCCGACGCGCTCGAAATCGATGCCGTTCTCGATCAGCGCGCGGACACGCTATCGGGCGGCGAGCGCCAGCGGGTCGCGCTCGCGCGCTCGCTGGCGGCCGATCCCGATGCGCTGCTGCTCGACGAACCGCTTGCCAACCTCGACGCGCCGATCAAGCGCCGGCTCCGCGACGAGCTCCGGCCGCTGCTCGCCTCGCTCGACGTGCCCGTCATCTACGTCACTCACGACCAGCGCGAGGCGACCGCCATCGGCGACCGACTCGCGGTGATCGCCGACGGGGAACTGCTCCAGCTCGACACGCCCGACGAGGTGTTCGCCCACCCCGCGACGCCGTTCGTCGCCTCGTTCACCGGCAGCACCAACCTGTTTCGGGGAGCAGTCGTCGAAACCGGAACGGGCCGCGCACTCGACTGGAACGGCCGCCGACTCGACGCCGCCATCGGTGGGGCGACTGTCGGCGAGACGGTCCAGTTCTGCATCCGTCCCGAGTACGTCACACTCGCCGCCGACGAAACGAGAAATTCCGTCGAGGGAGCGATCACCCGACGTGTCTTCGAGGGTGATGGCTACCTGCTCGACGTCGTCCCCGACGGTGGCGACGAGGCCGTGCGCCTCGCGCTCTCGCCGCCCGCCTACGAGCGCGCGGGACTCGACGAGCGCGATCGGGTGCGGCTGGCATTGCCGGCCGACGCCATCCACGTCATCGGTGGCGTCGAGGAGTGTTCAGCGATAGGCCCCGCCCGCCGGTGAATCGACTGGTAGACGAGCAGCGGGCGGTATCGACACGTCTATGTCCCGAACCGGAGACGGGAGAGGTATGTCTCTCGTTCGTCCTGCCGACGCGGCCGTCGAGGCGGTCGCCACAGGCGATACGGTCGCCGTCGGCGGGTTCGTCGCCGTCGGAATCCCCGAACACCTGCTCTCGGCGCTCGGCGAGCGCTATGCGCAAACGGGGTCGCCCGGTGACCTCACGCTGTACCATCCCGCAGCCGAGGGCGACCGGCAGGGCCACGGCGTCTCCCATCTCGCACGCGACGGGATGCTCGAACGGGTCATCGGCAGCCACTGGGGGTTCGTCCCGCGGCTCATGGAGCGCATCGTCGCCGGCGACGTCGAGGCCTACAACCTGCCCTTCGGCGCGATGGACCACCTGCTGCGCGACGCCGCGGCCGGCAAACCGGGGACGGTGACGACCGTCGGACTGCGAACGTTCGTCGACCCGCGGCGAACGGGCGGGAAGGTCAACGACGCGACGACCGAGGATCTCGTCGAGGTCGTCACGCTCGACGGCGAGGAGTATCTCTTCTATCACGCGATAGCGCCCGACGTCGCGTTGATCCGTGGGACGACCGCCGACGAGCGCGGCAACGTCTCGATGGAGCGCGAGGCGCTCACGGCGAACATGCTGGCGACCGCACAGGCCGCCCACAATGCCGGTGGGACCGTCATCGCACAGGTCGAGCGCGTCACCGAGTCAGGCTCGCTCGGCGCACGCGAGGTCGACATCCCGGGCATCGTCGTCGATACGGTCGTCGAAGCCCCCGCCGAAGATCACACGCAAACGTACGGGACCGACTACAGCGGTGCGTTGAGCGGCGAGGTCCGGCCACCGCACGACTCGACGGCCGAGGAAACGTCGCTGACCGCGCGGACGGTCGTCGCACGCCGGGCGGCGATGGAACTGGTGCCCGACGCCGTGGTGAACCTCGGGGTCGGCGTGCCCGAGGCGATTCCAGCCGTCGCGGCCGCCGGCGGCGTCAGCGACGAGATCATTCAAACTGTGGAAGCGGGCCCCATCGGCGGCTCGCCGTCCGGCGGTATCGACTTCGGGACCGCCAGCAACCACGACGCGCTCGTGAGTTCGCCAGAGCAGTTCGACTTCTACGACGGGGGCGGACTCGATATCGGCTATCTCGGCATCGCACAGGCCGACCGCGACGGCAACGTCAACGTCAGCCGGTTCGGCTCGCGGCTGCCGGGCTGTGGTGGGTTCATCAACATCACCCAGAACGCCGCGAAGGTGGTCTTCTGTGGCACGCTCACGACCGGCGACTCCTCGGTGTCCGTCGGCGACGGACGGCTCGCCGTCGAGGGCGAGGACGGAGCGTCGAAGTTCGTCGAGCGCGTCGAGCAGGTCACCTTCAGCGGCGACTACGCGCTCGAAACCGACCAGCCGGTCGTCTTCGTCACCGAGCGGGCCGTCTTCGAACTCGGGGAGGAGGGCATCGTGCTCACCGAGATCGCGCCGGGTGTCGATATCGAGAGCGACGTCGTCGACCGGATGGCGTTCGCGCCGACCGTCGCCGACGATCTCTCGGAGATGGACGCGCGGCTGTTCCGTGCGGAGCCGATGGCGCTGACCGAGTTCGTCCGGTCGGAATAAAACGACTACTCGATGTGACCTTCGCGGCGGAGCTGATCGGCGTCCTGATCGGAGTAGCGCCACTCGATGGTCCCCTTCTCGTCCTGCCAGTCCCAGGGTTCGACGAGCACGACGTCGCCCTCGTTGATCCAGACGCGATACTTCATGCGGCCGGGGATCCGGCCCATGCGCTCTTTGCCGTCCATACACCGGAGCTGGACGTGATTGCCGCCGTTGTGCTGGGTCACGACGGCGAACACCTCGTTGTCGTCGGGCATGCGGAGATCCTTCCGCCCGGATTCTTCGCTCATGTGCTCGATAGGAACGGCAGACGGTTAAGCCGTTGGGAATCGCCGGTCGCGCTCTCCACCCCGTCGTCGGGCCGATCGGCTGCGCCACTCACAGATCGAGATAGACGTTCTCCCGATAGGTCTCTCCCCCGATGCGGGTTTCGTTTCGCTCGCGCAGCTCGAAGCCGAGCTCTCGATAGAACTCGTTGCCCGGTTCGTTTTCGGCGAGCACCATCGCCCGCAGCCGCCCGGCACCGCGGTCGACGAGCCGCTGGCGGGCGTAATCGAGCAGATCGCTGCCGATGCCGTCGCCCCGGTGATCGGGCGCGACGTAGACTCTGAGCACTGTGCCGCCGGTCTCGTCCTCGACGGCGTGGGCGAACCCGACCACCTCGTCGTCGCGTTCGGCCACCGGCACGACCGCGTCGTCGCTGTCGATCTCGGTGCTGATCGTTTCGGGTGCGTACCACTCCTCGACGCCCTGTTCGGCCGTGTCGCGGCTCAGGATGTCGGGGTAGTCGTGGCTCCACGATTCCCGTGCGATCGCCGTGATTGCCTCGGCATCGTCGGTCGCAGCCTCGCGTATTGTCATACGATGACGTACAGCATGAAACTGTATAGCCATTGCGACGCTGCCAGCACTGAGCATGTCACTCGCCGGGATGGAACTGTCGAAAGCATCCGTTTAGCATTCGGTGGCGACAGGGTACGTGTGACTACTGACCAATGACCGAGTGAGAGTACGAGACGTTGCGCCCGCCGGAAGGTAGAGGGTGTGCCCGCGGGTCTGGCTGTTGCTGACGCTCGTCGAGTCGAAGCTCGTGCCGCTCTCGGTCGTCACCGTCAGATCGGTGACGTCCTGGTCGCTCGTCGCGTTCGCGGCGAGCGTGATCGAAGCTCGGACGCGACCGCTCGCCCACGATTCGTCGGTCGCGATCTCCTCGAAAACGGCCGACCCCGCGGTGTCGGCGTTTATCGTCGGATCGAGCGTGAGACAGCCGCCGAGATCGAGGCCGACGGCGATCGGGAGCGCGGCGAGGAACCGGCGACGTGAGCGGGCCATCGTGTCCGGCTCGGGATACGACTTCTCGAACCTGTATCCGGGTGATGCAGGCAGCGCGCTTTTCCGTCGGCCGCCGACACGGACACCATGCTCGGCAGCACGGCAGCGATGAAAGCGGCGAAGAAGGGCTACAAACGATACGGCATCCCCGGGGCGCTGGCCGCCGGCGGTGGCGTGATCCTCGGGATCCGGTTCGTCAAGCGACGGTTTCTGAGTGGCACCGGCGAGGACGATACCGGCGACGGCGCAGCAACGACCGACGAGCAGTAACTGGCGAACGTTCGTTCGACCTCATATCCACGCTATACGACACGAGGACGAACGCTTTTTGCCCGGATGCGTGATTTGTCTCACAGAGATACGATGCTCTCGCTTCCCGAGTCGCTCTCCGACATCGAGTTCTCCCGACGAAACCGGCGCGTCGTCTACTACTTCGTCGGGCTCGGGACGCTCATCGTCCTCTACACGATCGTCTACAACGTCGCGCTGGCGCGGCTCGAAGGGGTCGATCAGTCGATCGTCGCGTCGTTCGAGTTCGTCATCCAGACGATGACGACGACCGGCTACGGCCAGGATTCGGTCGCGTCGCAAAGTCCTCTAGACTTTGCCTCTGGTAGCCTCGACTGTGAGGTCACAGCTCATGGTTGTTTTGGTTGATCGGTTGAGGAGTTCGTCGAAGAATGTTCGGTAGTGGCCTGGATTGGCGTACTTCACGAGTCTAAGTTGGAGCAATGCTTCTAATCCGGCCTCTGTCCACCGCATCCACTGGTTCNCCACCTCTCCCATCGCTCGTTCCACGGGGGTCGAGGTCCACGGCACCTCGAACCCCTCAAGAGCCTGCTCGGCGAACGTCACCATCGACGGCAACCACCGCCGGAGATACCCCGCAGCCTTCCTCGAACCGAACTGCGAGAGTTGCCACGCTGTCTTCTCAATGCGCTTGGTCGTTCGCGCGATCCGTTCGCGGATCGCCGCGAACTCTTCCTCGGGACGGTGCTTGGCAACCGAGTTCTTCAGATGGAACACCTCGTCGATCACTTCTGTGACGATCTCGGTTCGCCGCTCCAAGGAGAACACGCCGTCATCCCAGAGATTGTAGCCCAGCGTCCGGCCGACGTGGACGAGATCAAGCTGATGCTCGCGTGTTTCGTCGGTAAATGCCGTGACGATACTGTCATCAGCGTCACTGACGACCGTAGCGTCGTCAGTGACTGCGCCGATGTCATCGAGAGCGGCCGCTGTNATACTGTCATCAGCGTCACTGACGACCGTAGCGTCGTCAGTGACTGCGCCGATGTCATCGAGAGCGGCCGCTGTCTCGTCCCAGTCAGCGTTGATCGACAGATCCAGCAGGGACCGTGAGTCCTCAGCAGTATCCTCGCCGAGCGTTGCTTGAACGGAGTGGTACGAGCGATCTTCGTCTTGGCTGTGACACTTCGTTCCGTCGGCAATAATCGCGTCAGCGTCCGTTCCGGCAACACAGTCAGGAAGGAACTGCTTGAGCTTGCTGCCGTATTCTTTGGCACGGCGGTTGATGGTNCGAATTGGTCGTGTCGCAAAGTCCTCTAGACTTTGCCTCTGGTAGCCTCGACTGTGAGGTCACAGCTCATGGTTGTTTTGGTTGATCGGTTGAGGAGTTCGTCGAAGAACGTTCGGTAGTGGTCTGGATTGGCGTACTTCACGAGCCTGAGTTGGAGTAACGCCTCTAACCCAGCCTCTGTCCAGCGCATCCACTGGTTCTTGCAGCGCTTGGAGACTTCTCCCATCGCTCGTTCCACGGGGTTCGAGGTCCACGGCACCTCGAACCCCTCAAGAGCCTGTTCGGCGAACGTCACAATCGACGGCAGCCACCGCCGGAGATACCTTGCGGCCTTCCCCGAACCATACTGCGAGAGCTGCCACGCTGTCTTCTCAATACGCTTGGTCGTTCGCGCGATCCGCTCGCGGATCGCCGCGAACTCCTCTTCAGGAAGGTGCTTGGCAACCGAGTTCTTCAGATGGAACACCTCGTCGATCACTTCCGTGATGATCTCGGTGCGCCGCTCCAGGGGGAACACGCCGTCATCCCAGAGATTGTAGCCCAGCGTCCGGCCAACGTGAACAAGATCGAGCTGATGCTCGCGGCTTTCGTCGGTAAACGCCGTGACGATATTACCATCAGCGTCACTGACGACCGCAGCGTCGTCAGTGACTGCGTCGATGTCATCGAGAGCAGCTGCTGTCTCGTTCCAGTCAGCGTTGACCGACAGATCCAGCAGGGATCGTGAGTCCGCGGCGGTATCCTCGCCAAGCGTTGCTTGGACGGAGTGGTACGAGCGGTCTTCGTCCTGGCTGTGGCACTTCGTCCCGTCGGCGATGACAGCGTCAGCGTCCGTTCCGCCAACACAGTCCGGAAGGAACTGCTTGAGTTTGCTGCCGTATTCTTTGGCACGGCGGTTGATGGTATCTGGCGACGGCATCGAAACGAAGCCGTCGCCGTGATCGGCGGCATCCCGATAGCTGAGAGAGGTAGCGAGATCAACGCTCTTGGCCGCGATATCCTGTTGATAGCGGTTCTGCCCGTCGAAGTCGACGACGTCTTCGACGGGCCGAAGATAGCTCGGTTCGTCGTGGTCAGCGGCTGTATCTTCGACGTAGTGGAGGTCGAACTCGTGCTCGCCGGCGGTTGTAACGGCTGTGCGGGGGTCGGTGCCGCGGCGCTGGAACCGCTGGTCACCGTTGCCGTGGGCGTATTTTTCGCCACAGAGCGCCTCGACGCGGCTCGCGTCGAGGCTCTCGACGAGCTCTTCGAGGAGTGCCGATTCGATGTTCTGGTCGGTGACGAACTCGGCGAGTGCGGCGAGCGGTATGGTTTTGTTGTCGTCGATACTGAGTTCGAACCGCACGTTGATTTCAGCGTGCATGGGGTGGTCTCGGTTTGGTCACCAGAGACAACCCCTTCCTGAGAGGAGTCAGTTGCTACCGAAGTCTAGACCGCTTTGCGACACCACCNGGTGGTCTCGGTTTGGTCACCAGAGACAACCCCCTCCTGAAGGGAGTCAGTTGCTACCGAAGTCTAGACCGCTTTGCGACACGACCCAGGATTCGGGGCTGTGGACTCATCCCTTCATGTATCTGTTCGTCGCCTTTGCCCAGATCTCCGGCGTCGGGATCGGCTTCTTCACCCTCCGACTGATCGTCATCCCGCTGTTCAGCGAGACCGAGGTCGATCTCGACGATCGACTCACACCCAAAGACGACCACGTCATCATCTGTGAGTACCGCCGCGACTCGGCCGTGTTGCTCGACGAACTCGGAGAGCTCGGTATCGACTACGTGCTGCTCTCGTCCGACGCGGAGAACGCCAGAGAGCTCTCCGACGAGGGCTACTCCGTCATCGACGGCTCCCCACAGGAGGCCGCGGCCTTCGAGCGCGCCGGCATCGACACCGCGCGGGCGGTCATCGCCGATGCGGGCGACGCGAACGTCGATACGATCCTGACGGCGCGCTCGCTGCGCCCGGATATCGAGACCATCGTCCTCACCGACGACGACGGGATGCGGGACGTGCTTCTCGACTGCGGGGCGGATACGGTCCTCTCGCCGCGCGGGATCCTGGGCCATCGGCTCGCCGAGATGGCGGTCTCCTCGTTCAGCTCGCAGCTCACCGAGACGACGGTTCTCGGCGGCGACATCGAGGTGACCGAGATCCCCGTTCATCCCGAGAGCCGACTGATCGGAACGCGGATCGAGAACTCGAACATCCGGGAGGAGACGGGAGCGAACGTCGTCGGCGCGTGGATCGACGGCGAGCTCCAGCTGCCGCCGTCGCCGGACGCGATCGTCCGGCAGAACACCGTGTTGCTCGTCTCGGGTGATCACGATGCCCTGGAGGCGGTGAGCGAGTTCACCGGTCCCCGGCGGTCGTCGCGCCGGCACGACCGCATCGTCCTCGCCGGGCTCGGCGAGGTCGGCGAAGCCGCGCGAGCGACGCTTTCCGAATCGGGCGTCGACAGCGTGACCGTCGATATCGAGGACGGCGAAGCGGTCGACGTCGTCGGCGACGCCGGCGAGAAGGCGACGCTCGCGGCCGCCGGCATCGACGCCGCCGACGCGATCATCGTCGGCCTGCCCGACGACTCGGCGGTGTTGCTGACCACCGTTCTGGCACGATCGCTGAACCCGGAGATCGAAGTCCTGGCTCGGGTGAGCGACACGGACGCGACGGCGAAGGCGCTGAGCGCCGGTGCTGACTACGTTCTCTCGGTGCCCCGCGTGAGCGCGCGGATGATCGCGAAGGAGCTCCGTGGCGAGGACGTGCTCGCGCCCGCGAGCCAGATCCGCCTCGTCCGCGTTGCCGCGGCCCCTTTCGCTGGCTCGACGCTCGCCGAATCGGAGCTCGCCGAGACGACCGGCTGTCGGGTGATCGCCGTCACGGGCGACGATGGACTCTCCAGCACCGTCGATCCCCACCGGACGTTCGCGGGCGACGAACGGCTCGTCATCGTCGGCACCGATGAGGCGATCCAGCGCTTCGAGAAACGGTTCGACGTCTCGCCGACCGAACCGGCGTCGTGATTCGATCACCGGTCGTGTTGAGCCGCGTCCGGTCCAAGGATGTGAGCGGCACGGGGATGCGGCGTTCCGACCGCTCCGCCACGTGACGCCCGATCCCGCTGATTTATCCGTTTGCTCCCGGTACTCCGTGTATCGATGGCGACAGTCGTCAAGGGACGCGTACCGGCCGGCGAGTTCGCCCTCTACGAGACACTCACGGCAGACCCCGATATCGAGTGCGAGATCGAGCGCATCGTCGAGACCGGCGACGACGTCGTCATGCCGCTGGTCTGGCTCCGCGGGAGCGACGCCGAGCGCTACGAGGCGGCGCTCGCCGACGATCCGAGCGTCGGCGATCCGACGCTGCTGAGCGATCTCGACACCGAATCGCTCTATCGGATGGAGTGGATCGCCGACATCCAGCTCGTCCTCCAGATGCTCACCGGTGTGGAGGCGACGATCCTCGACGCCTACGGGGCCGATGGCTGGTGGTATCTCCGCGTTCTCTACCCGACCCGCGAATCGCTCTCCGAGACCTACGATTTCTGTGACGAGAACGGGCTCACTTTCGAGGTCGAGACGATCCGCGAGATGGACGGCAACCCGGTCGGCCGGCACGGCCTCACCGAAAAGCAGTACGAGGCGCTCCGGCTGGCGACCGAGCAGGGCTACTTCTCGGTGCCACGCGAGACCGACGTCTCCACGCTCGCCGACGAGCTCGGCATCTCCCATCAGGCGCTCTCCGAACGGCTGCGCCGTGCCCAGCGGGTGCTGGCCGAGGACACGATCCTGATGGGCACGCGCTCGGACGAGTGAACTAGCCCGCCCGATAGAGGCGCTCGTACTCGTCGGGGAGCTGGCCACGAACGTCGTTCCAGGTCGTGCCCTCGACCGACTGTGCGAGGCTCTCGAGAACGGCCTGGGTGTGGAGTCGTGCCCGATCGACGTCGACGTCGGTCGTTTTCTCGCGTTCGGCCTCGCGCACCCAGTCGACGAACTCCTCGGGCGTGAACCCGGCGGCCTCCTGGCCAGCGCCGTCGAGCGCCGCCGCGAGGTTCTCCGGGAGTTCGTCGGCGAGCGCGTCAGTCGTATCGAGCCGTTCGCCGAGCACGTCGAGCACCGATTCGGCCACCGCGACGACCTGCTCCCGCGAATCGAGATCGGCGCGCGATTCCACGTCGGCGAAGAACTGCTCGTCGTCCATGTCGGCTCGTCGCCCACAGCGCAGTTCGGCGTGCTGCCTGCAAGCGACGGTCTCGTTTCCCTCGCTCAGAGTCCGAGAAAGTCCTCGGCGTTCTCCCAGAGGAGCTTGCGCTGGGTTTCTTCGGAGAAATCGGTGTGCTCGGCGAACGATTCGAGCCACGCCTCGGGGCGGATCATCGGGTAGTCGGTGCCGAACATCACCTTGTCGCGGAGCAGCGAGCCGGCGTACTGGAGCACCTGCTCGTCGATGTACTTGGGGAGCCAGCCCGAGAGATCCATGTAGACGTTGCCCTTCTGCTGGCAGATGGCGAGCTGTTCTTTCTCCCACGGGAAGGCCGGATGGGCGAGCAGGATCTGCATGTCCGGAAAGCGCGCCGCTACATCGTCGACGAGTAGCGGGTTGCCGTGCCGGACCCGCAGCCCGCGCCCGCCAGGCGCGCCGGCCCCGAGCGTCGAGTTGCCGCCGTGGAAGACGACCGGAACGCCGAGATCCTCGATCGTCTTCCAGAGTTCGTCGTGCTCCGGCGCGCTCGGATCGAATCCCTGAGCGATCTGCTGGAACTTGAACCCCGAGAGGTCGAGCTCCTCGATCGCGCGTTCGGCCTCCGCGACACAGTCGTCTTTGAGCGGATCGACGCTCGCGAACCCGGTGAAGAAGTCGGGATACTCGTCGCGCACTTCGGCGACGTAGTCGTTCTCGACGGGTGGGTTACCAGTGTTCGTTTCGGCATCCCACCCCAGAAGGACGGCGTGGCGGATGCCGGCCGCGTGGTACTCCTCGCGCATCTCCTCGTAACCCCACGTTTCGAGTTCGGTGCCGAACTTGCCGGCCGCGTCACGCATCATCTCGCCGCCGGCGTCGTGGAGGAACTCGCTGGTCGGCTGGTGGGCATGGGTGTCGATGGCGCGTGGCTCGTCGAGCAGGTCGAGATCGGCCATGTTCACACGTCTCGTAGCCATCGGATAAATAGCTGTGTGGCGGCGGACGATCGGCGCAACGGCGGCGGAACCGTCACCGATGTCGGTATCTGTTCCGGATCGTCACGATCTCGATCCGGCAATCGAGTCACGCGATGCCGAACAGGTTTGTCACACCGAGATCGACGCGTCCTCACTGACTGTCAGCGACAGCAACATCTCCTCCGTCTGCTGATCGACCGACGAGGAGTACGCCGGTTCCGGGAGGGTGGTCGCGGCGGTATAGAGGGTATCGCCGACGAGCGTGAGAACCGCGTTCTGTCGAATACGCACGGCGACGTCGGGCGAACTGAGTCGCAGATCGAGAGAGACGGCATCGTACTCGTTCGGGAGCGTGACCTCGCGCCGACCGAGCGTTTCGTGTTCCAGATCGCTGTCCCCGGCGGACTGCTGATAGCCGCTCAGGAACTGATCCGTCGCCTGTTCGAGCGTCACCGACGACGGCGCATCCTCGCTGATGTAGATGGTGAGCTCGCCGGGTGTGGACGGACTCGTGAACGAAACCTCCGTGGGATCGGTTTCGTCGATCCGCCACTCGGTCGGATACTCGATCGTGTACGGGTAGGTGTCGCTGCTGTAGGTCTCGCGATCCGAGAGGTCGATCTCCATCGACCGCATGGTCGTGGCCATCGCTGCCGTCTCGGCAGCCGTGGTTGCTGACGTGGGTCGAGATGTCGCCGTCTCGGTCGGGGTAGGAGTTGTAGTGGCAGTCCGGGTTTGCGTTCGTGTCCGAGTGGCGGTCTCCCGTGCAGTTTCGGTCATCGTGGTCGCGACCGTCATCGTGGTCGACTCGTTGCCCGTCGTATCGGAGCCGTTCGTGGATTGGGTAGCGTTGTCGCCGCTCCCGCCGTCGGTACTACTACAGCCAGCGAGGAGCGAGGCACCTGCTATGAGACCAGTCAGGACTCGACGTCGTTGCATAGCACTGATCCGCTCATACAATACATGAAGGTTCCCTTTCTGCGCTGAGAATTTAGAAAAATCAGAGTTTACCTCGCAGGAAACAGTGTTACTCTTGCAGGCGTTTCGTTCGCGAATCCCTGCCCCGGTGCCAATGGGTGCTGACGCTCACTCCCTGTTCTTGAACAGGAATTTCATGTCTCCCTCTAGTTTTACCTCTCCTTCGTGGTTGGAGGTCACGACGTCGACGACGACGAGGCCGGCATCGTCGCGGCTCTCCAGATCGCGCTTCTCGGCCACCTCGAACTCACAGCTGATCGTCTCCCCGATTCGCACCGCGCTGGGGAGGTCCATGTAGTTCATCCCGAGAAACGCCACCACGGTCCGTTCGACGATCCCCGTGCGCTGGAACAGACCCGTCGAGAGGATGAACGTCATCGGTCCCTGGGCGATACGTTCGCCGAACGGACCGTCTTCGGAATACTCCTTGTTCGTGTGGAGTTCGGTCCAGTCGCCGGTGAACATCGAGTGGAGGGCGAAATCCGTCTCCGTGACCGTTCGTCCGGCGCTCTCGAAGGTCTGGCCGACGTCGAGATCCTCGAAGTAGTGTGGTTCGTAACTGTATGGCATACGCAATCATCGACGGTGTGGTATATGAAACCCACTGCTGATACAGCCCTCCTTCCCCCTTCACCTCAACCCTTCTCCCCCCCCCCTCTGTCTCCATCCTTTCCTTCATCACCCTTCCTCTCAATCACACTCATTCCGACCGCACCGGTCGACGACGCACGATTACGCGGTCGGGACGAACTTCACGCCGTAGCGCCCGATTCCCTCCTGTTCGTAGATCCGGCGGACGACGGCCCGGAGTTCGTCGCCGATCGCCACCGATTCGGGATCGCAGTCGGTGAGCTGTGCCGGCAGCGTCGCGTCGATTCCCTCGAACCCGACCACGACGACGCCGTAGGCACCGTCGCGGCGCTGCTGAGCGGCGAATTCGGGTGGTGCGCCGCCCTGTCCGACGACCGTTCGCGCCCTCACGACGCCGACGCGCGGCAGGTCGTACGGCTCGTAATCGGCTCGCGAACCGCAGTGCGGACAGGCACCTTCCGGCGGGAACGCCACCGTCTCGCAGTCGGGACAGCGCCCGGCTCGGAGTCGGTAGCGCTGGTCGAGGCTCCCGCGCCACGTCGGGAGGCTGACGCGCGCGCCGCCGCCCGCGACTTCCTCCTCGTCGAGCACACCACGCTTGCGGAGGGCGTTCGTGTATGAGATCCGCTCGCCGTCGGGAATCTCACCGTCGACGAGCCCCGCGACATCGAGGCCGCCATCGAGGACGAACGCCGCTCCTGCGCCGCCGCTACCGAACACGCCCGCGAGCGTCCGGTCGTCCGCGTCGGCACCCCCGAGCGCGCGAGCCAGTCCCAGGAAGACGGTGGCCGCGCCGGCATCGCCCACTCGATCGACGACGGTGCCGTGCTCGACCGCCTCGTCGTCGATCGGGAGATCGTTCGCGATGCGACCCGGCATCCGTGCGTCGGGCTGGTGGAGTGCTGCGTGCGCGACGCTTCCGATACTGTCGAGTTGTGAGGCGGCCCCGGTCACGCATTCGCGGATCGCGTCCCGTTCGTACGTCGTGACGCCGATCGACGCCACATCCTCCGAACCACGCTCGCGATAGCGGAGTCCGGGATACTCGTCCGCATGCCATGCCCGTTCGGGAACTCCGACGGCGGCCTCGTCGGCGACGAGGAGCGCGACCGCGCCGGCACCCCACCCGTCGGCCGGATCGCCGGCAGGGCAGTCCGATACGACCACGAGCGCCGGTCCGTCGGCGTCGAGCGCCCGCGAGAACGCCTCGGCACCGGCGAGCGTGCTCCCGGTGTGCTCGCTCGTTTCCACGTTCCGTCCCAGCCCGAGTGCACGCCCGAGTCGCGGTGCGAACAGCCCCTCGTCCAGTGGTGGTGTCGTGCTCGCGAGGGCGACGTGTTCGATCGCCTCGCGCTCAATGCCTCTCTCGAACAGCCGCTCGGCCGCAGCGATGCCCATCGTGAAGGCGTCCTCGTCGGCCCTGGGCACCACCATCTCTCGGTGCGGATTTCGGCCCCATGCCTCTTCGACCGCCTCGCCGGCAAGCCGGTAGCGCGGGAGAGAGACCGCAGCGGCATCGATACCCCTCATTACGCCCCTCCCACGTCCGTACGTTCGAGAACCGTCACCGTAGCCCCGCCGCCGCTCCCGCCGACGTTGTGCGCGAGACCGATGTCGGGTGAATCGACCTGGACGTGTGCGCGGTCCTGGAACTGCTCGAACAGCTCGACGAGCTGTCCGGTGCCGGTCGCGCCGATCGGATGGCCTTTCGATTTCAGCCCGCCCGATGTGTTGACGGGCAGTTCGCCGTCGGGATCGGTCCGCCCGTCGTCGAGGAGTATCCCTGCCTCACCACGCTCGCAGAAGCCGAGATCCTCGTAGGCCAGCAGTTCGGCGATGGCGAAGCAGTCGTGCACCTCGGCGAAATCCACGTCTTCGGAATCGATTCCCGCTTGCTCGTACGCGCGCTCGGCGGCAGCCGCGCTCGCTGGGATCGAGGTGAGGGTGTCACGCTCGAACAGGCCGACACGACCGCTCGCCGCGCCGACACCCGCGACGCGAACGGGGGCGAACTCCTCGGCGACGTCCGCCGAGACGACGAGGACAGCGCTCGCCCCGTCGGAGATCGGACAGCAGTGATAGCGGTTCAACGGTTCGGCCACCGGCGGCGCATCGGTCGCGTCGGCCATCGAACAGGCGAATCCGAGGTGTGCGTTCGGGTTCTCGGCCCCGTTGGCGTGATTTTTGACGGCGACTCGTGCGAGTGCGTCCGGGTCCGCGTCGTACTCGTGGAAGTAGGCGTTCGCCATCTGGGCGTACACCCCCGCAAAGGTCGTCCCGCTGAGGCGCTCGTACTCGGTGTCGCCGCTCACGCCGAGCCACCATCTGGTCTGGTCGGCGCTCGTGTCGGTCATCACCTCGTAGCCGCCGGCGAGGGCGACGTCGGCCCGGCCCGACTGCACCGCCGTGACCGCCGATCGGAACGCGTAGCCACCGGCCGCACAGGCGTTCTCGACGCGCGTCGTCGGGGTCGTGTGGAGGCCGACGTGTTCGGTGACGGCCGGCGCGCTCAGACCGATCTGACGGCCGCCGACGCCGAGCGTTCCGAGGAAGGCCTCGTCGATGCGGTCTGGATCGAACGCCCCGCTGGTGCTGTCGAGCGCGCGGTCGAAGGCCGTCTCGAACAGCGAACGATAGGTCGCGTCCGGAAACGAGCCGAACGGCGACTGGCCCGCGCCGACGACGTATGCATCGCGCATGCGAACGGTATCGCTGCGGATCGGTAAAACCGCTCGGTGGGGTCAGCCCTGGACGCGACCCGTCGTCGACAGCCCTTCCTCCGCCACCTCGGCGTTCGTCGGCCAGCTCCGATAGCGGCGACTCGCCGCGCCGATCGTCGCGCCGGCGAGCAGCCAGAACGCCGCGTTGCCGACCGTCCAGTGGTAGGCCGCCATCCACGAGGAGTAGGCGTGGAAGGTGGCCATCGAACAGAGCATGGCGATCCACAGCAGACGCTCGACGCCCTCAGTGCTCACGATCAGTCGGAACGCGACGAACGCCACGGTGAGAATGGCGAGGAGATAGAGGCCACCGCCGACGAACCCCGTCGCGGCGAGGTTCGACAGGATGGTGTTGTGGACGCCGAGATCCGCCGGCAGCCCGTAGCGCTCCGAAAACACGTAGAAGTTCTTCCCGCCGATGCCGAACAGCGGATATTTGACCGCGAGCTGGATCGCCGTGACGTACTCCTCGATCCGTATCGCCAGCGTATCNNATCAGAGATGTGTATAAGAGACAGCCGTCACGGCGATCGAATGGCGTCGCTTCGCGGTGACGAGCAGCCAGAGGGTGAGACATGCGCCGAAACCGAGTCCGAGCAGGATGAGCGTCGCCCAGCCAGCGTCCGTGTCGGCGACGCGAATCGAGAGCACAGAAACGGTGGCCGCAGCCGCGACGAACGGCGAGAGCCACGCCCGCCGGATCGTGACGGCGACCGCGAGCGGGAGCGCGAGCAACAGCACCATCACCAGTTCGCGGCCGTGGCCGACGAACCCGCCCGCGTAGAAGCCGGTCGCGATCTCGAACGAGCCGAGCATAAACGAGCGCAGATAGCGATCGGGCGGTTCGCCGAGAAACGGGAAGCCGAGCATCCCCTCGTTGACGATCTGCGCGAGCGAGAGCAACAGGTTGCCCGCGACGGCGACGAGAAACGGGTAGACGACACAGCGGATGTCCGATCAGTGGACGATCAGCGCGGCGACGGCGAACACGATGAGATTGCGCAACTGCTCGATGGCGTACATGACACCGGCCCCCGTCGAGCCACCGTTGGCGACGAGGCCGGCGACGAACGTCCAGGCGACGAACCCGACCAGCCCGAACGTCGCGATCGACCGCCCGTTGAACCCCACCGAGGGTCGGTCGTCGAGAAACTCGTAGAGGAGGACGAACAGCAGCGGGACGGTGACGACGTCGGCGGCCATCACGTCGATCGTCGCGATGCCGGGCCCCTCGACGAGCGTCGTGGAGATATCAAACAGTGTGAGGACGATGGCGGCGCTCGCGAGCCCCGTGAGAGCGTGTCCGCTCGCGAACACGACCGCGAGATAGCAGAGGCCAGCGACGACGACGAGCACCGGGGTCGGGAGACCGCTCACCACGGCGACCACGGGTACGCAGACGGCGATCAGTGCGGTCAGCAGCAGTGCCGTCCACACGTAGGTTCGCACCTCGCTCTCGCCGACCGCCAGGGCGTTGCCGGCCGTCCCGAACCGCTCGGCGAGATGTCCACTCACGTCTATACTCTGACAATATAGGTCGCATCCCCACATACATCTATCGGTTTTCGGAGTGATATCGCGGTGACGATCGAACCGCCTTTATCCGGGGCCCGTGGCCGGTCGAACATGGACCCCTCGGTCGCGCTGTCGCTCATCGTCGGAATCCTGCAGGGCATCTTCGAGTGGCTGCCGATATCGAGCGAGGGGAACATCACGCTGTATCTGACGGTCGTCGAAAACGTCTCGCCGACGGTCGCCGTCCAGTTGTCGCTTTTCCTTCATGCTGGCACCGCACTCTCGGCGCTCGCCTACTACCGCGACGAGGTCGCGGCCCTGCTCGGCGAGATTCCAAACTGGCGACCCGATCGGGCGTTCGACCGCGATCGCTCCGAACTCACTTTCCTCGTCGTCGCCACGCTCGCGACCGGTGTGGTTGGACTACCTGCATACGTCGCCCTCGAAGAGCTCGTCAGCCAGCTCGCCGGCGGGGCGTTCGTCGCACTCATCGGTGTCCTGCTGATCGTCACGGGCTTCGTCCAGCGCGGGGTCGAGGGCCGTGGCGGACGGCGCGGAACGCCGGATCTCGTCGATGCGGTGCTCGTGGGCGGACTCCAGGGACTGGCGATCCTGCCGGGCGTCTCCCGATCGGGGACGACCGCGAGCGCGCTCCTCCTCCGGGGCCACGACGGTCCGTCGTCGTTCCGGCTCTCCTTTCTGCTCTCGATCCCGGCAGCGCTCGGCGCGGGGGCGATCACGACGCTCAGCGATGGGATCCCGGCGATCTCGCCCGCGATGGCCGCCGTCGCGCTCCTGACGAGTGCGGTCGTCGGCTACCTGACGATCGACGCGCTGATGCGACTGGTCGAACGCGTCTCGTTCTGGCTGGTCTGTGTCGGTCTCGGCGCGCTCGCGGTGGTCGGCGGCGGCGTCTTCCTCGTCTGACCGAGTGGCTATTTCACCGTTCGGATCGCAGGCATCCCATGCCCACCTACCGCCCGGTGCCCGACGACCGGATCGACGAGTTTCGGGCGATCCAGCAGTACGCCTTCAGTCCCGCCGAGCCGACGGAGCCTGTCGAAAGCGTCGACGAGCTGCCGCGACGGGCGAAACACGGCGCGCGCCGCGGTCTCTTCGACGGCGAGGAACTGCTCTGTACTGGTGCCCATCACTGGTTCACGACCACGGTGCGCGGTGGCGAGCATCCGCTGGCGGGGCTCGCGGGTGTCGCCACGCCACCGGAGAACCGTCGACAGGGACTGATCGCCCGCCTGCTTAGCGAATCGCTCGTCGAGTATCGTGAGCGTGATCAGTATCTCTCGGCGCTCTGGCCGTTCGAGTACGCCTTCTACCGACAGTACGGCTGGGCACAGGCCGGCACTACCGCGATCTACGAGTGTGATCCGGAGGCGCTCGCCTTCGCGGCCGAAACCGAACGCGACGGGGAGTTTCGCCGACTCGATGCCGACGATTTCGCGGCGATGGACCCGGTGCTCGCGGCCGCCGGCGAGGGCGTCTCGCTCTGGATGCGCCGCAGCGAGGCGTGGTGGCGCGATCGAGTTTTCACCGGTCGCGAGAACGACCCCTACGTCTACGGCGTCGAGCACGATGGCGACCTCGGGGGGTACGTCGTCTACCACATCGACGCCGACGATGGGTGCACGATGCGAGTGAAGGAGTGCAACGCGATCGACAACGCAGCGTTCCTCGATCTCCTGCGATTTCTGTTCTACCACGATTCACAGGTCGATCGCGTCCGTATCCGTGGCCGAGCCAACTGGCCGCTGGCCGATCTCGCCGACGATCCCCGCGCCGTCGATTGCGAACTGATCCCCGGCGGGATGGTCCGGATCGTCGACGTCGAGGCTGCGCTTTCCGCTCTCGACTATCCCGCCGCTGCCGAGGGGCGCGTCGTGCTCTCGGTCGACGATCCGACCGCCGCGTGGAACGACGACACGTTCGCGCTCGCGGTGCAGGACGGCGCAGCGACTTGCACTCCAGTCGACGAATTTCCGGATGCACGTATCGCGATCACGACGCTCTCACAGCTGTTCGTCGGCCACTTCTCGGTCGAACACGCGAGGATGGCTGGCGACCTCACCGTCGAATCGGAGGAGACGGCGGCACGTCTCGCGGCGATGTTCCCGCCACGAGACGTGATTCTCAGTGAAGACTTCTGAGCGGCGAGTGGCCACCTACTGGCGCTGGCTGTAGATCAGGTTGCGCTGGACGGCGTTCGCGCCCTCGTAGATGACGGGGATCCGACAATCACGGTAGACGCGCGCGATACGGTTCTCGGTCAACACCGAGCGCCCGCCGTGGAGCTGCATGCCGGTCTCGGCACAGTCGACGGCCGTCTCCGTCGAGTTTGCCTTGGCGAGTGCGGCCCAGTAGCCCGCGTTGTCCTGATTGGCGACCTTCTCGGCGGCGCGCCAGTTGAGCGCCCGAGCGCTCTCGAACTCGATGAGCATGTCCGAGAGATCGTGCTGGACAGCCTGAAACTCGCTGATCTCGCGGTTGAAGGCGTCGCGGTCGTGGACGAACTCCCAGGCCTCCTCGATGGCTGCCGCAGCGAGTCCCAACCCATGTCCACCGACGACGACGCGACCGTGGTTGAAGAACTCGGCGAGCATGTAGAAACCGGTCCCCTCGTTGCCGATGAGGTTCTCCTCGGGAATCCGACAGTCCTCGAAGAAGATGTGACCCTGTTTCGAGGCGCGAAAGCCCATCTTCTCGGGGATATGCTCGGCCTCGTAGCCCGGTGCGTCCGTGGGCACGATGAACATCGAGTAGTTCGAGTAGCGGTCGTCGGAGTCGCCGCTCTTGGCGTAGACGGTGAGCCAGTCGCCCTCGACGGCGTTGCCGACCCAGTATTTCTCGCCGTTGAGAACCCACTCGTCGCCGTCCTTCTCGGCGGTGGTCTGCATCCCGGCGAGATCGCTGCCGGTCTGGGGCTCCGAAACGGCCAATCCGGTGATCTGCTCGCATTCGGCGACCGGCCGAAGATACTCCTCGTGCTGGTCCTCGTTACCGTATTTCTCGACGATCTCCGCGCCGAAACTCGCCAACTGAAGCGTGAGCGCGATTCCCGCGTCGGCCCTGTAGAACTCCTCGCCGATGGCGAGCATCTGCTCCAGGTCGAGATCGCGCCCGCCGAGATCTTCGTTGATGTCCTGGGCGACCAGCCCCGCCTCCTGTCCGGCTTCGAGGATCTCCCAGGGATACTCGCCCGTCCGGAAGTACTCCTCGGCGTTCGGGGCGATGTGTTCGTCGGCGAACTCGCGAGCGTCCTGTTTGACCTCGCGAGCGTGTTCGGGAACGATCGACTCGTCCAGTAGCTCCATGTCCCCAAGACGGGAGCGCGACGCAAATAACTCGTGTAAACCGGCAACGAGTCACGGCGAGTTGTCGGTCGTACCGTCGGACGGAACTGACCCGCAGCCGTGATGCGAACGGCTACTCGTTGCACACGGGTTCCCGAATCCGCCGTTCATGTCCAACCGTCCGACGGTATCAGTCGCTTTCGGGAGCGGCTTCTTCCGGTGCCTTGCCCGCGATCAGCGATTCGTCCGAATACTCCTCGCGGAGGTCCTTCTTCGAGAACTTCCCGGTGGCGGTCTTCGGCACCTCGTCGATGAACAGCACGTCGTCGGGCACCCACCACTTCGGGTAGTCCTCGCCGACGAGATCGAGCAGTTCGTCCTTTAGCGATTCGCGTTCCTCGCTGGCGACGACGAAGGCGACGGGGCGCTCCTGCCATCTCTCGTGGGGCACTCCTACTACTGTGGCCTCGCTCACGTCGTCGTGGGCCATCAGCGCGTTCTCGAGTTCCACACTAGAGATCCACTCGCCGCCGGACTTGATGACGTCCTTCGCGCGATCGACGATCTCGATGTAGCCGTCGGGATCGACGCTCACCACGTCGCCAGTCTTCAACCATCCGTCCTCGAAGTCCTCCTCGTTCGCCTCGGGCCGCTCGAAGTATTCGGTCGTGACCCACGGCCCGCGGACCCATAGCTCGCCGAACTCCTCGCCGTCCCACTCGATCTCGTCGCCGCCCTCGTCAATGACTTTGAACTCCAGTCCGGGCACCATCAGTCCCTGCTTGGCGCGCTTCGCGTAGCGATCGCTGTCGTCCCACTCGTCCATCCCGTCCTTGAGCCGTGCGACCGAGCCGATGGGACTCATCTCGGTCATCCCCCACGCGTGGAGCACGTCCACGCCCAGTTCGTCGAACCGCCGAACCACGGACTCGGGCGCTGCGCTCCCGCCGATGATGACCTGTTCGAGCGAGGAGAGATCGACCTCGTTGTCGTTCATGTATTCGAGCAGTCCCAGCCATACCGTAGGGACGCCCGCCGTGATCGTGACGCCTTCCTCTTCGATGAGCGCGGCGAGATCGGCGGGATCGGGCGACGGGCCGGGATAGACGTGTTTCGCGCCCGCCGCGGTCGCCGTGAACGGCATCCCCCAAGCGTTGACGTGGAACATCGGGACGACCGGCATCACGACGTCGGTGTCGTCGAGCCCCAGCCCCTGGGGCGTGAGGGTCGCCATCGTGTGCGACCAGAGCATCTGCTGGGTATATTCGACACCTTTCGGCTTACCGGTGGTGCCCGAGGTGTAACACATCCCGGCCGGCCGATCCTCGGAGAGCGTCGGCCAGTCGTACTCGTCGCTCCGCCCCGCGATGAACGACTCGTAGTCGGTCGCGTCGAGATCCGTTTCCGGAACTTGCTCGCCCATCACGACGAACTGCCCGACCGAGGCGAACGCGTCCGGATCGGCCGCGCCGGCGAGCTTCTCCAGAAGGGACGGATCGACGAACAGGAGCTCGTCGCTCGCGTTCTCGACGATGAACTGGATGTGTTCGTCGGGCAGCAGCGGGTTGATCGTGTGGAGCTGCCGGCCGGAATCCGGTACGCCGAAATACGTCTCGAAGTGCCGGTGATGGTTCCAGCAAAAGGTTCCGATGCGCGCGTCGTCACTGATACCGGCCTCGTCGAGGGCGTTCGCCAATCGGGCGACGCGCCCGCCGAACTCGGCGTAGTCGTAGCGTTCGATGCCGTCGTGGGTGCGCGAGACGATCTCGACATCGGGATGCATGCGCTCGGCGCGCCACAGGAACGGTCGCAGGGTCTGGTCGGTGCCTCCTGGCATACGTTCACAGAACGACCGCTCGGTAATGATTCTTCCCCCACGATACCACGTCACGCGGTTTCAGTACGGAAGAACGCGAAGCGAGGCCCGACTCAGCGCCACTTTATCGAACAGCCGCGCGAGGGGCGGAACTGCTGATCGACGGGGACGCCCCCGAGCACCGATTCGATCGCTCCGGCCATCTCGAACCCTGCTTCGCCGGACGGTCGCTGGTCGGGGCCATGAGCGTCGTCGAGACGACCGTGATAGGCGAGTTCGAAACCCGCATCGCCGTTGCGAAAGAGGAACGGATCGGGCGTGCAGACCGCGCCGTAGGCCCGTGCCACGTCCTGGGATTCGTCGCGCAGGTAGGCGTCGTAGTCGACGGTGCCGTCGGCGACGAGCTCCTGCATTCGCTCGAAGGAGTCGTCGGGATACTCCTCGGCGTCGTTCGGGTTGATGCCGACGACGGCGACGTCGTTATCGTAGAGTGCGGCGAGTTCGTTGAGGGTATCCATCTTCGCCTGTGCGTACGGACAGTGGTTGCAGGTGAAGACGACGAGCAGCGCCCGGTACTCGTCGAAGTCGTCGAGCGTGTGCGTCTCGCCGTCAGCACCGGGCAGTTCGAAATCGGGGGCCGTGTCGCCGCGTTCGAGTTCGCGCGTGGATTCTTCGAGAACCATGCGGGCCGGACGACCGCGAGGGCTAAAGGTTCGACGAACCACACGACGCAACGCATCACGGCGCGAGCCGAGACAGGTTTTTCTCGCTCCGGGCGGCATTCGAGCACAACAAGGATGTCGGAGGCGATGTCGGTGCTGATGGTCGACGACGAACCGGCAGTCGCCGACCTCGCCAGCACCTCTCTCGAACGGATCGACGACAGGCTGACGGTCGCGACCGAGGCGGATGCCGAGGCGGTGCTCGACCGCATCGAAGGGATGGAGATCGACTGTATCGTCAGCGACTACCGCATGCCGGGGCTGGACGGCCTCGCGCTGCTCGACCGAGTACGCGAGCACCATCCGAACCTCCCCTTCATCCTCTTCACCGGCGAGGGCGGCGAGGGGGTCGCGAGCGAGGCCATCTCGGCAGGCGTCACCGACTATCTCCGAAAGGGGACGGGCAGCGAACGGTACGAACTGCTCGCCAACAGTATCGTCAACGCCGTCGAGAGCTATCGCGCCGAGCGCGCGCTCGCCGAATCCGAACGACTCTATCGCTCGCTCATCGACGCCACGCCGGATGCGGTGGTGATCGCCGACGCCGATACGGGACAAATCGTCGAGACGAACGACGTCGCCGCGACGCTGTTCGACCGCCCGCGCGAGGAACTCGTCGGCATGGATCAGACGGCGCTCCACCCAGCCGACCAGCGGGAGCGCTATCGCGAGCTGTTCGAACGGCACGCCGCGTCGTCCGGTACCGACGCCGCCCGGTTCGGCGATGGTTCGGCGGTACTGATCGAAACCGCCGACGGCGAGACGATACCCGTCGATCTCAGAGCACGCACCGTCGAGATGGACGATCGTACGCTCCTCCATGGCGTGTTCAGGGAGCGTTCGACGCGGACCGGACGCGACCGCGGCCGGGAACGCGCCATCACCGACGGCTTCTTCGAGGCGCTGCCGGACCCGGCCTATGTTCTCGATCCCGACGGCACGATGGTTCGCTGGAACGAGGAGTTCGCGTCCGTCGTCGGTGACGACGACACGGCGATCGCCGGTACGAACTATTCCGAGTTCGTCCCCGATGCGGATCACGACCGTATCGACGAGCGCATACAGGAGATCCTCCAAACGGACGAGAGCGCCGTCGTCGAGTCGGCGCTTGTGACGAACGCCGGCGAGACGATCCCCCACCAGTTCAGCGGCGCGCGCGTTCCCCTCGGCGACGGCTACGGCATCGTCGGCGTCGGGCGCAACGTCGTCGAGCAGCGCCGCCGCGAGCGAGTCATCGGGGCGCTTCACGAGGCGACGCGCCGGTTCGTGGCCGCCAGGGACGACGACGGGATCGCCGACGCCGTCACGACGACGATCGAGGAGATCCTCGGCTTTCCGATCGCCGTGGTACGTCTGCACGACGACGAGCGCGACAGCCTCGATCCCGTGTCCGTGACCGCTGCGACACACGACCGACTCGGCGAGCGGCCGCGCTACGCGCGCGGCGAGGGGTTCCCGTGGCGAGCGTTCCGTGCCGGCGAGGCGATCGTCGTCGGCGAGGCGACCGCACCCGACGACGGCATTCCGCTGCGTCATCGACTCTACCTTCCGCTCGGCGACCACGGCACGATCACCGTCGCCTCGCCCGACGAATCGTTCGACGACAGTACCGTCAGACTCGCGCGCGTGCTCGCGGCGAACGCCGAAGCGGCGCTCGATCGCCTCGAACGCGAGGAGCGACTGCGCCGGTACGGCCGGATGCTCGACGCCGCCGGCGACATGATCTACACGCTCGACGCCGACGGGCGATTCAGGACAGTCAACGACACGCTCGTCGCGGAGACGGGCTACGGTCGCGAAGAGCTCCTCGGCGAATCCGTCTCGATGCTGCTCGACGAGGACGACATTGCACTCGGCCGCTCGGTGATCCAGCGGCTGCTCGCCGACGGTGCGAACGCCGTCAGCGACTCCTACGATGCGGCCGTCCGCACCGCCGACGGCGACTCCATCCCATGTGAGATCCAGCTCACGGCGTTGGAGGGTGACGACGGCTTCGCTGGCACCGTCGGCGTCGTCCGCGACATCACGGTCCACAAGCGCCACGAGCGACTGCTCGAAGCGCTCCACGACGCCAGCCGGGAGATGATGGCGGCCACCACACGGCGCGAGGTCGCCGACGTCGCCGTCGAGACCGCTGCCGACGTGCTCGACATGGAACTGAACGGCGTCTGGCTCCACGAGGTGGGCGAACTCCGACCGGTGGCGATCTCCGAAGTCGGTACAGAGCTGTTCGACGAACCCCCGACGTTCGCCGGCGACGAGAGTCTCGCCTGGACGGTCTTCGAGTCCGGCACAATGCAGCAGTACGACCGCGTCGACCGCGCCTCCGGCGCTCACAACCCGAACACACCGATCAGAAGCGAGCTGCTGTTGCCGCTCGGCGACCACGGTGTCCTGACCATCGGCGCGACCGAACCGGGCGTGTTCGACGACCGCGACGTCTCGCTAGCGAAACTGCTCGCGGCGAACACCGAGGCGGCGCTCGAACGCGCCGAACGCGAGCGCGAACTCGTCGTCGAGCGCGATCGCCTCACGGCACTGTTCGAGAACGTGCCGGACGCGGCGCTGCGCTACGAACTGGTCGACGGCGAGCCGATCACCAGACGGGTGAACGGGCGTTTCGAGACGGTGTTCGGCCACAGCGCGGGAGAGATCACGGGAGAGAACGCCGGCGACTACATCGTTCCGTCCGATCGCGAGATGGCGACCGAGTCGGTCGATGCGGCGCTCGCCGACGGAACGAGCCGTCAGACGACCGTCCGCCGGCTGACGGCCGACGGCGTGCGCGACTTCCTGGTGCAGATCGCCCCGCTCGAACCGGGTGAGCGCAAGGGTGGTTACGCGATCTACACCGACATCACCGACCAGAAGCGCCGCGAGCGCGATCTCGAACGCCAGAACGAACTGTTGGACGGGTTCGCGAGCGTCATCTCGCACGATCTCCGCAACCCAATGGGCGTCGCGCGCGGCCGGCTCGAACTCGCCGAGGCCGATCACCACTCGGAGCATCACGACGCGGCGCTGTGGGCGCTCGATCGGATGGACACGCTCATCGAGGACATGCTCACGCTCGCCCGCCAGGGACGGGTCATCGACGATCCGGAACCCGTCGAACTCGCGAGCGCGGCCGAGCGGGCGTGGCGGACGATCGACGGCGCGGAGGCGACGATCGACGTCGAACTCTCGGGGACGGTCGCGGGCGATCCCGACAGGCTGACGCGCCTGTTCGCGAACCTCTTTCGCAACGCGATCGATCACGCCGGCAACGACGTCCACGTCACCGCCGGCACGACCGAGGAGGGTTTTTTCGTCGCCGACGACGGCCCCGGTATCCCCGACGGCGAGGGCGAACGAATCTTCGAGCACGGTTACTCGACGAGCGAGTCCGGCACCGGGCTGGGGCTGATGATCGTCCGGCGGATCGCCGACGCACACGGCTGGACGGTCTCGGTCGCCGACGTGGCCGACGGTGCCCGTTTCGAGATCCGTACCGCGGGCGACGAGTGACGAGTATCGACGGCGGGCGATGGCCGCAAAACTATCGGTTTGTCGGCATACTGTTTTTTGTTTATGCGCCCACTGTTGTATTGCAGACCGTGACCGAACGGATGGATGGCGAGGACGAGGTTCGTGTGCTCTTCGTCGACGACGAGCACCACATCGTCGAGCTGGCGGCGACGGCGCTCGAACGCGCGGGCGAGGGGTTCGTCGTCCACACCGAGACGAGCGGCGCGGCGGCGCTGTCGCATCTCGACGACGCCCATGTCGATTGCGTCGTCAGCGACTACCGGATGCCGGGAATGGACGGACTCGCGCTGCTCGAACGGGTTCGCGAGGAGCACCCTGATCTCCCGTTCGTTCTCTCGACGGGCAAGGGGAGCGAGGACGTGGCGAGCGAGGCCATCACGGCCGGCGTCACCGACTACCTCCAGAAGGGTGGCGGGCTCGATCAGTACACGGTGCTCGCCAACCGGATCGAGAACGCGGTCGCCCAGCGCCGTGCCGAGCGCCGCCTCGAAAGCCAGCGCGACGAACTGGCGACGCTCGATCGTATCAACGTCGTCATCCAGGACATCGTTCGGGGGCTGGTCGCGGCGGCGACGCGCGAGGAGATCGCGGCCACGGTCTGTGAGCGCATCGCGGCCGCCGAACTGTACGAGTTCGCGTGGATCGCCGAGCGCGACGCCGGCGGCGAGTTCACCGTCCGGACCGGTGCCGGCGTCGACACCGATACCGTCGAGATCGCGGCCACGGACGGCGGTACGGCGCGGCTACCTGCCGAACTGCCCGAGACGGACGTCGTGGAAGTCTTCGAGGACGGGACGGGCCCGTGGCAGATCGATGGCGAGCCGCCGGGCCCGGTGGCGGCCGTCCCGCTGTCGTACAACGAGGTTGTCTACGGCGTGCTCGTGGTCGCGGCGACGCGGGCCGACGCCTTCTCGAAGCGCGAGCGCGCCGGTTTCGCCGTTCTCGGTGAGGTGGCTGGGTTTGCCATCGATGCTGCACAGAACACGAAACTGCTGCTGTCGGACACGGCGCTCGTGCTCGAACTCCGTGTCGTCGACGAGGCGGCGTTCCCGACGACGCTGACGCGCCGCCTCGACTGCCGGTATCTCGTCGACGGAGTGGTTCCAGCCGCCGACGGGGCCGTCCTCCAGTACGTCACCGTCGAGGGTACCGACCCCGATCGCGTGCGCGAACTCGCCCAAGAATCGTCGGTCGTCGAGGACTGCCGCCTCGTCAGCAGCCACGACGAGGGTGGCGTCTTCGAGATCGCGACGCGGGAGTCGCCGGTCAACAGCATCGTCGACGCCGGCGGCACGATCGACGAGTGGCTCGTCGAGAACGGTGACGGGACGATGGTCGTCGCGGTCGCCCCCGAGACCGACGTGCGGACGATGGTCGCCGCGTTCGAGCGCGCCCACCCTGGATCGGAACTGCTCTCGAAACACACCGTCGATCGGTCGGACGACGCGACCGCTCGGCAGGCGGTCGACGAACGACTCACCGACAAACAGCGGGCGGCGCTGCGGGCGGCGTATTTCGCGGGCTACTACGAGTGGCCGCGGCGGTCGACGGCCGAAGAGATCGCGGACTCGATGGGCGTCTCCTCACCGACGCTGCACAACCACCTCCGGAAGGCCCAGCAGCAGCTGCTCGTCGCCTTCCTCGGCGAGGAGTAGCGACGGAACGCTTTTGTCCTATGGCGCTGGGGTCGCTGTATGGACATCCGCGCGGAACTGCTCTCCTTGCTCCGTGAGAACGCGCGCTACACGACCGTCGATCTCGCGCGCATGCTCGGAACCGACGAGAGCGAGGTCGCAGAGCAGATCGAGACCCTCGAAGCCGAGGGCGTTCTCAAGGGCTATCAGGCGGTCATCGACTGGCGACGAACGGACGAGGAACCGGTGCGCGCGCTGGTCGAGTGTAACGTCACGCTCGATCGCGAGACGGGCTACGACGACATCGCCGCACGACTCGTCGGTTTTCCGGAGATCCAGTCGCTCAGACTCGTGAGCGGCGAATACGACTTCTCGCTGACCGTGGAAGCGGATTCGATGGGTGAGGTCTCCCGGTTCGTCTCCGAGAAGGTCGCCCCCGTCCCCGAGATCACCCAGACCGTGACCCACTACCTGATGGAGTCGTACAAGGAGCGCGGCATCGAGTTCGATGGTGACGGGGACGACGATCGGCTCTCGGTCTCGCCATGAAGATCTCCGAGCGCGTCGAGCGCGTCCCACCCTCCGGCATCCGGCGGTTTTTCGAACTCACCGAGGAGATGGACGACGTGATCTCGCTCGGCGTCGGCGAACCCGATTTCACCGCACCGTGGAGTGCGCGCGAGGCGGCCATCGACTCGCTCGAACGGGGCCGGACCTCCTACACCGCCAACCGTGGGATGGCGGCGCTCAGGGAGGCCATCGCCGAGCGCTCGCGCGAGCGCTACGATCTCGACTACGATCCCGACGAGGAGGTGCTCGTGACCGCCGGCGCGAGCGAGGCCATCGACGTCGCCTTCCGTGCGTTCGTCGATCCCGGCGACCGGGTGGCGGTCGCCCAGCCGTCGTACGTCTCGTACGTTCCAGGTGTGACCTTCGCCGGTGGCGAGCCCGTGCCGATCCCCACGAGGGAGGCGGACGATTTCGAACTCACTGCTGAGGCACTCCGCGAACACGGGGCCGCCGACGCCGAGGCGCTCGTCTTCTGCTATCCGAACAACCCGACGGGCGCGACGATGAGCGAAGGCGATCTCGAACCGATCGCCGCCTTCGCCCGCGAACACGACCTAACTGTGCTCGCCGACGAGATCTACGCCGACCTCACGTACGAGGGCGACCACGCGTCGATCGCGACCCTCCCGGGTATGCGCGAGCGCACGGTCGTGTTCAACGGTTTCTCGAAGGCCTACGCGATGACCGGCCTCCGGCTCGGCTACGCGCTCGCCCCGCCAGAGGCGATCACGGCGATGAACCGTGTCCACCAGTATTCGATGCTGTCGGCCCCCACGACGGCACAGCACGCCGCCATCGATGCCCTCGACAACTGCGAGGCACAGGTGAGAGAGATGCGAAGCCAGTACGATCGCCGCCGTCGGTTCGTGCTCTCACGATTCGACGAGATGGGGATCGACTGTTTCACGGCCAAGGGCGCGTTCTACGTCTTCCCCGAGAGTCCCTGGGAGGACGCCGAGGCGTTCGCCGAGGCGCTGCTCGACGCCGAGGGTGTGGCGGTCGTTCCCGGCGACGTCTTCGGCGCTGGCGGCGAGGGCCACCTCCGCGTCTCGTACGCGACAGGGATGAACGAACTGCGCGAGGCGATGGATCGGATCGAGCGGTTTCTCGACTGAATCTGTGGCGACGGGCGACCGAATTCAGCCGCCATAGACGGGGAATAGCTGAAAGAGCAGGAAGGAGGCGATCGCCGACAGCGAGGGCGTGAGGATCCAGAGCATCACGACCCGCCCCGTGGCCGAGGGATCGAAGAGGTCCTTGGAGGTGAGTTCGGTCGGCTCCTCGTCGCCGATCGGGCGGACGCGCTCGCCTGCTCTCGGGCCGTCGGCGGTGCCGGTGTTGGCCGTTCGCTCGGGCGTCTCGGCGGCGAGCGCCCCCGTCGAGAGCGTCGCGCTCTCCTCGCCCTGGATGGCTGCCGACGCGGCGTCGGCGATCGTCGTCGTCCGGGTCGCACGCCCCCAGCCGAGCCCGACGATGCACATCGTCGCGCTGACAGCCAGACTCGCCGGGATGCCGAGCTGTGAGAGCACCGAGATGATCGAGGCGCTCACGCTGGCGACGATGAGCGAGGCCAGGAGCGGCAGGTCGGTGAGATCGTTACCGATCGTGTCGAGCGTGCGCCGGGCGATCGTGAACGCGCCGACGCCGATGGCACCGACGGCGAGCAGGACGCCCTGACCGGTCGTGATCGAACCGTTGCCGACCAGCGGTGCGACCGCGTTGGCGACGTTCGACGCGCCCGCGGAGAAGGCCATGTAGCAGCTGATGGCGAGGACGACGGCGCTCCAGAACACCTCCTTCGGTCGGGTCGTCTCGGCGAGGCGCGGGAGCGGAACGATCCCCGACCGATCGATCTCGAACAGGGCGTTGTCCGACCGGTCGAGGGCGAACCACGCGTCGAGATAGGGGTAGAGATACCGGCCGATGACCGCACAGAGCCAGAAGGCGATCACGGGAGCGACGAGCCACCACGAGACGATACGCCCCATCACCTCCCAGTCGAGGGTGCCGCTCGCGAGTCCCAGCCCCGCGATCGCGCCGACGGCAGTCATCGAAGTCGAGGCCGGGACGCCGAAGAGGTTGGAGATAAGGAGTGCGAGCCCGACGAAGAAGAGTACGCCAACGCTGGCCGCGAGCGTGAACTGGCTCGACGGGACGATATCACCGCCCATCGTCTCGACGACGTTGCGCCCGACCGTCCAGCCGCCGATGAGCGCGAACAGCGTGAACAGCCCGGCCGCACCCGTCTTCGAGACGAGACGGCTGCCGACCGCCGGGCCGAACGCCACACCCGTCGAGGAACCACCGATGTTGAAGCCGACGAAGACCGCGACCGCGAGACCGACCAGCAAGAGGAGCGAGACCACCATACATTGAACCATTCGACCACGCTATGTAGTTCTTTCTTATTCACCCATGGCCTTTTGATAACTTATCGGTAGGATCGAAAGACAGTCATCGTTCGATGAGCGTGTGCGAGGGTTTTTGTGCGATACCGCGACCACCGATTCCCAATGTCGGATCGTGGTGCGGATGGTAGTACGGACGACGACGGCACGGGCGACGACGTGCGCGGCCGTCTCGCGGACGCGATCGACACCGCGACCGCCCTCGCGGGTGTCGTCGACGATCGGACCGTCGCGACGGGCCCCGACGACGAGGACGAATTCTTCACCGGAGCCGACGGACGGACGACGATCGCGAACCGCTACGATCTCGAAAAGACCGTCTCGACCGAGCGCAAACGACACTTCCGCGAGGTGACGCGCTACTGGGTCAACGAACCCTACGCGTTCGTCGTCATCTTCCACTCGACACGCGAAAACGAGGGGAAATACTATCTCGTCGAACCACATCTCACCCCCATCGAGACGGAGCTCAAGGAGTTCCTCACCGGGAAGCTGAAGACCGCGATCACGTATTCGGGCGAGGACAGCGCCGTCGGGGACGACGACGACGCCGAACGCGCGGACGTCATCGAAGCCGTGACCGGTCGCTTGCTCGACAGATACGACCTCTACGACGGTTCCATCGCGGGCGCGGGGCGTTCGGGACTGGTCTCGAAACTGAAGGGGTTGTTCGGTGACGACCCGGACGATTCGTCGACCGAACGGGGCGTTTCGGGGATCGCCGCCCGGCCGGAGCCGGCGGTGGTCGACGAGGACGCGAAATCGCTCACCGAGTATCAGGTCGAGAAGCTGCTCTACTATCTCAAACGCGATTTCATCGGCTACGAGCGCATCGACGGCATCAAACACGACGTCAACGTCGAGGATATCTCGTGTGATGGCTACGACTCGCCCGTCTTCGTCTATCACGCCGATCGCGAGCAGCTCATCACCAACGTCCGCCACGGCGAACAGGACCTCGACGACTTCGTCGTGAAGCTCGCCCAGCGCTCGGGCAAGGGGATCTCGAAACGCCAGCCACAGGTCGACGCCACGCTGCCGGACGGCTCGCGCGCCCAGCTCACGCTCGGCTACGAGGTCTCGGATCACGGCACGAACTACACCATTCGCCAGTTCAAGGACGTTCCCTTTACTCCTGTCGACCTTATCAACTGGCATACGTTCTCGCTCGAAGAGATGGCCTACATCTGGCTCTGCATCGAGAACAACAAGTCGATGCTCTTCGCCGGCGGCACGGCGTCGGGCAAGACGACGAGTCTGAACGCCGTCTCGCTGTTCATCCCGAGCAAGGCGAAGATCGTCTCGATCGAGGACACCAGAGAGCTCGAAATCCCCCAGCGTAACTGGGTCGCCTCGACGACACGGCCCTCGTTCACGGGCGATGAGGCCGGCGATATCGACGAGTTCAAACTCCTTGAGGCGGCGCTGCGCCAGCGGCCCGAATACATCGTGATGGGCGAGATCCGTGGCGAGGAGGGGCGGACGCTGTTCCAGGTGATGAGCACGGGCCATACGTCGCTCACGACCTTCCACGCCGACAACGTCGGCGAGGTCATCAAGCGGTTCACGACCGATCCGATCAACGTATCCAAGACGATGTTCACGGCGCTCGATCTCGTGAGCATCCAGACCGCGACGCGCGTGCAGGGGCAGAAGGTCCGCCGGAACAAGGCGCTCACCGAGATCAACTACTACGACGCCGAGAACGACGAGATCAACGTCCAAGACGTCTATCAGTGGCAGGCCGAGACCGACGACTACCTGAAACTCGGCACGTCGAACACGCTCGAGTCGATCAAGTTCGATCGCGGCTGGAGCCAGGAGCGCCTCTCCGAGGAACTGTTCCAACGGAAGGTAGTGCTCGCCTATCTCGTCGATCGCGGTCTCAACACGTACACGCAGGCCGCGGCCACGCTGCAGGCGTTCATCAACGATCCGGACGCGATCCTGACGCTCATCGCCAACGATCGTCTGGAGGCGAGTCTCGACGATCTCCGGGGGATGGAGAGCGTCCACATCGACACCGATCCGGCGATGGAGGCGATGGTGCCGCGACCGGATCCGAGCGAGGAGTTGCGCGAGCACACCGCGGCGATCCTCGACGAGGCCGACGAGCGGCTGTTCGACGAGTACGCCGGCCACGAAACGCCGGATCTTGCTTCCGCCATCGCCGACGGTGGGCGAGCCGACGGATCGGCGACGACCGATACCGAGGACGCGAAATGAGCTACGGCACCGACGGCTACGGCGGGCGTACGCGGACGCTCGGCGATCGGTTCTACCCGCTGTATCGGTATCTGTTCGACGAGGACGGCGATTTCGTCGACGACGTGCAGCGGAAGCTGGCCGCGGCGCGCATGGCCGATACGGTCGAGATGTATCTCTCGCGGGCGCTCGCGATCGGCGTCATCGCCGGTGGGCTGCTCTGGCTGTTCGCCTCGCTCTCGGGCTACGCGGTCGTCGAGCTGTTCGTGACGGAGGTGCCGAAACTCACCGATCTCCGGGTGCTTCACGGGCCGGCGCTCGCCGTCTTCGAGGCGGTGAAACTCCCGCTGCTCGTCCTGCTCTCGGGGCTGGTCTGTGGGCTGGTTGGGTTCGTCGCCGGGTTCGGCACGCTCGTCGCCGTACCCTACGTCCGGGCGAACTCACGCAAACGCGAGATCAACATGCTGCTCGCCGATTCGGTCTCGTTCATGTACGCGCTGTCGATCGGCGGGCTGAATCAGCTCGAAATCTTCGAGGCGATGGCCGAGGCCGACGACACCTACGGCGCGGTCGCCGCGGAGTTCGAGAGCATCCATCTGGAGACCGAATACTTCGACACCGACTACCGCACCGCCATCAGAAAGCAGGCGCTCCGGACGCCGAGCGAGGAGCTGAGTCAGTTTCTGACCGATATGCTCTCGATCATCGACTCCGGCGGCGACATGACCGACTTCCTGAACGACAAGAAGGACAAACATCTCCGCACCACCAAACAGGAGCAGTCGCTCGTCCTCGAAACGCTCGAACTGTTCGGCGAGATGTACATCACCCTCTCGGTGTTTCCGCTCCTCCTTATTATCATTCTCGTCGTGATGAGCATGATCGGCGGTTCGCAGACGCTACTGCTCTACGTGACCGTCTACGGGCTGATCCCGCTCATCGGGATCGGGTTCACCGTCATGGTGTCGACGGTCAAACAGGACGAGATAGGAGACGGCTATCTCCATCCCGAGGGAGACGACGAGGATGGGGCGACGACGGGTATCGAGCGCATCAGCGATCTCGGACTCGTCGAACGCTACACCGATTCGTACGGCGTCTTCGAGCGTATCGAGAGTCGCGAGGGGACCCATCGGACGGCGACGCTGCTCGCCAACCCGCACCATTTCTTCCGCGATCATCCGCTGGCCGTACTCGCACTCACGCTGCCGGCTTCGATCGTGCTGGTCGCCTTCGCAGTCGTGTCGGGGCGTGCGCCGACCTCGATCGACGGGTTCGTTCAGCACTCCATCGTCGGCACCTTCCTCTGGGTGTACGTCCCGCTGTACGTGAACTGTCTGCCGGTGGCGGTGTTCTACGAGTGGAACGTCCGCACTCGCCGACATATCACGGGTAAGCTCTCGGAGAACCTTCGGAAACTGTCGAGCGCGAATAGCACGGGGCTCACGCTGCTGGAATCGCTAAATCTCGTCGCCGATACCTCCTCCGGTCGGCTCGCAGAGGAGTTTCACACGATGTATGCGAAGGTGAACTACGGGACGAACCTGACGACGGCGCTGGTCGAGTTCAACAACAAGTACCACATTCCACGGCTCTCGCGCACGGTGAACGTCGTCAGCAAGGCCCAGGAGGCGTCGAGTCAGATAACGGAAGTGCTTTCGACGGCGGCGCGGGCGAGCGAAAACCAGGACGAGATCGAGCGCGAGCAGCGTTCGCAGGCCCGAATGCAGATCGTCATCATCGTGATGACGTTTTTCACGCTGTTGGCGGTGATGGCGATCTTGAAGACGAACTTCCTCGACACGCTGGCGGGGCTCGACACGAGCGGTGCGGGTGGCCAGGCTGGTCTCGGGGCCAATATCGACGTGGAGCTGATGGGGATGCTGTTCTTCCACGCGGTGACGATCCAGGGGATCATGTCCGGGTTCATCGCGGGCTACATCCGCAGCGGCGACTTGCTCACGGGCGCGAAGTTCGCCGTCGTGTTGCCGACGTTCGCGCTCGCCATCTTCGCGGTGATATAACATGAAGGAAACACTCAAACGACGACTGCAGCGGTTCGTGGACGACGAGCGTGGCGTCTCACCGGTCGTGGGGTTCGTGTTGATCTTCGCGCTGGTGATGATCGTGTTCACGCTCTATCAGTCGAGCGTCGTCCCGGCACAGAACGAGGAGGTCGAGTTCGAGCATTCCCGGGCGATCGAGGGACAGATGAGCGTGCTGAACGACGAGATCACGGATACGGTGACGTCCGGTCGAGCGCGGTCGGTGACGCTCGACACCGGCGTCCAGTATCCGAGTCGTGCGTTCGCGATCAATCCGGGAGCCACGGTCGGCGATCTCAGCGTCGTCGAGCCCAAACAGGAAGTTACCATCGATCTAGATGGAGACGGCTACTATAGCGGTGGTCAGAGCTTCGAGACGGCGTTCGTCTCCTACCAGCCGAGCTACAATCTGTTGCAGGAGGAGACGAAGTACACCTCGGAGAACGGTATGTTGGTCAAGGACTACTCCACATCGGAGAATACCGGTCTCACGACAGGCGGCGTAATGTTCCCGAGCGGCGAGAAAACGATCAATCTCGTTCTTCTCAACGGGAGCTACGAACGATCCGCGCCCACGGCAAGCCTCACGATCACGCCCCGGATCACGACCGAGACGGCAGTCGAATCCATCGGGGCTGGAAAGAGCGGCACTCTCGACGTTCCCACATCCCTCTCGAAAGCGAAATGGAACGAGCTGCTGGCCGACAGGGATTCGCAGCTCACAGGCTTCACGACCAATTCGGATGGGTTCAACACAGCCACCATCAGCATCGATGCCGAAACAACCGTGCAGGTCTACAAAGGAACGGCAGGTGATCCGGAGACGAACGACGGCCGTTCCAATCGAGGATTGCATCTGGTCGGCGAATCGGCGCTACAACCGGACGTATCGCTCGACGAGAACGAGCGTCTCACCATCAGCGTGCGCGATCACTTCGGACAGCGTGTGTCGCCCGATACACCGATCACCGCCAGCGTTACCACTGGCAAGGGAACACTCATCTCGACGCAGCAAACGGCGAACGGAAACGGAACGGCGTCGTTCGTTTACAACCCGGGCACGATGGACAGCGGGAGTACGGTGAGCGTCGACATCAGTCTCAAAGACACGAGTGAAAGCGTGACGTTTGAACTGTCGTACCCCAAATCCGGTGGATCTACCGGAAACAAGGACAGAAAGCCGCTCACGATCGAGAAACTGTCGTTCCACAACGATGGAAGACTGTCGTTCGACATCCCGAACGGTCCGGACGACATCGACGGGTTCTCAGTGCGGACGAAAAAGGATCTCGCGGAAACGAACGAAAGCAGCGGTGAGCACGAGTTCGAGATCGACGATCCAGGGGACCTGGAGTACGACTCCGACGAGCCGATCCAGTTCGACGGCGAGGAATACACGTTCGAGGAGGGTCCACAGCCAATCCGTGATTCGCACGCCGTTCTCGACAAAATCGGAGCAAGTAGTATCTCGTCGGTCGACGTGGCCACATCGTACGAAGCTGCGGATCTCATCATCTATCTCCATCCCGAGGACTCGTCGAAACGGCCGATCTATATCAAAGTGGGTAACTGATTCCGTTCGTCGCTACGAGGGATGTGGTGCTACGAACGAAATTCCCAACCGAGTGTCTCGGTTCTGTATAGCTGTATCGAATCGGTTCGTATAGCGGTCGTTAGTGGTCGAACAATGGCTATTCCTCATCAAGAGACGTACTGTCAGGATATCGATGCCGGCTCGTAGCGCCAGAGTGCCGTTCCCGGTCCAGGCGGTGAGACGCCCGGAAGATCGGCCAACAGCGGGACGATGAGTGCGTCGTACCATTCCCCCGCACCGAGTCCGGCATCGCGCATCGGATAGACGTTGCCCACTAGGGCGAGTCGCGAGAGCGATCGATGAGTGATGAGATGTTTGTAGGCGGCGAGGACGGCGTCGTCACGGGCCGGTGTCCGATCGAGCGGAGTGTCTCGATAGGAGAGCGATTCGACGACCGCACGCGCGTTCGCCGCATGGGTGGTTGACATACTCTCAGAGGGAGCACGCTACAATAAAAGGCTCAGTCAGACGGGTGTCGGACGGTCAGCAGCGCTGTTCGCAGATGCGATCGATGATCCGTCCGGTGGAGAGCAGTTCGTCGTCGAATTCGGGCTCGCGGCCGGAGGCACGTTCAACCGTACAGTCGATGCCGCGTTCGGTCAGCGCGTGTTCGATGCCCGCTTCGTCGTGGTGTTGGTCGTGACCGAGCACGATGACATCGGGATCGATGCGTTCGATCGGGACGAAGATGTCCTCCCTGTCGCCGAGCAGTGCGCTGTCGACGGGGTCGAGTGCGGCGATCATGTCCCGGCGCTGGCGGTCGGCGAGCACCGGCTGTTGCTTGTGGGTGACGTTTTCACGGCGGGCGATGATGACGTGCAGGACGTCGCCCATCGCCGCCGCCTCGCGGAGATAGTGGAGATGGCCCGGATGGAGAACGTCGAAGGTACCCTGTGCGATGACCGTGGTGGCGTCGTCGCTCATCGGAGCTCCTCGTCGATGTCGGCCTGTGTGAAATCGAAGAACTCCTCGGGATCGGGGAGCGAGACGTCGAGCACGGGGAGATCGCGTTCGTCGCCCTCGCGGTCGAACGCGCGCCAGTCGTCGGGTCCGTAGGGTGCGCCGAGAATGATGTGTGCGTCGCCCTTGCCGAACGTGGCGCGGTCCTCGGTGCTCGGCCGGAGCACGCCGTTGGGATGGGAGTGGATCGATCCGGCGGCGCGCATGTCGTTGGGGACGAGGCTCGTTTTCACCGTGGCGCTGACCGGGTTCGACTCCGTCGCGGGGATGACGAGCACGTCGGTGATCACGCTGCCGGCGTCGTCGAGATCGAGCTCGTCGGCGGGTTGGCTTCGCAGGAGACCCATATACTCGTTCGGGTGGGTCTCGGCGGCTGCCGAGCGAGCGAACTCGAGAGTGTCGGCGGCGATGCCGAGTAGCTCACGTGACCGGAACAGCCCCATATGGGGACACGTCGCTCGGCGTCCATCTAAGCGTTCCGGAGCGCCGACCACCGTGTTTGCCAAGCGTTAAAGTCGGTCGCGGCGAACGACTGTCAAGAATGTCTACGCCATCGCGCTCTGAGGCGACCGGGGACGACCCCGTGTACGATCTCGCTGCCGACTGTACGATCGAGGACGTCGAGGAGGGTGCGTGCTACCGGGCGACGGTCAACGGCGTCGTCGAATACGGTGTCTTCGTCGATCTCTCTGCATCGGTCTCCGGTCTCGTCCACGAATCGAACCTCGATGGGAGCTACGACGTCGGCGACGAGCTCACCGTGCGCCTCGTCGACGTCAGGGAAAACGGCGATCTCGGATTCGAATCGATCGATGCCGCGGATCGCGAGACGGTCCAGATCGACCACGAGCCCGACATCACGGCGACCGACGATCTCGCCGAGCGGATCGGCGAGTCGATCACCGTCGAGGGCGAACTCGTCCAGATCAAACAGACCGGCGGCCCCACCGTGTTCACGCTACGCGACGGCGTCGGAATCGTTCCGTGTGCAGCCTTCGAGGCGGCCGGTGTCCGTGCCTATCCCGGATTCGAACTCGGCGATATCGTCAGAGTCACCGGTCGGGTCGAGCGCCGCGAGGGCGCACTCCAGCTGGAGGTCGAATCGCTCGACGCCGTCGACGAGAGCGACGAGATCCGCGAGCGTCTCGACAGCGCGCTCGAAGAGCAGGCGACGCCCCACGACGTGCAGCCGCTCGTCGACTGGTCGGCGCTCGAAACGATGCAGGACGATCTCGAAGCCGTGGCGACCCGCCTGCGCCGTGCCGTGCTGGAAAATCGGCCGATCCGCATCCGCCATCACGCCGACGGCGACGGGATGTGTGCCTCGATCCCCGTGACGCTCGCGCTCGAACGGTTCATCGAGGAGGTCCATGGCGATCCCTCGGCGGCGCGCCATCTGCTCAAACGGCTGCCGAGCAAGGCTCCCTACTACGAGATGGAGGACGTCACCCGCGACCTGAACTTCGCGCTCGGCGATCGCGAGCGCCACGGCCAGCAGCTCCCGCTGCTCGTGATGCTCGACAACGGATCGACCGAGGAGGACGTCCCGGCTTACGAGGCGCTCGCCCAGTACGACATCCCCATCGTCGCCGTCGACCACCATCACCCCGACCCCGACGCAGTCGATGGGTTGCTCGCCGAACACGTCAACCCCTATCTCCACGGCGAGGACTATCGAGTGACGACCGGGATGCTCTGTGTCGAACTCGCGCGCATGATCCACCCCGAGATCACTGACGAACTCACACACGTGCCGGCGGTCGCCGGTCTCACCGACCGCTCGGAGGCCGACGCGATGACCGACTACCTCGCCCTCGCACGCGAGGCGGGCTACGACGAGGACGACCTCCAAGCGATCGGCGACGCGCTCGATTACGCGGCTCACTGGCTGCGCTACAGCGCCGGCGAATCACTCCTCACCGACGTGCTCGGCGTCGATGCCGCCGACGACTCCCGACACGACGACCTCGTCGAGTTCTTCGCCGAACGGGCCGCACGCGACACCGACGAACAGCTCGACGCCGCTATGCCACACGTCGAGAGCGCGACCCTCGACAACGGTGCGGATCTCTACCGGATCGACGTCGAACGCCACGCCCACCGGTTCACGTATCCGGCCCCCGGCAAGACCACGGGCGCGATCCACGACCGCAAAGTGGCCGACAGCGACGGGCCCGTCGTCACGGTCGGCTACGGCCCCGACTTCGCCGTGCTCCGGAGCGACGGCGTGCGCCTCGATATCCCGCAGATGGTCGAGGAGCTCGAAGCCGAGACCGACGGCGGCGTCAGCGGCGGCGGCCACCTCGTCGTCGGCTCGATCAAGTTCGTCAAGGGGATGCGTGAGGCGGTCCTCGACGCGCTCGAAACGAAGATGGGTGCGGCGGAGATCGACGAGGAACTCGGCAGCGCCTCTGTCGCCGGCTTCGAGGACTAAAAAACGCGGCGAAACCCGAACCGATCCACCGGCCGACGGACCTAAACACGTGTGACGCCTATCTTGCATTCTACCATGAGTAGCGAACGACCCGTCATCGAGACGAATCGGGCGGCGATCGAACAGCGGGACGGGTGGTCCTGATGCCCTGGGGCGTTCACACTGAGTTCACCGAGGAAGAAGGCCCGGAAGTCGAGATCGACGAAGACCAAGAGGGGGTCGATCGGGGCGAGGAAGGCTCCGAACACACCGAGGCGTTCGATATCGACGACGCGATAGCGGAGCTGGACTGAACGACAGGCCGACCTGACGAAGTACTGGTCTACTCGAACTCGATGCGGCGAGCGACGACGACAGCGAGCATCGCGACGCCGACCACCGCCGCGATCACACCTACGGGAAGCGGCGTCTCGGTCCCGGTATCGAGGCTGCGTTCCTCGCCACCGCTCCAGTCGGCCTCGAACACTTTTCGGTAGTAATCACCGGCTGCCTCGCCATCGAGCACGAGGGCGATCTCGCGATTCTCGCGGGCAGAGTTGTTGTTCCAGTTCATGCTGCCGACCACGACCTCCTCGCCGTCGACGATCACGCCCTTGGCGTGGATCTTCTCGAAGCGCGATCCCGATTCGGCGACCTTCGCTTCGAGCGAGAGATTTCGAGTGGCGGCTCTCCCGTTCAGCCACTCGGCCAGGGCGCTGTTGTCCTCCTCGGAGTACCACGCGCCGCCGAGTAGGATTCGCACCCTGACGCCGCGTTCGGCCGCGCGGATCGCCGCCCGGAGGAACGGCTGTTGTCGACTGCCGATCGAGGCTTGGACGACGTCGATCGACTCGTCGGCGTCGTCGAGCCGCTCGACGAGCGCGCGTTCGGCGTTGTCGGGCGCGGCGAGCAACTGGGCGCTCTCGATGCTCACGTTCGCTGGTTCGAAGGTCGTCGGATAGCTCTCGTTGGCTACCTCGTCGTCCTCGAACGTACGATTCGCACGGAACGTGCTCCACGAGGCTGTGTCGCGCCAGTCCGCGTCCGCGCGGAACACCGCGGCGAGTCGGTCGGCGACGTCACCCTCGACGACCGCACCCCAGCCACGACTCGACTTCCCGCCGATCCCAGACGGTTTCCAGTTTTCGGTCATGACGAGCGCACGATCGTCGACGACGGCGTATTTGGGGTGGTGGAAGTCGTACCGTGCCCAGTCGCCGCCGATGACGTCGACCGGAATGCCCGCCCGCGTGAGCTCGTCGAGCAATTCGGCCTGTCGCTCGCTGATGCCGCCGACCGGTGCGTCGTCGACCACCATCCGTATCTCGACGCCGCGCTCGGCAGCCCGTTCGAGCGCACGCGCGGCGCGCTCGGAGGAAAACGAGTAGCCAGCGAGCAGGATACGCTCGTCTGCCGAATCGAGAACGTCGATCGGAACTTCGGGCGCGTCGGGCAGGACGAATGCCCGTGCCGTCGCAGCCTCGGATCGCACCGCCTGGAAATCAGTCGCGCCGCGATGCTCCCACGTCCAGCCATCGGCGGTCCGGTTCCATACCTCGGCGTCGGGTGCGTCCTCGTAGGCCGTTTCGTCGACGATGCTTCCGCCGTCGGCGAGGACGAGTTCCTCGCCGCCGTTGGCGAGACTCAACGAGTCGTTCGAGATCACCGTCGACGCCGAGACGTTCGTCGCGTTCGGGTCGTTCGTCACCGCAACGCGTCCCTCGACGGTCTCGTTCGGTAGTGTGATCGCCCCCTCGCCGTCGTCGATCGTCCAGCCCGAGAGGTTCGATCGGTCGGGAACGTCAACGACGACGTACTCGCCCGCATCGCCGTCGGCGAGCGGGTTCGGATAGACCGTCTCGATATGTGGACCGTCGGGCTCGTCGACGGATTCGTTGTCGGCCGCCAGCACCGCCCCACTCAGCGAGGCGACGAGAACCAGTGTGAGCACGACGGCACGAGCGGACACACGCCGCGATGGCCGCGTTCGGGTATATAAAGGTTCGTCTCGGTGGAACCCATCTCAGGCGGTCGTTTCGGCGGCGTCGCCGTTCCCGTCGGCCAGCGCGTGGTCGGCCTTCTCGGCCTCGCTCTGGACGAGGAACGAGCGGTCGTCGGCGTGTTCGCGGGCGGCGTCGAGCGCGTTCTCGGTGCCGATCTGGTTGAGTGCCCACGCCGCGCTCGCGCGCACGGCGTTCGAGTCGTCGTCGGAGAGCACGTCGGCGAGCGGGGCGATCGCGCGCGTGTCGCCGATGAGGCCGAGCGCGCGTGCCGCGTTCGAACGGACGGTCTCGTTGTCGGCCACGAGACGGTCGGCGACCGCCTGTGTCGACTCCGTCGAGCCGATCTCGCCGATGGCCTTGATCGTGACCTTCTGGAGCGCCGGGTCGCTCTCGCCCTCGATGTACTCGTGGAGGGTGTCGAGCGCGCGATCGTCGCCGATCTTCCCGAGCACCTCGATCGGCGGTTTGTTGCGCTTCTGCGCGCGCTCTTCCATCACGTCGTAGGCTTCGGGCGCGCCCATGCGTTTCAGCGACTCGATGCAGTGCTCTTCCATGAACTCCGAGCCGAACATATCGAGTCCGCGCAGGATGGGCTCGGGCTCGCCCTGTGCCTCGTAGATCTTGATCGCGTTCCACTCCGGCGGGAAGTCCTTCCGTGTCTCGGGCGTGAGCACGTCGTAGAACCCCTCGACGGTGAGTTTCTCCCGTACCGAGAGGTCGTCCCACTCCTCGGCGTCGTCGAGCCCCGTCGTGAGCTCGTCGGCCGCCTCGATCAGCTCGGCGACGGTTTCGGCATCGTCGTCGGGGTCGAGCTCCCGACTCTCGATCGTCTCGATCACGTCGTCGAGCGCCGCCGCGAGCCCGTCCGGCTCGTCGTTCGCTGCCGTGAACTCCTCGCCGAGCGTCTCGCCGGCGGCATCGAGGAAGGAGTGTACCGTGTCGGCGATCTCCTCTGCGCCCTGTTCGGTCCAGCGCGTCTCGGTGAGCGTCGATTTCGCGCCCTCGATCTCCTCGATCGCGTCCTCGGCGTACGGGCCGCGCTGCTCTTCGAGCGCGTCGCGTAGCTCAGTCACGCGGGATTCGAGCTCCTCGCGTGGGTCGTCGGCGTCCTCCTCGTCCTCGTCGGGTTCGGGGAGATCCGCCGCTTCGATCTCTGCTTCGACGTCGTCGAGATCGGTTTCGACGCTATCGAGGTCGGCTTCGGTCTCGGCCTCGTCGAGTTCGGTTTCGATCTCGTCGAGACGTTCGTCGAGTGCCTCGGGCGTCCGCGCCTCGAGTTCGCCTTCTTCGCCGGCCGGCTGCTCGCCGTCGTCCGCAGGCTCGTCCCCGTCGCTCATGCTGCGGCGTTCGCCCGAATCGCCTAAGTGCGTTTCCCTTCGCCGCCCGTCGGGTAGAATCGCGGCCCGAGCACGAGATACGCGAGCGCGCAGGCGAGGAGGACGCGCGGAAAGACCCGGAAGAGAACGCTCGGCGCAACGATCGCCCCCGCCTGCACGATGCCCATGACGAGCGCATCACGTACGCGGAGGTCGGGATAGCCGATCGGTGCGACCATCAGCCCGGCGAAGACCGCGGTCGCGCCGACGAGGACCACCGGCGTCGCGATCCCGGCGAGCAAGCCCGCCGCCAGCACCGTCGCCGCGAGCGTCGTCTGGACGCCCTCGGTCCACCCACGCTCGACGTCGTAGGCGGTGTAGAGCCCGAGTCTGACGACACCGCTGACGACGAACAGCGCCGCGATGGCGAGTGCCAGCCATCCTGCCTCCTCCGGCAGCATCGTTCCCCGTTCGAGGCGCACCGTCGAGACGACCAGCAGTGCGGGTGCGACACAGAAGGAGGCCACGTCGGCCAGCGAATCCAGGAACTCGCCGACGGGCGTGCTGCCGACGTGGGTCGCGAGCACGCCGTCGAGCCCGTCGGCGACCGCCGCCAGGAGGACGAATCGAGCGGCCAATGGGGGCGAGAACGGTGCGAGTGCGGCCGCGAGAAAGCCGAGAGCGGCGTTCGTCGCCGTGACGCCGTCGGCGAGGCTGAGGGCGGCGACGAACCGCGGCCGAGTAGCCATGTCAGCGCCATCGCCGACGGGCGGTTTAGGCGTTTCTGCTCGGGCTTCGGGTGGGCCGGTATCGCGGAGCCTATACCCCCGGCGCTCGAAGTCGAACCCATGAACCGCCGCGCGTTTCTCACCGCGACCGTGGGCGTTGCCGTCGGTCTCACTGGCTGTATCGGCTCCTCGCGCGAGCAGCCCGACTACGACATCGGGATGAGTTCGAGCGACTTCCTCCCCGAAGACGACTTCGAGCCACGCGTCGGCGAGCCGGTCGTCTGGCACAACACGGGTTCGCGGACTCACACCGTGACTGCCTACCAGTCACGCATCCCCGACGCGGCGACGTTCTTCGCCTCCGGCGGGTTCGACGGCGAGGGGGCCGCCCGCGAGGCGTGGAACGCGAACGGTGGCGGCGGTATCGCGAGCGGTGAAACGTACAAACACACCTTCGAGGTGGCCGGGACGTACAACTACTTCTGCATTCCACACGAGCCGACTGGAATGGTCGGAAAATTTACCGTCGTCGAGTAGTTCAGACCTCGACGTCGCTCTCGTCGACGTCGACGGCGGTCGCTTCCTCTTCGGCGACCTCGTCGGGATGGGCATCGAGCGCGAGCTTGCCGATCTCGACGCGGCGCAGCGGGTAGATCGTCCGTGCCTCGCCGTAGATGGCGCTCGACAGCCGCCCCTGCGTGACGCTGTCGGTGAGCTCCTCGAAGGTGCGCTCGCTCGCGGCCTCCTCGACGAGCTCGGTCATCTCCTTGCGGATCGCCTTCTCCTGGCTGTCGTCGGCCTTTTTCGTGGTGAAGGCCACCGGCTGAATGCGCACGCGATAGTCGTCGCTCGTGCGCACCGTGAGGTAGGCCTCGACCTTCGAAGCACCGCGGCGCACCAGACTGCCGAGGTAGTCGCGCGTGAGTTCGTGTTTCTCGAACTCGGTGTAGGCGGCGTCGCTGCCGACGTCGGTGATGCGGAAGGTGAGTTTGACGTTGTTCGCACCGGCGTCGTCGGTCAGCTCGCCGAGAGTTGTTTCGATGGTGCGATCGAGCACCGCGTTCGGTTCGTCGGCGGGGGTCTCACCGAGTTCGGCCCGGTCGAAAGATTCGGGCGCGAAGACGGTGTACCACCGCTTGGTCTGCTGCTGTCGTGATACTGAACGTTCGCTCATGCTGTGTCGTTGTCCGTTCTGTCGTCGTCCGCTTCGTCGTGTTCGTTCGCGATCCGTACGATTCGTTCGGCCACCGTGAGATTGACGACGTAGTCGTCGACCGTCGAGCGCAACCCACCGACCCGCTCGCGTTCGAGCGCCGTCTCGATGGTGTCACCCGCGACCGTGGTCTCCATCTCCGCCGTGTTGTCCGGTTCGAGCGCCGCTGCGACGATCCCCGCAGCTGCGGAATCCGTCCGCAGTCGTGCGCGCTTCACGCCGACGCCTCCCGGAACGCCGTGACGAACGCGTCGGCGTCCTCGAAGCGTGCGCGACCGCGCCGGGCGCTCCCGCCGCCGTCACCGTCCACGGTCGCTGCCGCCTCGTGCATCCGGTCGCCGACGTTCACGTCGTCGCTCGCTGCAGCCGCCGCGCGCGTCTCCGAAACGGCGAGCGCCACCGGTTCCGGCGAGCGGAAATCACACAGAAGGCGGGCGACCGTTGCGAGCGGCGCGTCGTCGATGCGGGCGACGAACAGGCCCCGATGGCGTTCGGTCGTCATCCCGTCGAGCGCCGCGTGCGCTCGCTTTCCGTGTGTGCGCCAGGCCGCGAGCGCGGCGTCCCACACGTCGTGACCGAGCGCCAGCGCGAGGCCGACGCCGGGTCGCTCGCGGGCGCACGCACGGAGCACGTCGGCGTAGCCGCCGACGGTCGCCGGGCGTCCACTGACGGCGCGGTCGCCGTCTTCGGTGATGGTGTACGGCCTGAGCGCACGCGCCACCGACTCGGCGGCTCGCGACATCGCGTCGTCCATCGATGCCACCGAGAGCGCGAGCAGCGAGGCGACCTCTCGGGGGTCGTCCCGTCCGTCGAGCGCCGCTGCGGCCGCCTCCTCGTCCCCCGAGAAGGGGGCACGGACGAGCGTCGTGTGCGCCAACCCGTCGGTGAGGTCGTCGACCGGCATCGCGACGCCTGGCCGCTGCTCGACGAGATCGCCTTCGCGGGCGTCCGCGAGGGCAGTGTTCTCATCGAACCCGGTCGGAAAGGCACCGGCGAGCGCGAGAAGCGGGTCGGGATCGTCTCCGAGATCGCGGGCGATCCCGACGGCCGTCTCGCTGGCCGACGGTTTCCCGGAGAGGGTGAGGTCGCCACCTTCGACGCCGATGTGGACGGTCGTCGCGTCGTCGGTCGCCGCCGTGGCTCGCCCGGTGACGCGCGCTTGGAACGGGACGTCCCGTTCGGCGAGCGCGCGACCGAGCAGTCCGGCCGCCGCGAGCGAGTCGGCATCGTCGCTCGCGAGCAGTCGGACGAACGCGGCCTCGCGAAGCGCGTCGGCGGCGCTGTCGGCCGCGGGCGATTCCTCGGGGCGACCGGCGATCGCCATCTACAGGAGTTCCCGTGCGTTCTGGTAGGTGTACTCGAAGTCCGCGTCGAGCTCGTCGCCGCGGTAGTAGTCGGCGAGCCGGCGGACCTTCGCCTCCGTGTTCTGGAGCGCGCGCTTGTTCTGGGCGTCGTTGGGGTTCGCGGCCATGTGCTCGCGCAGTCTGACGGCCCGTTCGAGCAGGTTCCGGAAGTCCTCGGGCAGCCCCGACGCCGCGTCGTGCTCGGCGAGGATCTCGGTGACCTTCTTGTCGGTCGCCAGCTGGACGTTCGGCACCGGCGTGCCCTGAACGCCCTCGTCGCGGAGCTTGAGACCGATCTCGCTCGGGCTGTGGCCCTGTTCGGCCAGCTCGACGACGCGGTTCTCGACCGCGTCGGCGTCGACATCGCTCCACTCCGGTGGATCGTCCGCCACGGGCTTGTCCGAATCGGACGAGCCGCGGCGTCGTGTATGCATTCGTGCCATTGTTGAGGATAGGAGTCGCACGAAACGCTACGGACACTACCGCAATCCCTGAGTCCACGTGGACGAGTCGGATTTGCGGCCGTGCTGTTCCCACTCCCAACACTTCCCGCACCGCAGTAAACCGTTTCGACTCGATGACGATGGGTTTATGGGATCGACGGCGATACGAGTGGGTGCGGGCTCGTAGATCAGTGGTAGATCATCCCCCTGGCACGGGGAAGGCCTCGGGTTCAAATCCCGACGAGTCCATCCCACCTTTTTGCACTTCGCTCGCGCGCCAGCGGCGCGCTTCACTCAGGCAAAAATCTGGACCAAAAAGCGCGTCGGACTCCCTTCGGTCGTCCTCGCGCCCGCTCGCTCACCATGTTCGCTCGCGGTGATGATCACTTCCTGTTGGACCCTTCTTTCTGTATTCCTTGGAATCCGTGGATGAATTGAATCCGTAGCGAAACGTGACTTGCATAGGACGGCCAAACGGTGAGGGGACGTCGCCTCAATGGAACAGGTATGGGCGCAATCACCGACCTCGCGGAGAGCATCAACGACGCACGGCGTTCGATCTGGGGTGACGCGAGCACCGTCGGCAAGCTCCTGATCCTCGTGGTGCTCATCGCGTCGGGTATCGGCATTCCAGTTATCATCATCGCGCTCGCCGCGCAGGCGATCGCCGAGTAAGCAGTCGGGTGCGTCCGGCGCGATCCACTATCGTGAATTCCTGATACTGATCCGACAAGGCTGCTTATATTGTTGTGTGTCATAGTAACATTGGCCATGGCACAACGCGAAATTCAGGAACAACTCACCGTCGATCAGTACACGCTCGGGTTGGTCGGGCCCGATCAGGAGTGGGCTGGCACCGTCGCCGACGGCGGCACCGTTCGCACTCACACGCCGCCAGCGTGCTGGGGACCGATGATCACACCCGATTTCCGAGGCGGCCACGAGGTGACGCGGCCGATCGCCGTCGAAAACGCCGAGGTGGGCGACGCGATCGCGCTCACGATCGAGGACGTCGAAGTGACGAGCGTCGCGACGAGCACCGGTAGCATGCGAGAGCGCGACGAGGCCTTCGGCGACGATCCGTTCGTCGACCACCGCTGTCCCGAATGCGGCACCGAGTGGCCAGACAGTATCGTCGAGGGCACGGGTGAGGAGGCCATCAAGTGCGCCGAGTGCGGTGCGAACGCCTCGTCCTTTGGCTTCGAGTTCGGCTACACCGTGGCCTTCGACGAGGACAGATCTGTGGGACTGACGATGGACGACGCGGCGGCCGAGGAGCTCGCCGAGAACGCCCGCGAGGCGATGGCCCTCCCGGACAACTCTCGCCAGCATCCCATCCTTCTCTACAAGCCCTCCGGAATGGCGGGCACACTCGGTCATCTTCGACCCTTCATCGGCAACGTCGGCACCACACCGCCGGTCGAACTGCCGGACTCGCACAACGCCGGCGACTTCGGACAGTTCCTCCTCGGGGCCGACCACGACTGGGGGCTCCCGGACGAGGAAGCGCTCGCGGAGCGCACTGACGGCCACATGGACGTCAACGCCGTCCGCGAGGGCGCAGTGCTCATTTGTCCTGTCAAGGTCGACGGCGGCGGGATCTACGTCGGCGACCTCCACGCCAATCAGGGTGACGGCGAGCTGTCGCTACATACCACCGACGTGAGCGGGCGCACCGAACTCGGCGTCGAGGTCATCAAAGGGCTCGACATCGACGGCCCGCTCTTGCTTCCGAACGAGGAGGATCTCCCATATATCGCAGCGCCCTACACCGAGATCGAGCGCGAGACCGGGCGCGCGCTCGCCGACGAGCACGACGTCGAGATGACCGAGGCAATGGGTCCGATCCAGGTCATCGGCAGCGGCGAGACGATCAACGCCGCGACCGAGAACGCCTTCGACCGCGCGGGCGACCTGCTCGACATGTCCGAGGGCGAGGTCCGCGGTCGATGCACCTTCACCGGCGGCGTCGAGATCGGTCGCCTGCCTGGCGTCGTCCAGCTCACGATGCTCGCGCCGATGGACCGCCTCGACGAGCGCGGTATGGGGGAATTTGTGAGGGAACAGTACAGCCTCTGATGACGGTTGTCCACGGCGACCGGCCGCCGTGGTAGACATTCTTGCTGTACAACTGAATCGCTATTCGTCGTCGACGACCTCGATACCCCGATTGTTCACCGCGTCTGCATCCAGGCCGACTTCCTCCAGGAACTGCTTGTACTCGCGTTCGCATTTCTCGGCAGCCTGCTGCTGGTCGGAGGCGTGATCGCAGAGCGCCAGCAGGTCCTCGGGCACGTCGTTCTCGTGGACGATCCAGTGGTTCACCAGATCGGAGAGCCGGCGGATCGGACTCGTGAAGTGGCCGTAGATATCGAAGTTGAGCGCGTGATGGCCCCCGAACGGGTCGTTCATGTAGCGCGCACGGGGCATCACCTTCATCACGGCGAACTGGATCTTGCCGAGCTGGCGCTCGGGCGCGTCCTCCAGGGTGGCGTTGACCGCGATTCGAGGGTCGTCGCCCCACGCCTCACCGGGGATCGACACCCCGTCGAGCTCCTGGATCTCCTGAAGCGCCTCGTCCCACTGTTCGGGCGAGGGCTGGGGATGAACTCGATACATCGCCTCCACGCCTCTGTTCCACATCAGCTCGTGCGTGACGGCTTTGTTCGCCTTCAGCATGCACTCCTCGATGATCGTGTGCGCGCGGTCGCGCCGCGGGTTCAACACCAGGGATCCGTCGGCCTTGCGCTGTTCGTGCATGCGATCGGCGAGTTCGAACACCAGACTGTTCTCCTCGTGGAGATCGCTGTCGGGATCGTCGAGGCGTTCTTCGGCCTGCGTGTAGGTCAGCCGTTCGTCGCTGCGGATCACCGATTTGTAGATGTCGATCGTCTCGTAGGAGAGCGTCTCGCGGTCGAGATGCATCTCGACGGTGTGGGCGAGTCGATCCTCGTCGGGCACGAGCGAGCAGACCGTCTCCGCCAACTCCGCAGGCAGCATGTGGATGGTGTAGTCGGGCAGATACACTGTGTTCGCGCGCCGGACCGCTTCGGCCCACATCTCGCTGTCGGGATCGACGTAATGCGTGACGTCGGCGATGTGCACCCAGAGCACGTACTCGTCGTCGCGTTGCTCGATGCTCAGCGCGTCGTCGAAATCGCGCGCGTCGACCGGGTCGGTCGTCCACGTCGTCAGCTCCCGGAGGTCCTCGCGCACGTCGAGTTCGGTCTCGATATCCCCGGCGATGTCGTCGGTGCGCTCGGCGGCTTCGTCGAGCACCGCGTCGGGGAACTCGTCGTGGATGCCGAACTTCTCCAGTAGCTCCTCGCGCTTGTTCTCGAGATGGCGGGCGAGTTCGTCGTCGATCTCGACGGGTCCCTGTGCCTCGACGGTCCCGGCGGCTGCGTTGTCGCTCATGGGGCGGCTACGCGCGGGCGTCAATTAGTCGTTCTGGCACTCGCCCGCGACCAGTCAACGTCGCGAATCGGGCAATCGATACCCTCAGAGATCGGGACCGTCGTTCTCGCCGGTATCGACGTCCGGGCCGGCCTGCTCGCGCCGGCGCTCCAGATCGCGGATCTGGCGGAGGTAGTAGAGCGCGCCGGCGAGCGCGACCACGACGAGCACGGCCGCCCCCGCGGCGAAGATGTAGAGATCGCGCGCGAGATAGTAGCGGACGATAACCGCGTTGCTCTGGACGTCCGGCCAGCTGATCTGCACCCGCCCGGTGTCGGTACGCGTCGTCCGGTAATCACCGGGCGAGACGCGCGCGAGCGGTTCGTAGGTGACGCGCATCCCCTGGGGGATCGTCACCTCGTAGGTGCCCGAGACGAACGTCTGCGTCGAGACCCGCTTACCCTGTGCCGATGCGGTGAATGCGAGCTTGCCGTTGCGCGCGGGCAGCGAGATCACCGTCCGTTTCTCCTGATTGGTCGCGTTCAGCGCCGGCGACGACGGACCGACGACTGTGCCGTTCGGATACTGGAACCTGAGCGCCGAGATCGCGAGCGGCCCCTCGCGGCCGAGTCCGTCGCGACTGTGGACGGGGAACTGCGTGCGGTTGTCGATCTTGTAGACGGCCTCGTACTCGCCGCCGGTGACGTTGATCGAGGCGTTCGCGTTACTGCTCCAGTCGTAGCTTTCGTTTTCCGCGAGCGCCTGCTCGTCGACGGAATCCGGACCGAGCACCGACGAACAGCCTGCAAGGACGAGAAAGGCGACCAGCAGAACGCCGGCGAGCGCTCGCTTGCGGTTCATGGCACGACACAGAGCAGTTCGGCCGGCAGATAGCCACCGATGCTCGACAGCAGGCCGGGCGGGTCGGTACCCTCGCCGCAGACGATGCTCTGTTCCAGCAGGCCGAGGCGCTCGACGGTGACGATGTCGCTCGCGTGGCCCGCACGGTTGACGGTCGCCCGGACCTCCCCGCGCGTCGCGCTGTTGGCGTTCACTCGCCCCGCACCGCGTGACCACTCGTAGAGCCGGTCGCGCTCGGCGTCGGCCAGTCGATGTGGCTCGCCGTAGACGAACTGCATGGGAACGTGCTGGACGAGCCCGAACCGCGTACGGATCTGTTCGGGTGTGCCCGGCCCGAGGCCGAGTTCGGCGCTCGGAACGCGGATGTCTTCGCCGGCGTCGAGGACGAATCCGGATTCGTCCCACGATTCGAGCGTTCCGGTGTAGGTGTCACCGCTCTCGAAATCCGGCGTGATCGTTCCCCATCGCTCGTCGAGGACGTTTCTGGCGACGGTCTCGTCCTCGCCCTCGACGGTGACGCTCGGGAAGTCGTCGTGACGGACGCCGACGTCGTACTCGACGGCGAGCTCGCCGATGGCGTTGTCGACCAGCGATCGGAGTCCGTCGAGCGCGCGCTCGCGGGCGTCACCCTCGACGTAACATTTGGTTGCGAGAACGACCATCAGGCCACGTTGAGTTCGGCACGGAGTTCGTCGATCCGGTCGTCCATCGCCGTGACGAGGTGGTCGTTGTCGAGCGCGTCGAGCTCGGAGCCGCACTGGGGACACTCGAAGCCGAACTCCATCGCCTCCTCGAACTCGAAGCGGATGGAATCGACCTCACAGAGGAAGAACTCGTGGTTGCGCTCGTACTCGCGGCGCTCTTCGAGCGCGTCGAGCAGTCGGTGCATCTCGTCGCGGAGGTTCTCGGGGATCGAGCCGTATTCGAGCGTCCAGAGATAGGTGAGCCAGCCCGAGTCCTCGTCGCGCAGCCGGCGGTAGTCGGCCAGATCGTTCTCGTAGAGGATGAACAGCGCCCGCCGGACGTCGTTGAGTTCGAGATCGAGCTCCTCGGCGAGCTCTTCGTCCGTCACTTCGCCATCGGGCGGCGCTGCGGCGACGGGCATCCCACGCGGGCCGACGAGCTCGTGGAGATAGGTTTGGACGACGGGGTCTTCGAGAAGCTCCTCAAACGCCATTTACCGTATGGGGGTTCGCCAGCGCCGTAAACCCATCGTTCACCGCTCGTCGGTCCCCTCGACGCGCTTGCCACGCTCCTTGGGAACCACGTGCCGGTCGGCATCGACCCACTCGCGATCGAGCTCGCGGCCCTCGTAGAGCCGATCCAGAAAGACCGCGAGCGAGGCGACCTCCGAGTGGGGCTGGTTGGTGACGGCGACGTTGTGATCGGCCGCCTCGTAGACGTCGAAGGGCACCTTCTCGGCACCGACGACGACCAGCAGCGGCCCATTCTGGTGCGCGCTGCGGATCTCCGCTTCGACCTCCTGGACCGGGAGTCCGTACATCGTGAGGTGGACGACCCGCCCGTCGAACTCCTCCATGAGGGGGCGGTAGGACTCGCTCACCTCGACCTCGAACGGACCGCCGAAGCGGTCGGTGATGTCGGTGACGGTCTCCTTCGGTCCCTCGGCTTTCCCTGCGAACACCACCCGGTCGGCACCGAGCGCACGGGCGGTCAGGCCCACGTGCGTGCTCATGCGCTCGTCGCGGCCGGGTCGGTGGCCGAGCCTGAGAACGGTGAGTTCGGGATCACCCCGCATCAGGCCGACTCGATGGCCGAGCTGATCGCCTCGACCGTCGGATCCACGGTTTCCTCGCCGACGAACACCGTCGGTGTGCCCTGGACGCCGCAATCCTTCCCGGTCTGCTTGTTCGCCGAGACGGTCGATTCGTGGGTCTGGTTCTCGGCGGCCTTCCGGATGGCGCTCCCGTCGAGATCCATCTCCTCGGCCAGCGAGGCGTAGGTCTCCGGTCCGAGCGACGACTGGTTCTCGTAGAGCGCCGTCGCGTATTTGAAGAACTGCTTCGCACCGGTGCGTTTCTGCACCGCGCGGGCGGCGCTCGCCGCGCGCCAGGAGCTATCGTCGACGACCGGGAAGTCGTAGTGTTCGTACCGGATCTTCCCCGGCTCGATGTATTGCGAGGCGATCGTCGGCAACACGTCGAGGACGTATGTCTGACAGTGCGGACAGGCGAAGTCCTCGAAGACGGTCACGGTCGTGCTCGCTTCGGGATCGCCCTGCACCGGCGTCGGCAGCGTGTCGCCATCGCTGCCGGAGCCGTTGGAACCGCTCGACGCCCCGCCGAGACAGCCGGCCAGCGTGCTCGCGGTCAGCCCACCGATGCCGAGCAGTGCTCGCCGACGGTTCAGGCGTGGCGAACCCGACGATTCCGTCGGCTCTCGCTTCTCGTTCATTGGCCGTATTCGCTGCGGAGCGGGCATAAACCCCGCGACCGATGATCGCCGGCGCCGGAGTCGGCAACGATCGGAAGACACATAGTTCGAGCCTCGGCATCCGAGACATGCAACTCTCCGGCAAGCGCGTGCTCGTTACTGGCGGGGCGGGACTCGTCGGCTCGCATCTCGCCGCGCGGCTCCGTGCCGACAACGACGTCGTGGTCGCCGACGATCTCTCGAAAGGGTCGCGCGAGCGCGTCCCCGACGGCGTAACGTTCGTCGAAGCCGATATGACGGATCCCGACGACGTTGCGTCGGTTCTCACCGAGGATCTCGACTGCGTGTTCCACTTCGCGGCCTACACCGACACCAACTACGCGAACCCACGAAAACTGTTCGAGGAGAACGGCGCGATGACCTACAACGTGCTCGAACGCGCCCACGAGGTCGGTGTCACGAACGTGGCGTTCACCTCCTCGTCGACCGTCTATGGCGAGGCCCCGATGCCGACGCCCGAGGACTACGCGCCGCTCGAACCCATCTCCATCTACGGCGCGAGCAAGCTCGCCGACGAGGGGATCCTCTCGACGTACGCCCACTCCCACGAGTTCACCGTCTGGCTCTTCCGCTTCGCGAACATCGTCGGCCCGCATCAGCGTGGCAACGTCGTCCCTGACTTCATCGAGAAGCTCGCCGACGATCCCGAAGAGCTCGAAATCCTCGGTGACGGTCGCCAGGAGAAGTCCTATCTCCACGTCGACGACTGTATCGAAGCGATCACCCACGTCGTCGAACACGGGGACCAGTCGATGAACACCTACAATCTCGGGACGCGAACGACGACCTCCGTCACGCGCATCGCGGACATCGTCGCCGACGAGATGGGGCTCGATCCGGAATACAGCTACACGGGCGGCGATCGCGGCTGGACCGGCGACGTGCCACGGATGCGCCTCTCGATCGAGAAGCTCTCGGCGCTCGGCTGGTCGCCCGAACTGTCGAGCGACGCCGCGGTCCGTCGTGCGACGCGCGAACTCATCACGGAACTGACCTGAGTTACACCGCAATCTCGGTTTCCGCCTCACAGTCCTGGTTGTCGGCTTCGAGCGTCGCCACTGCGGTATGAGTGCCTCCCTCCGGCTGCTGCCACTCGCCCTCGTAGCTCACCGATTCGCCGGGGTCGATCGATTCGGACTGGAGCGCCTGGGTGAACATCCGACCGTGCGACCAGCGCCAGCGCTCCTCGTCGCCGTCGAGAACGGCGAAATCGGCGCTACACGAGTCCCGAAAGGAGAGAGTCACGGGATCGTCGCCGTCGTTCGCGACGGTGAAGGTGAACGAGACGCGATCGGATTCGACGGTCGCGTCGAGAGTGCCGGTGAGTGCCATACCGAACATCGAGCAGCGACGGAAAAAAGCGTGCGGGCCGAGGGCGGTGGGGTTTTGTCCCGTGCCTGCCGACGATCGGTGTGCAGATCGTGGGGTATCGCAGCGACGCGCCCGCTCTCCTGATCAGCGAGGCGGGAGCCGTGCGCCGGCAGTCGCTCGCACCGGGAACCGAACTCGCCTACACACTCGCCGAGCGCCACTGTGCCGGGACGATCGACGGCGAGTGCCACGTCGCCTGCGAGCGCGAACGCGCGCCATACTGCGAACTCCACACCACGCCCTGGGCGGTGGCGAACAACCGCGATTCCGAGGCCGAACACGCGATCTACCTCGCCGCCTTTGCGCCCGCCGTTTTCAAAGTAGGCGTCACCCGGTTGGAACGCCTCGAAACCCGCCTGCGCGAGCAGGGTGCCGACCGCGCCGCCCACATCTCGACTGTGCCGAACGGCCGGATCGCCCGCGAGCGCGAGACGGCGATCGGGCTCGAACACGACATCACCGAGCGCGTGCGCGTGGCGACGAAGCTCCGGGGATTCGGTGAAAGCGTCGACGAAAGCTCCTGGAACGATCTACTCACGGAGTTCGACGTTCGCGAAACGTTTGCTTTCGACTATGAACTCGGTCTGGATGGACGACCGCTCGCCGAGACGATGCTGAGCGGCGTCGTCCGGGGGAGTAAGGGACGAGTGCTGGTGCTCGATCACCGGGACACGACCTATGCGGTCGATCTGCGCGATCTCGTTGGCTATGAACTCAGCGAGGGAGCGACCGACCGAGAGCTGCAGGCAAGTCTCGACGGGTTCGCCTGAAACCGGTACCGAACGCTTTTCCGGCGGGCCGGCGAACCGGGGCGCATGGCAGACGACGAACCCGAACACACCGACGACGAGGCGACCGAGCAGTCGGGCGAGGACGAGGAACAGTCCTTCCGCGAGCGCGTCGAGGAGATCCGCGAGCAGCGCGACGAGGAGGGAGAGAGCGACGAGATGAGCCGCGAGGAGCGCATGGAGGAGATGATGGGCGGCGGTGGCGGTCCCGGCGGCATGGGTGGCGGTGGCGGCAACCCGTTCGCTCAGATGATGGGCGGCATGATGGGTGGCGGCCCCGGCGGCGGTATGGGCGGCCCGGGCGGCATGGGTGGCGGTCCGGGTGCGGGCCCCGGCGGTCCGGCCGAAGAGGGCAGCAACGAGGAGATGGTCCGCGAGGTCCGCCAGCTCCGCGACGAGGTCCACGACATCCGCCGAACACTCGAACGCATCGCCGACGCGCTCGAAGACTGAGGCGACCATCGTTCCGTCACGACCGACTCGATGACTCACGGATGAACCGACCCGACGGATGATCGACCCGCGAGCCGTCGTCGCCGGGAGCGGGGTCGCCCTGGCGGCGGCCGTCGTGGGGGCCACGGTGCCCGTTCCGGAACTCCTGTGGCCGCTCGCGATCGGTCTCGTTCTCGCCGTCGGTCTCGGCTGTGGTTTCGTCGCCGGCCGTCGATCGACGGGTCGGTGGCGATCACGGGCGTGCACGGGTGCGCTGGCGGGATTTCTCGGCGGCACGATGCTGGCGATCGCTCTCTGGGCGAGCATGAGCAACGTGCTTCCGCGGGCGGAGTACAGTCCGTTCTGGCTGCTGAACGCGCTCGTCGCGGCCAATCCGATCGGTATCGAGCGTGCGCCCTGGCTCTACACCGGCACCACGCTGTTCTGGCCGCTGCTCGCAGTGTTCGCCTGTCTGTTCGCCATCGAGGGCTACGTCGCCGGTGGTGCGACGAGTGGGAGAGGAGCGGGATCGAAACGTGTCGAGTGATCGGGTAGCTACTCCGCGAACTCGCCGCCGAGTTCGATGCCCTCGTCGTCGAGGCAGTCCCCGACGAGCTTCGCGGGGTTGCCGACGACGGTGCAGTTGGGCGGCACCGATTCGAGCACGACGGAGCCAGCACCGACGCTCGCACCCTCGCCGACGGTGATCGGGCCGAGCAGGGTGGCGTTCGCCCCGATCGTCGACCCGTCCTCGAGTGTCGGGTGGCGCTTCTCGTCGTCGAGCGTGTCGCCGCCGAGCGTCACGCCCTGGTAGAGCATCACGTCGTCACCGATGTCGGTCGTCTCGCCGACGACGACGCCCGCCCCGTGATCGATGAAACATCGTCGACCGATCTCGGCTCCCGGATGGATCTCGACGCCGGTGAGTAGTCGGGTGAGATGCGAGAGCAGCCTGGCGATCAGTCCGAATCCGCGCTCCCAGCAGGCGTGCGTGAATCGGTGCGCCCAGAGGGCGTGCATGCCCGGATAGGCGAGCACGACTTCGAGCGCGCTCTTGGCCGCCGGGTCCTTCACCAGCGCCGTCTCGACGTCCTCGCGAACCCGCTCGATGATCGATGGCATAGATACTCACACTCGGGGTCGGATGTGCATAAGCGGCGCGACTGGGGTCGATCGCTGGGCGGAACAGTAAAGCGACGCGGGCTGGATGAACGATTATGGACTTCAGTCTCTCGGCCGAGCAGCGCCAGATCGAGGAGATGGTCTCCGAGTTCGTCGACGAGGAGATCGAACCCCGTGCCGCCGAGATCGACGAGACGGACGAGTTCCCCCACGATCTCGTGAGCGAGATGGGCGAGCTCGGACTGATGGGCATGCCGTTCGCCGAGGAGTACGGCGGTGCGGGGCTCGACTACCACTCCTACGCCATCGGCCTCTCGGAGATCTCGCGGGGATCGGGCGGGCTCGGCACCGTCGTCGCCGCTCACATCAGCCTCGCGGGCAACATGCTCGCCGAGTTCGGGACCGAAGCACAGAAAGAGGAGTATCTGACCCCGCTCGCCGAGGGCGACGATATCGGCGCGTTCGCGCTCTCGGAGGCCGGTGCGGGCAGCGACGTGCCGGCGATGGAGACGACGGCCGAGAAGGACGGCAACGAGTACGTCGTCGACGGCGGGAAGCTCTGGATCTCCAACGGCTCGGTCGCCGACACGATCACCCTGTTCGCGAAGACCGATCCCGACGCCGGCAACAAGGGGATCTCCTCGTTCATCGTCCGGCCCGACGAGGACGATGGGTTCCACGTTGAGGGCACCGAGGAGAAACTCGGCGACAAGGGCTGTCCCACGGCGGAACTGCGCTTTTCGGATATGCGCATTCCCGAGGAGCGACGCCTCGGCGAGGAGGGACGCGGGTTCGTCCACGCGCTCAAGACGCTCAACGGCGGGCGGATCACCATCGCCGCCCGCGGTGTCGGCATCGCACAGGCCGCACTCGACGAGGCGCTGGCGTACGCCCAGGACCGCGAGCAGTTCGAGCAGCCGATCAGCGAGTTTCAGACGATCCAGCACAAACTCGCCGACATGGACACCAAGCTCCAGGCCGCCCGCATGCTGATGCATCGCGCGGCGGACCTGAAGATCCGCGGCGAGGAGTTCCGGAAGGAGTCCGCACAGGCGAAGCTGTACGCCAGCGAGATCAGCCGAAAGGTGGCCAACGAGGGCATCCAGATCCACGGTGGCTACGGCTACACGAAGGACTTCCCCGCCGAGCGATTCTACCGGGACGCGAAGCTCAACGAGATCTACGAGGGGACGAGCGAGATCCTGCGCAACACGATCGCCGACAACCTGCTCGACTGAGCCACACGACTCAGACGACGCTTCTAGCAGCCAGTACGGTGCCGACGCCGACGCCGAGCGACAGCAATAGACTGCCCGTTTTGTGGGCGACGGCGACGGTCGCGCCAGCGGCGACCCACTCGGGAACGCCACCGTCGGCGAGCGCGGGTGCGACGAACGCGACGACGACTGCGCCCGGCAGCACGTCCAGACCGGCCTCGGCGCGCTCCGAGAGGTCGATACGGCCGATCAGCCAGAGCCCGCCGGCCTTCGTGGCGTAGGTGACGGCCGCCATGCCGACGATGAGGGCGACGACCGTGGGATCGAGCGCCAGCGCGTTACTCATGGCTCACCATTCTGACGACCGCGCCCGCGAGCGCACCGACGATGACGTACCACTCGCCGGGGAGGAGGGCGTTCGCGACGAGCGCGACGCCCGCGGCCGCGAGCCACGGTCGGATCGACTCGCGGCCCTCCCAGAGCCCGACCGCAAGTGTGAGGAACAGGGCGGTGAGAACGTAATCCAGTCCATACTGCTCGGGCGTGGCCAGGAAGTCGCCGGCGGTCACGCCGAGGACGGTCGCGACGATCCACAGCAGCCAGAGCACGAGGCCGCTGCCGAGCAGGAACGCGCCGCGCTTGCTTCCAGAGCGGAGCTTGCCGATGGTGAGCGCCCAGTTCTCGTCGGCGGTGAAGAAGATACTCCCATACGCCGCCCGCGGCGAGAGCTGGCGAAACCAGGGGCGCAGCGCCGCGCCCATCAGGAGATAGCGGAGATTGACGATGCCGACGGTGGCGACGACGGTCGCCATCGGTACCGAGTCGGCCCAGAGTTCGACCCCGATCAGCTGTGCGGCCCCCGCGAGTACGGTCGCGCTCATCAGCGCTGCCTCGGCGACGCTCAACCCCGCCTGATCGGCGATGACGCCGAAGACGACGCCGTAGCCCGCGACGCCGACCGCGACCGGAAAGCCGGTAATGAACCCCTCACGGACGCCCGCGAGCGTGAACGTCACGCGCCCCTCGTCCGGTTCGGTATCCGTCGATTCCACCGGACGTTCGGTCGCCGACTCCGCTTCAGCCACTGCTCTCACTCCGGCTTGCGCACATCATCGACACCGACGGCACTGGCGTTCATAATGGTTCTGTCGTCGGAACGAACTGCGGGTGACGTGCGGTTCGGAAACCGATGGTTTCCGATCGGTGCTACTCGCTCGTCGTTACATCGTCAGCAGGTAGATGACCCACGTGAGGACGCCGACGCCACCGACGCCGGCGATCAGACCGCCCTGGAGGCGATCCTTGTGCTGGTAGACGACCCAGCCACAGTAGACGGCCACGAGGCCGACGACCGGCACGATCAGCCACGAGATGAGCGCGGCGATGATGCCGCCCCACAGGTAGCGACGCATGTTTCTGTCCTCCCCGGAACCGCCGTCCGACAGCGTGCTGCCGTCGGCCATTGCCGCCCCGGAATCGGAACTGCCCATACTATAACTGAACGGTCAGTCAATTATAGGTCTTTTGGATGAGGACGTGTCGATCCGCACGACAACGGCGCGTCGAATGGCTCGCTCGGCGTGCAAACGCGACACACGACCCGGCGCGTTTTTGCGGCGGCCCACACAATGCGGATCGATGACCGACGAGACCGCCGCGGCGAACGACGTCACTGCCCGCTACACCGAGACCGACACCGAGCGCGTGCTCGCCTTCGAGTCCGAGGGGCAAACGGCGGCCATCGCACAGAATCGGGAGGGCTACGCGATGCTCAAGGTACGACCGACGGCCGACGGCGACGAACTCGAACGGTACTACGGCTTCGACATGGCGCTCGACCACGCCGCCGAGCTGTTGGGGACGTCGCCACACGACCTTCCCGTGCCCGAGTCGGCCGGCGATATGGGGATGTGATACTGTCGGTCGGCAGTACGTGAGGGCGGATCGTGGAACTCCACCGCAGCGGGCGACGTTTGCGCCTCGTGAACTTCCGATTAGTTCCGTCCGACAGTGCGATTAGAGCAGCGTGAAAAGCAGGTACGGAACCAGAAAGAGGACGACGGTCATCGCGATCAGGATCACGCCGTAGCCGACGACCGTGCTCGCGATCGTCAGCCACGCCGGATGGTCGTATTTCGAGAGCGCGCTCATGGTCAAGTCTGTTCGCGCGGGGACTTAAACCCTGCTCAGGCGGTGATGTCGCCGATGCGTTTCGGTTCGCCCGAGAGATTGGGGTCCGGGGCGACGATCTTCAGCACTTCGTGGTCGGTGACGTCGGGATAGGTCTTGCCGGTGGCTTCCTCGACGAGCGCGCGTTCGAGGCGGAACTCCGTGCCCTCGTAGACGACGTCGACGCCCTGCTCGTCGAAGGATAGTGCAGTCATACCGCGATTAGATCCGTCACGGATAAAAGCCGCTCGCGTTCGCGGCGGGAGGCGGGATTTATTAGCGATGCCCCCGGATCGACGGTGTGTCGTTTCGCTCGGACCCGCTTTCCGAACTCGTCGTGCCAGACGGGACGACGGTCGAAGAACACGCCATCGTGACCGACGTCGACGTGATCGTCGGCACCCAGAGCACGGTCTCGTTGGGCGTGCGCGGCCGGAACGTCGTCGCCGGCGAGCAGGTCACCTTCGAGGGCGACATCGAGGCTAGCTCGGACTGCCGGCTCGACATGTGGTGTGCGGTCTCGGGCAACGTCCTCGTCGGCGAGAACGCCTACATCGGCGAGCGCGTCGAGATCGACGGCCAGCTCGTCGTCGCCGGCGATCTCGACATCGGCGACGACGTCGAAATTTCGGAGGGGTTCGACGCCAACGGCTGGATCGTCATCCGCAACCCGGTGCCGACGCTCGTCTTCCTGTTCACCTATCTCACCCATCTCCTCAGACTCGGCGAGGAGGAGATGGCCGACGACGTGCTCTCGGAGGTGTTCGAGGGTCACGACGAACAGCCGGTCGTGGTTCCGAAGAACGCCACCGTCGGCGACGACGCCTGGCGCGTCTCGACGCCCGCCCGTGTCGGCGACGACTGCCGGCTCCACGGCAACCTCCGCGCCGAATCGATCACCGTCGGCGAGGACAGCGAACTGTTCGGCAGCCTCCGTGCACGCGAGTCGATCACCGTCGAGCGGGGGACGACCGTGCACGGCGACGTGACGACCCGCGGCGGATCGGTCGAGATCGCTGCGGGAGCCCACGTCCGCGGAGATATCGCCTGCGAGCAGCTCCGCATCCACGAGGGAGCGGTCGTCGAGGGGGCGATGCGCACCCGCGGCGAGATGACCATCGTTCAGGGGCGCGACGACCTCGCTGCCCCCGCTCCGGCCGACGGCGACGAAAGTGACGAGTCGGACGACGAACGGGCGGAATCGACCGACGAACCGGCGGAACTCGACGAATCGAAAGGCAGTTTCACATCGGCCGAGTAATCGAGTCATGCTCTCGCTCGCGCTTGCCGGCAAGCCAAACGCCGGCAAGTCGACGTTTTTCGCCGCGGCGACGATGGCCGACGTCGACGTCGCGGGCTACCCGTTCACGACGATCGACCCGAATCGCGGGGTCTCGCACGTCCGCACCGACTGTCCCTGTCTCGCGCGCGACGAGCGCTGTGGTGACGAACACTGCCACGACGGCACCCGCTACGTCCCGATCGAACTGCTCGACGTCGCCGGGCTGGTGCCGGGCGCACACGAAGGACGAGGCCTGGGCAACCAGTTCCTCGACGAACTCACGAGCGCCGACGTCATCCTCAACGTCGTCGATTCTTCCGGCGGGACGAACGCCGAGGGCGAACCCGTCGAGATCGGTGCCCACGATCCCGCCGAGGACGTCGACTTCGTCACCGAGGAGATCGAGCGCTGGCTCGCGGGCATCATCGCGCGCAACTGGGAATCCGTCGAGCGCCAGTCCCGATCCCCCGGATTCGACATCGACGAATCGCTCGCGGAGATGCTCACCGGCGTCGGCGCGAGCGAGGCGGCGATCGCCGCGACGCTGCGCGAACTCGACTATCCGGCCGATCCGCGCGAGTGGACCGACGACCACCGGCGCGAACTGGCTCGCGACATCCGCGCGCGCACGAAACCGCTCGTCGTCGTGGCGAACAAGGCCGATATCGCACCCGAAGGCAATATCGAACAGCTTCAAGAACTCGCCGAGACGATCCCGGCGAGCGCCGAGGGTGAACTCGCGCTCCGCCGTGGCGTCGAGGGTGGGGCCATCGACTACGATCCCGGCGACGCCGACTTCTCGGTCGCCGGCGACCTCACGGACGCCCAGCGCACGCAGCTCGACGAGTTGCGCGACCTCATGGCGACCCACGGCGGCACCGGCGTCCAGCGCGCGCTCGATACGGCCGTCTACGACCTGCTCGACAATATTACTGTGTATCCCGTCCAGAACGAGACGAAGTGGACCGACGGCCAGGGCAACGTCCTACCGGACGCGTTCCTGTTGCCGAGCGGCTCGACGCCGCTCGATCTGGCCTACGCCGTCCACTCGGACATCGGCGACGGCTATCTCCACGCCGTCGACGCGCGCTCGGATCGGCGGATCGGCGACGACCACGAACTCTCGGAGGGGGACGTGGTGAAGATCGTGAGCACCGCCAACTGATGGAGTTTCGCGGTTTTATCGAGGAGCTACAGCCGAATCGACTGTTTCTCAGCGGGCGCAATCCCCACGGATGAGAGACGATGCCGGCGACCGACTCACGACAGCGGACGGACGAGCACGGCGAGAAAGAGCAGCGCCAGAAACAGGTACGAGCCGCGCATGAGTAGTTCGGTCGCGCGCTGCGGTTCGAACCGGCGGGTAGCGAGCGCGACGACGGCGAAGGCGATGGCGGCGAGGGCGGTGCTCGGCGGGAACAGCCCGAGAATCGCGCCGGCGAGCACGCCAACGAGCGCGAGCGCGATGAGGGCGTGGGCGCTCCGGCGGGCGCGCTCGCGACCGAGCACCACCGCGACGGTGCGCTTGCTGATCGAACGGTCGTAGTCGTAGTCCTTCGCGTCGTCGATGACCTTGATCCCCGAGAGGAGCACGAGGAAGACCGCCGCAAAGGCGAGCAGCGGGGCCGAAATCATCGTTGTCTGGACGTAGTAGCCGCCGACGATCGCGAGTGCGATGCCGAGCGGGTAGCCGAGCGTCGCGCCGATCGGGCTGGTATCGAGCTGGGGTGCGTGCAGGTAGGCGATGAACCACGTCGGCAGGGTCACGATCGCCGCACCCGTCCCGACCGCGAGCCAGAGCCAGCCGGTACAGAGCGCAAAGCCCGTCGTCGAGAGCGCGAGCCCGAGGCGACAGCCAGCCATCGTCAGCGGGTGATCGTCGTCCTCGCTACGGAGGTAGAAATCGACGTAGCCGTCCTTGACGTGAGCGGTGTAGACTGCGAAGAACATCGCCAGCATGTGGACGAACGCCATCTGCGGCAGGAGCGACGGCGCGAGCACCGCGCCGAACCAGGACGCGGCGAGCGGTGGCAACATGAACACCGGATGGACCTGCGAGGCGAGCGCGGCGAACTCGCCACCGATCCCGTCGCCGTGGCGCGCAATAGCCATGCCCACAGTAGAACTGTCAGTTACATAGTTGTATGGGCAGTCGTCGATCCGTCACATCGGGCGATGTTGGTGGCTCTTCTCTGACGAAGGGAGAAGAAATGAGCGGGAGAGAAACGGCTACGATCGCAGGAATCGTCAGTCGTTCGTCACGGAATCCGGCCGTTCCTCGCTATCGGAGCCGACGATGGCGCTCTCGCGGAGGTCGGCCTCGATCTCTTCGAGCGAGCGCCCCATCGTCTCGGGGACGCGCGCGTAGATGAATACGAACGCGATGAGGCAGAACCCGCCGAGCAGCCAGAACGAGAGTCCCTCGCCGAGCCGGTCGATCAGCGGGAGGAAGGTCAGCGCAACGAGGAAGTTCGCGCCCCAGTTGAACACGCTGGCGACGCCCTCGGCGGTCCCACGGATGCGAAGCGGGTAGATCTCCGAGATGAGCAGCCAGAACACCGGGCCGAGACTGATCGCGTAGAAGGCGACGTAGCCGATCATGCTCGCGAGCGTCACGTAGCCGACGACGCCCGACAGCCCCGGGAGGACGAAGCCGAGACCCAAGATCCCGAGCATCACGGTCATCCCGGCGGTGCCGACGAGCAACAGCGGCCGCCGACCGACGCGATCGACCAGGAGGATGGCGACGACCGTCAGCAGGACGTTGACGACGCCGACGCCGACCGTCCCGACGATCGAGGCGATATCGTTGAACCCGATGTTGTTGAGGATCGTCGGTGCGTAGTAGATGACGGTGTTGATGCCGCTGACCTGCTGGATGATCGCGAGACCGACGCCGATGACGAGCGCCGGGCGAACCCACGGTTCGAGCAGATCCGAGAGGCCACCCTTCTCCTCGATCTCGCTGACCTCGCGGACGTTCTCGATCTCGTCGTCGATGTCGTCCGTATCGCGGATGCGCGAGAGCACACTTTTCGCCTCCTCGATCCGGTCGTGCTCGATGAGCCAGCGCGGGCTCTCGGGCAGGAAGTAGGTTCCGATCGCCAGCACCGTGGCGGGGACCGCGCCGAACCAGAGCATCCAGCGCCAGCCGGTGATGCCGAGGAACTCGGGGGCGAAGGCGTAGTTGACGACGTACGCCAGCAGGATGCCGATCGTGATCATCAGCTGCTGGAGGAAGCCGAGCGCGCCGCGGATGTCGGAGGGTGCGGTCTCCGAGATCAACAGCGGGCCGACGATCGACGCGACGCCGACGGCGGTACCCTCGACGACCCGCCAGAAGACGAGCCACTCGATCGTCGGCGACAGCGCCATCCCGAACGAGCCGACGAAGAAGACGGCCGCACCCGCGAGCGTCAGCCGACGACGGCCGAACCGATCGGCCAGCTTTCCGCCGGTTGCCGCGCCGATCATCGCTCCCACGAGCACGCTGCTGGTGACGACTCCCTCCAGAAACGGTGACAGCGTGAACGTCTGATCGATATAGAGCAGTGCGCCGGAGATGACGCCGATATCGAAGCCGAACAGCAGCCCGTTCAGCGCGGCGATGGCGGCGATGACGTAGACGAAGGTGCTGTGTTCGCGCTCGGCGTTGAGCAGCCTGTCGGCGACGTTCATCGACAACCACCGGCCATAGGGCGGACTCGATCTCGACGATTCCGCTGTGGATGGTCTCGATTACACAAAGCACCTCTCGGTCGGTCTGTTCGACGAACCATTACACAGACATTAACACGAACTCGAGTAATATATTATGATATAGTATTCAGTATCGACCACAACATATCACGATAAAGACACCCGTCTGTCGGAGCATCGGCGGTATCAACAAATACGACATGGGCAAGATGGCTGTAAATCTTATATACTCTAACTTGCTATCATTATCTATGCCAGAATACAAAAACCAGCATTTTGTTCCTCAGTTCTATATGCGTGGTTGGGCCAACAATGATCGGGTTTCCACATACAACTTAGACCGACAAAGTGAGTTCCCACCGACAAATATCTCTAATCTATGTTCAGAGGACTACTTTTACGATAAGGATGGTGAGCACGAACGCGCACTAAGTGGATTGGAGGGACGGCACGCAACGCTCCTACAAACACTTCGAACAGATCGATCCGTAGACAATCTAACTCGGGATGATTTGTATCATCTTTGCATTTTCGTACGATTCCAAGCCGCTCGGACCAAATCTACAAGATCCGAAGGAGAGCAGATCAAAGACTGGATATTCAAAGAAGTAACTCGAACCGGTGTCGAAGCTGGTGAATTAGATGTTTCAGCTCTGGAAGCCGTTGAAAACGGTGAAATCAACATGGAGTTCAAGCACCACAATTGGCTGCATTCTAGCAGTATGCTTCATGCATTAGCTGGACCGAACATACTTTTTGACATGGGAATCTCGCTCATTGAGAATCAAACCGACTCCGAATTTGTATTCTCTGATCATCCCGTCTATCTGGACAATCGTCGGTTCAAATCCGAACAAGAGAAATTTTTGCTTGGTATTCAAAATCGCGGACTACAGGTGTTCTTGCCATTGTCCGCTGATCTATTGCTACACTTATATGATCCGGCCTGTTATCGTATAGAGCACGATGACGAGGACTCTCAACTAGTCCAAGTCGATTCACCACAAATTGTGAATGATCTCAACGGAACACAGCTAATCAATGCCGATAGACACATTTTCTATGGCCAGAATGATTCGGAAGACGAAATGCAATCACTTCAGGACCGACTGTCTGAATCGATAAGTGCGGATTTTGCACAATTTGAACGGCACGAAAACGGAATTCCAGAAATAGATAGGGATAACCCAATACTCATGTCCGGACCTAGGGTTCCGGATTTCTCACCGCGGCTTCCATTCATCAAACAAGTTGTAGATGTAGAGCATGAGGTCAAGCGATCGCCGGCTCTTGCACGTAAAGTTGAAAAACAAATTGAGGCAGCGAAGGAAAATGCCCAAAACACATCATCTGGATAGAACAGAGTGAAATGATAGAAAGTTTATGTCGTTGATTCTATATGGTTTCTATTATCGGACCGCGCTCGCGGCGTCGTTCATGATTTCGATGGCGTCTTTGAGCTCCTCGATGCCCGTCGCGTAGGAGATACGGGCGTAGCCCTCGCCGCCGTCGCCGAAGGCTTCGCCAGGGACGACGACCACGCCGCGATCGAGACATTCGTCGACCCAGCCCTCGGGTGCGTCGGGCATCGCGTAGAACGCGCCCTCGGGTGTGGGCGTGTCGAGACCCGCGTCGTTGAGTCCGTCGAGCAGGACGTCGCGACGCTGCTCGAAGGCATCGACCATCTCGTGGACGGGATCCTGTGGGCCCGAAAGGGCGGCCGCGGCGGCGTACTGGGCGGGCGCGCTCGCGCAGGCCTGGACGTACTGGTGGACGCGGAGCATGCGGTCGGTGCGGCGCTCGCTCGCCGCGACCCAGCCGAGCCGCCAGCCGGTCATCGAGTAGGTCTTCGAGCAGGCGTTCACCACGACGACGTTGTCCGTCTCGGCAAATTTCATGGGGCTGTGGTGTTCGCCCTCGAAGACGATGTGCTCGTAGACCTCGTCCGAGATGCAGAGCACGTCGTGTTCGTCGGCGATCCGGGCGAACTCGCGCATGTCCTCCTCGCTCTGGACGGCCCCGGTGGGATTGGCGGGGCTGTTGACGACGAACGCGGCGGTGTCGTCGGTGATCGCCTCCTCGACCGCCGCAGGGCTCATCGTGAGGTCGTCACGGAGTTCGATCGGGACGGGTTCGCCGCCCGCGAGGTGAGTGAGTGCGGCGTAGGAGACGAAGCCGGGATCGGGAACGATCACCTCCTCGCCCGAACTCACGTGGGCCTCCATCGCGAGGTGGAGCGCCTCGCTGCCGCCGGCGGTGGCGATCACCTCGTCCGGATCGACGTCGAGATCGTTGTCCCGAGCGTGTTTGTCGCTCACGGCCGCGCGGAGGTCGGGAATGCCGGCGTTCGAGGTGTAGCCGTCGGCCGCGCCGCTCTCGATGGCGTCGACGGCGGCCTGCCGTGCGTGGTCGGGCGTCGGGAAGTCGGGCTGTCCGAGGCCGAGGTTGATGGCGTCGCCGCCAGCCGCCTCGAACACTTCGCGGATGCCACTGATGGCGACCGATTCGACCCGGTCCGAGAAGTCGGTCATATCACTACTCGCGGCCCGAGATGCGATAACTGTGCAGGTTTTCGCTACGATTCGAGATCCTCGCGCAGCGTGTCGACGTGCGATTCGAGCGTCGACAGCGCTGCATCAGGGTCCACGTAGCCGTTCTCGTAATCCTCGAAGACCGCATCCGCACGGTCCAGAAACGTCTCGACAGCGGATTCTGTCTCTGCCATGTCGACATCAGCGCTCGCCGACGGTTATACTCGGTGGCTCGCCGTGCGCCTGCCGGCCGCGCGGCCGCGGTTGCGGTGCGGTCCTGGTGGATGAAGGGCGAGGCGCGCGAACGAGCGAAGCGAGTGAGTAGCGAACGAAGTGAGCGCGCGCCGAGGGCTTCGGCGGTGCTGTGCAGTAGCGGAGGCGGTTTGTATCCGCGCGAGCGTAGCGAGCGCGGTTCGCCGCGAACGAGGCCGAAGGCCGAGTGAGCGGTTCTTTTTAGTCCAGGTTTTTGCGACGAGTGGTGCGCGAGCCGTAGGCGAGCGCACCCGAGGAGCAAAAAAGTGGGTCAGAGTGAGTGTTTGAGCTTCTCGAAGAACCCTTCCTCGACCTCGATCTCCTCGCCGCCGGCTTCGGCGAACGCTTCGAGCGCGTCGCGCTGGTCTTCGTTCAGCTCCTCCGGGGTGACGACCTGCGTGCGGACGAAGAGATCGCCGGTGCCGCGGCGGCGCAGGCGGGGCATGCCCTTGCCTTCGAGGCGGAAGGTCTCGCCGCTCTGGGTGCCCGCGGGGACGTCCATCTCGACGGTGCCGTCGAGGGTGGGTACTTCGATCGTTGCGCCGAAGGTCGCCTGCGGGAAGGAGATGGCCGCGCGGTGGGCGAGGTCGTCGCCCTCGCGATCGAACTCGGGGTGTTTGCGCACGCTGATCTCGATGAGGAGATCGCCATTGGGACCACCGTTCTCGCCGGGTGCGCCTTCGCGTTCCATCCGGAGGGTCTGACCGTCGCGGATTCCGGGGGGAACCTCGACCGAGAGACTGGCCTCGTTGCGGACCTGGCCGTCGCCGCCACAGGTCGAGCAGTCCTCGGAGTAGAGCGTGCCGTCGCCACCACAGCGCCGGCAGGTCTGGGTCTGCTGGACCCGACCGAGCGAGGTCTGCTGGACCTGGGTCGTCTGGCCGCGGCCGTCACACTGCGGGCAGGTCTCGGCATCGGCGCTTTCGGGATGGCCCGATCCCTCGCAGTCCGGGCAGGTCTCGGGCCGGGTGATGGTGAACTGTTTTTCCGCGCCCGCGGCGGCCTCCTCCAGTTCGATCGTGAGGTCGGTTCGGAGATCGGAGCCCTGTCGTGGGCCGCTCTGACCACCGCCGCCACGACCGCCACCGCCATTGAAGAACTGCTCGAAGATGTCGCCGAGACCGCCACCGCCCATGCCGCCGCCACCCATCCCGCCGAACGGGTCGCCGCCGGCACCGCCCATGCCGCCCATGCCGCCGCCCCGTCCCGCACCGCCGCCGTCGAACCCGCCGCGTTTTTCGGCCTGCTCGAAGCGTTCGTGACCCATCTGGTCGTAGGCCTGGCGTTTCTGGTCGTCGGTGAGCACCTCCTTTGCCTTCTTCGCCTGTTTGAACTTCTCGTCGGCGTTCGGATCGTCGGAGACGTCGGGGTGGTACTCGGCGGCCTTCTTGCGATAGGCCTGTTTGATTTCGTCCTCGCCGGCGTCGCGCGAGACGCCGAGCACCGAGTAGAAATCCTCACTCATTACCCCGTATACTGGCTTCGGACACTTCAACAGAACGGGTTCGACGCTCGCACTCGCGGTGTCGCGCGAGGGAAATAGTTATTCGGACGCGTAGCTCATTAATGGGTAAATGAGCACCATCGGCGAGCTATCGGTCGCTGCCGAGACGTTCGCGCTCGGCGAGACCATCGAACGAGTACCCGAGGCGACCTTCGACGTTGAGCGGGTCGTCGCTCACGACGCCGACCGTGTCATGCCGTTCGTTTGGGCGAGCGCGCCCGACCGTGAGGCGCTCGAAGACGCCTTCGCGGCGGATGCGAGCGTCGACAACGTCGAGCGACTCTCCGATCTCGACGGCGAGTGGCTCTACCGGATGGAGTGGGTCGCTCGCGTCCAGTTCGTCGTCCACGCGCTTCTCGAAGAGCAGGCGACCGTGCTGAACGCCGAAAGCGAGCGAGGTCGCTGGCAGCTCAGATTGCTCTTTCCCGACCGCGACTCGCTGTCGCGAACGTACGACTTCTGTCGGGAACACGACATTGACATCGACGTCGACGCCATCTACGCGATGGAAAACGAACGCCATGCCCGATTCGGCCTCACTGAGGAGCAGGCCGAGGCGCTCAACGCGGCGTTCGAGCACGGCTACTACGAGGTGCCGCGCGATCTCTCGGTCGCCGATCTCGCCGACGAGCTCGATATCTCCCATCAGGCGCTCTCGGAGCGGTTCCGGCGCGCACACGGTAACCTCGTCGAAAGCACGCTGATCGTCAACGATGAGGAGACCGAACCGCAAGCGACGCCGGATCTGTAATCAGTCTCGGTCCGATTCCTTGTCCCGCGCACGATCGATCTGCATCTCCGCTCGACGGAACAGTCCGCGCAGCGTCGTGACCTCACGCCCCGTCGGGTGGGCACGCCCGAGCACGCGCCGAAGCATGCGCTCGGTCTTCGCGCGTTTCTCCGCCGGACGCTCGATGGCAGCCAGAAACGACTGGAACTGCTCGTACAGCCCTTCGAGCGCGCGCTCGTCGGCCCGATCGTGGCGGTCGGGATGGTGCATCTCGTCGAGCGTGAGCTCCCGCAGTTCGTAGAGCGCGACCGTGGCCGCCTGGCCGAGGTTCAGCACCGGGTAGTCGGGGCTGGCCGGGATCGAACAGACCTCGTCGATGCGGGCGAACTCCTCGTTCGAGAGTCCCGTGCCCTCGCGCCCGAAGACGAGCGCGACGTCGCTCTCGACGTCGGCGAGATGCTCGACGAGTTCGGCGGGCGTCTTGAACGGATAGCGGACGTGTCGCCCCTCGTCACGGCCGGTCATGGCGGTGAATCCCACCGTGTAGAACTCCGAGACCAGCTCGTCGAACGTGAGCACGTCGTGGTTCGGCAGGACGTCCTCGCGGGCGTGGCCGGCGAAACCGTAGGCCTCGCCGTCGGGATCGAGATCGGGTGGGTCGACGAGTTGCAAACTACTGAACCCGAAGTTCTTCATCGCCCGCGCGATCGTCCCGACGTTGCCCGGCGTCTCGGCATCGACGACGGCGACGGCGACCCCCATCAGAGGTCGAGGCTGTCGAGGTCCACGCTCTGGGCCTCCTGTTCGGCATCGGCCGCCGACCCGGTTCCCGACACCGACGGGACTGCCGTCGGATCGGTGTCGACGTGCTCGACTGGCTCGTAGTCGTCGGGTGCGCGCCCGCCGTCGGCGAACCACTCGTGGAAGGCGTCCTGGAGCTCCGGCTCGCCGCGGTAGTCGGCCCCGCCCTGCTCGCGAAACCAGTAGAGGAAGTCGGGTTCGTGCTCCTCGCAGAGGATGACCTCGCTCAGGGGTTCGCCGTAGACGGCGGCCGCGTCGTTGCAGGCGTCGAGCTCGCTGTCGCCGTGGACGAGCCAGCAGGCGTGACACGGCGAGTCGATGAGCTGGCGGAGCCTGACGATCCGTTCCCTGGTCGTCGGTTCCATCTCGTCGATCGGTTTGATATCGCCGTCGTCGGTGAACACCGCGGCCTCGTCGAATCGCCAGCCGCGCAGCGCGATATTGACCTTTCCCATACCCCGGCTACGACGGTTGCGCCTAAAAGTCGCGCGTGTTTTGAGGATGTCCAGTAAATATAGCTGCTGACTATATCGTTACCGAAATCTATTTTCCTACGTATTTGTAGGTTGCAGGCCCGGACTTACCAGACTTGTGTACCGTAATACTAGGTGCATTGCTTATACCATCCTTCAGTAGATATGACCATAGGCCATCAAAGGTATTGTACTTTCCAGTTTGTTCTGGTATGGTACTCTTGAAATGCTGCTCAACATCCATCTTCCTTGCTTCGCCAGATGCTTTGACATAATTATACGCAAACTGCAGTAACGATTGCCGTTGCTTTTTCGTGTGCTGTTCACCAGGTATATCCTCATTCAATACCCAGTCATCAATCTCAATGTTTAATTCATCTTCTAATTCCCCATCATCACCGCCGATATAGTACCAATACTGATGACCTGATACTGGAGATTCAATATCGTCTGCTTCGGCGAGTGCTTCTCTCAAGCAATAGCTCCAGAATCCATTGAACCGCTGGTAGTGAGCAGTATAATCAGGGAGGGCTGCTTTGATATCGTCCTTATCGGCCTTTCCAACGTCTCGTATGTAATTATATGACTTCTGGATCATCGCTTGTTGATGCTCGATCGATTTTTTACTTCCAGCAGGAACATCGTCCAAATCCAATATCCACTCATTAACATCGTCTATACGTAGTTTCTCTGCCAAATCGGAGGGAATGTACCGCCATAGTTGGGCTGCACCTCTTGCTGGCTGCTCAATTCGAGGGAGGTCTGCTAACGAATCGCGAATATAATTCACCCAATGACGCTCGAATTCGGATGTTTCCCCCGAAAGCACATTTGGGTACCTTTCTAAGAGGATCTGTCCGATTTCATTTCTGTTCGCTGTCTCATTTTGACGAAGGAAATCAAACGCAGAGAGAATGATTTCCGCTCGTTTGCTTCGCACTTCGTCAGTCCGCCCAGGGAGCTTTGGACCTAGAATCTCCAAAATATCATTGATAGAACTTGGCATTTCAGCATCGGATGGTTCGTTTCGGAGTCTCTGTAGCATATTCTCTATAAAGAGGGCAGATTCTTTCTCAAATTCGTTAAAAAGTGTGTCGTCAGACCATTCTGCTAGAATTTCGGAGATATCTAATGATATTTCTTCTTTGTTCTCTTCAATTTCTTGTAGAGCTTTTTTCTTTGTACCCAGTTCTTCTGCAAGGCGATATGATTCTCCGGATTGGATCATCTCTTTTGAGAGTACTTCCATAGTATTCCACTCTTGTTCTCATTCGTCTTTAGCTAAGAGCGGAATCGCATGACTGCGGCTGGAAGCGAAGTCGGTTCCTGAAAGGAATGAGGAGGAGTTCGGTGTGAGCGACGANCGAATTGAACGCCGGCTCACTACGCTCTTTCCATCGACGGCTCTCGAAGACCACGCCGAGGCAGTCGGCGTGGTCGAACGCGACGGCAAATTCCAGGTTCCAGCAATGGTCTGGGCGCTTGTGTTCGGCTTCGCCGCAGGCGAAAGCCGAACACTTGCCGCGTTCCGTCGTGCCTACAACGCTACTGCCGACAAGACGCTCTCACCCGGCGGTTTCTACCAGCGGCTGACGCCGCTGTTCGCTGCATATCTCCGCGACCTCGTCGAGTTCGCGCTCGACGAGGTCGCTGTCCCGCACACCGTTAGTGACGAGTTCGACCAATTCAGAGACGTGATGATCGCCGATGCAACTGTTCTGCGGTTACATCGGTTCCTGAAAGAGCAGTATCAGGGACGACGCGAGGAGCAGGCTGGAGCGAAGCTCCACCTGCTCCACAACGTCACCGATCGAACCATCGAGAAGCTCTCCATCACCGGCGAACGTCCCCACGACAGCACCGAGTTCAAGACGGGATCGTGGCTGAAAGGGCGGTTGCTACTCCTCGATTTAGCGTATTTCAAGTTCCGCCGCTTCGCGCTGATCGACGAGAACGGCGGCTACTTCGTGAGCCGTCTCAAGCGCAATACCAAGCCAGAGATCGTCGAAGAACTGCGCGAATGGCGCGGACGCGCCATTCCGCTGGAAGGAGAGCAGGTTTTCGAGATTGCAGAGGATCTCCACCGCAAACACGTCGACGTCGAGGTTGAGGTGGAATTCAGACGCGGGTTGTACGCGGGCACGCGATCATGGGATACGAAGCGATTCCGCGTCGTCGGCGTCCGTAACGAGGACGCCGACGACTACCACTTCTACATCACGAATCTCCCGAGAAAGTGGTTCCTGCCGGCAGATATAGCGACGATGTACCGCTGCAGGTGGGCGGTAGAGTTGTTGTTTCGCGAGCTGAAGACGCTGTACGATCTCGACGAATTCGACACGAGCAACCCTGCAGTAGTGGAGATTCTGCTGTATGCGGCGGTGCTGACGCTGTTGGTGAGCCGTGAGTTGCTGGAACTGGTGATCGAGCACGCGGACGATGAGGCGGTGTTCCCACCGGAACGCTGGGCGGCGACCTTCCGGTCGCACGCCCAGCGGATCCTCAAGCGACTCAGCGACTACCTCGGTTACTCGCCACCGCCGCTGTTAGACCGAATGGCTGCCGACGCACAGAAAATCCATCAGGAGCGCCCGATCCTCCAAGAACGGTTCGCTACCGCCACTCAGTCAATCGCTGGAGTTAGCTAAAGACAGATGNCCCCGCCGCTGTTAGACCGAATGGCTGCCGACGCACAGAAAATCCATCAGGAGCGCCCGATCCTCCAAGAACGGTTCGCTACCGCCACTCAGTCAATCGCTGGAGTTAGCTAAAGACAGATGCTCTTGTTCTATATCACCTATAAAAAATTCCGCTAAAACGCTGTTGTCTGCTAGTTTAGACTCGACATTGAGTTTTAAAATCTGAAATCTATTTCCATTAGTTAGCAGTCCCCAGTCTGTTCCCGTTTGGTGCATATAGCTCGTAAGCTGATCCTGATATTCCCCGTTCAGATTACTGCTGCTGCTTTTGGCCTCTACAAAAATATCCGGTGCTTCGCCAACAGAGAGTGCATAGTCTACCCGATATCGTTTGCTTCCAACTTGTACAGTATATTCAGACTCTACATCCATGTACAAATCCCATCCCAAAATTTCAATCAGAGGCTGTATGATTTTGAATTCAACATTCTTCTCGTTCATCTCGGAAGATTCTAGAAGACGCTTTGATCGATCGATATATTGACTCACATCGCTTCCTGCCATACTTGTCTATTTGTTCCTCTCCATCTTATTAAGTGATAGGACGTATGCATCAGAAGCATAGATTGTGATCGGTTATTGAATAGTTTTTCATAGGGTATTCAGAACACTACATGATTCACGAGTGGACCGGGCCGGCTTTGTATTATGAGATAGAAGTTTCGCTATGCAGACCGTCGAGGCCGCCGGTCTTCCGATCGGCGACGGACACCCAGCGCGGATCATGGGTGTGCTCAATGTCAGCGACCAGTCGCCCTACGAGCCGAGCGTGTTCGCCGACCCCGCCGACGCCGCCATCTACGTCGACGAACTCATCGACGAGGGCGCGGAGATCGTCGACGTGGGGCTCGAATCGGCCAACAAGCGCTTCGAGGTGCTCTCGGCCGCCGAGGAGCGCGAGCGACTCGACACGGCGATCGAGACGATCGATCGCGTCACGGGGGAGGCGGTGTTCTCGATCGAGACCAGATACCACGAGGTCGCCGCGGCGGCGCTCGACGCGAATTTCGACATGGTGAACGACGTCTGTGGCTTCGCCGATCCCGAACTGCCCCGCGTCTGCGAGGCGCGCGATGCGGCCGTGGTGAAGATGGCGAGTCCGCCGGACCTCGAACGACCGGGCGCACTCGCGGACGTCGACGAGATCTACGACGCGCTCGCCGAGGGGCTCACCGACAAGACGATCATCGACCCCGCGTTCGGCGGCTGGAGCGAGGACAAGACCCTCGCCGACGACCGCGAGACGTTCCGCCGACTCGCGGAGTTCGGTGCCATCGACCGCCCGATGCTGGTCTCGATCAACCGGAAGAACTTCCTCGGCGAGATCGTCGATCGCGAGACGGACGACCGACTGCCAGCGAGCCTCGCCGCGACGGCGCTGGCCGTCGAACGCGGCGCGGACGTGATCCGCACTCACGACGTCTCCGAAACCCGCGATGCGGCCCGCATCGGCGACGCGCTCGGCGACAGAGCCGCGCTGCGATGAACTTCGCCACGTGGGAACCGGTCTACGAGGCGATTCTCGCCGATTTCGGCTTCGACCGCGCGAGCGACGAACACGTCCGGGACCGCCTCGCCGATCTCGTCGGCCCGTTCGCCCTCGATCGACTCGACGTGACGGGCGAGACGGTCGTGATCGCCGGGGCCGGCCCGTCGCTCGAAACCGATCTCGATGGAGTGAACACGACGGACGACAGCGTGTTCGCCGCCTCGACCGCCGTCGATCGTCTCCAGGAGGGCGGTATCGCCGTCGACTGCATGATCACCGATCTCGACAAGAATCCGGAAACGGTGCGAGCGCTCACGGCAGCGGGGACACCGGTCGCGGTCCACGCCCACGGCGACAACGGTCCGCTGGTCGAGGAGATCGTGCCGACCCTCGACGCCGAGCACGTGCTCGCCACGACCCAAGCCGCGCCCGCCGGCCCGGTGGTGAATTTCGGTGGATTTACCGACGGGGATCGTGCGGCCTTTCTGGCCGATCACTGTGGGGCGAGTAGTCTGGAGTTCGTCGGTTGGAATTTCGACGACGGATCGGTGGCCCCGATGAAGAAACGGAAACTCGTGTGGGCCGAACGACTGCTCTACTGGCTCGAACACCGACGCGACGAGCGGTTTTCAGTTCTCGACGGGCGGCGTGACGGTATCGACACGAGCGTGCTGCCGGTCGATTAGGGTTCGAGAACGACCTTCCCGCTCGATTCGCGGTTCTCGATATACTCGTGAGCATCGGCGGCCTCGGCCAGCGGGAACGTCTCGCCGACGATCACTTCGAGTTCGCCGCTCGTGAGCAGTTCGGTCAGATGCGGAACGGCATCGAGAACGCGCTCGGGCGCGCGCTGCATCGATTGGCCGAGATGGTAGCCGTGGATGGTGTAGTTGTTGAACAGCAGCGTGCTCGTGTCGGGATAGCCGGGCTCGCCGCTCGCCGCACCATACGACACCATCCGACCGAAGTGGGTGAGACAGTCGAGGCTCTCGGTCGTGGTGTCGCCGCCGATCCCGTCGAGAACGAGATCGACGCCCTCGCCGTCGGTGGCGTCGTTCACCGCCTCGGCGAAATCGGTCTCGGTGTAGTTGATCGGGTGATCGAGCCCGAGGCGCTCGGCGAGATCGAGTTTGTCCCGTGTGCTCGCGGTGCCGAAGACCTCCGCACCGGCCTCGCTCGCGAGCTGTGTCGCGGCGGTGCCGACGCCGCCAGCGGCCGCGTGGACCAATACGCGCTCGTCTGCTTCCAGCCCACCCCACTCGAACAGCGTGTTGTGGGCGGTCAGGAACTGGACGGGAAAGCCCGCCGCTTCGGGAAAGCTCATCGACTCCGGGATGTCGAACAGTCCGGCGGCGTCGGCGGTGGTGTACTCGGCGTAGCCCGCGTCGGTCATCGCGACCACGCGCTCGCCGACCTCGCGATCGACGCCGTCGCCGACCGCATCGATGGTGCCAGCAGCTTCCATGCCCGGCACGTAGGGCGGCTCCGGCCCGCCGACGTAGTGACCGCGGCGCTGCATGATGTCCGCGAAGTTGATCCCCGCCGCCTCGACGGCGACGCGCACCTCGCCGTCGTCGGGCTCCGGTCTGTCGCGCTCGGTCGTTTCGATGACGTCGCTGTCGCCGAATTCGGTGATTTCTACGGCCTTCATCACCGATGGTTAGGGGTCTACCCGGATAAACCATCCGGGCGTGGTTTATTCGCTATGCTCGGTCCCGTCGTCGGGCGATCGTGACGACCCCTCGTCGACAGGCCCTGCGCCATCGGTCTCGGCGTTCGACTCGTCCGCCGGATCGACCGGTTCCGGTTCAGGGACGGAGAGTTCGTTGGAGGGGTGGAGCGGGTTGCCCGCCGTCGCCCGCGCGGTGAGCGGTTCGCCACGGACGAGCTCCGGTAGGAGGATGCGGGCAAAATGGACGAACAGCACGAGCAAGAGCGGCCCGAGGAAAAGCCCGTACCAGCCGAAGAGGAGTGGGCCGATGATGTAGGCGATCATCACCGAGCCGGTATGGAGATCCCGGCCGGAGACGTAGGGTCGGAGCACGAGGTCGGGGATCGTATCGACGATGACCAGCGAGACGGCCGCGAAGACGAGCGGGAACCAGAGCAGCGCGGGGCTGACGAGAACGGCCTCGATGCCGAGCAACAGCGCGACCGGGACGTAGACGATCTTCATGCCGATGACCGGCACGAGGCTGCCGACGCCGGTGAGTAGTCCCAGCAACGTGGGCGAGGGCACGGCGACGCCGGCCGGGCTGACGGCGTTGAGCAGGTTGTAGGATATCGCCGCGAGGATCGCCGTCGAGAAGGCGTTCAGGATGTTGCCGAAGTAGATGGTCTTGAGGTTGCGGTCGACCGCGTCGAGGTAGGCGTAGACGGGCGTCCCCTCGCCGGCGAGCTGAGTGCGAAACCACGCCGCCAGCTTGTGGTCGTCGCGCAGGAGGTAGAACGCGAGCGCGAGCACGACGAACAGGTGGATGAGCGCGTTGCCGAACGCGCCGAGATACGCGAACAGCGGCGTCGCGGCCTCGGTGATCGCGTCGATCACGCCGCCGCTCAGGAACTGTTGGGGGCTCTCGATCGCCGAGCTGATGACGGCCTGTGGCTCGGTGCCGACGCCAGCGTTCTCGACGTACGGTTCGAGCGCGTCGAGCACGGGCTGGAGGTTCGCACTCTCGGCGATATCAGCGAGCTGGAACGTCCCGACGTAGAGTGTGTAGCCGATGAGTACGATCACCGGCAGCGCGACCGTCGTCAACGAGACCGCTGCCGCGAGGGTCGACGTCGGCACGTGATCGCCGAGCCGGCGGTGGATCGGGCGCGTGATGTAGTAGACGAACAGTCCGAGAACGAACGTCCCGATATACCGCCAGACGACGAACGAGAGGGCGAGCGAGAAGACGACCGCCATGAGCCAGACCGGGATCCGCGAGCGGTCGTAGTCGCCGAGCAGGCTGGCCATGCCGCGAACAGAGCCGGAACGGGTAAAAAGTCGTTGTGCGAACCAGTCCATCGTCGGGACCGACGACACCTGTCCGCTCGGAACGGAGTTTTATGCCTGACACCCGTGAACCCAACACATGGCGTACGACTGTTCGTTTCTCACCGACCATCTCGCCGGCGAGCAGGTGTCGTTCGGCGACGACGACCGCGACGGCCACGCGGGCGACTGGGGAACGCCGGACGACGAGCGCGTGCGACCCGATGCGGTCTGTTGGCCCGAATCCACCGAAGAGGTGAGCGCGGTGCTCGCCGCGGCCAACGAGCGCGAGGTGCCGGTGACGCCGTACGCGGCGGGCACGGGGCTGGAGGGGAACGCACTGCCGGCCTTTGAGGGTATCAGCATGGACTGCACGCGGATGGATCGAGTACTCGACGTCCGGCCGGCGGACTTCCAGATCGACGTCGAACCCGGCGTGCTCGGGTCGGCGGTGAACGACGCGGTCGCCGACGAGGAACTGTTCTTGCCCCCGCTGCCACAGTCGGGCGACATCTCGACCGTGGGCGGGATGGTCGCGAACGACGCCAGCGGTGCGAAGACAGTCAGATACGGCGAAGTGAGTGACTGGGTGCTCGGTCTCGAAGCCGTCCTGGCCGACGGCACGGTGATCGAGACCGGGAGCCGGGCGGTCAAGACGTCGAGTGGCTACAACCTGACCGATCTCCTCGTCGGCAGTGAAGGGACGCTCGCGGTCGTCACGCGCGTGACCTTCGAACTCGCCCGCCGACCGAAACAGATCCGCGGCGGGCGGGCGACGTTCGACGATCTCGATGCGGCCGCCGCGGCGATCGCCGCGACGATGCAGGCTGGCGTCGACGTGGCCACCATCGAACTCATCGACCCGCTGAGCACGAAGATCGCCAACGCCTACTCCGGAACCGACCTGCCGAACGTTCCGACCGTCTTCCTCGAATTTCACGCGAACCATCACGTCGAGGCCGAGATCGAAGCCTGCCGCGAGATCTTCGAAAATTACGATGCCGACCGCTTCGAGATGGCCGCTGGCGACGAGATGGACGAGCTGTGGGACGCCAGACGGAACCTCGCGAACGCCATGATCGCCTACGATCCACCGCGCCGCCCGGCCAAACCCGGTGACATCACCGTGCCGATCAGCCACTTCCCCGAGATCGTCCGGTATGCGAAGGCGCGCGGCGACGAGCACGGACTCGACGTGACGACGTTCGGCCACGCCGGCGACGGCAACGTCCACTACAACGTGCTGGTCGATCCGAACGACGAGGACGAACTCGCAGCCGGTCGCGAGATCTCCGACGCCGTCGTCCAGCGGACCATCGAACTCGGTGGTACTGCGACCGGCGAGCACGGCGTCGGCCGGGGCAAACGCGAGTACATGGTCGCCGAACACGGTGAGGGCAGCGTCGAGACGATGCGCGCGATCAAGCGGGCGCTCGATCCGAAGGACACGCTGAACCCCGGCAAGATCTTTCTCGAAACCGCCGACGGCGAGCGTCTGCGAGTCGAGTAAAAACTCAGCCAGCAGTCGTCGTAGGGGTCGAAACGTTTGCGATGGCCGCATCGTACCAGGAGGGGCGCTCGACGGTGGTGTTTCCGAGGTTCGTGTAGCGCACGTGCCGGCGAACGTCGACGGGAGTGCCGTCGAGTGACGCCGTATAGTTTAGTCGGTATTCGTGGACGAGCCCGCGCGAATCGACGAACGCGACGAGCGAGAGGTCCCGTGGATTCATCCACTGGATCTCGAAGGCGGCCGGATTCGTCACGGTCGTCGACTCGACGCGGTGGAGCGTCGTTCCGTTTCGCGTCTCGGTCCCGGTCACGCGAGTCTCGACCGAGCCGAGATAGGCGTACAGCTGCTGGCGTTTCGTCGGATCGAGGGAAAGTGCCTCCCGAGGTCGTACCGGTTCGCCCTCGACGCTCGATGGGGAGTCATACGATGTATTGTTGTTCGTCGTGTCGGCCACGAGGACGCGCTCGCCGTTCGACCAGATTTTCCTGGTGAACGCGCCACCACCGAAGAGCAATCCGGAGGCATTCTGCCGGACGTAGTACCGACTGTCGTTGGCCGCGAGTCGGGCGTCGGTCGAACCCCGATTGTAGGCGGTGCCGTTCGCATATTCGACGGCGAACTCCTCGTGCAGGGAGTAGGAGGTGTCGTCGAGAACGGACGCGTGGGCTTCACCGAGCGCGAACGCGTCGGTCACACCTTGCCCTGTGAGTCCCGGTGCGAGCCGCGACACGGCCGTCGGCGTCGGCTCGTCGGTCGGGACGGCCGCAGGTGTCACCGTCCGGGCCGGGGTTTCGTCGCCACCCAGCGCGAACCCGTTGCAGCCGGCGAGGACGAGCGCCGCCGCGAACAGTCCGACGAGAATCGCCTTCCGCATTGCATACAATGACACGACAGCCGGCAAATACTTGGTCGCGTCGCAAAGTCCTCTAGACTTTGCCTCTGGTAGCCTCGACTGTGAGGTCACAGCTCATGGTTGTTTTGGTTGATCGGTTGA
>NZ_AOMF01000160.1 GCF_000336715.1 Halococcus thailandensis JCM 13552
GGGTGGTCTCGGTTTGGTCACCAGAGACAACCCCCTCCTGAAGGGAGTCAGTTGCTACCGAAGTCTAGACCGCTTTGCGACACGACCAAATACTTTCTGTGGGATTCAGTCGTGAACCAGCACGTCGAGCACGTCCGGGCCGTCTCGATCGAGCGCGTCCTCGACGGCCGGCGCGATCTCCTCGGGTGATTCGACGAGCTGCCCACGCGCGCCGTGGCTCTCGACGTTCGTCGGGATGTCCACAGGTGGGTCGAACTCCATGTCCTGCCAGTCGTACTCCTCTTCCTCGCCACCCATCACGCCGAGCGTGTTGTCCTTCAGGATGCGGTAGTTCCTGTTGTCGGGAATGACGACCGTGAGATCGAGATCGTATCGCGCGGCGGTGTAGAGCGAATGAGGATAGTAGAGATAGGATCCGTCACCCACGAACCCCACGACGTCTCGTGGCTCCTCGCGCTGGCTCTCGGCGAGCGCCGCGCCAACCGATGCGGGAAGTCCGTAGCCCAGCCCACCGCCCTTGTTCGAGATGTACTGTTCGGGCTGGAGCGGCCAGCGCGTCAGCATCGCGTACTTCGCCGTGATCCCTTCGTCGACGATGTAGGCGTCCGGGGCGCTCTCCTGGAGGGCATCGACGAGCTCGGCCTTCGAGGCACGCGGGTCGTCCTCGTCGCCCTCGCCCATCGTGGCCAGCTGCCCCTCGACCATCTCTTTCACCGAGCGCACCGTGTCGAGCCGTTCGTCCCGCCGTTCGTCAGCGAGTCGATCGTGCAGTCGGGTCGCGAGCTCGGTCATCACGTCGCCGGGATCGCCGACGACGGCCGCGTCGGCGGGCTGGTTCTTCCCGATCTCGTGGACCGCGTCGCTCAGATGGATGCAGGTCGTGTCGTCGGCGACGAGGTCGCCCTCGTGGCGCGTCAGCGTCGTGTTCGTCGAGCAGCCGGCGAAGATCACGGTGTCGGCGCTCAACAGCGTCCGTGCGAGCTCCTCGTCGGGCGGGATCGGCGAGACCCACTGCTCGTGATCCATCGGGAAATCGACCTCAGAGAGGAGGATCTCGCCGTGGACGCGCGCGCCGCTCGTCTCGGCCAGATCGACGGCCGCCGCGACCGCGTCCGCGCCTGCCCGCGCCACGTGATCGCCGACGACCAGCACCGGCGCATCAGCCTCGGTCAGGAGATCGGCTGCGCGCTCGATACTGGCTGCGTCGCCGCTCCCCGCCGTGGGAATCGGCCCGAGTCGCTCGGGGCTGGCGTCGGTTTCGGCGAGCATCGTGTCCAGCGGGAGGCCCAGAAAGACGGGGCCCGTCGGCGGCGTGAGCGCTGTCCGCACCGCCCGACGAACCATCGTCGGGATCGCCTCGACGTCGAGGATCTCCTGACTGTCCTTGCAGAACTGGCGGGTCATCCGAAGTAGATCCCCCGAGAGGACCGGCTCCTCGTGGCGGAAATCCGAACTGTGGTTGCCGGCCGTCACCAGCAGCGGCGCGCCGGCGACCTTCGCGGCGTAGAGATTGCCAAGGCCGTGCGCGAGACCCGGCGCGAGATGGAGGTTCGCCACACCGAGCGGGGTGATCGAGTCGTCGTGGTGGGAATGGTATCTGCGCGTCTGGGCGTAGCCGCCGGCCATCCCGACCGCGATGTCCTCGTGGAGCCCCAGCACGTACTCGATCTCGCTGTCGGCGAGCGCGTGGACGACCGGGAGTTCGGTCGTGCCGGGATTGCCGAAGACGTGGCTGACGCCGTAGTCGGCGAGCGCGTCGACGAACAGTTCCGCACCGGTGTAGTCGCTCATCATCGATCCATCGTGGCCCGTGGTGAAATACCTCACTCCGACCGGGCCGATGGGTTTTCCCCCGAGCACGCCCAATCGAGCGTATGGCAACCGAAACCGAACGCGCGACGCTCGCCGGCGGCTGTTTCTGGTGTATCGAGGCCCCGATGGAGGAGCTCGACGGCGTGCTCGACGTGACCTCGGGCTACGCGGGCGGTCACACCGAGAATCCGACCTACCGTGAGGTCTGTTCGGGCACCACCGGCCACGCGGAGGTCGTCCAGGTCGAATACGACCCCGAGCGCATCGCCTACGAGGACCTTCTCGACGTGTTCTTCACCGTCCACGATCCGACCCAGCTGAACCGACAGGGCCCCGACGTCGGCAGCCAGTACCGCTCGGCGATCTTCACCCACGGCGACGACCAGCAGGAGAAGGCCGCGGCCTACGTCGACGCGCTCGACGCGGAGGGTGGCTACGATGACGACGTCGTCACCGAGGTCGAACCGCTCGACACGTTCTACGAGGCCAGCGAGGAGCACCAGAACTACTACGAGAAAAATCCCGACGACGCCTACTGCACCATCCACGCACAGCCGAAGATCGAGAAGGTGCGGGAGGAGTTCGCCGAGAAGCTCGCGGCCTGACACTCCAATTCGATCTCCGCGGACGTTTTCACCGACGGCGTGGTGGCTATCGCCAATGGAGACCAGCCATCGCGTCGTCGTCGGCGATTCACGGCAGCTCGACGGGGTTGCCGACGACAGCGTCGAGCTCGTCGTCACCTCGCCGCCGTATCCGATGATCGAGATGTGGGACGACCTGTTCACCGAGCTCGATCCCGCGATCGGCGAACGGCTCGACGCGGGCGACGGACGAGCGGCATTCGAGCTGATGCACGACCAGCTCGACGCGGTCTGGGACGAACTCGCGCGCGTGCTCGTCGACGGCGGCATCGCCTGCATCAACGTCGGCGACGCGACGCGGAAAATCGACGGAAGCTTTCGCGTCTGGGGAAACCACTCCCGAATCATCGACGCCTTCGAGACGCGCGGGTTCGAGCCCCTCCCCGAGATCCTCTGGCGGAAGCCGACCAACTCGGGTGCGAAGTTCATGGGCAGCGGCATGGTTCCGCCGAACGCCTACGTCACGCTCGAACACGAGTACGTTCTGGTCTTTCGCAACGGCGGGACGCGGCGGTTCGAGCCGAACGCCGCCCGGCGCTACGAGTCGGCCTACTTCTGGGAGGAGCGCAATCGCTGGTTCTCCGATCTCTGGACGGACGTCACCGGCGAGCACCAGACGCTCGACGGCGACGACCGCCGGGATCGCTCGGGAGCTTACCCGTTCACGATCCCATATCGGCTCATCAACATGTACAGCGTCGTCGGGGAGACGGTTCTCGACCCGTTCTGGGGGACGGGCACGACGAGCCTCGCCGCGATGGCCGCCGCGCGCGACTCGATCGGCTCCGAGCGCGACGCGGCGTTCGCGGAGGCGTTCGGCGATCGCGTCGACGACGCCCCTGCGCTCTCACGGACCGTCGCGAGAGCGCGCCTCGACGATCACCGCGCGTTCGTCGACGAGCACGGTGTCGACGAGTTCGCCTACGAGGCCGACCACTACGAGTTCCCGGTCACGACGAAACAGGAGCGTTCGTTGCGACTCTACGCGATCGAGACCCTGACCGCGACCGACGACGGCTACCGCGCCGTCCACGAACCGATCGACACCGACTGATTTCTCTGTGGAGGACCGTCGAGGCTGGACCGTTCAGGGAGCGAGTGCCGCGGTCGTCGCCTCGATCTCGTCGAGCGTCGCGTCGCGCGGGAACGACACCGAGACGTGATCGACACCGTCGATGGCCGCGAAGCGCGCGAACCGCTCGCGGGCATCGTCGAGCGTGCCGGCGACCGCGATCGAATCGAGCAGTTCGTCGTCGACGGCCGCCATCGCTGCCTCGCGATCGCCGGCCTGCCAGCGCTCGTAGATCGTCTCGGCGGTGTCCTCGTGGCCGATCCGTGCGAGACTGTCCCGGTAGAACGTTCCCATCCCGCCGACGTAGAAGGCGAGATGCTGGCGGACGGATTCGCGGGCGCGCTCGCCGTCGTCGAGCGCCGCACAGGTCAGTGAGAGCGTCACACGCACGTCGTCGGGGTCGCGGTCCGCGAGCCTCGCTCCCCGACGGAGATCGTCGAGGCGCTCGCGGATGCCGTCACGGGTGAGCATGAGCGCGTGCCAGCCGTCGGCGAAGCGCCCGGCGAGCTCCACGCTCTTGGGCCCCATTCCGGCCGCATCGACTGCCGGCGCGGGCTCCGGTGGTTCGCAGCGCAGCCGAAAGCCCGAGAGATCGAAGTAGTCGCCGTCGTAGTCGATCTCCTCGCCCGTGAGCACCGCCTTGACGATCTCGACGGTCTCGCGCGTCCGGCGGAGCGGGTTTCCGTACTCCACGCCGTGCCAGTTCTCGACGACGATCGGTCCGGAGGGACCGAGACCCAGCCGGAAGCGCCCGTCCGAGACCTCCTGGAGCGTGGCGGCGGTCTGGCCGAGCAGTGCGGGCGAGCGCGAGTAGATGGGGACGATCGACGTGCCGATGCCGATCTCGTCGGTCCGGTGGGCGATCGAGGTGAGCACCGTCACTGCGTCGCGACCCCATGTCTCGGGCAGCCAGACCCGGTCGTAGCCGAGTTCCTCGGCGCGTTCGGCCTGCTCGCAGAGCGCGTCGATGCTCGGCTGTGCGCTCACCGGGAGGAACACGTCGCGACCCGCGGGGTCGCTCATTCCGGCGATTCCATGATGTCCGGCACGCCCCGTGCGGTGATCGTCTCGCCGGTGAGATACGACGCGGCGGGGCTCGCGAGGAACTGGGCGATGTCGGCGATCTCCTCGCTCGTGCCGATCTTGCGATCTACCTCTTCCCGATCGATCTCGTCGGTGGTGACACCCATCTGACTCGCCACGCCGGGTGTGGCGACGAACCCCGGCGCGATGCAGTTCACCCGCACCCCGTCGTCGGCCCACTCGTAGGCGAGCGTCGAGGTGAGGTTCACGACGCCCGCCTTGGCGGCGGCGTAGTGGCTCATGAAGGGTGCGCCCTCCTGGCCGGCGACGCTCGCGAAGTTGACGATCGTCCCCCCGTCGCCCTCGCGCATCACCTCGCCAGCGGCCTGCGTGCAGTGGTAGGTCCCGTGGAGGTTGATGTCGACGATCGTCTTCCAGCCGTTCTCGGAGATCCCCTCGAAGTTCGCCATGAAGCTCGCACCCGCGTTGTTGACGAGCGTGTCGAGCCCGCCGAACTCCGCGACGGTGGCCTCGACGAGCGCCTCGACCGAATCGCGATCGCGCACGTCACACTCGACGGCGAGCGCCGATCCGCCCGCCTCCTCGATCCCCTCGGCCACGGGGTCGACGTTCTCCTGCTCGCGCGAGCAGATCACGACCTCCGCCCCATCCGCCGCGAACCGCTCGGCGATCGCGCGTCCGATACCGCTCGACGCGCCCGTCACGAGCGCCGTGTCACCATCGACGCTGAACTGTTCCGTGGTCATCGCCGCCTCCGAGTGGTGGTTTCCATCACATCGACCGTTACCGATGGCATGCTAATAAATACTGGTGCCACCATCGATTGTCGGCACGTATCGATCGGTTACCACCGGTAATCCGATCCGTCGTCGGAAGACACTCGTCGCGTCGCCGAGTGACATCGGCATGAACTACGAGGCGGTCTTCTGGGATATCGGCGGCGTGATCCTGGATCTCGGCTCGGTCCGGGCGGGCCATCGGGCGTTCGTCGGGGTACTCGCCGACGAGCACGATCTCGACAGGGAGGAAGCGCTCGCCACGTGGCGCGACGAACTGGGATCGCACTTCAGCACGCGCGAGGGGACCGAATTCCGCAGCGCGCGGGTCGGTTACGGGCGCGCGGTCGCGGCGATGGTCGGCCACGAACTGCCCGAGGAGGAGTGGCTGCCGGCCTTCGAGCGCGCAACTCATGAGAACCTCGAACCGGTCGTGGGAACCGTCACGGCGATCGGCCGGCTCGAAAGCCACGTCCATCAGGGCATCGTCAGCGACATCGACACGTGGGAGGGCGAGGCGCTGCTCTCGCAGTTCGGCGTCGCCGACCGGCTCGACGCGGTGACGACCTCCGAGGAGGTCGGCCGGACGAAGCCCGATCCGGCGATGTTCGAGACCGCGCTCGAAAAGGCGGGCGTCGAACCCACCGCGGCGCTGATGGTCGGCGATCGCTACGAGAACGATATGCGGGGCGCGGCGCGAGCGGGCATCGACACCGTCGCGTTCGGGGGCAGCGCGAGCGAGGCCGCTCCTGACGACCCGGTTGTCACCTACCGCGTCGATGATCCGCTCGACATCGTCGGTCTGGTCGGTATCGACGACAGGTGAAACTACTTGTGTCGGCCGTGCCATAAATTCGCATGAGCGACGACCCCTCGGAACCCTACGGCGAACATCGCCAGCGCGACGTCTACGCGTCGGGGATGCTCGCCGACGACCCGCCCGAGCATCCGGTTCGGTACGAGGAGCTCGAGCGGCGAGCGATGGCCGCGATGAGCGAGGAAGCGGCGGCCTACGTCGCCGGCGGGGCCGGCACCGAGGACACGATCACCGAGAACCGCCGCGCGTTCGCCGACTGGCGGATCGTCCCGCGCGTGCTCCGTAACGTCTCCGAGCGCGACCTCCGCGTCGATCTCTTTGGGACCGAACTCGATCTCCCGATCCTGCTCGCCCCGCTCGGCGTGCTCTCGATCGTTCACGAGGCAGGCGAGCTCGCGGTCGCGCGGGCCGCGGCCGAGCACGACGTCCCGATGGTGCTCAGTTCGGCGTCGTCGTACACGATGGAGGAGGTCGCCGAGGAACTGGGAGAGACCCCGAAGTGGTTCCAGCTCTACTGGTCGGCCGACCCCGACATCGCGAGCAGCTTCGTCGAGCGCGCCGAGCACGCCGGCTACGACGCGATCGTCGTCACGCTCGACACACCCCTGCTCGGCTGGCGCGAGCGCGACATCGAGCAGGGCTACCTCCCCTTCCTCGACGGCGAGGGCGTGGCGAACTACGTCTCCGACCCGGCCTTCCGCGATCGCCTCGACGTCCCGCCCGAGGAGAACGAGGGCACGGCACTCATGGAGTTCGTCGATATCTTCGGCGATCCCTCGCTCACCTGGGACGATCTGGCGAGCCTCCGCGCGGAGACCGACCTCCCGCTGATAGTCAAAGGTGTGCTCCACCCCGACGACGCCGAGCGGGCCGTCGAATGCGGTGCGGATGGTGTGGTCGTCTCGAACCACGGCGGTCGGCAGGTCGACGGTGCGATCGGTGCACTCACCGCCCTTCCGGGCGTGGTCGATGCCGTCGGTGACGTCCCCGTCCTGTTCGATAGCGGAATTCGCAGCGGTGCGGACGCCGTGAAGGCGATCGCGCTCGGAGCCGACGCCGTCCTGCTCGGGCGACCCTACGCCTACGGGCTGGCGCTCGACGGCGAGGCCGGCGTCGGAAGCGTCCTCGAGAACTTCCGTGCCGATCTCGATCTCACGCTCGCGCTCGCGGGCCACACGAGTTTCGACGAACTCGACCGATCGATACTGCTCGATCGGCGGCCATCGGGCGTGGACGATCCTTGATCACTCGCCGAAAACCGCTGCCTCCGACTCGCGCAGCTCCACGATATCGCGATCGGTGTAGCCCGCCTCGCGGAGGACCGCTTCGGTCTGTGTACCGTGTCCCGGAACGCCCGCTGCGGGGTCGGCGTGATCGGACGACCGCGCCGGAAAGCCGATCCGCTGTGGCCACTGCGTCCGTTCGATAAGCCCCCGCGAGTCGGTTTGTGGGTGGTCGAGTGCCTCCGGAAGGGTGCGGACGGGTTCGATGGTCGCGTCGCTGTCTGCAAACATCTCGGCCCACTCGTCGCGGGTTCTCGCGGCGAACAGTTCGGTCAGTTCCTCGCGCAGCGCCGCACGCGTCGCCTCGTCGTCCGTCATGTGTGTCTCGACGAGATCCTCGCGGCCGACGGTTTCGCAAAACTCCTTCCAGAAGGGCGGCTCGAGTGCTGCGATCGAGACGAACTTCCCATCGCTGGTCTCGTAGATCCCGTACCAGGGCAACTCCCCCGTGAGAGCCGTCTCTCCGGGGCGTGGCGTCTCGCCCGCGAGCGCGTCGGGCGCGAGCGCTTGCGAAAAGGAGAGCAACACGTCGGTCATGGCGATATCGAGGTACTCCCCGCCGGTGTTGCCGAGCGCGCGCGAACAGAGCGCGCCGACGATCGAGAACGCGGCGAAGAGCCCGCCAGCCATGTCGCCCACCGGAACGCCCGGTATCTGTGGTGTCGCGCTCTCGTCGGCACGGGTCATGTCGAGCAGGCCCGAAAAGGCGGCGTAGTTCAAGTCGTGGCCCGCACGGGTTCGATACGGTCCGGTCTGGCCGTAGCCTGATAGCGAACAGTAGACGATCCCGGGGTTGTGCTCGCGAACCGAATCGTCGTCGACACCGAGGCGTTCGGTGACGCCTGGCCGGAACCCCTCGATCAGCACGTCGGCGTCGCTCGCGAGTTCGAAGAACGCCTCGCGCCCCGCATCGCTCTTGAGGTCGAGTGCGACGCTTCGCTTGCCTCGGTTCACGGCCTCGAACAACGTTCCGTCGCTCCCCTCGCTCTCGAAGCTCATCCAACGGGCCGGATCCCCAGTAGCAGTATCCTCGATCTTGACGACCTCCGCCCCGGCGTCGGCGAGCAGTTGGGTGGTGTACGGGCCGGGCAGATAGCGCGTGAGATCGAGTACGCGAACGCCATCGAGTCGCATATCCAATGCTCCGACGGACGGATCATAATCCTTCGCGTCAGTCCTCTCCCGCCTCATCGCGGAGGTCGACGAACAGTTCCTCCTCGCGATCGGCGATGGCCGCAGCCTGCTCGCTCGCGCGCTCGAAGAGCTCCATGGTCGGCGTCTCGCTCGCCTCGCGGAGCGTCTCGCCGAGCGCGCTCCAGTCGTCGGCGATCGCGCGGGTTCGATCGGCGAACGAATCGTCGAGGAAATCGAGCTGGGCGAGGAAATCCGCGTACAGCCGCCGGAACGCACCGCCACCGGTGCCGCGGCGCTCGACGTTCTGGTAGGCGAAGCGTGCGCTCCAGGACGCGTCGTCCAGCTCCGTCCACTCGGGAAGCTCGCGTGCGAACCGACGGATCCCTGCCACGCCCTGTGTCCCCCACGCGCCGGATTCGCCATCGGTGAGCATCCCCTCAGCTGCCCGCGAAATTGCCGTTCGTGCTGCGCTCTCGATCGACGCGTTCGGGGACGGTCGCTCGCTATCGACGGCGAGCCAGCGGTTCGACAGCGGCCCGACGAACCCGTGTTCCGAGCCCCACGCTCGCCGGAGGCGATCGATCGGCAACCGCTGGACGGTCTCGAACTCGCTGTCCGAGAGCAGTACGTCGTCTCCCTCGGTGCCGAGACAGACGAGCGTGTGCGGGCCGAAGTGGGTGTCAGTTCCGTAGTAATCGAGGTAGTAGAGGTCGGCGAACAGTACGACGGGTGTTCCGCCGGCGACTCGCGCGCCGACGGCCTCCCAGGCCATCTCCCAGTCCTCGCCATCGCCCTCTTCGAACGGGATCGCGAGGGTCTCGAAGAATCTCGATTCGAGCCACGAGCTTCGGCCCATGATGGTGCGGCTGGCAGGTCCCTTCTCGTAGTAGCCGAAGCCGATGCCCGCCCCGAGGCCGAAACAGAGCGGTTCGTCGAACCCCCAGCCGTAGTGTGCCGCCAGGTTGCGCAGCGAGGCCGATCCGCAGTGTGCGCCCGGCCGGTGTGGGTAGTCGGCGATCGACATACCGGTGCCTCGCGCGTCCGCGCCATAGCCGTGTCGGCGCTGCCTCTCCAACGAACTCGGCGACGACCGCTTCTATCCGGTGAGCTCGGCGACGGCCGCCTCGATCTCCGTGCGCGGAACGGGCGAGATCCAGTCCTCGCCGAGCCAGCGGTGGACGACGCGCCGATCCTCGTCGAGGACGAAGACGGCACGGCGTGCGGTTCGCGTCTCGCCCATGCCCGAACGCGTCGTGAGCAGATCGTACGCCTCGGCGGCTGCCCCCTCACCGTCGCTGAACAGTCGAAAGGGGCTGTCGAGATAGCGGATGAAGGCGTTCTGGGCGTAGGGACCCTCACGACTCACACCCACGACGGGGATCTCGAATTCGTTCCAGCCGGCGCGCTCGTAGCGTTTCCACCAGTTTTCGGCGATGGCACTGAACGAGAAGCCGTAGAAGACGACCACGCAGCCGCCGTCGAGGACAGTCGAGAGGTTGGCCGTCTGGAAGGTCTCGCCGTCACAGAGCAGCGCCGTGAAATCGGGCGCGCGCTCGCCCTCGGATGGTGGCATGCCTCATGCTGGATGGACGGGCACAAAACGCCGTCGGCGGGAGATTTTTGTCCGTGGCCGCCGGACACGAGGCATGGCAATCACGCTCTACCGGCTCGAAGGCTGCCCGCACTGCGAAGCCGTCGTCGACCGTCTCGACGATCTGGATATCGACTTCGACAGCATCTGGGTCGAGGCGCTCCACTCCAAACGCGACGAGGTGAAGCGCGTCTCCGGCCAGCGCGACGTCCCGGTGCTCGTCGACGACGAGCGCGGCATCACGATGAGCGAGTCCGACCGCATCGTCGAACACCTCGATCGTTCGTACGCCGCGGCCTGATCCGGACGCCCCCTTTTATCCTCACGCCGTCCGGAACGACGGTATGGCCGACGAAACACTGTTCGAAAGCGAGCGTCAGCGGAGCCGCGCCGATATCGCCGGCGTGCTCAAATCGCTGGCGACGGCGCTCGAAAACGATGGACCGGTGACGCTCGAAGACGGCGAGCGGTCAGTGCGGATCGAACCACCGGAGCAGCCGCTGTTCGAGATCGAGGTCGAACGCGACTCCGAGAAGCGCAGTGTGGAACTGGAACTCGAATGGGACGAGCGCGACGAGGAGGGTGAGGACGTTTCGGCAGCCACCGAGAGTGAGCCTGTGAAGAGTGATGGCGAATCCACGGCCGAACCCGCCCACAGCCTCGGCCGTTTCGAGGTCTTTCAGGATAGAGCGAGCGAGTGGCGCTGGCGGCTCGTCCACCGGAACGGGAACATCATCGCCACGAGCGGCGAGGGATACACGAGCAAGCAGAACGCGCTCAAAGGGATGCGAAGCGTGATGAAGAACGCCCCCGACGCCACCGTCGTCTCCGAGTAGGGCGACCGGAAGTTGGTGTCGGGACGATGGCGCTCAGTCGAGGTCGTGCGGGTCGAGCCCCGGGTCCTCCACCGACGGTGCGCCGATAGCGAGCACGATCCCCTGATCGTCGCCCAGATAGCGGTGACCGTGGCCGATCTCGGGACCGGCGGCGTAGAACGTGCCCGGACCGACTTCGTGGATCTCCTCCTCGCCCGAGCGACCGAGTTTGACCGAGAACTCGCCCTCCACGACGTAGTAGAGCTCCTCCTGTTCTGCGTGGGCGTGGTACTGGATCTCCTCGCCGGGATCGAAATACCAGAGCTTGACGTTCGTCTCGTCGGTACCGAGCGCGTCGTCGATCGAGCGGATGTCGAGATCCGGCGGGAGCTCCTCGACGTCGGAGAGATCGGTGACGCGCACGTCGTCCGTGTGAACGATTCCGTGGTCCATGCGCCATCGACGGTCGGCCGGCGCAAAAGGTTGTGCCCGGCCCAGCACGGGCCCGACGATCAGCCGTCGAAGCGTGGCACCGCCTCGATCTCGGCCGGGTCAGTGTCCTCGAAAGCCGCACGCGCGATCGTTCGCTTGTGGACCTCGTCGGCCCCGTCGACGATGCGGAAGGCGCGCACCGCGTCGTAGAAATCCGCGAGCGGCAGGTCCCTGCTGATGCCGGCCCCGCCACAGCACTGGATGGCGAGATCGATCGTCTCCTGGGCGACGTTGGCGGCGAAGACCTTGCTCATCGAGACCTCGACTCTGGCTTCCTCGCCGGCGTCGAGTTTCGCCGCGGCGTCCCTGACCATCGTCCGCGCGGCGTGCAGACGGGTTTCGGCCTCGGCGATCGCGAACCGCTGGGACTGTTTGTCCGCGAGCGACGAGCCGAACGCCTCGCGCTCGCTCATGTAGGCTTTCGCCACGTCGAGCGCGCGATCGGCCATCCCGGAAAAGCGCATGCAGTGGGTCAGTCGTGCGGGTCCGAGGCGCTGCTGAGCGACCGTGAACCCCTCGTTCTCCTCGCCGAGGAGGTTCTCCTCGGGCACGCGCACCCCGTCGAACCGGATCTCGGCGTGGCTCTCGGGCATGAGATCCTGGCCGAGATGCGGGATGTCGCGGACGATCTCGACGCCCTCCGCGTCGGTCGGCACGAGGATGATCGAGCAACCGGCGTAGGGGTGGGCCTCCTCGTCGGTGCGAGCCATCACCAGGAGCACGTCGGCCGCGCTACCCTGGGTGGTCCACCACTTGTGGCCGTCGATGATCCACTCATCATTCTCCTTTTCCGCCGTCGTGCGGAGCATCTTCGGGTCCGATCCCCCACCGGGAGCGGGCTCGGTCATCGCGAAGCCCGAACGGATCTCGCCCGCCACGAGCGGGTCGAGCCACTCCGCTTTCTGCGCCGCGGTGCCGACGAGTTCGAGGGTGTGCATGTTCCCCTCGTCGGGCGCATCGACGCGCATCGCGGGCGCGCCGAGCAGGCTCCGGCCCGCTTCCTCGAACAGCGGCAGTACGTCCCGCAGTGCGATCCCCATGCCGCCGTGCTCTTCGGAAATTTGGGGTGCATACACGTCGTACTCTCGGGCCTGCTCTCGTAGCTCGTCGATCGTCTCACGGGAGACGCTGTCGGCGGCGTTGGCGCGCTCCTTCGGCAGCACGACCTCTTCCATGAACTCGTGGGCACGATCGCGCAGTTCCCGAGCGGTCGCCGAGTCGTCGTAGTCCATGCACTCCCTTCTCTGCACTACATTGTAAAACGGTAGGGCGATTACTGATGATCTCGCACACTGTCAGTGGGCGTGATGCTTTTCGGTGATCGAAGTTACCGGCCACGTGAGGCCGCAGATCTCGGGGAACGTCGGCAGAAATGTACCATTCCATAGGTGTGTCCAGTAGATATTCGTAGCCGGACGCACAATCGATCTACCAATGGTAACGAGATCGCGATCGTCGCCGAATCGGAGGGCCCGATGAGCGACGAGTATTTCGCGCGCATCGTCGATCGGGAGTCGCTCGCCGACTACTTCGAGCACGAACTCGGGGCAGTCGAGGAGTTCGACGTTCAGCACCATCAGGAGGGCCACTCGAACGAGACGCTGTTCGTCGAGTGGGGTGATCGCGACCTTGTGGTTCGCCGACCGCCGCCCGGCGAGGTCGCCGACACCGCCCACGACGTGCTGCGGGAGTATCGCGTGATGGACGCGCTTCAGGAGACGGACGTCAGAGTGCCACCCACCGTGTTGGCCTGTGAGGACCACTCGGTACTCGGCTGTGATTTCTACGTGATGGAACGCGTCGCGGGCGACGTGCTGCGCGAGGGCGAACCCGAGCGCTTCGCCGCACCCGACCACCGACAGCAGATCGGTGAAGAACTCGTCGACGGGCTCGCCGAGGTCCACGCGGTCGACTACGAGAACGTGGGCCTCGGTGAGTTCGGCCATCCCGAGGGGTTCACCGAGCGGCAGGTGAGCCGCTGGTCCGAGCAGCTGACCTGGGCGTTCGACGTCACGAGCGAGGAGCGCGAAGTGCCCGCGCTCTACGACGTGATGGAGTGGCTGACCGAGAACGTTCCCGACGCGCCGACGCACACGCTCGTCCAGGGCGACTACAAGCTCGACAACGTGATGTTCGGGCCGGGAACGCCCCCCGAGATCGTCGCGGTGTTCGACTGGGAGCTGAGCACACTTGGAAATCCGCTCGTCGATCTCGGCTGGCTACTGTCGTACTGGTGGGACGAGGGCGATCCCGACCCACCCCGAGCCACCGACTCGCTCACCGCGACGTTCATGACCAGTGAGGGCTACCCCAGTCGGCAGGAACTGGTCGAGCGCTACGAGGAGCGGACGGGGATCGAGTACGAGAACGATCGGTTCTATCGCGCGCTCGCGGTCTACAAACTTGCTGGGCTCGGCGAGATGTTCTTCCGGCGCTATCTGGAGGGCAACGCCGACGACCCACTCTACCCGAAGATGGAGACTGGCGTGCCCGAACTCGCCGATCGCGCGGTGCGCATCATCGAGGGGGAGGAGCCGCTATGAGCGGGTCGCCGGCGACGGGGGAGTTAAACCGCTGCCGATCGCTCGAACGACCATGAGGGATATCGAACGAGTGGCGGTGCTCGGCGCGGGCAACATGGGCCACGGTATCACCGAGGTCGTCGCGCTCGGCGGCTACGACGTGACGATGCGCGACATCGAGGCAGAGCTGATCGAGTCGGGCTACGAGGACATCGAGTGGAGCGTCGGCAAACTCGCCGAGAACGGGATCGTCGACGACCCCGACGACGTGCTCGCGCGCATCGACACGACGACCGATCTCGCCGAAGCAGTGGGCGACGCCGATCTGGTCGTCGAGGCCGCCCCCGAACGGATGGCACTCAAAAAGGAGATCTACGCCGAACTCGACGAGCTCGCGCCCGACGGGGCGATCCTCGCCTCGAACACCTCCTCGCTGTCGATCACCGAGATCGCGAGCGCCACCGACAGGGCGGCACAGGTGGTCGGCACCCACTACTTCAACCCGCCCGTCAAGATGGATCTCGTCGAGGTGATCTACGGCGAGCAAACGTCGGACGCGACCGCCGAGACCGCCCACGATTTCGTCGAATCGCTCGGCAAGACGCCGATCTACGTCCGAAAGGACGTCCAGGGATTCGTCGTCAACAGCGTTCTGGGACCGTTCATGGTCGAACCCGCCTGGATGGTCTCCAACGACGAGGCGACCATCCAGGAGGCCGACGCTGCGATGGTCCACCAGCGTGGCTACCCGATGGGGCCGTTCGAACTCGCCGATCTGACGGGGATCGACATCGGCTATTCGGTCCGCGAGGAGGCCGGCATCACCAACCCGCCGCTGATCGAGGAGCGGGTCGCAGCCGAGGAGCTGGGCCGCAAGACGGGGAAAGGCTACTACGACTACGAGAACGGTGACGGCGCGGACTACGAAACGGGCGATGGCGAGGGGTTCGACACCCTGCGTGTGGAGGCTCGGATGGTCAACGAGGCCGCGAAGCTGATCGGGATGGACGTGGCGACTCCTGAAGCGATCGACACCGGCATGCGACTCGGCGCTGGATTCTCCGAGGGACCGTGTCGGCGCGCCGATCGGGAGGGCCTCGACACGTACCTGGACAAACTCGAAACGCTCCACGAGGCGACCGGCGAGGAGCGCTTCGAGCCGGCCGACTATCTCGTCGAGCTGGTTGAGAACGGGAACACGGGACAGGAGAGCGGGCGCGGGTTCTACGAGTACGAGGACGGCGAGCCGGTCTCCGGGGGTCGATGAGCGACCTCTCGCCGGCCGAGCGAAGCCAGCTCGAAGCCATTATCGGCGAGCACGGCTTCTTCTCCTGGCTCGGCATCGAGATCGGGACGATCGAGCACGGTCGCGTCGTGCTCCGCGTGCCCTACGACGAGAAGTTCACCAATCTCGTGCCCGGCGGCGAGGCGAACGTCCACGGGGGCGTGGCGGCCACGCTCGTCGACACCGCGAGCGGGTTCGCGCTCCGATCGACGTTCGAGAACCCCCAGGGCGCAGCGCTCACGACGACCGATCTGAACGTCTCCTATCTCCGCCCCGCGACCGACGATCTGACCGTCGAGGCCGAGGTCGTCCGCGCTGGCGGATCGATGGGCGTGACCGATGCGACCGTGTCGAGCATCGCGCCGAACGGCGAGGAAAAACCTGTGGCGGTCGGGCGCACGAGCTACCGGCTCTTCCGGGAGGGGCGATGAGTACCTTCGAGTCGGTCGACGAGGGCGAGACGGCCACGACCGCGCGGCGAACGGTGACGGAAGCCGACGTGACGAACTTCGCGGGCGTGAGCGGCGACTTCAACCATCATCATACCGACGCGGAGCGGATGGCGGAGACGGAGTACGGCGAGCGGATCGTCCACGGTGCGTTCGTCTTCTCGGCGATGACGGGGCTGCTCTGGCAGTCCCGAACCCCCGAGCAGCGCGATGACGTCATCGCGTTCTACGGGGTCGATGCGCTCCGGTTTGCCGCCCCGACCTACATCGGCGACACCATCCACGTCGAGACCGAGGTGCTCGAAAAGGCGGAGCGCGAGCATCCACGAGCGAACGGGACGATCAGATACGGCGTGGCGGTGCTCGATCAGGACGGCGAGACCGTGCTCTCCTGTGAGCTGCTCTCGCTGGTGCGCTGACGATCGACGGTAGCTTCTTTTGTCGCCTCGTGATAGGGTGCGTATGGGAAAGCGGGTTCTGGTTCCGTTCGACGACTCGGAACAGGCACACGAGGCGCTCGAATACGCGCTCGACGAACACGGTGAGGACGACCTCACGGTCATCCACGCCGTCGATCCCGCCGAGTGGGGCTACGGCGCACCGGGCAACACACTCGGCGAGCACTGGCAGCAGAAAGCGCGCGAGGAGAGCGACGAGATCGAGACGAGCGCGCGGGCGGTAGCCGACGAGTACGGCGTCGAGATCACCACGGCCGCCGAGAGCGGCGTGCCGAGCGACGTCGTTGTCCAGTACGCCGACGAGAACGATATCGACCAGATCGTCATCGGAAGCCACGGCCGCTCGGGCACCAGACGCCTCCTGCTCGGCAGCGTCGCCGAGGAGGTCGCGCGCAAGGTCTCGATCCCGGTGACGATCATCGGCTGAGCCAGCTACTCCCGAGTCCGCGGCCCCTCGTTCAGGCTCTCGAGCAGTTCGGGATCGGTGCCGAACTTGAGCACGTTCGTCACGACGGAGTTGCGGATGTTCGAGACCACGCTGCCGTGTTCCTTGTAGAACTCGTGGATCCAGCGCGATTCGGCCTCGCGCGTCGGGAACATCATCACCGTCTTCCACTGGTACTCCCCGTCGGAGAGGAAGTAGAACAGCGTGTTCGGCGAGTCGCGGATGTACTCCATCGCCGCGCGCCACTCGTCGGCGAAGTGTTCGGCGTTGAACTTGAATTCGAACAGTCCGAAGATGAAGAAGTCCTCGTTCGGGATGATCGCCTCGCGGAAGACGCCCTCCTCGCGCATCCGCCGGATCGACTCGCTGACCGTGACGTGCGAGACGTCGATGTCGTACTTCTCGTCGAGGATCTCGGTGAGCTGGCGCGAGGAGACCTGTGGATCGCCAGCGAGCTCGCGCAGGATCACGACATCGCGCTCGGTGAACTCCCACTCCGGCGGCTCCTCGCTCATCGCAGGCCTCCGCCCGCAGTGGTTCGCTCGTCGGTTCGCGCTCCGCCAGCATTCGGGAGATGAGTCCGTCCGTGCGATAGCCCGTTCTTGTTCATACCAGCCGATCGGCGATGATGTTCTTCTGGATTTCGCTCGTGCCCTCGTAGATCTTCGTGATGCGCGCGTCGCGGTAGTAGCGCTCGGCGGGATGATCGGTGACGTAGCCCGCACCACCAAACACCTGGATCGCCTCGTCGGCCACGTCGACGGCGTGCTCGCTGGCGAACAGTTTCGCCATGCTCGCCAGCCGCACCGCGTCGTCGGCGTCGCTCTCGACCGCGCTCGCGGCCCGGTAGGCGAGCGATCGTGCGGCGTCCACGTCGGTCGCCATCTCGGCGAGCTTGTGCCGGATGGCCTGGAACTCGCTGATCGGCTGGTCGAACTGCTCGCGCTCGGTCGCGTACTCGCGGGCGGCATCGAGCGCGCCCTGGGCGGCCCCTACGGCCTGCGCGGCGACGCTCGTTCGCCCGGAGGCGAAGAACTCCATCAGCTGGTAGAACCCCTCGTTCACCTCGCCGACGACGTTCTCTTCGGGAACTCTGACGTCGTCGAGGCGTAGCTCCGCGAGGTCGGAGGCCCGAATCCCGAGCTTGTTGTCGATCTTCTCGGCGGTGAATCCCTCACTGTCGGTCGGCACGAGAAAGGCCGTGATCCCCCGATGACCAGCGCCGGGCTCGGTCTTGGTCATCACGATGGCGACGTCCGCGACCGAGCCGTTGGTGATCCAGGTCTTGTTGCCGTCGATCACCCACTCGTCGCCGTCCTGCTCCGCGCGGGTCTCGATACCCGCGACGTTCGAGCCGTGGGCGGGTTCGGAGATGGCGCTCGCCGAGACCGCCTCGCCGGCGGCGATCTTCGGTAGCCACTCCTCCTTCATCCACTCCGAGCCGTACTCGATGAGCATGTCGCTGCCGAAGCCCGCCGAGCCGACCGCGCTGCCGATGCCCGGGTCGGCGCGCCAGAGCTCCTCGGTCACGATCGATCCCGCGAGCGCGTCCATCCCCGCGCCCCCGTACTCCTCGGGGATGTTCGGCGCGACGAAGTCGTATTCGGCGGCCTCCCGTCTGAGTTCTGCGGGATACTCGCCTGACTCGTCGTGCTCGCGCGCGACGGGCACGATCTCCTCCTCGGCGAACTCGCGGACGGCCGACCGGATGGCCTCGTGTTCTCCCGATAGCTGGAACGCCATGGGGAGTCGTGGGTTTCCAGCGAAAAATATCTTCCTGCTATCCGTGAACGACGGAAAACCAGGCCGATTCATGACGTCCCGGGGGACATGTGTTCACACGGTACACCTATTGCTGTGGGCATCGATAACACAGGAGCTATGCGAGCAGCAGTCCTCGAAGAACACGGCGAACCGCTCGACATCCAGGACGTGGACGCGCCCGATCCGGAGCCGACGGGTGCGGTGATCGAGATGGAGGCCTGTGGCATCTGCCGGAGCGACTGGCACGGCTGGCAGGGTGACTGGGACTGGCTCGGCATCCGGCCCCAGGAGGGCCAGATCCTCGGCCACGAACCGGCGGGCACGGTCGTCGCGGTCGGCGACGAGGTCGAGACCATCCAGGAAGGCCAGCAGGTTACGGTACCGTTCAACCTCGGCGACGGGACCTGCAAGCAGTGTCGAACCGGCCACGGCAACACCTGCGAGAACATCCGCCCGCTCGGCTTCGTCGAATCCGTGCCCGGCGCGTTCGCCGAACAGCTCCACGTCCCGGCGGCCGACCACAACGCCGTCCCGCTCCCCGACGGCGTCTCGTCGGTCGACATGGCCGGACTCGGCTGCCGGTTCATGACCTCGTTTCACGCGCTCGCCCACCGCGCCGACGTCGGCGGTGGCGACTGGGTGGCGATCCACGGCTGTGGCGGCGTCGGCCTCTCGGCCGTGCACATCGCCAGCGCGCTCGGCGGCAACGTCATCGCGGTCGATCTTCAGGACGAAAAGCTCGACAAAGCCGAGGAACTCGGCGCAAGCGCGACGGTCAACGCGAGCGACGTCGAGAACCCGGCCAGCGAGGTGAAGGCCATCGCGGACGGCGGTGCGGCGGTCTCGATGGACGCGCTCGGCATCGAGACCACCTGCCGGAACTCGGTACTGAGCCTCGGCACCCGAGGCCAGCACGTCCAGGTGGGCCTCTCGACGCAGGACGAGCAGGGGATGGTCTCGCTGCCGACGGACGCGATGGTGATGAGCGAGATCGAGTTCATCGGCTCGCTCGGGATGGCCCCGACGAGCTACGACGAGATCTTCCGGATGGTCGCCGACGGCACGCTCGACCCGAGCGCAGTGGTCTCCGAGACCGTCCCGCTCGACGACGTCTCGGAGAAGCTGGCGGCGATGGACGATTTCGAGACGATGGGGATCCCCGTCATCGACAGCTTCTGAACCGATCGCAGAAACGTTTTATTCGCGTTCGTGACCGCTACTCTTCGAGAACGGCGTTGACCTGGCCGTCCTGGCCGGGTCGGGAGGTCACCCGCGCGGTGCCCTCGCTGGTCTCGATGAGCGCGCCCTTGGTGATGATGTTCCGTCGGACGTAGTTCGGGTTCGCGGGGTTCTCGGCGACGCCCTCGATGTCGGCGTGTTTCGTCTCGCCGTCGACCGCGACGCTCGCGTGGTCGATCGAGATCGCACGGACCGTCCGCGTGTTGCCGCGCGTGTCGACGGTCTTCAGCACCGTGTCGCCGACGCGGGTCTCGGTCGGCTCGCGGCCGAGCTGGTGTTTGCGCTTCTTGGTCGTTCGTCGCCGCCGTCCGCCGGTCCGCTTTTTGAGTGCGCGTCCCTGGTCTTTCATATCCGAAAGCGGACGAGCGCACACTTGAATCGCTCGATAGCCCATCGACGGATTTAGCACGCCGCCGCCCGCTCATCCGTCGTGAGCCTCCGCAGCGCCGTCGCCGCCCCGTTCACGGGCCGCGGCGAGGGCGAACTGGCCGAAAGCGAGTTCGTCGTCGCACTCTCGCTCGATCGCGACTGGTTCTCGCCCGACCAGGCGACCCGCCTAGCCGACATCGCCGTCGGCGAGGGACTCCTCGAACGCACCGAGGGGATGCTCGTTCCCACGTTCGATCCCGCGGACGCGACGATCCCCGACGGGTTCGTCCCCGACGAGGAGCTGCTGCGCCGGCGCTCGGCGTTCGAGCAGGTCCTCGACGCGCTCGTCGCCGACGGTATCGACAAACGCGAGGCAGTCGCCGAGATCAACGAGCTCCAGCAGGACCTCGCCGTCACCATCGAGGCCGCCGCGGTGCTCTACGCCAGACGGCGAGATATCGATGTGAGCGAGGCCGCCGACCGCGCGCTCGCGGAACTCGGCGATTAGAGGGAGTCGACGATCCCCGGAAGCTGTGCCGCGAGCGCATCCCGTTCGACCGACCCATCTGCCTCCGCGATCGGGTCGTCGTCGGTCACGTGCACCGTCCGGAGCCCGGCGTCGTGTGCACCCACGATGTCGATGTCCGCGTGGTCGCCGACGTAGACCGTCTCGTCGGCGCGCGTCGACAGTTCGTCGGTGACGGTCCGGAACGCACGCTCGTCCGGTTTGCCGGCGTCGAGCGAGCCGGTGACGACGACCACGTCGAACAGCTCCGTCCAGCCGAGCGCGTCGAGCTTCGATCGCTGGGCGCGCACCGGGCCGTCGGTGAGCAGTCCCACCCGGTAGGATTCTTGAAGATCGGCGACGAGCGTCTCGACACCGTCGACCGGCACGAGCGCGTCGCCGATGGCCTCACGGTAGGCGTCGGCGAGCGCCGCTGGCGAGGGATCGTTCTCGTCGAGCAGATCCGCGAAGATGGCTTCGCGTGTCTCATTCGTGAGATTGCGCCGGTGGGCGTCGAGATAGGTCTCGCGCGAGAGGCGGGGCGCGCCGACCGCCGCGGTCGCCTCGTCGAGCAGCGTCTGGCGGTCGCGCTCGGGCACCGCGAGGGTGTAGTCGAGATCGAAGGCGACCGCCGAAACGGGCATGGTAGCGGTAACCACTCCGGCGATATGAGTGTGGCGAGACGAACCCGAACGCCCTTGGTCGGTCGTCGACAGGCTGTGGCATGTTCTTCGAGCGTCTCGCCGATCGGATCGACACCGCCGACAGCGTGCTCTCGGTCGGGCTCGATCCCGATCCCGATCGATTGCCCGATCATCTCCGCGAGCACGACCTGCCGCGCTGGGCGTTCAACCGGCGCATCATCGACGCGACTCACGACCACGCCGCCTGCTACAAGCCGAACGCCGCCTTCTACGAGGATGCGGACGGCTGGCGCGCGCTCGAAGAAACCATCGCCTACGCCCACGGGAAGGATGTCCCCGTGTTGCTCGACGCCAAACGCGCCGACATCGGCAACACAGCGCGCCAGTACGCGACCCTTTTGGACACGGCGGACGCCATCACGGTGAACCCCTATCTCTGTCTCTTATACACATCTCTGATGGCGCGAGG
>NZ_AOMF01000161.1 GCF_000336715.1 Halococcus thailandensis JCM 13552
GCGCCATCAGAGATGTGTATAAGAGACAGGTATAGGTGCACAGGGCGGCGACGCGGAGGCCGCCATCGAACACGGACTCGCGAGCGGCGTCGGGCTCGTCAACTCCTCACGGGGCATCATCTTCGCCGGTGAGGGCGAGTCGTTCGCCGGGGCGGCCGGTGAAGCGGCGAAGCGACTGAAACGACGATTGAACGAGTATCGTTGACCAATTCGAGTTCTATCGTTTGACCAGCGACAGACATTTGTGTACATGGACACAAACACAGCCATGGGGACGAAGACCATCGGCGTCACCGAGGAGATCTACGACCGCCTCGCCGCCGAGAAGCACGACGACGAGAGCTTCACCGACACCCTCGCGCGCCTCATCGACGAGACGACCGCGGACTGGCGGCACGGATTCGGGCGATACGGCGATGCGGATACGGATGAATTCGAGCGCGTCATCGCCGAGTCCCACGACGATCACGCATCTGGACTTGCCGAGAGCCATGCCGAAACGCTCGAAGAGCTCGGTTTCGAGCTTGACGCGGATGGGAACGTGATCGCGAGTCCAGACAGTGATGAAAGTCGTTGATACGACACTGCTGATCGATCACGCTCGCGGCGAGGAGCGCGTCGCGTCGTATCTCGCAGCTCACGAGGACGAAACGCTGGTCGTTCCCACGGTCGTCTTCCAGGAACTCGCCGTCGGAGAGGTGCTTGCACGCGACGAGACACAGGCGGCGATCCGTAATCATCTCGGTGCGTTCGACGTGCGTGCGTTCGACGTCGACCACGCTTACCATGCGGCGGTCATCGAAGCGAAACTCCGTTCGGCCGGCGATTACGACGCCGCGCTGGCGGCGGACGTCCTCGTCGGCGGCGTCGCCCGCTCGCTCTCGGTGCCGATCATCACTCGGAACACCGCTCACTTCGAGCGATTTGACGACGTTGCCGTCGAGGGTTACTGATCCTCAGAAACGTACGTTCTCGCCCGTATCCTCCCGGCCGGGATCCGTCGGTTCGTCGGAATCGGAACCGGAGCCGTCCGAACAGTCCAGACAGAGGCTGTGCGAGTCGTCGTAGTGCTGTGAACAGACCGTTCGGCCGCAGCGCTCGCAGGTACGATCGGCCGGACGGCTCTCGCAGATCTGACACAGTTCGGAGACGCTCATGGCGACCGTTCGCCGTGCAGGAACTTCAAGCTGTGGCGAGGGGTTTAGGCCGCTCGACACCCAATGACCGCCGTGCCCCGGTCGCAGCTCGTGCTCGCGCTCATGTCGGTGTTCGCCGGGCTGACAGTCGTGCTCGCCGTGCTCGGCTTCGCCTACAGTCCGGTGGCACTCGTCGTCGCGCTCCCCTTCGGTGCGACGACCTACGCGCTCTGGTATCACGCGAGCGGACGACTCCGTGAGCGCGCCCGACGCAACGTCCGCGCCGGACGGCGAACGACGACCGAGCGCGGCGGGTTCGGCGCGGGCCCGCGCGAGGACTGGACCGGTCCGCGAGGCGGTGGCGGTGGTCGGTTCGGGGATACACGACAGCGCCGTGCCACACGACGATCGACCGGCCAGTCGATGCGCGACGCCTACCGAACACTGGGGCTCGACCCCGATGCCGACGAGTCGGCGATCAAGCGGGCCTATCGCGAGAAGGTGAAGGAAACCCATCCGGACACCGAGGACGGCTCCGAACGCCGATTCAAGCGCGTCAACGAGGCTTACGAGCGTCTCTCCGAGTGAACTCCAGAAGCCCGAAATCGCCGTCCCACCAACAGCGGGTATGATTCCCGGGACCGACGCGCCGCCGCTTGCCGTCGATATCGCGGGAGGCTGACGCGTTTGATGCGGTCTGGTTCAACTGATCGCGAGGTACTATCATGGGGAATTTTATAGTAAGGCGTATACAGTGTGATACACTAAGAAGAGACCAAGGTCTCGTTGCACCACAATCATGGACCCAGACATAACGTTTCGTCCAAGCGCGGCGGAGAAGATTGTTGAGAAATTCGGGAAAACAGTGGATGATGAGGGGTACATCGTTGACAAAGAAACACAAGAACGCGTTGAGTCCAATTTGGGAAACGAGATATCGATAGACAATTTCGGGGGCGTAGGCAAAGGATCTCAAGTGTTTCTAGAAAAAGACTACGTCTCCGTCGCGGAGTTTATTGAGTCGAAAGAGAAGCAGGACTAATCGTGCTTGATAGTGTTCGAGACACAGCAATAGAGATCGCAGATGATTTTTTAGGTACTACTGATGTAGAAGGCCTCCCGATAGAAATAGGATATGAAGGACAAGATTCTCCCCCCATAGCCATTGAAAATAGTGAGGGGCAAGAAATACTTCTTTTGAACTTGGATGCGATAGAAGAATCTAAAGAAGAACAGATCCTATCTAGCGCATCCTCTCAAGTTTGGTCTCAGCAGGGAGGGTTAGTTGACAGCCAACTCATAGAGGATGTACTGTTGGTTAGCGAAGGAGTGACAACCCAAGATATACGATCCACCACAAGCTATTTCGAAGATTATCTTCCAGATCGGGAAGTTGATCTTCTTCGACGATGCCTCTATCTTCGGATAGAGTGGGTGGATGACACATCATATACGGATAGCCGTCAGATGACAGACAGAAAAGCATCTCTTCGAAGAGAATACGGGGACAAAGCTACTGCTGTGGCTAATCTGGCTAGTTCTGGCTATTACGATGAGCAAGGATATCTAAGGGTAGTATTTGAGAAGGTCAAAAACGATGGCAGCATAAGTCGTGGCGAGTATATAAGCATCTATGACGAACTTATAAGAGATCAACCATTCTGTGTATTTGTGTCAGGAAAAAGTAACATCCCCGAGATTAAAAAAGAGATTTTATCCAAGAACGGCACATTGAGCGCGTATCAAATAGAAATCGATTTCATCGATGTGCGTGCACAAGGAGGGAACAATCGTGGAAAGCTAGAACAATCTATTCTGGAAATTCAGAGAGATGCATACACTATGCATTTCGAAGTCAGGGTTATGCCCAGAGAGACATCGTGCAGAATATATAATATCGATAACTGATAAACGATTCTGGTGATGTCTGTCAGAGATGCAAAAGCAGCCCTGGAAGATGGCACGTATCTGTTTATATTTTTGCCAGCTGTAAACTACCTGCAGTTGTTTTTGTCACAAGCACAGTACTTCCACCTTCATCCCGATCATCGAGGAGTCGTAGTTCTCATCTCAGTTGTCAGCGGATCATTCGTATACAACTATGTTCGCTCTTATGTAGATTAGCGGAACACGGTGACGGCGATACAATCGACGAGACTGTGGATCGGTGCTCCAACAAGGTTCAGAGAGCGAANTCGCTCTTATGTAGATTAGCGGAACACGGTGACGGCGATACAATCGACGAGACTGTGGATCGGTGCTCCAACAAGGTTCAGAGAGCGAAGGAATCCGAAGGTGCGAGCGGCCTGCTCCAAGCCCTGCTTGGACAGGCCGCGGAATTTCGCCAGCCACGGCTGCACTAATGACCAGAGGCATTCAACCTGATTCGTGTGGACACCTTCGTCTGAGACGTACTCATCGTCGTGAACTACGGTTCGATGGTCGTGGCTCATCTGCTGATACGCCGGGAGTTCGTCGGTCCAGATCTCTCCCAGCGGCTGGGAGAGATCGTTCGCTTCCTCGATCACTGGCTCAAGATTCTCGTCGTATTTCGACCCCTCTTCGGCCGAGATCACCCGCAGTACGTCGCGGCACGCCGCGACGAGCGTCATCTCATCGCCCCGCTCTCCTGTCCATCGCGCCCGTCCGGGTCCAGGAGACCCGCCGCGGGACAGTCCGTCCCGCGGTGGGTTCTGACCTTTGAACCCCGAGCACACCTGCTGGGTTTCATCGACCTGCGTCGGTCCAGTAATCGTCTGGTCGATGCGTTCCCAGACGGTTGGGAAACCGCTCTCGAATGCGGTTTCCACGTTGTTGATCGCCTCGAAGACGGTTTTGTAGGCACGATCAAGCAGTGGCGCGATCTGGTTGATACTAAGGAGGGTATCGGCGTAGAGGACGAAGGCGACGAGAAACTCGCCGGGGGCGAGTTTCGAGTCGTAGAACGGTGTACCGCGAGTGTAGGTGGTTTTCCAATCACAGCGGCCACACCAGATACGGGCTGACCCGTCGAGAGCGTGGAGGGTGTCAGCGTTACAATNACCGCGAGTGTAGGTGGTTTTCCAATCACAGCGGCCACACCAGATACGGGCTGACCCGTCGAGAGCGTGGAGGGTGTCAGCGTTACAATCTGGGCACGCTCGGGAGGTCCAGATGATCTTGAGCCGCCGCTCGACGATGGCGTCGAGCGGCTCGGGCCGGAACTCTATTACGCCGAGGTCAGCGAGTTGCTCAAGCATTCCGCCGAGCGCAGCGCGTTCATTGGTCATGTACGACTGCTATCGGCGGAATGCACTAACCTCCGTGATCTCAGTTCCGCAGTACTACAGAAGAGCGACTATGTTTTAGGAGACCCAGATGACACTCACTCATTCATCAAGATTTGTTTCATCCTCTTGGTAGTTGTTCTGTTGGTGTCATATGTTCATAGTACATACAGCCTCTTCTTGAGCATGAATAGCAACTCAACGCTTACTACCATTCTATTGTTCGTTTCTGTTAGCGTCGGCTCACTTGTCATCACACACAATATTCTTTATAAATTTTCCGATGGCTATGATAACGAGATGTAGCTAATTAGTCCAAATACGAGTTGCAATATCAGTGTCTTTTATTTTTTTTTTCTTGAATTTATGTATATAAGATTCCCTTACGCACCCATCGATATGTGGATAGGTACCACCTGATTCCACTGCACGAATCTTTTTGCGCCCGGGACGCCACAGATAGGCATGGTCGCTGACCGGGCCGTCCTCGACCGGGCGCTCGCGGCGGGCGAGCGCGAGGGCGGTAGCGTCGAGTTCAAAGAACGGCTCACCGAAGACCTCCATCTCGCCGACGGCAAGCTGGAGAGCCTCGCGGCGCAACTGCGTCACCGGGTGCTCTCGGGCGACGGCGAGGCCACCTACGTCGTCGGCGTCACCGACGACGGCGGGCTCGCGGGCATCTCGCCCGACGAGTTCTCCGAGTCGATGGACGTGCTCTCCCTGCTCGCCGAGGAGGCCGACTCCCACATCGAGGCGGTCGATACGTGGGGGATCGACGATGGGCTCGTCGGCGTCGCCACGATCGCCGAGGGCGCGATGTTGGAGGACGACGGCCACATCGTCGTCGGCACCGCCGGCCACGTCGATCACGGCAAGAGCACCCTGGTCGGCTCGCTCGTTACGGGCCAGCCGGACGACGGCAACGGCGACACACGGAGCTTCCTCGACGTCCAGCCCCACGAGATCGAGCGCGGGCTCTCGGCGGATCTCTCGTACGCCGTCTACGGCTTCCGCGACGGCGACCCGGTGCGCACGCGAAACCCGAACCGGAAGGCCGACCGCGCGGAGGTCGTCGAAGAGGCCGACAGACTGGTCTCCTTCGTCGATACCGTCGGTCACGAGCCGTGGCTGCGCACCACCATTCGAGGGCTGGTCGGCCAGAAACTCGACTACGGACTGCTGACGGTGGCCGCCGACGACGGCCCGACGAAGACGACGCGCGAACATCTCGGCGTGTTGCTCGCGACGGAGTTGCCGACGGTCGTCGCCATCACCAAAGCGGATATGGTCGACGAGGAGCGTGCCATCGAGGTCGAGCGCGAGGTCGAGCGCCTCCTCAGAGACGTGGGCAAGAGCCCGTTGCGCATCGACCGCCACGGCGTCGACGCGGCCATCGAGGAGATCGGCGACACCGTCGTCCCCATTCTGCGCACGAGCGCGGTCACGATGGACGGACTCGACGCGCTCGACGAACTGTTCGAGCGACTGCCGAAGACCGGCACCGAGAAGGGCGAGTTCTCGATGTACGTCGATCGGAGCTACAAAGTGACCGGCGTCGGTGCGGTCGCCTCCGGCACGATTCGGTCGGGAACCGTCGAAGCGGGCGACGAACTCCTCCTCGGTCCGTTCCGCGACGGTACCTTCCACGAGGTCGAAGCGCGCTCGATCGAGATGCACTATCACCGCGTCGATCGCGCGAAGGCCGGCCGGATCGTCGGGATCGCGCTGAAGGGTGTGCGGGAGGCGGATCTCGAACGCGGGATGGTCCTCCTGCCGCGCGATGCGGACCCCGCTCCCGTGCGGGAGTTCGAGGCCGACGTGATGGTGCTCAACCACCCCACCAGGATCGACGACGGCTACGAGCCGGTCGTCCACCTCGAAACGGTGAGCGAGGCCGCCGCCTTCCATCCGGAGGGCGGTCAGCTCCTGCCCGGCGACACCGGCCACACGCGAATTGAATTCAAGTTCCGGCCCTATCTCGTCGAAGAGGGCCAGCGGTTCGTCTTCCGCGAGGGTCGCTCGAAAGGTGTGGGCACCGTGACGAGCGTTTCGTCCAACTGATCAGGCGCGCCACGGCGGGTTCGCGAGTTCTTCCATCGAGGCCAGCGTGTGGTCGGGCACCGGATCGGGCGTCGAGCCGTCGTCGAGCCAGACGCTTTGGAGACCGGCCGCCTGCGCGCCGGCGACGTCCGAGGACAGCGAGTTACCGATGTGGACGGCCGACGCCGGCTCGCCGTCGAGTGCGGACAGCGCCCGATGGAACGGTTCGGGATCGGGTTTGGCGGGCGCGTCGTAGCCCGCGTGGACCACGGTCTCGAAGGCGTCGTCGAGGCCGAGCGCGGCGAGTTTGTCCGACTGCATCTCCGGTGGGCCGTTCGTCACCACACCGACTCGGTGATCGTCCGAGAGGGTCGCGACCGCCTCGCGCGCGCCGGGGAGCGCGCGGACGTTGTGGTGGTCGCGCTCGTCGGTGTAGGCGTCGGCGAGATCGTATCCGAGCGCCGGATCGTAGTCGTTGTCGGCGGCGATGGCGGCGAAACACTCCTCGCGGAGCTCGGTGATCGTGTCCGTGCGGTCGGCGAACGTCGCGTAGCGGGCGTAGTAGTCCTCGACGGTGAAGAACGGCTCCACCCCGCACGCCTCGAACGCGAGCGCGAGCAGTTCGTCGCCCGAGCGGCGGTACTCACAGAGCGTATCGTCGATATCGAACAACACAGTGTCGACCGATGCTGTCATTACCGAACCCAGGGGCTACGGAAGCAAAAATCAGACGGCACGATGTTCGTCGCCGACCCGCTCGGCGAGATCGAACACGACCGCCCAGCCGAGCAGCCGTCGGACGCGCCCGCGCCAGTGGCTCTCCCAGTCCGGCCGTCGATACCGCTCCCAGTTCGGCACGTGCGATCGAAATCGGTCGAATAGTTCGTCCTCGTCGAGCGGTTCGTCGTCGAGCGCGTCGAGCAGCGCTTCGACACCGAAGACACCCTCGCGAAACGCCGTCGCGAGCTCTTCGCGATCAGGATCGCGCCGCAGACGCCGATAGCCCGAACTCGTCTCCTCGGCGAGACCGAGCGCCCGGAGGAACGTGATCCACTCGCGGGCGTCGTCGCGCGCGGTGAGCTCCGTCCGGTCGAGCAGGCGCGCACAGCAGTCGTTCTCACTGCTGGGAACCAGCGGGAGCGCCTCCTGGGCATCGCTCAGGAAATCCATCCCGCTGGGTTCGGGTGCGACTTTGAACTTCACAGGTCGAACGAGTCGGCGAGCAGTTCGTCGTTCGTTCCGCCGAGGACGTGCGTCGATCCGCCCACGACGTCGACGGTGAGCTGAGCCGGCGCGAAGAGCTCGGCAGGTAGGTCGGCGACCGACCAGTCGACGCCCTCGAAGATCGACTCGAAGGGTGTTCCGTACTCGTCGGTCGCGGTCGACGGTAGCTCGTCGAACCGGTCGAACTCCTCGGTGACGGTCAGATGAACCTGCCCACCGTAGGCGAGTGCGTCGTTCGTCCGACCCATCGCGCTCGCCTCGCTCTCGCTCACCGGGGCGAGTGGCGCGCTCGCGCTCACCGATCGGATGTCGAGCGGGTCGTAGCCCAGATCGGTCAGTCGCACGGTCGCGAGTTCGGCCGCCCGCGCGGCGACGGTGAGGCTGCCCGCGAGGCTCGCGGTCGGCGTCGTCGCCAGGAAGAGCGAGCTCGGCTCGATACCGGCCCGCTCGGCGATCTCGGCGGCGATCGCCGGGGTGGGTGGGTCGTCTGATTCGACGGCGAGCACGCCGAAGTCGAACTCGTCGGCGTAGCCCACCCGGGAGAAGATCTCCGCTTCGGCGGCCAGCGCCCGCGCCGGACCGCTGCCGAGCCCTTCGTACTCGTGTCCACTGAGCTCCCAGTCGGCCGTCTGCGCACAGAGTAGCGCGAGCGCCGGGCGATCGGTCGTGAGCTCCACGTGGGGGAGCGGCGCGTCCGCGACCGTGTCCATGCGTGTCTGGACGGTCGCGAGCCCGGCGGTCTGGATCTCGGCGAGCAGCAGGCCCGCCTCGATGCCGCCCGGCACGCGATGGCCGAAATCGAGCAGCGTGGCCTCGTTGTCGAGCTCCCGTACCTCGATGCCGAGCTCGTCCGTGAAGTCGATCGCCTCCTCGACGAGTTCGAGCGCCATCCGATTGAGACTCTCCATATCGGTGGTTCGGCGCGTCGGTGAACCGTTCGTCGGTTCGTCATTCACGGTCGCCGTGTGCCTCCCGGCCGAGTTCGCGTTCGACGGCGTCGACCTTGTCGTCGGCCGAATCGTCGCTCGTACGTTTGTCGTCGATCTTCAGGACGGTGCTCACGCGGTCGCCGTCGACGGCTTCGTGGGCGGCCTGCGCAGCGGCGAACAGTTCGCCCGGCTCGTCGGCTTCGATCACCGTTCCCATCGGGTTCGTCTCGTAGTCCACGTCGAACTCGTCGAGCGCGGCGACGGCCTTGGCGACCTCGCCGGCCATACTGTCCTCGATGACGGGAGCGACGCTGAGCAGTGCAACGACGGTCATGGGGGCACGACGCGGGCCATCCACCTAACGCTGTGGGCCGCCGGCGAACACAAGCTACATTCGCGTCGGCCGGAAATCCGTGCCATGATCGGCATCGTCGGCGGCGGTATCGCGGGGCTCGCGGCGGCCTACCGCCTCCAACAGGAGGGCCACGAGGTGAGGATCTTCGAGGCGAGCGAGGACGTGGGCGGGCTCGCGGCAACCTACGAGACCCGCGGCGATCGCATCGAGAAGTTCTATCACCACCTCTCGAAATCCGAGGAGACGATCGTCGAACTCGCCGAGGAACTGGATCTCGGCGACGCGCTCGAATGGCGTGTCGGGGAGAACGGCTACTACGTCGACGGCACCCTCCACCCGATGGACACGCCGTGGCAGATCCTCGCCTACCCGCATCTGAGCCTCTACGACACGTTCCGTCTCGGGATGCTGACGCTCGACGTCGACGTGCGCGGCGGTGTGCCGAAGTTCGATAGCTACGAGAACCTCCAGGATTACGAGGACGTCCCGATCAAGGAGTTCGTCCTGGAGCACACGACGCGCGGCGTCTACGAGAACTTCTTCGAACCGCTGCTCGAAGCGAAGTTCGGTTCGCGCAAGGACGACGTGAGCGCCGCGTGGCTGCTCGGGCGCGTCAAGTTCCGCGGCGAGCGCGACCTCCTTCGGGGGGAGATTCTGGGCTACTTCGACGGCGGCTTTCACCGACTGATCGACGCTCTCGTGGCCGCGGTCGGCCGTGAGAACATCCAAACCGGCACGCGTGTCACGGATCTCGACACGACCGGCGGCGGGGTCGAATCGCTCACGGTCGCGAGCGATGGCGAGACCGAGACCCACGCGATCGACGAGGTCGTCGTCGCGGCGATGCCCAACGTTTTGGAGGATCTCACGGGCTACACCTGCGAGATCGACTTCCAGGGCACGGTCTGCTCGGTGATCTCGCTCTCCGAATCGCTGATGGACACCTACTGGCTCAACATCGCCGACGAGGCTCCCTTCGGCGCGCTCATCGAACACACCAATTTCGTGCCCGCGGCGCGCTACGGCGGCGAACACCTGCTCTACGCGGTGAGCTACGTCCAGAATTCCGAAGAGAAACTCTGGCGGATGAGCGACGACGCCGTCGAGGCGACGTGGCTTTCTGGCATCGAAGAGCTCTTCCCCGACTTCGATCGCAGCAGCGTCAACTGGATCGAGACGGCCAGAAACCCGCGGACTGCGCCGGTCTACGAGCGCGGCTATCTCGACATGGTGATCCCCTACGACCTCGACAGCGAGGTCGCCGACGGCGTTTACTACGCCGGGATGGCGAGCCGCGCCCAGTACCCCGAACGAAGCCTGAACGGCGGGATCCGGGCGGGCTTCGCCTGTGCTGACCGCATCGCCGAAAAAGACGAACGCGAACAGCGCCAGGCGGCCACGGCCGTCGGCGATGGCGGCCAGCGCGACTGAACCCAGCCGCGGCAGCGGGCGGCTGCGGTCGCGGTGCAGTTGCGGATTCCTGGTGGACGAAGGGCGAACGAGCGACCGGAGTTCTCGTGAGCGAAGCGAACGAGAGCACGGAAGAGCGAAGCTCTTCCGGAGGGAGCGAGTGAGGGCTTCTGCGGTGCTGTGCGGTCAGCGTCGGCGGCGCTGATTGTTCTCGACTATTCCTCGCTCCGAGCGAC
>NZ_AOMF01000162.1 GCF_000336715.1 Halococcus thailandensis JCM 13552
CAGCCCGCTCAGAGATGTGTATAAGAGACAGGTACCGACCATTGTGAAGCAGTTCGAACCCCTCACCATAGGCCTCCATCAGCGCGTACTCGACGCCGTTGTGGATCATCTTCACGTAGTGGCCCGCACCCGCCGGCCCCATCCTGTCGTGACCTTCCGGACCGGTGGCGACGGCGTCGAACACCGGCGAGAGTTCCTCGTAGGCCCACTCTGGTCCGCCGATCATCAACGAAAAGCCGACTTCCGCACCCGCCGGTCCGCCCGAGGTCCCGCAGTCGAGATACGCCGCCGGGATCGATTCGGCCCGGCGGACCGACGCTTCGAAGTGAGAGTTGCCGCCGTCGACGACGACATCGTCGCCGTCGAGGTGGGGTTCGAGATCGGCGAGCACGGCGTCGATGGCCTCGCCGGCGGGCACCATCAGCCAGATTCGCTTGTTCTCGCCGAGTTTTTCGGCGAGTTCCGGGACGGAGTCGGCCGGTTCGGCACCGACCTCGGCGGCGGCCGCGACCGCCTGTTCGTCCGTGTCGAAGGCGACCACGCGATGGCCGCCATCGAGTGCGCGCCCGGCGACGATCCGTCCCATCCGCCCGAGTCCGACGACGCCCAGTTGCATACCCCTCCCTCCGCGGGCGCGCAGGTAGGGGTTGTGGTTCCGCTATCCGGGTGGCTCCTCGTCCGTTGTGATCGAGTCGTCGAATCCGGACGTTCCGTCGCCCTCGACGGCCATGCGTCGCAACCGGCGGCGTTCGGTCGAGTCGAGATCGTGCTCGCTGGAGGTGGTCGGCAACAGGTCCTCGACGGTCGTTCCGTGGTTGCCGGCGACCTGCTCGACGAACTCGCCGTCCTGCATGCGCTGGAGGCCGTGCCAGAGCCCGAGGAACAACAGCGACGGCGCGACACAGACGAACGCGCCGACGAGCACGCGAAGGAGCAGGTTCATGTCTATTGATACCGTTTCACGAACAAGTCGCTGACGGCTCCGGCGAGATGGTCGTGGGTATACTCGTGACCTGCAGAACGCGAACGTTTATCCGACCGACTCGCGTGGATGGGCTATGGACGCGATGGCAGCGGTAGTACGTCGCTGACCGAACCGCCGTTTCGACACCGTTACTTGACCGGCCGCAGGCATTCTCACCATGACAGAGCTAGCAGAGAGCTACGACCCGACCACCCTCGAAGCCAAATGGCGCGAGGAGTGGGCCGATTCCGAGCTGTATCGCTACGATGCCGACGAAACCACCGATACTGACACGCAGTACGTCATCGATACACCACCGCCGTACCCGACGGGCGATTTCCACATCGGAAACGCGCTCGGCTGGTGTTACATGGACTTCGCCGCCCGGTATCACCGTCTTCAGGGCGAGAACGTCTCCTTCCCGCAGGGCTGGGACTGCCACGGGCTGCCCACCGAGGTGAAGGTCGAGGAGAACCAGGGGATTCGCCGGACGGACGTCTCTCGCGAGGAGTTCCGGGAGCTTTGCATCGAGCACACGGAGGGCCAGATCGATGCGATGAAGGAGACGATGCAGCGTCTGGGCTTCTCGCAGGACTGGGAGCAGGAGTTCCGGACGATGGACCCCGACTACTGGGCGAAGACCCAGCGCTCGTTCGTCGAGATGGCCGACGAGGGCTACGTCCATCGTGACGAACATCCCGTCAACTGGTGTCCGCGCTGTGAGACGGCCATCGCCGACGCCGAGGTCGAGAACGTCGACAGTCAGGGGACGCTCGCGACCGTCCAATTCTCCGGCATCGACAACGACGACATAGACATCGCCACCACGCGTCCGGAGTTGCTCGCGGCCTGTGTCGGCATGGCGGTCGATCCCGACGACGAGCGCTACGCCGACCGCATCGGCGACCGTTTCGAGGTGCCACTCTTTGGCCAAGAGGTCGAACTGATCGCCGACGAGGCCGTCGACGGCGACTTCGGGACGGGAGCGGTGATGATCTGTACTTTCGGCGACAAACAGGACGTCGACTGGTGGGCCGAGTACGATCTCGATCTCCGACCTGTCGTCACAGAGGACGGTCGTCTCGACGAGAGCGTCCCGGAGTTCGGCGGGCTCGATCTCGACGAGGCGAAGGAAGAGATCACCGCTGCGCTCCAGCGGGAGGGATATCTCGAAGACGAGGAGCCGATCGAGCAGTCGGTGGGTGCGTGCTGGCGGTGTGATACACCGATCGAGATCCTCTCGAAGGAGCAGTGGTTCGTCCGCGTCGATCAGGAGGAAATCCTCTCGAAAGCCCGCGAGATCGACTGGATCCCCGAGCACATGTACGGTCGCCTGGAGGAGTGGACCGAGGGGATGGACTGGGACTGGGTGATCTCCCGCCAGCGCGTGTTCGCCACCCCGATCCCGGCGTGGTCGTGCGACGACTGTGGCCACTGGCATATCGCCACGCTGGACGATCTGCCCGCGAAACCGACCGAGGACGACCCCGCTATCGACTGTCCGGAGTGTGGCGCGAGCGAGTGGACGGGCGAGACCGACGTGATGGACACGTGGATGGACTCGTCGATCTCGGCGCTCCACGCGGCGGGCTGGCCCGAAGAGTCCTTCGAGCCCGTCCAGCTCCGTGAGCAGGGCCACGACATCATCCGGACGTGGGCGTTCTACACGATCCTCCGGACGGCGGCGCTCGAAGACGAGAAGCCGTGGGAGGAAGCGCTGATCAACGGGATGGTCCTGGGGACGGACGGCAACAAGATGAGCAAGTCGAAGGACAACTCGGTCGCACCGATCGACGTCGTCGAGGAGCAGTCGGCCGACGCCTTCCGGCAGGCGATCGCGCTCGGCGGCCAGCCCGGTTCGGACATCCAGTTCCAGCACAAGGAGGTGACGAGTGCCTCGCGGTTCCTGACGAAACTCTGGAACATCACGCGCTTCGCGAGCGACCATCTCGACGATACTGACGAAGCGGAGCCAGCATATACCGACGCCGACCGCTGGATTCACTCGAAGTGCGCGCGCATCGCCGACGACGTGGCCGCCGACATGGACGAGCATCGGTTCGATCGCGCGCTCCGGACGGTCAGGGAGTTCGTCTGGCACGATCTCGCCGACGATTACCTCGAACTGATCAAGGGGCGGCTCTACGAGGGGAGTCCCGAGGAGCAAGCCGCCGCTCGGCAAACGCTCTCCACAGTTCTGTCGGCCTCGATCCGCATGCTCGCACCCTTCTCGCCGTTCCTCGCCGAGGAGACCTACCGTCATCTCCCCGGAACGTCGGGCAGCGTCCATGCGGCCGGGTGGCCCGAACTCGACGCCGAAGACGAGAGCGTGGAGGCCCGTGGCGAGCGCATCGCGGCAGTGGCGAGCGCGGTCCGGGCCTGGAAATCGGAGACCGGGATGGCGCTCAACGCCGATCTCGATCGCGTCGAGATCTATCCCGACGACGGCATCGACGAGTTCGATACCGACGATCTGCGTGCGACGGTCAACGCCCCGATCGAAGTCGCGGCGGGCGAGCCGGACATCGAGATGGTGCCCGTCGAAGTCGATCCGGACCACAGTACGATCGGCCCAAAATTCCGCGATCAGGCAGGTGCGGTCGTCGGCGCGCTCGAAGACGCCGATCCGGAGGATATCGCGACACAGAAACGCGAGCAGGGTGAGATCGAACTCGACGCCAACGGCGAGGTCGTGGTGCTCGACGGCGACGCGGTCGACGTTCGCCACGAGCAGCGCGCGGCGGGCGAGACCGTCGAAGTGCTCGATGCCGACGGTGCGACGGTGCTCGTCTTCCCCTGATTCGGTGGGTGCCGCCGATGCGGTCCCGCTGACCGGCGGCAGCGGTGCCTGGCGTCTCGGCGAGCGACGCGAGCCGAGGCTCAGGAGAGTTTGCTCTCCTGGTGGATGAAGGGCGAGACCGCGAAGCGGTCGAGGGCTTCGGCGGTGCTGTGCGGGTTGTGGAGAGTGATCGTGTCCGCGCGAGCGGAGCGAGCGCGGTTCGCCGCGAACGAGGCCGAAGGCCGAGTGAGCGGGAGTTTTTAGTCCAGGTTTTTGCAAGCGGGGGTCGCCGTAGGCGACCCTCCGCAGTAAAAAAGTGGGCGAAAGGCATTAGTCGTCGCCCACGAAGAGTGTTGGATAGTTCATGAAGGTGGATATGTTGACGACCGACTTCCTGGATCGGGCGGTCGATCTCTATTCGGACGTCGTCGGCGTGATCGCTCACGACGGCACCGAATACACGTACGGCGAGTTCGCCGAGCGGGTGAATCAGGTTTCGCACGCCCTGCGCGAGATGGGTGTCGAGCAGGGCGATCGGGTGGCGTTGCTCTCGCCGAACACGCACTACTTCCTCGAGACGCTCTACGGCGTGAACCAGCTCGGAGCCGTGTTCGTCCCGATGAACTACCTGCTGGTGCCCGACGATTTCGAGTATATCCTGAACGACTGCGGGGCCGACGTCGTCATCGCCGATCACGAGTACGCCGAGAACGTCGAGGCGGTGCGCGACTCGGTGCCCGCCGAGTCGTTCGTCGGCTACGAGGCCGATGCCATCGACGGCGACTGGGTGGACTACGAGGAGTGGCTCGCGGCTCAGCCGAGCGAGCGACCCGACCGACCAGAGATCGCGGAGGACGACGACGCCTCGATCAACTACACGTCGGGGACGACCGGCGATCCGAAGGGCGTCGTCCGGACCCATCGGACCGAGCACTGGCACGCGCTCGTCCTCAACCACCACAAGGAGATCCGCGACGACGACACCTATCTCTGGACGCTGCCGATGTTCCACTGCAACGGCTGGGGCCACACCTACGCCATCACCGGGACGGGCGCGACCCACGTCTGCCAGCGCACGTTCGAGCCCGAGGGGACTCTCGAACGGGTGCGCGAGTACGACGTCTCCTACCTCTGTGGCGCGCCCACAGTTCTCAACCGGCTCATCGCCCACTACGACGAGAATCCAGAGGTTGTGACGACCGGCGACCGCGACGTGCGCATCGCCACCGCCGGCAGCGCGCCCGCGACCGCCACTCTCTCGAGCATCGAGGACGACATCGGCTGGCGGATCATCCATCTCTACGGACTGACCGAGACCGCACCGCTGATCACCTCCTCGAACTCGCCACGGCGACTCGCCGAACACGGGCGCGACCTCAAGGTGAAGCAGGGTAGCGAGGTGCTCGCCACCGACGTCAGGGTCGTCGACGACGACGGCAACGACGTGCCGCGCGACGGCGCGACGCTCGGCGAGATCGTCGTCAAGGGCAACCAGGTGATGGATCGCTATCTCAACAAGCCCGAGGCGACCGAGGAGGCGTTCACCGCCAAACTCCCCGGCTACTTCCACACCGGCGATCTCGCGACGATGGACGAGGACGGGATGGTGGCGATCCAAGACAGGGAAAAAGACATCATCATCTCCGGCGGCGAGAACGTCTCCTCGATCGCCGTCGAGGACGTCCTCTACGATCACCCCGACATCGCCAAGGCGGCCGTCATCCCCACACCGAGCGACGAGTGGGGCGAGGCGGTGACGGCGCTCGTCGTCGAGAAACCCGACGCCGACCTCACGGGCGAAGCCGTCCGCGAGTTCGCTGGCGAACACCTCGCGCGCTACAAGATCCCGAAGACCGTCGAGTTCGTCGACGATCTGCCCGAGACCGCCACCGGAAAGGTCCAGAAATACGAACTCCGCGAGGATTACTGGGAGGACGAGGAACGACTCGTCGGACAGGGCTGAATCGAGTAGGACCGATCCGGTCTTCGAGTTTCAGACGAGCGACGTGAGGATCCGCGATTCGGCCTTTCGGAGATGTTCGTCGACCGTGCTCGGCGCGCAGTCGAGCGTACCGGCGATGTCCTCGTGGGTCGCCTGTCGCGGCACCTCGTAGTAGCCGTTCTCGACGGCGGTCTCGAACACTTCGAGCTGACGGTCGGTCAGCAGCGAGAGCACGTTCCGCTCGTCGGGTGAATACTCGCCGACCTGTTCGACGGTGATGCGCGTCTCTTCGGGGAGCTCTTCGAGCGCCTGCTGGAGCATCTCGTGGGTACCGACGACGGTAATACGCAGTCCACCTTCGACGAACGCCAGCGGCGGGACGATCATCAGTGCGTACTTCTGGGCGACGGACATCAGCCGGCCGGCGGGCTGGCCCGGCTTAACGTGGACGTAGAAGTGGAACGTCTCGCCCTCGACGGCGATCGACGAACACGAGAGCAGCTCCGGATGACCGTCGAGACGTGTTTGGAGCCTCTCGGGATCGCCACGGAGCCGATAGAGCATCACGCCCGTCCCGTTGGCGAGCGCGTTGACGTGGACGAGCGCCTCGCGCGTGACGCCGGGCGTCTCGATGATGACGCTATCGACGGGATGGATCGCCCCGTCGTCGGGTTTGATCGTGAACTCGAAATACCTCATGGCGCTCGCCCCATCGTGCGTACTGATACCGGTCCGAACGATAGCCCTTTCGGATGTGACAGTATCGTCGTCGGTCGGGGGTTCACGCGAGCCACTCGTCGGGTTTCGTGTCGTAATCGACGTCCGTCGCGGCGATCCCCTCGACCTCGCTCCACGGGAGATCCTCGACGGTGAACGATTCGCCGTCGTAGCGGATGAGCTTGCCGCGCTCGTCGGGATCGGGTTCGCGCTCGCGGCGCTTGGCGACTTCGAGGTCGTGCTCGTCGAGTTCCTTGACGATCGTCTTGAGGTTGACCGGCCGTCCCCAGAGATCGAACACGCGTTCGAGGGTCTGTCGTGCCTGTTCGACGTCGAGCATCACGCCGTTGTAGTGGTGAGCGAGCAGCAGTTCGTTGCGGTTGTTGTAGTTGCCGTCCTGAACAGTAATCGTGGGTTTGCCGAAGTTGGTGAACTGGAGCAGGAGCTTCTTCTTCACGTCCTCGTAGTCCGTCGAGGTCGCCCGATAATCACCTGTGGCCTGCGTGTACTCGTAGGTGAAGTAGTCGTTGTCGTCGACGAACTCCTGGGAGAGGAACTCGTCGAGGAAGGTCACGTCGTTGTGGCTCTCGCGGATCTCGAAGAGGCGATCCCAGCCCGCAGTGTACTCGACGTCGGCGAGCGCCTCGTCGACGTCGCCGTAGCGCGAATCGTCGAACAGATATCGCGAGATCCGTTCGAGTTCCTCGCGACTCGTCCGCTGGAGGAAGCCGCTGTTCTGCGGTTTGGCGAGCGAGTAGTGGCGCTCGGCCATTCCCTCGTAGGTGAGGAGTTTCCAGGGGTAGCGATCGACGTCGATCTCACCGTCTTTCGCCGCTGCGAGCGCCTTGCTGTCGATTCGTGGGTCGTCAGGATCGAACGCCGCGAGCCCATCGTCCGCGATCCGGTCGATGACGGGATCGGGCGCGAGCGCCGCCGCGACGGTCTCGAAATCGACCACGTCGTGGAAGTTGCGCCACGTGATCCCCTCCACCCGGAGCAGGCGCTCGCAGACCTCGCGACGATTGACCGAGTTCTCGATGTACTCCCAGAGCTCCTTGCCGAGTTTGTACGGATTGAGCCCCGGTGAGGCGAGCACGCGCGCCTGATGGTCGGCGTAGCTCAGGAACTCGTCGGTGCCGGCGAAGTTCTCCTCGCCCATCATCATCGACTCCCAGTAGGCCGCCCAGCCCTCGTTCATCACCTTCGTCATCCGCTGGGCGGCGAAGTAGTAGGCCTCCCGGCGAAGCAGTTCCAAAACCGTCCGCTGCCACTCCTCCATCTCGACGGCCTTCTCGCTCTCCTCGTCGTAGGCCATTCCGTGTCGGAAGAGGAAGGCGAGCAGATCGGGTTCGGGCTCGGGCGGGATCGCTCCCGATGGCTCCTCCTCGCGCTGTGCTTCGAGCCAGTCGTCGTCGAACACCTCGCTGACGACGTCGGCCCCGAGATCGAGCTCGTCGAGGCGGTCGGCGATGTCGTCGTCCTCGATCCCCGGCACCTCCTCCGCGCTCGCGCTCTCGAACGCCCGGTGGCGGTCGATGTTCGTCTCCAGACACTGGATCGTGTCGATCCAGCTTTCGACGGCCTCGCGCTCGATGTCGGGATCGCGCATGAACGCGGCGATCGCGTCGGCGTGTCGCGCGAGCATTGCCGCCGCGTCCGGCGTTCCGCCGCCGGTGAACAGACCGAACCACTGGTTGTGCGCGAAGAAATCGGCGTGTGCCTCGACGTGGGTGATGACGGCCTTCTGGTCGGCGAGGCTGTTCGATTCCTGGAGGAACGCGTGGGCGGGGTCGTCGTTGTTGACGATCTCGAAGGCCTTCCCGCCGAGGAACTGGTTCTGTTTCTGCTGGCGGTCGTATTTCATCCCCCAGCGCCAGTGCGGATATCTGGTCTGGAACCCGTCGTAGGCGATGAGCTCGTTCATCTCGTCGTAGTCGACGATCCAGTAGTTCACCCGATAGGGATCGAGTCCCAGCTTGTGGGCGAGGTTCGCAGCCTCGCTCACCGGCTCTTCGAGGCTGTCGGCCGTTCGCTGTGCGGTGATGCGGTCATTCATTGTCGTCCTCGGTGTTCAGGATGGTCTCGATCGCGTCGACGACGTCGCCCGGCCCGTTGACGTACGCGACGGCGACGTTGTCGCTGCCGTGGAAGTGTCGTTCGACCTCTTCGGCGTGCGTCGCGTTGATCGCGTTCCCCGAGGGCTGTGTCTCGACGTAGGCGTGGAGATTGGCCGGAATCGCCTCCATCTGCGGGATCACGTGCTCCTCGGTGTCGTTCGAGGAGTTCTCGGAGTCGCCCGCCGCGAACACGTATCTGTTCCAGTCGTTCCACGGGTACTCCTCGTCGAGGATCGCCGCCGCGAGCTCGTACGCACTCGAAATCTTGGTCCCTCCTCCAGATCGGATGCCGAAGAACTCCTCGCGCTCGACGCGCCACGCCTCGGCGTCGTGGGCGATGTAGACGAACTCGGCGCGATCGTATTTCCCAGTCAAGTACCAGTCGAGCGGCGTGAACGTCCGCTCGACGAGCTCGCGCTTCTGTTCGCGCATCGAGCCCGACACGTCGCGGATGTTCACGACGACGACGTTCTTCTCGTGCTCCTCGACGATCTCGGGGTAACGATAGCGCTCGTCCTCGCGACGGAAGGGCACGTGATCGACCCCCTCCTTGCGGATGCGGGTGGCAGTGTCCTCTTCGTCGACGTTGCGCTCCATCGTCTCGATCGACGACCAGCGCGTGCGCTCGCTGGCCGCGAGTTTGGTGTACTCGTCGTCGAGCCACGCTCGCGAGACGGGCAGATGCTTGCCGCGCGCCCACTCGAAGACACTGTCGGGGCCCATTCCATCGACTCTGAGCGCCTCGCGGACGTACTCGCGGTCGAAATCCATCGCGAGCTTGCGCTTCAGCCCCTCCTTGAACATCCGCTCGAAATCGAGCGTGCTGTTCGGTCCCGTCCTGCTGACGTCGGTGTAATCGCCCTCGGTCTCCTCGACGACGCGCTTGCCCTTCGGTTCGAGATCGAGCCCCAGCCGCTCGTCGAGTTCCTGTGCGAACTCCTCGGGATCCATCTCGTAGTATTCGTGCTCGCCGCCCTCTTCGCCGGCCTCGCCCTCCTCGTCACCCGGCTCGGGCTGGCCGACCGGCTGGCCCGGCTGTGGCGTGTCGCCGTCGCCCTGTCCGACACCGCCCTGATCGCGCTTGTCGTACTCGAAGCCCGGCAGGTCGATGATCTTCACGGGCACCCGCACCGACTCCGGGCCGCTCCCGCCGAGGTCGCCGTACTGAATGAACTCCGCGAGGTCCTCGCGGCGCTCCTCGCCGACCTCACGGTAGCGTTCGAGATCCTCCCTCAGTCCCATCGGTAGCTCACCTGTCCCATGACGTGCCGGCTGGTCAACTCGGCGCTCGCCGCGCTGTAGTCGAACAGCTCGACCATCTTTTCGATCGTCTGTTCCTTCAGTCGCGCCGTCTCGGTTCCGCTGGGCGGGTCCTCCCACTGGCGCGGGTCGAAGTCCTCGTAGGCCCGCCGGACGTCGTCCCAGTCGTGGCTCCCGAGCACGGTGTCGATCACCGGGATCTCGGTGAGTGCGACGTCACTCGCCCGGAACTCGTCGTCGCGGCTGTGCCACGCGTGCCGGTTGAGCGCGGTGATGATCTTCTCCATGCGGAACTCCCTGACTGCCGGCGAGGGCTGACTGCCGTCGTAGCTCTCGGAGCCGAACCGCCCGAGATGCTCGGTCTCGAAGACCTTCATCACGAGCGGGTCGGGCTCCTCGCGCTCGCCGCGGTCGTTCTCGACCTGTTCGTCCGCCGCCCACGCGTAGACGTGTTCGACGTACTCGGCGACGGTTGCCTCGTCGACGCGCTTGTCGTGCAGCAGCGCTTCGAGCACGTCCTCGCGCTGGCGCTCGAACACCTGGTTTTTCACCTGGACCACGCGGCTCTCGAACTCGCCGCGCTCGGTCGTCGAGAACACCGGTGCCTCGGCCAGTTCGGCCGCCATCGCGTCCAGGACGTCCTGTGGCATGACGACGTCCTCGACGGGGAGATCGGCATGGTGGCGCTCGCGCTCGGCGTACAGCAGATCGGCGATGACGTCGCGCGTGTAGGTGACGGGGATCCCACTCTCGCCGTCGGCGCTGTCCTCGTCGAAATCGAACGTCTCGCGCTCGGTACGCTCGTCGCCGTGCTGGAGATAGCCGCGGTCGAACAGCAGCGCCTTGTCGACGAGCTCCATCCCCGCCGGGAGGTCATCGTCGTCGAGGCGCGTGACGACGCTGTAGAGCGCGGCCGCCCCGACCGCGTGTGGGGCGAGTTCGATCTCGGAGACGTCGTCGTCACCGCCGACCGACACCGTGACCGGCTCGGCGATCGTCCGTTCGAGCGCCTCGTAGCTCTCTGCACGCCAGATCGTGGTCTCGTTCGCGAGTTCGCGTCGGATGAGCTCGGCTTCGAGCGAAATGTTCGTGAGATAGTCGAACTCGCGCCTGTCGAGGCGGCGCTTGAGCGCCTTCAGCGGATCGTCGGCGTTGCGCTCCGCGTGCTGGTTCAGCTGTGCTTCGAGGTCGGGGTTCGAGATAATGATCATCTGCGTGTCGACGTCCATCCCGATCCCTTTGTCGAGCTTCACCGACCCCTCGTCGGGCACGTTGAGCAGCTTGCGGAGCAGATCCGCGTGCTGGGCGGCGTCCTCGACGATCGTCAACAGTCCGTTGCCCTGCGAGAGCACGCCGTCGTAGGAGAACGCCTGCGGGTTCTTTCGCCCGCGCGAGTCGAGCTCGCGCACCATCCCTGCCATCCACGAGCCGACGAGCCGCTCTTTGGGCGAGCCGTCGTCCTCGGAGTGGAGCACGCCGATCCCCTGCCCGACGTCGACGACGTAGTTCTTCACCCGGAGATGGCGTCGATCCGTCACGGCCGAGAACAGGTCTCGCACCCCATCGCGACGATAGCGCTCCTCGAGGTAGTCGTAGGCCTCGCGACAGAACGGATCGAGGCGACCCTCGACGGCGATCGGAACGTGATCGTCGCTGCGCTCGTTGAGCGCGTCGACGATCTCAGCGCGCACCTCCGGCGGGAAGACGGTGAGTGGATGCGACTGGACGGGGCTCTCGTACCAGTCGTCCTCGTCGTCGCGGTACTCGCCGCCGTAGGTCAGCCCGGCCGACTCGCCGAGACCCGCGACGTTCCACTCGACGGTGTAGCGCCGGCCGGCGTCGGTCTTCGAGAACTCGCGCAACCCGTTGATGAGACAGCGCTTCAGTTCGGACTTGCCCGTCGCCGTGGGGCCGGCGAGCCAGATGATCTTCTCGTCTTTCCCCCGGCCGGCGGCGATCGAGCGCAGATCGTCGACGAACGCGTTGAGCACCGCGGTGTTGCCGAGGATCGCGTGCTCGCCGTCGTTGTGCGGGTCGTCGAAGAACCGGTAGCGCTCGGTCTCCTCGCCCTCCTCGATCACGGTGCGGGTCCCGGCAGCCTCGATGGCGGCGACGAGATATTTCGCGGCGTGGGCGGCGATCCGGGGCTGGGAGAGCGCCGCATCGACGTATTCGGCGAGGCTCATCGGCTCCTCGTAGGTCTCCTGGAGCGCGCGGTCGGCCGCGGTGACGTAGCTCTCGCCGCTCTCTCGGTCAGTCATCACTCGTCTTCCAGTTCGGTTTTGGCGACTTCGGCACCGGCGAATTCGAGCACCTCCTTGGCCCCACCACGGGTGTAGCCCTGTTCGATCAGCGCGTCGATCCACGCGCTGCGCTCCTCGTCGTCCATCTCCCCCGACGACACCAGCGCCGAGAAGTTGATGTTGTGTTTCTTGTCCTCCCAGAGCTTGCGCTCCAGGGCCCGCCGCAGGCGGTCGTTGTCCTGCGGGTTGAACGTATCGCCCTCGCGAGCGCGCCGCGACACCCAGTTCGAGACCTCCTGACGGAAGTCGTCTTTTCTGTCCTCCGGCACGTCGAGTTTCTCCTCGACGGATCTGAGAAAGGTCTCGTCGGGCCCCTGTTCGCGCCCGGTGAGCTCGTCCTCGACGGTGTCGTCGTCGATGTAGGCCATCACGTGATCCATGTACTTCTCGCCCTGGCGCTGGATCTCGTCGAGATCGTAGGCGAGCGCGTGGCGGACGTCCTCGATCGCGCGCTCGCGGTACTCCTCGCGGACGAGTTCGAGGTAGCGGTAGTAGGTGTCGAAGAGATCCTCGGCGATCGAGCCGTGGTTTTCGAGGTTGCCCTCCAGGTGGTTGAACGTCGTCAGCGGCGAGAGGAACCCTCGCTCCCGGTGCATCGAGTCCATGATCGCCTCGGATATCTCGTCGCCGATGAACCGCGGGCTCACCCCCTCCATCCCCTCACCGATCTCGGCGGTGTCGGTCGCCTCCTCGCGCAGTTTCTTGACGTCGATATCCTCGGCCTCGTCGATCTCGCCGTTGTAGGCTTTGGCTTTCTGGAGCAGATCGACAGTCCCCGAATCGGGTTCCTCGATCCGGGTGAGCACGCCGAACAGACCGGCCATCTCCAGGGTGTGGGGCTCGACGTGGATGTCGGGCACGTCGGCGTTCGCGAGCATCTTCCGGTAGATGTTCGCCTCCTCGTCGTACTGGAGCACGTAGGGGAAGTCGATCCGCTTCGTCCGGTCGTTGAACGCCTCCATCTTCTCGTCGCCCTTCTTTTCCTTGTACTCGGGCATGTTCGTCCGCCCGACGATCACCTGGTCGATGTCCATTCGCGGGTTGCTCTTCGGTTTGATGGTCATCTCCTGGGTGGCGTGGAGGAAGTCGTAGAGGAACTCCCGCTGGAGTTTGAGGAGCTCCTCACCGGAGAAGATGCCCCGATTGGCGTTACAGAACGCACCCGAGTAGTCGAAGGCTCTCGGATCGCTCTCCCCGTAGACCGCGATCTTCGAGTAGTTGACGTCGCCCGTCAGCTCGGTCTCGTCCTGATTTTTCTTGTCCTTCGGCTCGAAGGTCTCGATCGCCTGACGCTTGTTCTCGTCGGCGGTGAGCCGCATCACCTCGACGTGGTTTTCGAGCACCTGCTGGAGGTCGTCGTCGTAGTAGCCGAGTAGGGAGTCCATGTAGAACTCGCTCGCGGGGTCGAGCGATTGCTCGTTCTGGATCGTGTAGGGCGCATCGAGACGCTCGTTCAGTTCTTCGACGACGCGTTTGCGCTGATCGAGCGGGAGGAGCACCAGCGGATCCTGGTTCATCGGCGAACGAACGACGTCGTCGGCGGGATCCTGGTCGGCGATCACGTCGGCCAGGTTCGTCCAGCGGAAGGTGTACATCCGGCCGTCCTCGCGCATCGTGTAGTCCTCGAAGTAGCGNATGTGTATAAGAGACAGGTTCCGGCCCGAGCCCGCGCGCGCCGGATTTGGCCTTGTTGACGAACTCGTGGATGGCCTCGTGGATCTCGCGGCCGTAGAAGGTGTTCTCGCCCTCGCCGAGCGGATCCTCGGAAGCGAGATGGTACTCGACGACGCCCGTCTCCTCGTCGTACTCGCTGCCGTAGAAGTCGAACATGTCCGCGACGCGTTGGTGGGCGTTGCGGGCGATCGCTGGCTCCTCGCGGAGTTCGTCCAGATACCACTGGAACGTGCGCGCCGTGCGGAGGTCGGTCGGGATCGATGCACGGTACTCCTCGCTGAGCGCTTCGAGCGTGTTGGTGTCGCCTGACATTGTTGTATCTCTCTCGCGGGAGCCACGCGCGGACTCACCGCGGTAGTCGTCCGTGTCGGTCGTGGGCGGCGCGTCGAGATCGGCGAGCCGTACCGGAGGTTCGCGGCAGCGTACCGCGGTAGCATGACCCACCAATACTAGTAGGAGAAAAAGGATTAACACATATAACTGTTGCCCCTACTTATGCCATATTCCTCCCGAAGCCTCCGTGTGCGACGCCCGCACCGACCGCCGAGGATTTGGGCGCTCGCCACCGAGAGCGCCCATGAGCGAGTTCGACGCGCTGCCCGATTCGTGGACGATCTGGAACGAGAGCCCCGACCAGTGCATCCTCGTCTTCCGCCCCGACGTCTTCGATAGCCACGAGTTCCCCGCACCCTGCCTTCCGACGCTCTATCTGACCCACGGCCAGCGCTCGCGCCGCCCCGGTAGCGAACTCGATCCCGACCCGACCGACCCGTGGGTCGTCACGCTGTTTCTGGAACCGGAGGTCAACCGCGATGCCGACCACTACGACGCTAGGACGGACGCCGTCGAGGGGACCATCGGGCTCGCCGAACGGTTCGCCGACGGCGAGATCGACTATCGGGAACTCTATCAGGTGCCTCGCGAGGAGTACTTCGAAAAACTCGACGAACTCACGGGGGAGTGATGCTGCCGAGACGTGTTTCTTATTCACGTTCGCAGCGTAGCACGGACCATGTCACAGGTCACGCTCGTCGGCACGCGCCTCGCCGATGTCGGCACCGAGTTCGTCTATCAGGGTGAGGCCAGCGCCTGTGAGGGCTGTCCCTACCGCGAGCAGTGTCTCAACCTTTCTGAGGGAACGAAATATCGCGTCACGAGCGTTCGCGAGAACACCCAGACGCTCGAATGTGGCGTCCACGATACAGGGGTGCGCGCCGTCGAGGTCGAACCCGCGCCCGTGATGGCGAACGTCTCGCCGAAAAGCGCCTACGCGGGCAGCAAGGCGAAACTCGACGGTCCCTGTCCACACACCGGCTGTCCGAGCCACGAGTACTGCGAGCCGGCCGGCGCGGAGTTCGACACCGAATACCGCATCCAAGAAGTCATCGGCGACCCGCCACACGACTACTGCCATCTCGATCGCGAGCTCTCGCTCGTCGAGTTCGCACCCGCCGAGGAGTAGTTACCGCGGCGTTTCCGACCGGTCGCGCTCGTCGCCGGCGGCCGACCCGCCCAGCCGTCCGTCGAGCTCCGCGGCGTAGCCGAACTCGTTTTCGTAGCCGTAGGGCGACATCAACACGGGATAGAACGGCTCGTCGGCGACGAGCTCCTCGCCGTCGATCGTCGCGTAGGTCTCGCCGACGGCGACGCGCTCGAAGTTCGTCGCCGGCACGTCGTAGGCCTCGGCTGCGCCCTTCGGGATGAGGTGGGTAAGTCGGTACAGTGGCACGCCCTCGTCGTGTGGCTCGCCACCGGGGAGCGCGCCGAGCGCCGCGAGGAACTCCTCGGCGATCGTGCTGGCGTGCTCGGTGGCCTCCGCGGAGCCCTGATAGCCACACTCGACCTCGACGACAGGCGCGTACTCGATCAGTCGCCCCTCCGTGAACGCGCTCGTGTCGACGGCCGCATCGAGGGTGAGATACGGACAGATCGACTGGGCGAGCGCCATCGTCTCGTCGGCGAGAACGGCGAAGGTGCCCGTGTAGGACTGGGTCGAGTGCATCGAGAGGGTCGTACAGCCCTTGAGCTCCGCCAACAGGGCCGCAGCGAGCCGTTCCTCGTGAGTGTCGCCGTCGGGATCGCCCGGAAACACTCGGTTGAGGTCGGCGTCGGTGTAGCGCACGTCACGGTCGAGCGCCTCCTCGTTGGCGACGATACATTTGACGGGGCGCTCGACGTCGGGATCCCGCTCGATGAGCTGTTCGACCGCGCGCACGCCACACGGCTCGTCGCCGTGAATGCCACCGACGACGGCGATCTCCGGCTCGCCGTCGCCCAACTGCTCGATTCGCATCTACCCACACTACTCACCCACCCTTTTTGAGTGCCGCGGTACCCGGATGGGCGGTCAGTCGAGCGCCGCCACGTACTCGCGATCCGCCGGGCGCGCCATGGGCGAGTTGCCGTCGAGACGGATCGTCCAGCCCGCCAGCGCACTCGGCTCCTCCAGCGCGTTCGTCAGGGTCGTGCGAACGTCGAGCAGATCCACCCCGTAGAAATCGTTCGGCACGCCGACGAAGTAATCGAGCGCCGTCCGGAAGAGCGAGCGCATCCCGGCCTCGTCCTCGAAGTCGAACTGTTTGTGCGCGCCCGCCGCGACCTGAACCATCCCGTGGAGAAATTTCGATTCGGCGGTGCCGCTCCCGTAGTTGTACCACTCCGCCTCGAAACAGTCGTGCGAGTCGTGGAACTCGCTCGCATTGTAGAGGCGCACGCCGTGATCGAGTGCCCGCCGGAGGGTGGCGTGTTCCCATTGTCCGCCCGCGATACCGTTCCGATCGTCGTCGCCAGCGATCGTGCCGGCCGGATGCCAGCCGGTCGGGTTGCCGCGTGGCGGCCCCACGGAGGGATCGCGGGTGTGATCGTCCATACTCGTCCTCCGGCGAGCGGCCGCCTAACGCTTGCGCCGCCGTCCGCAACGCTTTAACGCTCGCCACAGCCAAGGAAGACTGCGTGCGAGGGTAGCCAAGTCTGGAAACGGCGGCGGATTCAAGCTCCGCTCCTGTAGAGGTCCACGGGTTCAAATCCTGTCCCTCGCACTGCGTGTCGCATCGTGCGGCACGAAAAGTGCGGGCAAGATGGAGCGTCTTGCCCTCGCAATCCTTCATTTGGTCAGATTCGGTAGCGACGCGGATTCAAGCTCCGCTCCTGTAGAGTCTCCGCGAGTGAAACGAGCGGAGGCAGGGAAGTCGCAGCCGGCGAGCGAAGCGAGCCGGTCGTCTTCCCGTGGTCCACGGGTTCAAATCCTGTCCCTCGCACTGCGTGCCGTATCGTGTGGCACGTGCGCGCCTGCTGGCGCGAAAAGTGCGGGCAAGATGGAGCGTCTTGCCCTCGCAACTACTGTCTAAGAATCACTCGGCAGGGTCGACTGCGACGATCTCACCGACTTCCTCGAAACCGCCGTCGTCGCGCTCGCGGCCGACGACGACCTCGTCGGTGTCGGAGCCGCCAGCGACGATGCGGTGTTCGCGCTCCCCGTCGATCGGCGTGGCGACCCCCTGAAAGTCGTCCTGGAAGAACTCGGCGCTCTGCATCTCGAAGGTCGCCGTCGAGTCGTCGGCGAAGGTCACGTTGACGGGATCGGGTGCGATGTTGTGGATCCGCTTCGCGAGTGTGTTCATCGTCGGAGGGAGGCGGGGTGTGGCCGTAAAGCCATCCATTGTCGGGAGCGACGCGCCCAATCGGAACCGTCAAACGGCGGGCGTGTACCCACCCGAACATGGCTTCGATAGCGGACCGGGTCGACCCCGTGCGGGCGTGGCTCGCGGCGGCCGTCGCGGGCGTCCTCGCCATCGCCGCCGGGGCGCTCGCCTTCCCCCGGACGGTCTATACGAACTTTCTCTGGAAATATTTCTGGGGACCGATCGACGCCGACGCCCACAACGCCCTCTGTGCGGTCCGCGCCGATGGAGTGGTCCGCCGCTTCGCCGAAAGCGAGACCTGCCGTGCGGCCGCAGCGCAGGGCCTCACCGTCGCCGAACCGGGCTACACGCTCGTCTCCGAGGCCGGGTACGCCGTCGTCCTGTTGTTCATGCTCGCTGGCGTGCTCCTCCTGGTGCGCCGACTCGGCATCGGCACCGACAGGCGGCTCTTCTTCGCGCTGATCCCGTTTGCGCTGTTCGGCGGCGCGCTTCGCGTGGTCGAGGACGCCAACGACGCCGTCCCCGCCGACGCGACCGCCGCCATCACCTATCCCGCGAACGCGCTCATCATCAGCCCCGTCATCTATCTCACCGTCTTCGTCGTCACGCTCGTGGCCATCCTCCTCAGCCTCCGGCTCGCCCGTCGCGACGTCGTCTCCGAGTTCGAGCCAGCGCTCGCCGGGATGGGCACGGTCGCGCTCGTCGTGACGCTCGCCTATCTCGCCTTTCTCTCCTACTCGACCGAGTTCGTCGCCTTCTACCCGCAGATGCTCGTGCTCACGCTCGCTATCGCCTCGGGGCTCGCCGTCGGCATCTTCTACGCCATCGATCGGCTCGCACCGGCGCTCAACGCCGGCACCGGGTTCATCGGGCTGGCGATCCTCTGGGCCCAGGCCGTCGACGGCGTGGCGAACGTGCTGGCTTCGGACTGGGCGCAGGCCATCGGGCTCCCCTTCCAGTACAGCGCGAAACACCCGATCAACGCCATCATCGTCGGCGCTACCACGACGGTCTTTCCGCCGTCGATCATCGACGTCATCGGCGACTCGTGGCCGTTCCTGCTCGTGAAGCTCGTTCTCGCGACCGGCGTCATCTGGCTGTTCGACGAGACGATCTTCGAGGAGAGCCCGCGCTACTCCTACCTGCTGATGCTCGCGGTGCTCGTCGTCGGTCTCGGGCCAGGAACCCGTGACATGCTCCGGGCGACGTTTGGTATCTAAGACCCACTTTTTTACTCCTCGGGTGCGCTCGCCTGCGGCTCGCGCACCACTCGTCGCAAAAACCTGGACTAAAAAGCCCTGCTCACTCGCTTCGCTCGTTCGCAGTGAACCGCGCTCGCTCCACTCGCGCGGACGCAACATCACCGCCTCTGCACCGCCACCGCAGAAGCCCTCGGCCCCTCGTGGTTCGAGAGAGCTTCGCTCTCTCGTCATCTTGGAAGACCTGCGGTCTTCCGATGACTCTTCGAAGTGCCTTCGGCACTTCGAGATCACGAAAGGCGCGAAGCGCCTTTCGAACGACTTCGCTCGGGAGCCTCGCCCTTCATCCACCAGGACCGCACCGCTGCCAAAACCGCCAGCCAGCTCAGGGATACGGATGGAACGCACGGTCGAGTCGCGGCTCGAACCCGAGCGCGTCCGGCACCTCACTGGCGCGCTCGCCGAAGAAAGCCTCGTCGGTGAACAGCGGCTGCGCGCCGGGCACGAGCACGCGCACGGCCTCGAAGCCGACCGATTCGACGTCTCGAGGCGTGAGTCGCACGCCATAGACATCGAGATCTACCTCGATCACGCGATCGATCAGCGTATCCAGCGCGTCCCGGCCCGTCGGCACCGTCTCCGGCCCGACGCTCGCCGCCGGAACGCGGCTCTCGACGGCGAAAAAGTCCGCCGCCGGGCCGGGCGTATCGGCGTACTGTCCGATTTCACCCTCGGCCTCGGCGGCCTCCTCCGGACCCATCGCGCGCAGTTCCATCCAGCTCTGGAGCGCCTCCGCGAGCGCCGACCGCGCCGCCTCGTCGGGATCGAACCCCGCCGCCGACCCGACCGCGAACCGCGGCCACTCGTCGCGCTCGACGGCGACGGCGACCACTGGAACGTCGACGTCTTGGGTGAGTAACACGGGCGTCACGGTCAGTCCCTCCGATCGCGCGCGTCGGGCGAGCGTCTCGAACCCCTCGTCGTCGACCGCCAGCCCGAGCGGCTCGTACGTCGAGTACCACGAGAGCATCGCCGCATCGCGCTCGACGACCTCCGTGAGCCCCGAGAGGAGTGCCTCGGTACCCGAATTTCCGAGTCCCAACCCCGTGGTGATCGACGGCCCGTGACGGTGCTCCGGCGGCGGGAACTGCACGAACTCCGCCGGCAGACGGACCGAATCGCCGGTCGCGAGGTTCTCGCCGGGAATCCACGGGATCGACGCCGTCGCATCCGTCTCCGTACTCTCCGGCAGTACGAACAATGACGGCGGAACGGCTCCCTCGATCTCCGCCGACGCACCGTGCTCGAACGCCCCGGTGCGATAGACGCCGGCGCTGTACCGTTCGAGCGCCTCGCCGAGCGCCTTCATGAACGCGCGGTCCCAATCGGCGGCGACGCCTGCGGCCTCGCTCGCTGCGCTCGCATCACTGAAACCCGCCGTCTCGCCCACTCGTGCGAGGTAGTACGGTGCAGGGAAGGAGGCGATCTCGCCGACCTCGGTGACGATGCCGACGCGCTCGTCGAGGGCGGCCTCGGCCCGTCCGAGTGCATCGTCGAGACCACGATCCTCGTCTCCGCGTCGAAGCTCCCGATCGCGCTCGTCGGTACAGTCGCAGTCTGGCACCGGGAGGAGTCCCCGCTCGGCGTGTGGAAGTTCGACGACCCCACCCATGACAGGCGACCGCTCGCCCGCAAGCAGTCGGCCGGCCTCGTAGCCCGCGCGTGCGCCGGCCAGCCGGGCGGTCGCGGGGTCGGTGCTCGGCTCATCTGCTTCGTCCTCGTCCGCGCCGTTCGTGCTATCCGTGCTGTCACCACTCGCCGCGACACGCGTACGCAGACAGTTATAGCAGGCCGTCTCGGGACCGAACCCGGTGATGGCAGCCTCACAGACCGCGCGGCCGCCGACACCGCCGAGTTCGACCGCGAGCCACGGTGTCGAGCTCTCACGGGCGAGCTCGTTCGCTTCCTCGAAGACCGGTGCACCCGCGGCGTCGACGACGATCGCGAGGTTCGGTTCGGGGATAGCGGCCGGGTCGATTCGGTTCGTTTCGGTGTCACCGAGTGCTGTCTCGATGCCTTCGACGGCAGGACCGGAGCCGACGATGCCGACGTTCATGGCCGAGCCACGCACCCCGTCGGAAAAGACCCGGCGTTTGCGGTGGCGGCGGTTTTGCGGCGGCCGGCGGTCGTGCTGAGCGTTGCCGTACCGATACTGTATTGACGATGGGGCCGGGAACCGGGGTATGGAGTACGAGCACGTGCGCGAGACGGATCCGGCAGTCGCCGACGCGCTCGCCGGCGAGGTCGACCGCCAGCGCGAGACGCTGACGATGATCGCGAGCGAGAATCACGTCAGCGAGGCGGTGATGGAGGCCCAGAGCAGCGCGCTCACCAACAAGTACGCCGAGGGCTACCCCGGCTCGCGCTACTACGGCGGCTGCGAGTACGCCGACGAGGTCGAACAGCTGGCCATCGACCGCGCGAAGGAACTCTGGGGGGCCGAGTACGTCAACGTCCAGCCCCACGCCGGCTCGCAGGCGAACATGGCCGTCTACCACGCCGCGCTCGAACCCGGCGACAAGATCCTCTCGCTCGATCTCTCACACGGCGGCCATCTCTCACACGGCCACCCGATGAACTTCGCCGGGAAGGTCTACGACGTCGAACATTACGAAATCGACCCCGATACGGGACGCTTCGACTTCGACGAGATCGAAGACCACGCCCACGAGTTCGAACCCGACATGCTCGTCACGGGCTTTTCGGCCTACCCCCGCGAGATCGACTGGGAGAGCTTTCAGGCGATCGCCGACGCGGTCGACGCCTACCATCTCGCCGACATCGCCCACATCACCGGTCTCGTCGCGACGGGTGCCCATCCCTCGCCCGTTGGCACCGTGGACTTCGTCACCGGCAGCACGCACAAGACGATCCGTGCGGGCCGCGGCGGCATCGTGATGGCCCGCGAGGAGTACGGCGACGACATCGATTCAGCGATCATTCCCGGCATGCAGGGCGGGCCGCTGATGCACAACGTCGCGGGCAAGGCCGTCGGCTTCGGCGAAGCGCTCGATCCCGGATTCGACGACTACATCGATCAGGTCGTCGAGAACGCTCGGGCGCTCGGCGACCGCATGCAGGAGCACGGGCTCTCGCTGGTCTCGGGTGGAACCGACACCCACCTCGTGCTCTGTGATCTGCGCGATTCTCATCCCGATACCACAGGAAAGGAGGTCGAGGAAGCCCTGGAGGACGTAGGAATTATCCTCAACGCCAACACGGTGCCCGGCGAGACCCGCAGCCCGTTCGTCGCCAGCGGGATTCGTGCGGGCACGCCCGCGCTCACCACCCGTGGCTTCGACGCCGAGGCCTGCCGGGAGGTCGCCGACTGCATCGCGCGCGTCATCGATGCCCCCGACGACGAGGGCGTCCGCGAGGAAGTCTCGGCCGACGTGGACGCACTCGTCGACCGTCATCCTCTGTACTGACACGTTCGGCTACTCGTTTTCGCGTCGGCGGTGCTGTTGTCCCGGATATCGAAACGAGGGAGAACCCCTATTCCAACCAGCATCATCTGCCGGCGATGCAGTCCTCGTCGGAACGATACCCGTGACCAACAGGGAGCTCGGGCGACGCAAAATAATAGCGAACTCGTGTTCACCCGTTCGGTGCTGTACGGCCCGGTCCGTGAGAGTTACTGGGCGACCAGTCCGCCGTCGACCGCGAGGGGGTGGCCCGTCACGAACGAGGCTTCGTCAGAGCAGAGCCACGCGGCGGCGTTGGCGATCTCCGCGGGATCGGCCATCCAGTCGAGCGCCTGCGCCTCGGTGACTGCGTCGACGGCCTCGGTGGAGTCCTCGCTCGCCTGCTGCTGCATCGGCGTCTCGACGACGCCCGGGCAAATCGCATTGACCCGAACGCCCTGGCCACCGTACTCGACTGCGGCGGTCTTCGTGAGCCCGACGACACCGTGTTTGCTGCCGGTGTAGGGCGCGCTGCCGCTGGCGACGAGCCCGCCGATCGAGGCGGTGTTGACGATCGCACCGCCGCCGCTCTCGACCATCGCGGGGAGTTCGGCCTTGAGACATTGCCAGACACCCGTGAGGTTGATGTCGATCACCTGCTCCCAATCCTCGACCGAGACGTCGGCCGTCGGCGCGTACGACGGGCTGATGCCGGCGTTGTTGTGCGCGATGTCGAGTCCGCCGTAGGTGTCGACGGTCTCCTCGACCATCGCCTCGACCGACGACTCGTCGGAGACGTCGACGTCGACGAACATCGCCTCACCGCCGTCGTTCTCGATCCGCTCGACGGTCTCCTCGCCGCCCTCACGGTCGACGTCGGCGATGACCACACTCGCGCCCTCGGCGGCGATGCGCTCGGCCGACGCACGGCCGATGCCCGAGCTCGCGCCGGTGACGATCGCGACTGCGTCCTCGAATCCGCTCAAACTGGTACTGTCTGCCATCGATACTGAATAGGCGTTCAGTATATATCATACTTTCGTTCCATCGGGTCGAGCACGCCGAGTCGGTTAGGCGTGTGGATCACTGGACCCGAGTGTTGATTAGTGCGGCAATCCGCTGCCCTCTATGACGAACGTCATCGACGGCAACGCCGTCGCCGACGGGATTCGCGCCGATCTCGAGGACTGCGTCGACACGCTCGGCGACGCGGGCGTCACGCCCGGGCTCGCGACGGTGCTGGTCGGCGACGACCCCGCGAGCGAGACCTACGTCTCGATGAAACAGCGCGACTGCGAGGAGATCGGGATGAACGGCATCCACGTCGAGCTCGATGGCGACGCCGCACCCGACGAGCTGTACGACACGATCGCCGACCTCAACGACGATTCGAGTGTTCACGGCTATCTCGTCCAGGACCCAGTACCGGACCAGATCGACTACCGGGAGGTCATCCGGCGGATCAGTCCGGCAAAGGACGTCGACGGGTTCCATCCCGAGAACGTCGGCCGGCTCGTCGCCGGCGACGCCCGGTTCAAACCCTGTACGCCCCACGGCGTGCAGAAACTGCTCGACGCGGCCGACGTCGATCCCGAAGGGAAGGACGTCACCATCGTCGGGCGCTCGCGCATCGTCGGCAAGCCGCTCGCGAACCTCCTCGTCCAGAAGACCGACGGCGGCAACGCCACCGTCACCGTCTGTCACTCCCGAACAGAGGACCTCGCCGACAAGACCCGGCGAGCTGATATCGTCGTCGCGGCGGTCGGCGCACCCGAACTCGTCGACGGCTCGATGCTCTCGGACGACACGACGGTGATCGACGTCGGCGTCAACCGCGTCGATGCCGACACCGAGAAGGGGTACGAGCTCGTCGGCGACGTCGAGTTCGACTCGGCGAAGGAGAAGGCGAGTGCGATCACTCCTGTGCCGGGCGGTGTCGGCCCGATGACGCGCGCAATGCTGCTCTACAACACCGTGAAAGCCGCGAGCCAGCAGGAGGACGTCGATGTCTCCCTGCCGTGAAAAATCCGTTTCTCAGGCGGTCGCTTCGAGCACGACGGTACCGTCCGCGTTCTTCACTGTGACCTTGTCGGGGCCCTGGTAGTCCAGAGCGACCTCGTCGCGACCGACGTAGACGTCGGTGTCGCTGTCGTCGCCGCTGCCGGTGTGAACGGTGACGGGCTGATCGACGGCGAGTTCGAAACCGTCGTCGAAGGTGTACGTCGCGCCGTCGCCGTAGGTGATGGTGTAGCCCGAGAGATCGATCGTCGATCCGCTCGCGTTGATGAGTTCGACGTATTCCTGGTTGAGATTGTCCAGCGTACTCGGCGGCTGCTGCCGGATCTCGCCGTACGTCAGACGCTCGGAATCGCGTCCGTCGTAGTTTTCGTCGTCATCGTCATCATCGTCATCGTCGTCCGTCTCCGGCTCCTCCGTCTCAGTTCCAGTTTCGGTATCGGCGTCCGTTTCCGTCTCGTCGTCGGTTTCTGTAGCGCTGTCGGTTTTCGTTTCGGTATCAGTGTCGGTGTCGGTATCGCTGTCCGTCAGTTCGGTCCCGCTCTCGGTGTTTGCTGCGGTGTCAGTTGCGGCCTCGGTGGCGGTTCCACCCTTCGTTCCCGTTCCGTTTCCGGAGCCGTTGTCGCCGCCCGAACCGCCGCTACAGCCGGCGAGCACGCTCGTGAGCGCGATGCTTCCTGCACCGTACAAAAACGTACGTCTACCGACCCTATCCGTGCTATCAGACATACGAATAGATAGGGCCGAAACCCCGAAAAAGCTGTCTAATCACGCAACGGATGTGTCCGAGCGCCGGCAATGGAAATCGGAGGATCACTCGAAACTCGGGAGGATCTCCTCCTCGTAGAGATCGATGAGCGCCTGCTGGTCGTCGCCGATCTGGTGGGTGTAGACGTGATCGTAACCCGCGTCGATGGCCTGCTGGATGCTGTCGATATGCTCGTCGGGATCGGGCGCGGTGACGATCGAGCCCTCGCGAATGTCTTCTTTCGACACCATCTGCGTTGCCTGCTCGAAGTGGGCGGGTGTGGGGAGCTGCGAACCGAGCTCGCCAGGCAGCCCGGAGTTCGGCCACACCTCGTGAACGGTCTCGACGGCTTCCTGCTCGCTGTCGGCGTGACAGGCGTGGAGCTGGCAGTAGGTCGGGCCCGAACCGCCCGCGGACTCGTACCGGTCGACCAGGTTCCCGCGCGGACCGACCGACCAGAACCCGTCGCCGAGGTCGCCGGCGGCGCTCGCCGCACGCTCGCCGAACGCCGAGACCACGATCGGCGGGAGCTCGTCGGGCAGGGTGAACAGGCGCGCGTTCTCGACGGTGTAGTGCTCGCCGTAGTGGCTCGTCTGGCCGCCCTCCCAGAGCTTTCGGATGACCGTGATCGCCTCGTCGAGCATCTCGAGACGGACGCGATGGGGCGGCCAGTGCTCGCCGGTGACGTGTTCGTTCAGGCGCTCGCCGGTGCCGACGCCGAAGAAAAAGCGCCCGTCGAGCATCGCGCCAGCCGTGGCGGCCGCGTGGGCCACCACGGCGGGGTGGATCCGCATGATCGGACAGTTGACGCCGATCCCCACGTCGATCTCGTCGGTGGCCTCGGCGACACCGCCGAGCACGCTCCAGACGAACGGGGCCTCACCCTGAGCGCTCACCCAGGGATGGTAGTGATCGGAGCTCGACAGGAAGTCGAAGCCGGCCGCCTCCGCGCGTTTCGCCTGCGAGACGAGTTCGTTCGGGCCGAACTCCTCGGTCGAGAGGGTGTAGCCGATGTCGGTCATCGGTCCCCGTTTCGTGGACCCGTGACTAAACGGCGCTGCCGACACGTGCCGGGTCAGCCGAGCCGTGAAAGACGGTCGCGGGCGGTCACGAGCGCGCTCTCGTCGCCCTCCCGGAGATAGGCTCCCAGTTCGCGTGCGACCCGAACGAGCCGATCGGCGGTTGCGGGCGGCACGTCGCCGTCGAGCGCCTCGATGCGTTTTCGGTGTTCGCCGAGCGTGCCGAACGCCGCTCGCGCTGCCTCGTCGGGCTGGTCGTCGAGATACGAACTCACGTCGCTGCGGTACTCCTTGACGGCTTTCGCTGCAGCCAGTCCGCGGGCCGCCCGGAGCGATTCGGGAACCTCGGCGGGGGCGGGGCGCTCGCCGTCGTCGACGCCGCCCAGTAGTGCGAGAAAGTACGCTTCCTCCGCATCGCTCGTCCGCATCGTGCGTGCGAGTTCGTCGGCGACCGTGCGGAGTTCGAGCGCGCCGACGTAGGTCTCGTCGAGCGGCGCGAGTTCGCCCGCGTCGATGAAGCCGTGCTGGCGGGCGAACGTCCGGCAGTCCTCGGCGGCGCGTTCGGCCGCGGCGCGCACGTCCCCATCCCCGCCATCGAGCAGGTTGCGCGCCGGCGAGAGATCGAGCGTGGCCGTGCCCGCGGTGTGCTGTGCACGATCGCCGACGCCGACGCTGTGCAGGCTACCGCAGTTCGGGCAGTCCGGCGTCCCGGTCTCGTAGTACGACCACCGCGTCCCGCAGTCCTTGCACTCGCGCTCGCCACGGATGCGCATGAGCGTGGTAGAGCGGCCGGCCTCAAAAGCGCGGGTATCCGCCGGACCACCCCTGATGGTCCGCGATCGGCGTGCTGAGATAGGCGCTGGCGAACCACCGTCGAAACCGTCGATGGGATTTAAGTCGCTGTGGGGTCCAGAGTGCGTATGGCACGGAGTCAGCACGCTCCTGGTCGAGAAATTCTCCGGCGATGAGGTAACGGTTCGAACGACGGACGAAACGGTCGTCGTCTCGTTCGGTGGGCGCTCGCACGAACTCGATAGAGGTACCGCTGCCTCGCTGCGCCGCGCGCTCGACGGGGCGCTGACCGAGCGTTGCGCGTTCGTCCACACTGTCGGCACGCACCGCCCCGATGGCTCGTACGTCGTCGCACGGCGCGGTGCCGATTCGTCCGGCCACCGCAAGGTCTTCGATCGCTTCGACGATCTGTGGGAACTGTACGAGTCGCTACCCGAACGGTTCACCGCCGGCGACATCGAACGGCCGGGGCTCACCGGCAGTCGCCGCCATCTCGTGGTGCGCCACCTCGCCGAGCAGCCCGTGTTCGACTGCGCGCTCGTCGCCCGGCAACCCCTGACCGGCGCGAAGGATCACCAGAGATAGTTGCCGATCAGCTGCATCACGAGCGACTGACCGAACACCGCCGCCGCGAGCAACCCCTTCGCCCGCCACATCGCGTCGAGGCGATCGATGGCGGCCGCGACCGGGAGCAGGAGGAAGGGATACATGAACATCGCGCCGCGGGCGGTCTCGCCAGTGTGATAGACGCCCGCCGCGAGCAGCGCGGCGAACCCGACGAGGGCGACCCCGGCCATCACGAGCGGCTCGCGCTCGCGGGTGTTCGTCGCGAGCCGTCGACCACCCACGTCCCGCCAGAGCGCGCCCAGTCCGCGCACGGCGAGCAGACACAGAAACGGCGTGAGGAACAGCGCGAGTTCGGCGACGTCCTCGAACCGGGTGAGGACGTAGCGCGCCGGCTCGGCCAGCAGCATGAACCCGCCGGGGTTCTGCTGGTTCGAGGCGATGAGAAAACTCTCAAGGTAGTTGTAGCCGAGCGTCGCGTCGACGAGCAGGTAGAACCCACCGATCCCGAGGACGATCCCGACCAGCGGTGCGATCTTCTCCCGCCGGAAGAACGCGACCCCTGCGAGCACGGGGAGCACGAAGACGAACAAGAATAGTTGAAAGGAGACGACGAGCAGCGGGACGAACGCACAGAGGGTCGTCCACCGCGACTCGCGGGTGAACAGGTAGATCGTGGCGAGCACGAGCGTCGTAATGAGCGCGTCGAGCGAGGCCAGATAGTAGATCTGTACCGCCGGGAGGAGCACGAACAGCAGCGTGGTGTACCGGGCGACGCTCCGTCGGTAGTACGTCCCGACCAGTCGGTAGAACAGGTACGCAGAGGTCGGGACCGAGACGAGCGCGACGGCGAGCGCGACGGCCGCACGCGAGCCGAACAACCGAGCGAGAAACGTGAACGTGAGCACCGCCCCCGGCGGATGGGTCTTCGCGTGGACGACGTAGGACAGCTGGTTCGCCTCGTAGTTCCCGACGAACGCGAGCGGATCGACGACCTGCGGCGCGAGCTGATAGTAGCCCTCGCGCGTGGCCAGCGGCGCGACGAACCCGTGATTGATCCCGTGCAGCAGGTTCGAGAGCACCACCAGCACGACCCCGGCGACCACGATCGGCACGATGCTGGTGCCACCGCGACGGAGATACGCCACGGTCAGCGCGAACACGACGATTGCGGCGATCAGGGTTGGGATCGCCCACCCGGGACGCAACTGACCGATTCGAAACGAAAAGATGCTGACCGGCCAGAACTCCGGCACGCCACGGGCGTTGCCGAGCAACTGACCGTTGACGTACTTGAGAAAGACGTTGAAGAACACCACCGTCGCGACCGTCACCCAGCCGATGGCGAGGATCTTGCGCACTGAAAACAACGACGCACGACGCTGACCACCGGCCATCGCACCCAGATGTACGCGGGGACCGTTAATGGCTTTCGACCCACTTTTTTACTCGTCGGGTGCGCGCGGAGCGCGCACCGCTCTCTGCTCGCGGGCCGAAGGCCCGCTCGCATGGTACGAGGGACCGAAGGTCCCTCACTACTCGCAAAAACCTGGACTAAAAAGAACCGCTCGCAAACCGCGCGAGCGGCGAATCCCGCTCACTCCGTTCGCGCGGATACGACCACACCGCCACAGCCCACATACCTCCCCAACCGATTCGCTCACTCGCGTTGCTCGTTCGCTCATCCCTCGCGCAATGTTCGCGCTCGGTGCTCACTTCGTTCGCACACGAGCACGAGCGCGCGCCGACCACAGTGGTGAGAATGTGAGCGCTAACGACAGTGCGATTCAAGGCGAACGCCGACCGAACGCGGGCATGGAAATCGAGGGCACGATTCTCAGGGGCCACGAGTTCGAGCCGATCGAGGGGCGCATCGTCGTCGAGGACGGCCGCATCGAAGCCATCGAGGAGACCACGACCGACGCCGACCGGATCGTCTCGCCGGCGTTCGTCAACGCGCACACCCACATCGGCGATTCGATCGCCAAGGAGGCCGGCGGCGGGCTGAGCCTCGACGAACTCGTCGCACCTCCCGACGGCCTGAAACACCGGCTGCTCCGGGAAGCGAGCCACGAGGAACTCGTCGCCGCGATGGAGCGAACGATCCAGTTCATGCACGACGGTGGGACGGCCGCCTTCTGCGAGTTCCGCGAAGGTGGCGTCGAGGGCGTGCGCGCGATCGAGGACGCACTCACCGACCTGCCCGTCGACGCGACAGTACTCGGCCGTGAGTCGATCGCGGCGATGGAGGCCAGCGACGGGTTCGGTGCAAGTGGCGCGCGCGACGCCGATTTCGCCGACGAGCGCGAAGCGACCCGCGAAGCAGGAAAACTGTTCGGCATCCACGCCGGCGAGCGCGATGCCGACGACATCGACGCGGCGTTCGAACTCGATCCCGACTTCCTCGTCCACATGGTCTACGTCCAGTCGAACCATCTCGACCGGCTCGACGAGGAGGGCTGGCCGGTCGTCGTCTGTCCCCGCTCGAACCTCGTGACCGGTGTCGGTCTCCCGCCGATCGCGGAGCTCGCCGAGCACACGACCGTGGCGCTCGGGACCGACAACGCGATGCTCAACAGCGCCTCCATGTTCCGCGAGATGGAATTCACCGCGAAACTCACCGACCTCTCGGCCCACGAGATCCTGCGGATGGCGACGATCAACGGTGCGGAACTGCTCGATGTGGACGTGGCTATCGAGACGGGCAACACGGCGCGGCTGTGCGTACTTGATAGTGACTCTCATAATCTCGCCGGCGCGCGCGATCCGGTGCGGGCGGTGGTCCGTCGGGCCGGTGTCGGCGATGTCGAGCGGGTAGTGCTCCCCGACGATGGTGCCAACAGTTAACACCAACTGGTGCGAACGCTGACGTATGTACGAGCGCATTCTCGTGCCGACCGACGGCTCACCGGAGGTCGACACCGTCCTGGAGCATGCCACCGCCCTCGCCGCCGCACACGACGCCGAGCTTCACGCGCTGTACGTCATTAACACGGCGGGTTACAGCGGACTGCCGGGCGATACGACGGTCGGCGGGCTGGACGCGATGATGAACGAGCAGGGCGAGGCGGCGCTCGATCGAGCCGCGGAGCACGCGGACGGTCGCCTCACCGAACGCGTCCTGCTCGATGGCCGCCCGAGCGCCGAGATCGTCGATTACGCCGACGAGGGCGGCTGTGATCTCATCGTGATGGGGACACACGGCCGCGGCGGTATCGACCGCCTCCTCCTGGGCAGCGTCGCCGAGCGCGTCGTCCGCACCTCGGAAGTCCCCGTTCTCACCGTCCGCGTGCCGAAGCGCTCGGACGTCGACGCCGAAGCCGATATCGAGAACGACACCTAAGCGGGGCGCAGGTGTTCGCAGTCGCCGGCATGAACGCGCACTGGTCCATTGTCGGTCGCCACGACTAGTGTACCGGGGAACTCCACGTCGCGTGCCGTCCCGACGATCGTCCCGTCGCCAGTGCTCACGCGCACTCGTTGGCCGAGCGTGAGCGCGTGCTCGCGCCACGCCGCGAGCGCTTCCTCCGGGTCCGCACGGAGCGCAGCGAACCGTTCGAGGAGATCCTGGACGAACGCGCGCCGGTCGACGTCCGTCGCGTGGGCGCGCAACCCGGTCGCATCCTCGGGGAGCCCCGCCGGATCGACGTTGATGCCGATACCGACGACGACCCACGAGACGCGATCGGCCTCGCCCTCCATCTCGGTGAGGATGCCCGCGAGCTTCGTTTCTTCGTCCCCGACGAGCACGTCGTTCGGCCATTTGATACCCGCCTCGACGCCGTGCTCTCGGGCGATTTCCGTGACCGCGACCGCCGCCGCGAGCGTCAGCACGGGTGCGTGGGCCGGCGGCAGATCGGGCCGACAGAGCACGCTCAGCCAGATGCCACCGGGCGGCGAGCGCCACGCCCGATCGAGTCGCCCCCGGCCGCCGGTCTGTTCGTTCGCGACCACCGCGACGTCCGTTTCGTCTTCGGCGGCGAGTTCGCGCGCTCGAGCGTTCGTGCTCGGGAGACTGTCGTGATAGTCGATCGTGAACGGGGCATCGAGACCGAACTCGATCGCCGGGCCGCCGTAGTCGGGGACCGCGACCAACCGGTAGCCGCCGTCGCTCTCGATCGTGAAGCCCGCCTCGCGCAGCGCCTCGATGTGTTTCCAGACCGCTGCGCGCGAGACGTCGAGGCGGGCCGCGAGGTCGGGCCCGGACACCGCCTCGTCGGCGATGGCAGCGAGCACCGCGCGGCGCGTTTCGTTCATGGATCGGCTACGATCGCCGACGGATAAATGAGGGCCGATGGCGATTGCCGAAGCACGCGGTCGCCAGCCGCGGCGCGGTTGCAGTGCTGTCCTGGTGGATGAAGGGCGAGGCTCCGAGCGTAGCGAGGAGCCGAGGGCTTCTGCTGTGCTGGTAGAGTGTCCGCGCGAGTGGAGCGAGCGCGGTTCACTGCGAACGAGCGAAACGAGTGAGCAGGGCTTTTTAGTCCAGGTTTTTGCGACGAGTGGTGCGCGAGCCGCAGGCGAGCGCACCCGAGGAGTAAAAAAGTGGGTTTCAGTCGCTCGCGGGGCGATCGGCGCGCGAGGGTGGCGGTATCAGCTCGTCGGTGTCGACGGCGGTTGGAAGCACGCAGCGGTTCGCTTCGTCGTTGACGTGGCTGTACTGCTGTGGGGCGTTCGCGAGCGGATGGGCGGGGTTTTCCGCGCTCCGGATGCGTGCGACTCGGCAGTCGGCGAACCCGTGGAGGCGTGCCTGGATACCGCGCCAGTGGTGGCGGGAATCTTCGGGCACTGAGAGCGGTTCGTCGGGACGCCAGCCGTCGTCGGTCGCGAGCAGCGCTCGGTTAGCGTTGGCCGCGAGCACGTCGTGATCGACGAGGACGCCGATGCGGGCGTCACGCGGCGCTCTGGCGGCGAGTACGTCGAGGCCGAGGTGGAGCGCGCGGTATTCGGCGACGTTGTTGTCCGGCGCACGATCCGGCAGGGCGATTCGGGCGACGCGCTCGCCGTCGCGAGTTTCGATGACGACGCCGAGACCGCCGCCCGTGGCGCGAAAGGAGCCGTCGGTGGCAACGTAGAACCCACGGTGGTGGGTTCGCGGCGGGTGGGCGATGTGCGGGGTGGGCGAGTCATCGAAGAGATCACGTAATGTCGGCCGACCGTAGGCGGCCATGCACCGATTTGGCACCCTCGTGACTTAAATGATATGGCGGCACGTGCCGAGAGCGAAACGTTCAGACGATGGCCAATCGGAAATCGGTCATGCGCTATCGCAATTTCGTCGCGTTCGTCGTTCTCGCAGGGCTGTGGGGCACCGCGTTCATGGCTATCAAGGCCGGACTATCCTATTTCCCGCCGGTTCTGTTCGCGGCGTTTCGCTTCGATCTCGCTGCCGTCATCATGCTCGGCTACGCGGCCGTCGTGACCGATCGCCTGCGACCACAGGGGACGAAGGAGTGGCTGCTCGTCGCCGTCGGCGGCGTCTTCATCATCGCGGGCTATCACGCCCTACTATTTATCGGCGAGCAGAACACCACGAGTGCGGTCGCGGCGGTCATCGTCAGCCTCTCGCCGGTGTTGACGCCGGCGTTCGCCCGTGCGTTCCTCCCGAGTGAGCGCCTCTCGGCGGTCGGTGTCGTCGGTATCCTCCTCGGACTGGTCGGCGTCGCCGTCCTGACGCGGCCGACGCCCGAGAGCCTCCTCGGCGGCGATCTCGTCCCGAAGGCGTTCGTCTTCGCGGCGGCCGTCTCCTTCGCGCTCGGCAGCGTCTTCACGGAACGGGTCTCCGCGTCGCTGCCCGCACCGACGATGGAGGCCTGGTCGATGGTGATCGGCGCTGTCGTGTTACACGCCGCGAGCGCGCTCTCGGCCGAATCGCTCGCGGGCGTCGAGATCGCGGTGCCCGGAATCACGGCGCTCGTCTACCTCTCGGTCGCCTCGAGCGCGATCGGCTTCCTCATCTACTTCGATCTGCTCTCCCGGCTCGGCCCGGTCGAGATCAACCTCGTCTCCTACGTCGCACCGGTGTTCGCGGCGATCTCCGGTGCGCTCTTCCTCGGCGAGGTCATCGACGCCGTCACCGTCGTCGGCTTCGTGATCATCTTCACCGGGTTCGTCCTCCTGAAGCGCCGTGCCATCGCCAACGAGCTCCCACGGCTCCGCGGTGTTTTCTCCAGCGAGTGAAAATCGCCGACGAGTGCAGTCAGGCGTCGTCGAGCGCGGCACGGAGTTCGGCACGGCGGTCGGCATCGAGATCGGCGGCGAGATCGTCCGTGAACGGACTCTCGGCGAGCGTGGCGAACGCGCGCTCGGTCTTCTCGCGGATGCGATCGACGGCGGCCTCGATCTCCGTGACGGAACTGTCGCGCTCGTCGGCGATCGTCACCGGGTCGGTGCCCGCCGCGAGCGCGGCCGCGACCGCGCGCTCCTCGTGGCTGAGTATCGACGGTTCGTCGGTCATGCTCCGTCCTCCGCGGGCCGACGGATAAAACGTGGCGACTAGCCGAGCACCGTGACGGCGACCCGTTGGGAACCGAACGCGCCGTCGAGCGTCACCGACTCGGCGATGGCGTCCGCGACGCTCTCGCGCCAGCTCGCCACCGCTGCCGCGTGGCGCTCGTGGTGGCGATCGACGGTGTAGTCGATGTCATCATCGCTCCGCAGTCGTTCCTCGGTCGCATCGGGTGTCGGATACGTGGGCGGATCGGCGACGAGTCGCGACGGTGGGACGTGGATCGGTGCCGGCGTCGCGTCGTACTCGTCCGTGTGCTCGACGTGGAGACGAGCACGCATCCGTCCGCTGAACGGCGGCGTCACCCGCAGCACCGCCCCCGAATCTCCCTGTTGGTTCGCTTCGAGGGCCGTCACGACGTCCTCCCGATGGACGGCGATCGAGCGGATGTCGCGGTAGTCGTCGGACGCCATCGACGGCGGTTGGCGACGTGCGCACTAAACGCCACGGCCGGATCATCGCGATCGCAGAACGCTTTTGTTCGTTCTCCTGATCTGGATGAACGATATGGATCGACGATCGTACCTCGCGGGACTTGCCACGGCGAGCACCACCGGATTCGCCGTGCTCGCAGGCTGTTCGGGCACCGATGGCGGTAACGGAAGCGGCAATGGCGAGGGCACCGACAGCGGTAGCGGCGACCCCGGAACGGACGCGGCCGCCGGATCGGGTGCTGACACCGGGGCGACCGAGGGCGAGGCACTCGAAACTGGTCAGGAACCGCCCGAAGAGACGGCGACGCCATTCGACGAGACGGAAACCCTGCCCGAGGAGGAGGGTCTCGAAACCGGGCAAGCGCCGAACGCGACCGACAGCTGAGTTACTGTTCGCCTTCGCGTGCGGCGTCGATGCGCCCGCGCTGGTCGTCGCTGAGGGCAATATCGACCGCACCGACGTTCTCGTCGAGCTGGTCGGTCGTGCGCGCACCGACGATCGGCACGCAGGTGAATTCCTCTCGCTCGATCAGCCAGCGCAGCGCGACCTGTGGCGGGCTGGCGTCGAGCTCGTCGGCGATCTCGCGGACCGTATCGAGTACGTCCCAGCCGCGCTCGGAGACGTAGTAGTCGTCGAAGAACTCGTCGAAGGTGCCCCGCGAGCCGTCGGGCGACTCGACGTCGTGGACGCCCTCACCGGCGCGTTCGTACTTTCCGGTGAGGAAGCCACCGGCGAGCGGCGAGTACGGGCAGACGGCGAGGTCCTGGTCGGCGCAGACGTCCAGGTACTCCTCGACGTCCTCGTAGTAGGCGGCGTGAAAGAGCGGCTGGGTGACGTCGAACCGTTCGAGGTTCTCGACGTCGGACTGCCAGAGCGCCTTCGTGAGCTGCCAGCCGGCCATCGTCGAGGCTCCGAGGTAGTTGACCTTCCCCTTGCGCACGAGGTCGTTCAGGGTTCTGAGCGTCTCGCGGATCGGTGTGTCCTCGTCGAAGCGGTGGATGTAGTAGAGATCGAGGTAGTCGGTGCCGAGCCTGTCAAGGGTGCCCTCGATCTGCGTGCGGATGTGTTTGCGACCGAGCCCGCTCTCGTTCGGACCGTCGCCGTAGTCGAAGTAGACCTTCGAGGCGAGCACGTAGTCGTTGCGATCGCGGTCGTCGAGCCAGTTGCCGATGTACTCCTCGGCGGTGCCCGAGGGATCGCCGTAGACGTTCGCGGTGTCGATGAAGTTGATGCCGTGATCGGCCGCGCGATCGAGCAGCTCGTGGGCCTGTTCCTCGTCGGTTTCGAGCACGTCGCCGGTGCGCTTGCCGAAGCGCCACGTGCCGAAGCAGAGTTCCGAGACCGTGAGGCCGGTCGCGCCGAGTGTCGTGTAGTCCACGGAGTTTGATGGACGGTCGGCGACAAAACCGTTCGGATGGGTCGGCTACGATTGCAGGAGTTCGTCGATCTCGTCCTCGTCGAGCAGGTCGATCAGATGTTCGCCCTCCTCGTATCGCCGGAACTCCTCGTCGGTCATCCGTGCGCGAAGCTCATCCTTGCCGGCGCTCGCTTCGAGCTGGGCGTCGAGGTCCTCCGGGTCGTAGCCTGGGACGGGCATAGTTAGCGTTCGTCGCGGAGGGGTATATACCGTCCGGCGATCGGGCCGGCGCGGATCACCTGGTTTCATGCATGCCGATGCTGGATGGAGGGATAATGAGTCAGGCGACGCTTCCGGGTCGGTATCGGAACTCGAACCTCTTTTCGGGCTACTACCTCGACGAGCGCGTCTTCGGGCTGGACGAGTGGGACTGCGACGAGGCGGCCGAACAGGCCTTCGAGGAGCTGCAGGCGCTCTACGAGGCCGAACGGGGGACGCTCGAAAGCTACGACGAGGACCCGCTCCGGCGACACTGGATCGACGAGGTGCTCTCGGTTCTGGGCTACGAGTCGCTCCCCGAGACGCCGATCCTCGACGCACGCGGGTCGATCGACCGGGCGCTATACGATTCCGCTGACGATCGGCGTGCCGCCGCGGCGATGAAAGCCGACGGAGAGTACGCCGGAATCTACGGGCAATCGCTGTCGGTACTCGAAGCCAAGCAGTGGGACGCCGATTTCACCACGCGCTTCAGCGAGCAGCGCTCCTATCGGGACGCCTCCCATCAGATCAAATACTACCTCGAACACACGCCGGAATCGGTCTCGTGGGGGATCCTGACGAACGGGAAGAAGTGGCGGCTCTACGGGACGAAGGACTACGAGACCGAGACCTACTACGAGGTCGATCTGGTCGATCTGCTCGAAACCGGCAGCGTCGAGGTGTTCAAGTATTTCTACGTCTTCTTCCGGCCGGCCGCGTTCCGGGAATCGGGTGGGACGACGTTTCTCGACAGGGTGTGGTCCGAGAGCGAGACCGCCGCGCAGGAACTCGGCGAGGATCTCCAGGACAACGTGTTCACGGCGCTGCGGGTGCTCGGCGAGGGGTTCGTCGAGACCAACACACTGGATATCGATCCCGCGAACGAAGAGCGCCTCGCGGACCTGAAGGAACAGTCGCTGGTGTTGCTCTATCGGCTGATGTTCGTGCTCTACGCGGAATCGCGCGGCCTGATCGATCCCGACGATCCGCATGCAGCGTCGGAGTACGAGGAGAACTTCAGTCTCGACGAACTCCGGTACGAGGTCATCGACGAGGTGGGCGAGCGCGCCGACGAGACAGACTTCGAGCGGGAGTTTTCCTCCCACTCGACCGGGCTATGGAGCCGGCTGGAGGACCTCTTCGCGCTCGTCGATTCGGGCAACGACGACCTGGGAATCCCCGCGTACAACGGTGGGCTGTTCGACGAGGGAAGTCACGAGTTTCTCGCGGAAAACGAGGTGTCGGACCGCCATCTCGCGGAGGTGATCTATCGGCTGTCGACCACCGAGACCGACGAGGGCCACGTCGCCGCGGACTACGCCGATCTCGATACGCGGCATCTGGGAACGATCTACGAGGGGCTGCTCGAACACGAGTTCGCCGTCGCGCCCGAAGCGCAGGCCGCCGTTTCCGGCGACGGCGGACAGGTCTGGAAGCCAGCCGACGAGGTGAGCGTGGCCGAGGCGGTCGAAACGGTCGAACAGGGCGAGCTCTACGTGGTGAACGACGACGGTGAGCGCAAGGCCACGGGGGCGTACTACACGCCCGACTACGTGGTGACGTACATCGTCGAGGAGACCGTCGGACCGCTCCTGGAGGAGATCGAGGACGAACTTGCCGAACTGGAGGCGGAACCGGGCACCCAGGAGTACGTGATCGCGTTCTGGGAGCGCGTGACCGATCTCAAAATCCTCGATCCGGCGATGGGCAGCGGGCACTTCCTCACGAAGGCGACGGGCTATCTCGCCGACGCGATGATGGAGCGCGTGCGGGAGCTCGAATCGGGATCGCTGTTCGACGAGGAGCTGGTCCGGCGGACGATCTCCCGGGAGTGCATCTATGGTGTGGACGTCAACGGGATGGCCGTCGAGCTGGCGAAGCTCTCGATGTGGCTCGAAACGCTCGCCGCCGACCAGCCGCTCGCATTTTTGGACCACCACCTCAAATCCGGGAATTCCTTAGTGGGGTCGGACATCTCGGCGGTGCTCGCCGACGAGAGCGAGGAGCCGGGGCAAGTGACGCTGGCGTACGACTTCGCACAGACCCGCCGGCGCGCGCTCGGAAAGGTGATGGACCACATGAGCGAGCTGCTCGTCATCGACAACGAGACCCTGGACGACGTGCACTCGATGGAGGCCCTCTACGACGAGATCCGCGAGGACCCGCTGTACGAGCATCTCCAGGCGATGGCGACGGTCCACACGGCCGGCGAGTTCGGACTCGACGTGCCCGAGGACGCCATCGAGCGCATGGCCCGCGCCATCGAGGACGAGAGCGAGTGGGCCGCCCTCGAAGACACCGACTGGTTCCGCGCGGCGCAGGCGATGGCCGACGAGGAGGGCTTCTTCCACTGGGAACTCGAATTCCCCGCGGTCTTCTTCGACATGGACGGCGAACGACTGGCGAGTGCGGGTTTCGATGCCGTTGTGGGGAATCCTCCATATGTGCGACAGGAACAGATCAGACAGCTAATCGACTACATTTCGAAAGAGTACGATGTATATTCTCCGGCTTCGGACCTCTACACATATTTCATAGAGCAAGGTTATAACCTCCTTTCAGATGAATCTAATATCGGTCATATTGTATCGAACAAATTCACGAAAGCAGAATATGGTGAGCCGCTGAGAAATTTTTTATCGGAGGAGACGCAACTCAAACTGTTGTGTGATTTTCGTGATCTTCCTGTCTTCGGACCAACTGTATCAGCGTATCCAATGATTTTGATTGCTCAAAAAACATTCCCAGATGACGGAGATTCAGTTGTGCTTTCGGAGATGGATTCCCTAGAGTTCTCCGACTTACAAAAGACAATCAGCAGCAATGGCACACCGATTGAACAAAAATATCTGAAAAATTCAGCATGGTCAATGTCTGACCCACATTCAACCAAGTTGTGCAATAAGATTGAGACTGAGAATGATACACTAGAAGATTACAAAGAGGATGATATATACTGGGGAGTGAAAACTGGATTGAATGAAGCATTCATCGTAGACAGAAGTACGAAAGAAGACATCATTAGCGCTGATTCTGGCTCAGATCAATTTATTTTTGAATTGATGCGTGGAAATGATGCCAAACGCTATGCCCCTTATTTTTCAGATAACTACCTTATTAGAATACCTTCTGGCTGGACTATTTCGCACTGTGATGCTAAAACCGAAAAGGAAGCTTGGGAATGGTTTTGTTCGAGATATCCAAAATTGTCTGATTATCTACAGAGATATTCTGAGGATGCTTCGTCGAGATATGATCAAGGTGAATGCTGGTGGGAACTCAGACCTTGCGATTACTACGACAAATTTGAGAGCACCAAAATTGTCTATCCAGAAATCTCTGATGGGCCTCAGTTTAGTCTAGATAAAGACTCACGGTATATAAACAACAAATGCTTCATGCTACCTGAAGAGGACTATCCACTACTAGCAGTATTGAATTCAAAGATAGGCGAATTTTGGGCTCGGAAGCGCCTATCGACCGTCCGAGGAGGATATCTAGAATATCGAACCACCCATCTCTCTGGGTTTCCTATTCCCGATTTGACCGATTCTACTTTGGAAAAGAAGGCTAAAGATATTACCAACTATATCGAGAATCAAAACAAGATCAATCTCGATCTTCTCGACTACCTCGGAAACTACGAGGATGGCCCGACCCTCGGGGAGCGTTACCAGCCGGCGAGCGGGCTGGCCGAGTCGGTGCTGACCGACACCGAAGCCGACAGCGAGTTCGAGAAATTGCGGGTGACGGGCGCGCAGGTCGAGCGCGATGACGACCGCCTGCGGGTGCTGGCGGTGCCCTACGTGAAGCCCGCAAATCCCGACGAGTACGAGACGAACAGTCACGGCTACGCCACGCTCGATCCCGTGCCGGCGATGGAGTTCGTCGGGTTGAGCGAGCCCGAGGCCGATCTCGTCGCGGCGTTCGTGCCCCACGCGGTCGACGAGGCCGACGGCTTCGCGGGCTATCGGGACAACGCCACCGCGACGATCTCGCCGCTCGATCGGCTGGAGGGGCTGACCCTGCCGAAACTCGACGACGTGGCGGGTGGCATCGAGCGCTACACGGATGCCAGAGAGCGCGCCGCGGAGCTCGATGAGAAAATCGAAAAGACGGATGCGTTGATCGACGAAATCGTGTACGAACTGTACGGGCTGACCGACGAAGAAATCGAGATCGTGGAGGAGGCCGTCGAGGAGTAGTGTCCGCGAGCGACCGTAGGGAGCGAGCGGTTCACCGAGCCGAACGCCAGTGAGGCTCGGGATTTTTCATCGACGTTTTTGCGCCGAGCGGTGCGCGAGCGAAGCGAGCGCACCCGAGGCGGAAAAAGGTCGGAGTGCAGCAAAAGGTGGGTGGACGAACTTTTTTGCCGGTCGCCGCGGTGGGTCCGCTATGGAGAAGGTCAGCATCGAGGATGTAGATATCGTCAACAACCCGCTCGGCGTGCACTCGGTCCGCAAGCCCGTCTCGCGCGATCTCGGTACCGACTCGTTCGCGATGAACTATTTCGAGCTCGAACCCGGCGAGTCCTTCTCGGGCGGGCTCCACACCCACCACGACCAGGAGGAGGTGTTCCACGTCCAGGAGGGGACGGCGACCTTCGAGGTGGGTCGCGACCGCGAGGAACACGAGGTGGCCGCGGGCGAGCTCATCCGCTTTGCGCCCGGCGAGTTCCAGATGGGCAAGAACGACTCCGACGAGCGCGTGGTAGGGTTCGCCCTCGGCGCGCCGAAGGCCCGCCACGATTTCGACGAGATGGAATCGGTCGTCCACTGCCGCGAATGTGACGAGGAGACCGCCCACGACACCGACCTCACCGATCAGGGAGCCTTCGTGTTCACCTGCAGCGAGTGTGGCAACGAGTTCACCATCGGCTAAGGGTATGCTTTTTCGACTGGATGGGTAAGGACCGATGGCCGATGACGAGCCATCGTCCGGAGCCGGACTCGGCACCCGGCGATGACGATCCCTATGAGTTCCGAGGCCATGCTTGCACGACGGTACTGTCATCGGTGGGCTTTGCTGATCGACCCGAACGTCGACATTCGTGTTTATTGGAGTATACAGACGCGGATGAGCAAATCAGTCCGTATCTCCGAGGAGTTTCACGAGTTCATCACGGCCCACAGGGCGGACGACGAGACGATGGAGGAGACGCTTCGTCGGCTCGTTGGCGGCCCACATCCCGATGACGTCGCCGGTATCCTGTCCACGGAAACGGCCGATCGAATGCACGATCGGATCGACGAAACACGCGCGGGCGGATGCCAACGGTGACAACGGTATCGACAAAGTCGATCCGATGAATCCGTTGTTCCCACGTGTGACCGATCCGTACCGCAGCTGCTGACGAGCCACCTGTTTCACTCGTTCGAGGAATCCGCGTCGGCATCGGCATCCGCATTCGGCCCGATGACGCGTGCCGTCGAGTACACCTGTTCGCCCGTTTCGGCCCGGTGGCTGAGCTTGTCCGTCCAGCTCTCCCCGAGCGCGTCGATGGCGGCGAGCTCGCCGGCCAGCTCGCGATCGTCCGGCATTCGATAGCGCACCTTCGTCGCCCGGGCGACCGACCAGTCGGGGTTCGGCCGATCGACCAGCGTCATCGACTGGTCGGGAGCGACCGTCCCCGTCTCCAGCACGCGGAGATACCAGCCGGTATAGCCGGTTTCCTCGAACTGTGTGGCGAGGTCTTTCGTCCGCCAGCGACGAGCGAGCTTCCAACACGGCGACCGTGGCTGCGTGATCTGTACCGTTGCCGCCCCGATATCGTAGCTATCGCCGATACAGGCCTCGCGCTCGGTGAGCCCGGTGATCGTGAAGTTCTCGCCGAACGCCGCCGGGCCGAGTTCGAGATCGAGTTCGTCGTCCCAGTGGGAGTAGTGTTCGGCCGGATAGACACAGACGGCCTTCTCCGGCCCGCCGTGATGTTTCAGATCCGCCTGTTCGTCGCCAGCGAGGTTCGTTTCGTCGAGATATAGCTCTCCGTCGACGGGATGCTTGTAGAACGACGTCCACCACGGCTGCTCCATCGGATCGGTGGCGTCGGCCGTGCCGTGCGGTTCGGGCGTCCCGACCTGAATCGAACGAACGTGTGCGTCGCTCATCCGTTTCGCTGTTCGGGTGGCCGACATAAAGAACGTCCGCACGATGGGGAAAGCGATCGATTACACTCGATCGGTATGCCGAGCGAACTCACGACGGAACCAGCCGTTATTGCTCTCGGCGACCGTTCGCGGACCGAGCACTCGATTCGGTATCGGTACCGTCACTCGGATCGACGCGTCTGTGAACCGGAAACTCCTCGCGCGGGTTCGGTGCGGGAGTGAGCAGCCGTTGGAGCAACGTCTCTTCGCCCGGATCCGGCTTGTCGACGACGTCGCAGTCCACGACGACGCTCCCGTCGTCCGCCCCCGTCAGTCGAACGTAGTTGAGCCGATAGGACGCGTAGAACACCGGCGGGAGGATGCCGAGAACCGGCTCGACCCGTCGGAGGCGTTTCAGCCACGTCCCCGTGTTGATCACGAGCCGATCCTCGATCTCCGTGACCGAGGCTCGATGGGTGTGGCCGTAGAGAAACACGGCGGTATCGGGGGTCTCGGCGAAGACCTCCCGTGCTCGATCGTTGTATTTCGCCGTGGGATCGCGGTCGTCATCGTCGCCCTGTGCGAGTCCGAATCGTCGAAGCGTCTTGCGGACGTCCCTCGCGAGGACGTACAACGGGATCGAGATGAGGAGCAGCAGCACGATGAACACGACGTTGGCGACGAGGACGACGTCGATCAGCGTCCCGACCGGCCCGAACACGTCCAGAACACTCTCCACGATGCTCATCGGGCGCGACCAGACGCCGACGGCGTCCAACGCGTAGACACCGAGATAGAGCACGCTCAGATTGAACAGGAGGAAGAAGGGAACCGAGGCGTATCTGAGCCAGCCGCTCATCTCGCGGTAGAAGTAGTTCGAGAGCAACCAGTCGGGAATGCGCGTCATCGGCGTCACGGCCTGGATGTCCTTGAGCCAGTTGTACTTCCCTCGGCCCGAGAGACGGCCGGCCCGACTCGTGATATGACGGTTCACGAAGTAGCCGGGTGGGTTCGCGTACGGATTTCCGAAGTCCGGAATTCGGTTGCTCGGGTCCTCCTGCATGCCGTGTTCGATGTGGATCGTGTGATCGCCGATCTCACGGGTGATGGCGATCTCCTGTTCGAGAGTGACGTTGTACGCCGCCAGTCGATCGACGTATTCGTCGTGTGCCGCGAGCTCGTAATCGTGGTTGCCCGGGATGAGCGTGATCGGCACCTCCTCCCCCGTCGCCCGGAGCTGTTCGAACAGTTCGGGGTAGCGATCGAGCAGCGCGTCGAACTTCGCCGGCCCCTCGATCTCCGTGAACTCCCAGAGGCCGAACGCGTCGCCATTAATAATGAGTTCGGCGTCCTCGTCGCTCGCTTCGAGCTCACGGAGAAAGCCGAGCAGTTCGTCGAGGAAGTCGACCTGTGTGAGCTGTTCGTCGCCCCCGATGTGGAGATCGCTGATCAGATAGCAAGTATCGGCCATTCAGCGTTCCATTCCCGTCTGCGCGTTACAACACGTGTCCATGCGACATATCGACCGATACGGTGCCATCCAGTTATGGATTGCTGCCGGCGCGTGACCGAGCCGATCCTCATTCACCGGTTGCGACGGTGTTCCGGAGCGTTCCGACGCCCTCGTAGGTGATGACGATGTCGTCGCCGGGTTCGAGTAGCCCGGGGTTCGCCGGACTGCCGAAGGAGATCACGTCGCCCGCGCCGAAGCTGAACCGTTCGGAGAGGAAGGCGACCACCTCGTGTGGGTCGAACAGCATCCGTTCGGTGTTGGCCTCCTGACGGACCTCGTCGTTGATGCGCGTCTCCATGTCGATGCTGCCGGGATCGACGTCGGTCTCGATCCAGGGGCCGAGCGGCGCGGAACCGTCGAACGCCTTCCGTGCCGTGCGACCGTCCTGATCGAGCGCGTCGAGATCGTTCAGAATCGTGTAGCCGCGCACCACGTCGGGCACCTCCGCGGGCGCGAGATCGCTACAGGGCTCGTCGATGACAGCCGCGAGTTCGCCGGCGTACGTAAACTCCTCGGTGAAGCCCGGATACGCGATCTCGTGCTCGGGTGCGAGCACGGAGACGGGCGGTTTGATGAAGAAGTCCGGGCGCTCCGGGCGCTCGTAGTCCATCTGGTCGAGCGTCGTCGCGAAGTTTCGCCCCACACAGTAGAGCGCCGACGGCGCACAGGGTGCGAGCAGTTCGACGTCACCGTCGTCGAGGCGGTACGTCTCGTGATCGGTGTGGACGACCCCGTCGCGGTGCTCGCCGGTGACGATCCCATCGGGTGTGCGGATGCGCGCCAGTTGCATATCCATCCGCGACACGGCGCGGGCATATCGCTTCCGTTCGCCTACCCCATTCGTCCCATAGAGATTTGTCGATGGGTTGCGTTCGTCATGTATGGCGAGCAACCAGTACGCCTTCGAGGGAGTCGAACCCGAGATCGACGCCGAGGCCGCGGTGAGCCGCGATGCGACGCTCGTCGGCGACGTCAGCGTCGGAGCGAACGCCAGTGTCTGGCCGGGTGCCGTGCTCCGCGGCGACGTCGCACCGGTCACGATCGGCGCGCAGTCACACGTCGGCGACAACGCCGTTCTCCACGCCTCACAGACTGGCGACCGCGTGATGGTCGGCCACGGTGCGATACTCAACGATGCCACCGTCGACGACGGCGCGCTCGTGGGGTTCAACGCGACGATCAACTCCGACGTCACGGTCGGAGCCGGCAGCGTCGTCGCGAGCGGCACCACGGTGCCGGAAGGGTACGACATCCCGCCGGAGTCGTTCGTCCGTGGCGTCCCCGCAACCGTCACGCCGCTGGCCGAGACGACGCTCGACCCGGCAACCGTCTTCGACGCCCACTCCTCGGGATCTTACACCGATCTCGCCGCGCGCCACGACGACCTCTTCGAGTAGGACCTTTTTACCGCGTCGGGTGGCCTCCTCGCGGTCGGCCACCACTCTCTGCTCGCGGGCGGCGAAGCCGCCCGTTTGCACGGCCAGCGGGACCTTCGGTCCCGCTCGGCTTGCAAAAAGCTACGCTAAAAACTCCCGCTCACTTGCGCCTACGGCGCTCGTTCACGGCGAACCGCGCTCGCTGCTCACGGTTCATTCCGTTCACCGTTCGCTTCCGAGGTTCTCTCTTCGGTCGAACCTCGCTGCGTTCGCGCGGACGCTACCACCCTCCACAAACCGCACTGCACAGCACCGCCGAAGCCCTCGGGCGCTCGTTCCACTCGCGCCCTCGCCCTTCATCCACCGAGGACCGCACCGCAACCGGTCATCCCTGAGCCATCTCATAGAGTTCCCTGCGAATCGACCTCAGGCGGCCGCATCGACCTCCTCGACGAGTTCCGGCGAGTCGTTCGAGGGATCGTTGACGGCCGTCGAGACCGGGTAGGCCGTCATCTCGTCGGGGTATGGTCGCAGTAGCTCGCCGTCGCCGTCGTCGAGCCAGCGCCGTTCGTCGCCCTCCTGCAGAACGACCGCCATCCGATGATGCAGCTCGCTGACGACCTCGTTCGGCTCGGTCGTGACGATCGTGAACGTCTCGACGGGATCGGCGTCGCCGGCGGGCCGACCATCGCCGAACTCGCCCAGTCCGGTCTGTTTCTGCGGCGGCTGCCAGCGCTCCCAGAGCCCGGCCATCGCGAACGGCTCCCCGCTATCGAGCGTCACCCGGTAGGGCTGTTTGTCCCCACCAGTCCCCTGCCACTCGTAGAACCCGTCGGCGAGCACGAGACAGCGCCGGTTCTGGTAGGCGTCCCGAAAGCTCCGCTTTTCGGCGACGGTCTCGGCACGGGCGTTGATCGGCCGGTTCGCGTCCGATCGGTCGTCGGCCCAGTGCGGGATCAGGCCCCATTCGAGCGTATCGATGGTGTCGGGCGCGTCGTTCGTGATCACCGGCAGCGACTGGCTCGGCGCAGCGTTGTACCGCGGCCGTGGCGAGCCCTCGAAACTCGCGTCGAAACGCTCCTCGATGTCCGCTGGCGGGGTGAAGAGGGTGTAACGTCCGCACATGGTTCGACGAGGGCATGGGCGGGAATAACGCCATCGACCCTGCGCGTTGGGCTGACGATCGATGTGGTCCGTACATATAAACGATATCACGTCGTAGCCCGTGATAGCCATGCCCGAGGAGCCCTCGTTCGCGATCCCCCGTCGTCCGGAACGGCGCTACTCGCGCCACGCGGGACTCGAATACGAGGGCTCGACCGTCTTCTCGCTGTCACCCGCTGCCGACCCCGGCGATCACGAGAACGAAGCGCTCGACGAACTCCTCCGGGACGTGCTCGACGGCGACCCGTACACCTACGGCGACTGGTTCGACCTGCCGATGGCGCTCTATCTCGTCCACGACACCGAAACCGGCGACGTCTTCCGGGTGTCGGTCCGCGACGGCCGCATCGAGTTCCACGTGCTGCCGGAAACCGATCCCGACGGCCTGCGTGCGCTCTACCGCCGGCTCGCCGCGCGGAGCGAACGGGAGTGGATCGTCGAATCGACCACCGACGCCTGAGAGCCACAACGGACTTATCTACCGACGAAAACGCAACCATATGACCGTCTCGCGCGAAGTCGAGCTCTCGGGACATATCATCGACTCGGGGATGATGCAGTCGTGTTTCGGCGTCATCATGGATCTCGGCGGCTCCTTCGAGGTCGACGAGTTCGACATCGGCCGGAGCGAAGTCGAGGAGTCCTACGCCCGCCTCACCGTCCTGGCCGACACCGAAGACGAGCTCCAGTCGATCGTCCACGAACTCCATCAGAACGGCGCGACGCCCTCCCATCCCGTCGACGCGACGCTCGAACCCGCACCCGACGATCAGGTCGTGCCGTCGGGTTTCTACTCGACGACGAACCACCACACCGAGATCCGCCACGACGGTGAGTGGATCCCCGTCGAGCGCATCGAGATGGACTGTGCGGTGGTCGTCGAGAAAGACGAGGATGACGAACCACGCGCCTTCACGAAGGTTCTCAACGCCATCGAGGAGGGCGAGTTGGTCGTCACTGGTGAGACGGGGATCCGTGTCCGTCCGCCCGAGCGCCCCCGGAACCGCGAGGGCGCGTTCGGCTTCATGCAGGGCGGTGTCTCCTCCGAGCGCCCCTCGGAATCGACGATCGCGAAGGTCGCCGAGGCGATCGCCGAGACCAAACGCGAGGGCGGCTCGGTGCTCGCCGTCTGTGGCCCGGCGCTCATCCACTCCGGCGCGCGCGAATCGCTCGCCCGCCTGGTCCGCGAGGGCTACGTCGACATGCTCTCGGCCGGCAACGGGTTCGCGGTTCACGACCTCGAACGCGATCTCTACGGCACCTCGCTCGGGATGAACACCGAGACGCTCGATCATCCCCGAAAGGGCCACAAACACCACATCTACACGATCAGCGAGATCATCCGTGCAGGGTCCATCGAGCAGGCGGTCGACGAGGGACTGGTCGAATCCGGCGTGATGTACGAGTGCGTCGACAACGATCGCCCGTTCGTGCTCGCGGGATCGATCCGCGACGACGGTCCGCTGCCCGACACGATCACGGACTCGGTCGACGCGCAGAACGCCATCCGCGAGCAGGCCCACGAGGCCGACATGGTGCTCATGCTCTCGACGCTGCTCCACTCGGTCGCGGTCGGCAACTGCCTGCCCTCCTCGACGCGGGTCGTCTGCGTCGACATCAATCCCGCGACCGTCACGCAACTGCTCGATCGCGGGAGTGCACAGGCGGTCGGCATGGTCACCGATATCGGTACCTTCGTGCCGATGCTCGTCGAGCAGCTGCTCGACGAATAGTCCTCGCTTGTCGGCGACCGATTCGCCGCCAGATAAAAAGGCGCGAAAGCCGTTCTCGTCGATATGACATCCGTACGGTCGCGGCTCGGTCGACCGTCGGGAACGACCTTCGGCCTGGCCGTGCTGGCGGTGATCGTCGGCGCGCTCGCCGCCGGCGGGCTGTTCGTGTGGCTCGGAACTCGGGGACCAGTACTGTCACCCGAACCGGCGGTCGGGTCGGTTGCACTGGAGGTCGCCGGCGCGAACCGACTTCCCGTCGTCGGCTACTTCGGGGTCGGGATCGAACGGCTGTATCTCACGCTCGGATCGCTGCTGGTCGCGCTCGTCGGCGTCACCGTCGGTCTGATCGACCGCTGGTGGAGCGTTCCGGCCGCCGTGCTGGTCGGCGCAGCGGCCGCCGGAACGGTGACGGTTCTCAGCGGCTGTGCCTGTGGGAACGGGTCGACGATGCTGCTCGCCGAACGGGCCATCCGGCGCGTTCTCGACGGGACCGCTCTGCTCGTGTAATGAAAAACCGTGATCTGGTTCAGGCCATGGCCCGACAGCTCTCGGCACATTGGGGCAGGATTTCGGCACAGGCCTGACAGTGATCGTGATCGTGCTGTTCACACTCCTCGGCACACGCCTCGCAGGCGTCGGCGCACGCCTGAGCGACCTGTGAGTTGAACGCCGAATCGCGGACGCACAGTCGCGCACAGAGCGACGCGAGATCCGCGACGTCCCGGCAGAGTCGGATACACTCGGCCATCTCCTCGCCGTGGCCCGCACACTCGTCGGCACACCACTCACAGACCTCGGCGGCCTCGGTACAGTTGTCGACGCACGCTTCCATCTCGTCGCTCAGACCGATCTGTTGCACTGCCATTGCGCTCTCACCGAGGAACCGCTCGTTTTTTGCCGTTCCGGGCAACGTTCTTCGGCTCGGTACCCATCGTCGTTTGCCGATCCAAAGCGAAAATGCTGAGAAAATTCTGAAACGAAAGCGACCGCTCGATCGGACGGGTGGCCGATCGAGCGATCGAGTCCGGCGTGTCCTCTCATCATCTATCGAACTCATCGATGTCAGCAATCGGCGATCGGTCCGTATCTCATTCTCGTCGAGCACGTTCGGAGATATCCCGGAGGTTCTGTCGGGTAGGTGCCTTCTAATCCGGCAGGTAGTCCATCCGACGTGCGCTTCGCTCCATCCTGGAAAATCGGTGGAGAGAGTGCCCCGTAGAGGATGTGTGACGCTGCGACGAAATATGGGCGTACCAGAGCGATTATGCACCGGTGCGGGTTACGGAGTGGCATGAGTCAAACACCGACGACGAGCGACGTGACCTGTCCCGAATGTGGCTCCAACAACGTCCAGATAGCGGACTCCACCGCCGACGCCGACGAGTCACACTACGAGTGTCTCGACTGCGAGCACGAGTTCGAGACGTCCAAATCCGAGTAGCCCCTCACACGGGGAGTACGGGTCGGTTGTCCCGAAAAGACGTGCGATAGCCGTGCTCTCAGCCCCGGTTGGTTCGCCTGACTTCGTGGATTTCGGCGTGGTCGAGTGCGTCGAAAAGCTTCTCGCCCGTCCAATCGCACTCGGTGCACTCGTAGCGCGACATGGCGAGCTAGTAGGAAGGGGGCCATCGTCTTAGTCGGGTCGGCCGCTCGATATCGATGCTCTCTGACTACGCGGACGAGCGCGATCTCGTTCACCCTACAACCGAACCGCCTAACCTGATGGTCGCCCTTCTCGTGGCATGGCCGACGAAAGCGACACCGTCCGCGTCTGGCTCGTCGAGCGCGGATACAACAACCGCGATCTCATCATCCTCAAGTACGCGACGCCCGATGGCGAGCGGCTCTTCCGCCGGGAACTCGCCGCCCAGGCCATCGGCGTCGACACCGTGACCGCCGCGAAAGACGTCTCGACGGACGATCTCGAACGCATCGACGACTCCGATCTGCGGGAGCGCTACGCGAACGAAGTCGAGCGCATGGCCGACGAACACGAGCCCGACGACACGATCTGATCGAACTATTCAGGCCGCGCAGTTGTTCGCACCCGTCTCGAGCGTCGTCGCCTCGGTGGCGTTTCTCGTGTTCTCGACGCCACGATTGATCGCGATGATCGTCTCGTAGTTGTCCGGCTTCGCGGGGACATTGTCGACCATCCGCTCGACGAAGGTCTCCTCGTCGAGATCCACGAGATCGAGCCGGTCGCGCACGTCGCCGAGCGTGGTACCCACGAGCTCGCCCGGAGAAGCGTTTGCGTAGGTGCCGTCGTCGTGCACCGTGACGTGTCCCGGCAAAACGGTGAGCTCGTCGGGGAGTTCGAGCAGCGTGTCGTGGAGGGTGTCGTACTGCATGCGCGCACCCGTCTCGGCCCCTTCGTCGCCGAATTCGAGCTCCGTGCGACCGACCGAATCCAGGAAGAGGCTGTCGCCGGTCAGAACGACGTCGTCGACGCGGTAGGCGACCATCTCGGTCGTGTGGCCGGGTGCGGCGAGCGTCTCGATCTCGCCGTCGCCGATCGAGAGGGTCTCGCCGTCGGCGAGCGGTTCGAAATCGACGGCGAGATCGCGCTCGGTCGCCTTCTCCCCGAGGTAGTACGGAACGCCGAGCCGATTTGCAAGATCGCGACCGCCAGAGATGTGATCAGCGTGGACGTGCGTGTCGAGCACGCCCGTGATCTCCAGGCCGTGCTCGGCGGCCGTCGTGATGTACTGGTCGGTATGACGGGTCGGATCGACGACGATGGCTTCGCCGGCGCGCTCCGAGCCGACGAGGTAGGAGAGACAGCCCTTCGCGCGGCGCTGAAACTGTTCGACGAGGAGGTTCTCGGATGCGGTCTCGACAGTGGCGGTCTCGTAGAGTTCGTTCCAGGCGCGCATCCCACCGGTGACGACCGAGACGTCGCTGAACCCGTCGGCGTCGAGTTCCGAGGCGAGCCGTGTCGACGTCGCGCCCTTCCCACAGATGGTGAGTATCTCATCGCCGTTTGCCAGTTCCGTGATCCGGTCGCGCTGTTCGTCGTCCAACTCTTCGGCCGGCCCGAACGGGACGTTCTCCGCACCCGTCACGCGCCACGAGTCGTAGCTCTCGGCCGGGCGCGTGTCGACGAGGACGTAGTTCTCGACACCGCTATCGAGGCGCGCCGCGAGATCACGCGCGGTGATCGTTCCGAACATCGTTGCCCGCACGTACGGTATTGTGGAGAATAAGCATTTCCGATCCCCGATCGACGCGCGGGATGCTCGCACGCGTGGGCTCGACGCGAGCGAACGGAATGCTCACTCCTCGATAGCCGAGCGCGCCTCCCGAACGAGCCCGTCGATCAGTTCGGGCGTCGTCGGGTGATAGGCACGATCGGGCACGTCGCGGACGTCCATCCCGGTCTCGACGACGACCTGCATCGTCTTCGCCATTACGTCCGCGTCGTGGTGGAACCCCTGATAGCCGAGCACGGTGCCGTCGTCGCTGTCGACGACGAGCGTCGCGAGCCCCTCGGGGACGGCCTTCGTCTTGAACACGCCGTCGTCGCGTGCTTCACGCGTGACCGCGACGTACTCGTGATCGGTCTCCTGGATTGAGGACTCGGAGTGACCGACGCGGACGAACGGGTAGACGCCGAGGGCCGCAAAGATGACGTGGTGATGGATCGGGTCGTAGACCGCGAGCTCCTCGCTATCCCGGTGGGCGAGGACGTTCTCGGCGGCCGTGATCCCCTGTTCCTTGGCGATGTGGAGGATCGGCTCGCGGCCGTTCGCGTCGCCGACGACGAACACACGCTCGTCGTCGCGGGCCTGCATCGTGGCTTCGACCCACTCGGAATCGGGATCGGGATCGAGCGCCGATCGATTGAGTTCCAACCCATCCAGGGCGGGCCGCCGACCGGTGAAGAGGAACAGCTGATCGGCCTCGACGACACCCTCATCCCCGTCGTGTTCGGTGTGGAGACGGACGCCGCCGTCCTCGGTTTCCTCGACGCTCGTGGCCTGCGTCTCGGTGCGGAGGTCGATGGGGAACTCGTCGCGATAGAGCGCCGTCAGCGCGTCGTCGAGCGCCGGATCGCCCTCGTCGAGCACTCGCTCGCTGCGTTCGAGCACGGTGAGCTCCATCCCGCCGACTTCGGTGAGATACGGAACCAGCTCCATCCCGATGTAGCCGAATCCGAGGACGACCCCCGATTCGGGGAACTCGGTCGCGTCGAGCACGTCGTCGCTCGTGAGATAATCGACGTCCTCGATGCCGTCGATCGGTGGGACGTTCTGCGTCGAGCCGGTGGCGACGACGACGTAGTCCGCGTCGAGCGTCCGCTCGCCGACGGCGATCGTGTGGTCGTCGACGAACGTCGCCGTTCGGTGAACGAACTCGACGTTCTCGCGCTCGGTCAGTTCGTGGAGCGACTCGCGCCGGTGTTCGGCGAACCCCTGGACGTGGCGGTCCTTCGTGGCGACGACGTCGTCGAGATCGACGGTCGGCGCGCCTGCAAGGCGGTCGTCGTGGCGTGCCTGAAAGCGGTGTGCGCCGGCCGAGAGCAGCTCCTTCGAGGGCATGCAGCCGCGGAGAAGGCAGAGCCCGCCGCCGGGCTGACCGTCGTCGACGAGCGTCAGTTCGACGTCCGGTTCGTCGACGAGACGCTCGGCGGCGGCGATGCCCGCGCTTCCGTACGCGCCGATGATGACGATGTGGTCTGTCATGGATGGATGGACGAGCGCGTTGCCGGGACGCCCGTGCCTGTTCGATCCATGGCAGTCACGACCAAAAGCGATAGCGGTGTCACGCCGATCACGGGTTCGGCATGAATGGCATTCGACTGACCGTCGCCTCGGCCACCCACAGTACCGATCGATCATCGAGAATCGGCGGATCGGATATCCGTATGACGACCCGGAAAGCGGCGGGATATCGGCGAAATGGCCGGTTGGGATAAAATAGTTAGTTCTATTATAATTCGTTCTTAAACTTCACAGCGTACAAACACATAAGTCGCTCTCGCCCCAACGGAACACACTGACATGGTCGACGATACGCAGCTCGCCGAGAGCAAGGCTATCCATCGGCGAACGGGGACCACCTTTTATGTCGCGACACGATTGCTCCCGGAGCGCGTTCGCCACGCGACGTACGTTCTCTACGCGTTCTTCCGCGTCGCCGACGAGATCGTCGACGACCCGAACGGCCCACCGCCGGCCGAGCAGCGCGCACAGCTCGCCGACCTCCGCGAGGGTGCGCTCGGCGGCCCGACCGACGATTCGGTCGTGGCGGCGTTCAGCGATCTCCGCGAACAGTACGGAATTCCCGACACCGCCGTCGAGGAGTTCGTCGACGCGATGGTCACCGACATCGACACGGACAGCTACGAGACTCACGACGAGCTCGACGAATACATGGGCGGGTCGGCGGCCGCCGTCGGCGAGATGATGACCGTCGTCATGCAGCCCGAAAATCCCGAAATCGCCCGGCCACACGCTCGCGCGCTCGGCGAGGCGTTCCAGCTCACCAACTTCCTGCGCGACGTGCGCGAGGACGTCGTCGAGCGCGATCGGATCTACCTCCCCCAGGAAGTCCTGGACGAGCACGACGTCACCGAGCGACAGATAGAGCGCTTCGAGATGGACGACGATTTCGCCGTGCTGATGCGATCCGAACTCGAACGGACGGAGAAACGGTATCGTGAGGGCGTCGCCGGCATCAAATACCTCCCCGAGGACTGCCAGCTCCCCGTCCTGCTCGCGGCCGTGCTCTACGCCGATCACCACCGACTCATCAGGGATCGCGGCCACGACACCCTCTCGACGACACCCGAGCTCCCCTCGACGCGAAAACTCTCGCTGCTCGTGCGCACCCGCTGGCACTGGCTCTGGAACAAGGATCCCGAAGCGGTCTTCGCGGCGGTGAGCACGATCTCCGACAGTCCGCAGTACGTCCACGAGCCGGAGGGCGTGACGCCGACGCGCTAGCCCTCGGTCGAGCCTGGATCACCGCTTCCGAGACCCGCCACGTCGAACCGATCGGTTTTGACGAGCCCGCCGGCCAGCACCAGCGCGACGCCGACCGGGATCCAGTTGCCGAAGACGGCGTTGATCGAGCCCCAGAGCACGACGAAGCTCACCAGATCGTCGAGCATGAACTCGCAGTTTTCGAGCCGGTTCAGCAATCGTGCGCGATCGAAGCCGTAGTCCAGTAGAAAGACCGTCACGGTGGCCGAGAGCACCCAGCCGACGTAGTTCGAGACGGGAACGCCGTAGAAGGCCCCGCCCGAGTAGCTCCAGAAACCGATCGCGACCGTGCCGGGATCGAGCACGACGTCGACGAGCAACACCGTACAGATCACCGCGACGAGGCGTACCGCGCGCCGCCGGGCGAGCTCGCCGAGCACGAGCTGGCAGAGCAAGTAGCTGTTGAACACTAGCGGGAGGAAGAAGACGGGCAAGCCGAGCGGGACGGCCCCGAACAACATCGGGCCGAGCTCGATCGTGTAGGAGAAATCGCCGTAGGGCCACCCGGTCAGGACGCCAACGAGCTCGATCCCGAACGAGTAGGCGACGAGCAGTCCGGTCGCGACCGCCGCCCGGCGGTCGAACAGCGGCGCGAGCCCGGCCACGAGCGGGAGGCGCATCACCGCCGTCCCGAAGAGGATGAGATACGGGTTGTATCTGAGCGGCGGGCCGACGAGGCCAGCGGCGCTCGCGAGCAGCATGGCTGCGCCGACAAGCGGGAAGACCACGGCGATCGTGAAGCGGTTCTCGGCGACGAGTTCGTCGAGGCGTGCCTCGATTCGCTGACGGGTCGCGCGCTCAGCCGCCATAGATCAGCCTCCAGAGCCCGCCGAGGGTGAACACCATCCCGACGAGCGTGTTCACCGCCGGATACCACCAATAGGCACGGTCGACGTCGATCGACGAGCGCGCGATGGCGAAGACGAGAACGGGGTAGGCGAGCAGCAACACGGCGAGGAGGACGTGGACGAACGCGAACGAGACGGCCGCGGCGAGCCAGCAGAGTGCACAGTAGCCGTAGGTCCGTCGCTCGCCGAGCGCCGTCGCCGTCGTCCGGATGCCCGCGGCCCGATCGGGGTCGATGTCGGGAATGGCCGAGAAGGTGTGCATCCCCATCGTCCAGAGCCAGCCACCGAGAACGGCCGCGATCGGGGGCAGCTCGCCCGCGACGGCGGTGTAGGCGATCACGCCAGGCAGTACGTAGAGTCCGTTCGAGATCGAGTCGAGCAGCGGCGTGGTCTTGAACCGAAGCGGTGGCGCGCTGTATTCGACCGCGAGAAAGACGAAGAGCGCGAGAACCGCGAGCGCCGCCGGCGTGAGCACCGGGACGAAGCCAAGCGCGAGCAGCCCGCTCACGATAACGGCGGCGAGAGTGGCTTTGTCGCCCGTGTACCGCACCTCGCGGTCGTCCTTCTTCGGATTGGTTTCGTCGATATCGGCGTCGAAGACGTCGTTCACGCCGTAGAGGAAGACGTTCGCCGGTACCAGGAAGTAGGCGAACAGTGCGAGCGCGATCGGCGCGAACAGGTCGGCGGGCGATTCGGCGCCGTAGGCCACGCCGACGACGACCGGCCCGGCGAGGTAGAACCAGAACCGGGGCCGTGAGAGCCGCAGGAGATAGCCCGTCGTGGTCGTTTCGGGCGGGATCGTTCCCTGCAGTCGGTTCACGCCGCGACGAACGCGCTCGCGACTCATCCGTGGTCTTCGACGACGGCGCTCGCGGCGTGTTCACCACTGATGAGACACATCGGCACGCCGATACCTGGTGTGGTGTACGAGCCCGTGAAGTAGAGGTCGGGAACGGCCTCGGAGCGGTGGGGCGGTCGGAAGAGGGCGGTCTGGCGGAGCGTGTGGGCGAGTCCGAGTGCCGTCCCCTGCAGACTGTTGTAGCGCTCGGCGAAGTCGTCGATCGAGAACGTCCTCTCCAGGACGATCCGATCGGCGAGATCCACGCCGGTGTTGGCGGCGATGTCGTCGAGGATCGAGTCGCGGTAGCGCTCGCGGATCTCGGGTGTGTCGTCGAGCCCCGGCGCGATCGGCACGAGCGCGAAGAGGTTCGAGTGGCCCTCCGGCGCGACGGTGTCGTCGGTCTGCGAGGGTACACAGAGGTAGTAGGCCGGGTCGTCGGGCCACGCCGGTTCGTCGAAGATCTGTGCGAAGTGGCCGTCCCAGTCGGTCGGCAGGACGAGCGTGTGGTGGGCGAGCGGGTCGACGTCGCCCTCGACGCCAAGATAGAGCAGGAAGGCGGACGGTGCGAGCGTGCGCTCGTCCCAGTACTCCTCTGTGTACTGGCGCTCGTGTTCCGGGAGCAACTCCTGTTCGGTGTGGGCGTAGTCGGCATCGGAGACGACGATGTCGGGTGTGTGCTCGCCCGCAGCGGTATCGAGCGAGAAGCCGTCGCGCCGACGCGTGATCTCGCCGACCTCGGCATCGGTCTCGATCGTGACGCCGCGTTCGCGCGCGAGCTCGGCGATGCCGGAAACGACGCCGCCGAAACCACCCTCGGGATAGTAGACGCCGAGGTTGAAGTCGACGTGGCTCATCATCGTGTAGAGCGCGGGCGTGTTCTTCGGCGAGCCCCCGAGGAAGACGAGCGTGTACTGCATGATCTGCTGGAGCTTCGGGTGCTCGAAGTAGTTCGAGACGTGATTTTCCATCGACCGCAGCAGGTTCAGCCCGACCGGTGCGGACCGAAACACGTCGGTATCGACCCAGTCGCGCAATCGCGGGCGATCGGTGTAGACGAACCGTTCCATCGCCGCCTCGTAGGTCGACTCGCTCTGTGCGAGATAGTCGTCGAACGCCGCGGCCGCACCCTCCTCGTAGGACTCGAAGACGGCACGCACCTGGTCGCGGTCGGGGGTCAGATCGACGCGATCGCCGTCCTTGAAGAACACACGGTAGTGGGGATCGAGCCGTTCGAGTCCATAATAATCCTCGCGATCGGCGTCGAAGTGATCGAAAAAGCGCTCGAAGACGTCGGGCATCAGATACCAGGACGGGCCCATGTCGAACCGGAAACCGTCCTGCTCGAACTGCGAGGCACGGCCGCCGACCTGCCCGTTCTTCTCGAGCACCGTGACGTCGGCCCCCGCGGCCGCGAGGTAACACGCCGCCGAGAGCCCGCCGAACCCCCCGCCGACGACGGCGACCGACCGACCGGCCAGCGATGCCGCGTCCGACCCTGCCGCGAGCGCATCCATGTGGGATGATACGGCGGCGCGTATAAAAGACGACTGACCCCGGACGCTATGGCCGCTGCGCCGCTCGACCGTGTATGGACCATCGCCTCGGCTTCGAGCCGATCTCGGCAGAACTCGATCGCGTGCGCCTACCCGTCGAGGGAGATCTCCCCGACTGGCTCGCTGGAACCCTGCTCCGCAACGGCCCCGGCCGCTTTCGCGTCGGAAACCGGACGCTCAACCACTGGTTCGACGGCTTCTCGCTGCTCCGACGGTTCGCGATCCACGATGGCGAAATCCGCTACTCGAATCGCTTTCTCCGGAGCGAGGCGTACGAGCACGCCCGTGAGCACGGCGAACTCGGCTTCCGCGAGTTCGGCACCATCCCCGACACCGATCTCCGCGACCGACTGAAACGACTGCTCTCACCGAGGATCACCGACAACGCCTGCGTCGATATCGAGACACGCGGCGATGCCGTCGTCGCCACCACCGAAAGCCCGCGACCGCTGGAGTTCGATCCCGAAACGCTCGAAACGCGCAGTCAGAACGCCCGTGAGCCGCTGGGCACTACGATGACGGTCCATCCTCACTACGACGCCCATCGCGGGGAGACGATCGGCTACGCGACGCGTCTGGGCCGGAAGCCGGGATACACGCTCTATCGGGTTCCCGATGGACAGACGGACCCCGAGATCCTCGGCGGCGTGACGGTCGACGAGGCCGCCTATCTCCACAGTTTCGCGCTCACCCCGAACTACGTGGTGCTCACCGAGAGCCCGTTCGTCGTCTCGCCGCTCGCGCTGCTCCGGGGATCGACCGTGGCCGGGAGCTTCACCTGGAAACCCGAGCGCGGCACGCGCTTCATCGTCTTCGATCGCGCGTCGGGCGACGTCGCCGCGACCCACCGGACGGGGCCGTTCTTCGTCTTCCATCACGTCAACGCGTTCGAGCGGGACGGGGAGATCGTGCTCGATCTCGTGGCCTATCCCGACGCGTCGGTGGTCGACGCGCTCGGTCTCGACAACCTCCGTTCGCCATCGCCGACGCTCCCGACGGGTGAACTCCGCCGATATCGCCTTCCAGAAGATTCGGCACGCGATATCGAACACGAGACGCTTCATCCGGGCCATATCGAGTTCCCGACGATCGACTACGCGCGCCGGAACACCCGCCCGTATCGCTACGTCTACGGTGTGAGCAATCGAGAACGGCCGCCAGCGGCGTTCCAGAACCAACTCGTGAAGATCGACGTCGAGACACGGACCACCGAGACGTGGGACGAGCCGAACAGCTATCCCGGCGAGCCGGTGTTCGTGCCTGCTCCCGATACATCCGGAACTGCAGCCTCGCGACGGGAGGACGAGGGCGTGCTCCTCTCGGTCGTGCTCGACGCCGACGCTGGACGATCCGTTCTCCTCGTGCTCGATGCGACGACCTTCGAGGAGCGCGCCCGCGCCCTGGTTCCGCACGCGATCCCGTTCGGCTTCCACGGCCAGTTCTATCGCGACGGCGAACGACCGACGCGTTCGATGGCCTGACGGGGAGGGCAACGCGCATTAGCGTGGCGAGCCATCCAGACATATGGACGATACCGTCGCGCTCGTCACGGGCGTGAGCCGGGGGGTTGGCCGGGCGGTTGCACACCGTTTCGCCGAGGAGGGCGCGCACGTCGTCGGCTGTGCGCGCAGCACGGACGCGCTCGACGAACTCGCCGCGGACGCGGACGATCTGGACGGCGAGATCACTACGCAGCGCGCCGACGTGCGCGACGAGTACGACGTGGAACGGCTCTGCGAGACCGCGGCGAACGTCGGCGGGATCGATCTCGTGGTGGCGAACGCGGGCGTCTATCACGGCCCGGCCGGCGAGACGCCGCTGGCCGACGAGAGCTACACGGCGTTCGACGATCACCTCCGGACGAACGCCCGCGGGGTCTTCGCGACGGTGCGCGAGGCCATCCCCCACCTCGCCGACGACGCGCGCGTACTCGTCCCGACCGGGGCGATCGCCCGCGAGGCGCAGGCCGGCTTCGGTTCGTACGCCGTCTCCAAGGCGGCCGCGGAGGCGCTCGTGCGTGGGTTTGCCACCGAGTTGGATAGTTCAATAGGGCTGCTCGATCTCGGACAGGTCGCGACTGATCTCGCAGGCGAGGCCGGTCGCGATCCCGCGGATATCGCCGGGATGTTCGTCTGGGCGGCGACCGAGGCCGACGGCGAGGAGCTCGACGGTTCGGTTCTCGATCTGCGCGCGTGGCGGCAGGCGACGCGCTGAGACGGCCCGCACGACGAACTTATTAACTTCGATGTTGATGTTGCTAACAGAATGGAGAACATCGGAGCGGTCGGTCTCGAACGGCGCGAGCGAGTGCCGTGGATCGGCGTCGTCGGGCTGGTGGCGTTCGTCGCTCTCTCGGTGCTCGGGGCACTCGCGGGGCTCTGGAAACTGCTGGTCGTCGGCTGGGTCGCTTTCGCCGCGATGGGCGGCGGGGCGGTTCTCGGCGCACGCTCGCGGGAACGGAACGCGGCGCGATCGGTCCGGGCCGACGGGCTCGCGAGCGGCGCGATGATCACGAGTGCGGCCATCTTTCTCGTCCCACAGGCGATCGGCTATCAGCCGCAGTTGGGGGGACTCGGCATCGCGGCCGGGATCGTCGCGGGCTACGCCGGTCACACCGTCGGCCACCGTCTCACGCATCTCGACCTCCCGCTCGAAACGACGACCGCACAGCTCACCGCACACGCGCTGGCCGCTGGAATCGTCATTGGGACGGTCTACACGCTTCTGCCCGAGCTCGGACTGCTGCTCGGCCTGAGCATCGTCTCGCACAAAGCGCCCGCGGGCTACGCCGCCGCCGACCGCCTCCGATCCAAGGGGTTGCCGATCGGCGCGATCGCGCTGCCGGCGGCCGGCGTCGGGATCACGGCGCTGCTCGTGGGGTTGATCGAGCCGCCGAGCACGATGGCGCTCAACGCGGTCGTCTTCGGCTTCGCCGCGGGCATCTTCCTCCACATCGCGATGGATTTCCTGCCCGAGTGTGAGACCGGCGGCGAACACGCTCACGACCACACGCACGGCGCGGCCCACGCACACCTCGATCGACTGCGCACCCACGCGGTGGCGAGCACGATCGCCGGTGCGGGCGCGGTGGCGCTTGCGTGGCTGCTGATCGCCTGAAAAACCACGATCCGCACCGATTCGTTCGACTCCATCCGTCGGAAGGTATTTTGCTATTTGGTAGCATAGATCAATCGTTATGAGCGTCATCGCCGAATGCAGCCTCGACCCGGACCGGCTCTCGTTCGCGACGGCGCTGTCGGCCACCCCGGCGATCGAACTCGACGTCGAACGAGTGTACAGAACGCGCTCGGCGATGCCAGTCGTCTTCTGCTGGGCGCGCGGCGACGATCTCGACACCTTCGAGAGCGCGCTCGCGGACGACGAGACCGTCACCGACGTCAAACGGTTGAGCGACGCGGACGATCGGCGGCTCTATCGCGCTCGACTGACCGGACGGGCGTCGGTCGTGACCTACGACGCGTGGGTCGATCTCGGGGCTGCACGGCTCGAAATGCGGTACGTCGACGGCCGCTGGCACGCCCGCATGCGCTTTCCCGGCCGCGATGCGCTGGCCACGTTCCGGGAGTTCTGTCTCGACCACGATCTCGATTTCCAACTCGATCGGCTCTACGACAGCGATGACGACGACACCGAGACGGCTCGAAACCGCCTCACGACCAGTCAGCGCGAGGCGCTGCAGCTGGCCCACGAGGGCGGTTACTTCGGAGTACCGCGGGAGACGACGCTCGCCGAGATCGCCGCCGAGCTCGATATCTCGAATCAGGCCGCCTCCGAACGGCTGCGGCGCGGCTGCGGGCGACTCGTCAGCGATCGGTTCGGGTGACATTCACTTTCGCTATCATGCAGGACCGTTTCGGTCGTCCCCGATAATCATGTGATGGGGTGGCTCCCCGAACGGTCCGTTGCGTGGCATCACCGTACCGTTCCCGCCCCGTTTTCCGGACGTCGCACGGCCAGCGACGGCTCGATCTCGATCGTCGGGTCCGGCAGGTCCCAGCGTATCTCGGGGAGAACGGCATCCAGCGTGTCGATGACGCGGCGCTCGCGTCAAGGTGGACAAAACCGTTCGATCATGGTGAGATCAGCTATAGCCGCGCCAGCGATGGCCGCATTCGGTGCATTTGAAAAATCGAGTGGGTGGCTCGTCGGCCGAACCGGTCTGTTTGATCGTGTACCACGCGCGCTCGGCCCCGCACTCCTCGCACTCGACTTCGGCTGTCGGTTTCCCCTCGTCGGCCGCGTCCTCGCTCGTCTCGATGACGTCGCTATCGCTCTGCGATTCGGTGCTCACGAACGACGCCGCCACCTCCTCGTCCTTCGGCATGCGTGCGCCACAGTCCGAGCAGACCATCTCGTCGCCGTCCGCGTGCATCATCGAGCCGCAACTGTCGCAGAACTGCATGGATCGGGATAGACGCTCGACGCGCAAAACACCACCTATTCCACAGTTTTGATGCGCGCGCCCTCGTTGTCCGGCTCACAGATCACGACGTCGCCATCGACGCCCGCAGCCGACAGCGCGTCCTGGGCCGCCTCCCGTGCCGTTTGAGCGCGCTCGTCGTCCGTGAGTCCATAGACGGCGGGCCCCCACGATGACTGGCCCGCACCGGCCACGGCCGGCGAGCGTTCGAGCACGTCGATGAGATCGCCGAGCGGCGGGCGATAGACGCCACCCTGTTCGTCGGCGTACCACGCACCGTTGAGGCGGCTCACGGCGGCGATCGCACCGCCGAAAGCGTGCCAGTCGTCCTCGGCGACCGCCGGGAGCAGCTGCTGGGCGACGATACGGGCGATGTCGTCGGCGATGCTCGGATCGGCGTGTTCGACCACGCGCTCGATGCTCCGATCCTCGTGGTCGTCGCTCCGGCCGGGAGTGATCGCCGGGACGACGAGCACGAACCGCCACGAGTCGGCGAGCGCGTGGCGAGCGATCGGTTCCGGCACTTCCCACTCGCCCGCGGCGGGGGGCTGAGTGGTGAATCGCTCGGCCCGATGGCCGGCGTCGGCGACGAACCCACCCGACTCGAACGTCGCACAGCCGACGCCCGAACGCCCGCCGCGGCCGAGCTGCGGCGCGCGTTCCCTGACTCGTGGTTCGTGGTCGTATGCCCGCGCGATCGCGGCGAGCGTCGCGAGCGCGAGGCGCGTCCCGCTACCGAGGCCTACGTGTGACGGCAGTCGTTCGTGGATCGTGAGGGAGACGCCAGGGAGATCGAGCAGATCGAGCGCGCGTGCCGCGTACTCGCTCGCGTCCGGGTCGTCACAGCGGAGTTCGTCGGCCGGTGCGGCCTCGATGCGCAGTCGTGGCTGGTGGAGGGAGATTCCGAGACCGCCGTAGAGCCGCTCGCGAGCGAGCGAGAGGTTCTGAAAGCCGAAATGGATGCGCCCGCCGGCAGTGACCTGAACCCGC
>NZ_AOMF01000163.1 GCF_000336715.1 Halococcus thailandensis JCM 13552
TCAGAGATGTGTATAAGAGACAGCCCGTGCGCTCGATCACGCGCGAGACGCCGTGCTGTTCGTCGGTGAACGGATAGACGATGCAGGGCGTGCCCGCGACCGCCGCCTCCATGATCGTCGAATAGCCAGAACAGACGACGCGCTCGGCGGCCCGGAGATACGGCAGCAGCGCCGGCACGCAGTCCCAGTCCTCGCCGCCGACGAGCGTCACCTCGTGGCCCGCCGCCCGGAGTCGCTCGGTGAGCGCTTCGAACCCCATCGAGTACGCGCTCGGCACGACCAACACGTCGGTCTCGTCGGGCGCAGGCGGCTCGTCGGCGGGCGCGTCGGTTTCGGGCGGGCTCCCGTCGGCCAGCACGCGCCGTTGCTCGTCGATCGTCCCCGTCGGTGCGACGTCGAGGGCGATCGGCGGGATCGGCGTCACGCCCGCCGGGTCGCCGCGGTCGGGCGGCCAGATCGAGGGATAGAGAAACGCCTCGGCCGAATAGAGCTGGTGGCGGTTGAGCAGCCAGGTGAACCCCTGCTCGATGACCGCGTCGTAGTAGGATGACGTGTTGTGCGTACAGACGAACAGCGGGAGATCGACGAACTCGGCAGCCATCGCGGCGAACATGTCGTCGGTCACCAGCGCGTCGGGCCGTTCGCGGCGCAGCCAGCGCACGTAGTCGTACACCCGGCGTGCGCTGTTGGGCAGGCTGTGACCGACCACGTGCAGCAGCGAGCCGCCCTGATAGTCGCCGATGAAGTCGACGGAGGCTGGTTCGAACTGCTCGTAGCCGTTGCGTTCGATGAAGCGTGCGCCCGGGCCACCGCCGGCGAGCGTGACCGTGGCCCCGCGCGCTTCGAGCGCTCTCGCCACCGCCAGCATCCGGGTCGCGTGACCCGCCCCTTCGGGGTAGTGTGCGACGGCCACGGTCGAACTCATCGTCCCCTTCTGTCAGCGCAGCCCTCAAAACTGGTTCGACTCGCCCCTCGGGCGCTTCAGTGGCACTTATGTCCGTGGCAACTGAAACCGAACCATGAGTCAGCAGTCCGAACGGCGCGACGAGGCCGAGACGCCCGAGCGCCTCCGCAGCCGGGAAGTCACCGACGGCCCCGAACGTGCGCCCCACCGGGCGATGTTCCGCGCGATGGGCTTCGACGACACCGATCTCGACTCGCCGATGGTCGGCGTGGCCAACCCCGCCGCCGACATCACACCCTGTAACGTCCACCTCGACGACGTGGCCGACGCCGCCACCGACGGCATCGACGACGCCGGCGGCATGCCGATCGAGTTCGGTACCATCACGATCAGCGACGCGATCTCGATGGGCACCGAGGGGATGAAGGCCTCGCTGATCTCCCGGGAACTGATCGCCGATTCGGTCGAGCTCGTCTCCTTCGGCGAACGCATGGACGCGCTCGTTACCGTCGCAGGCTGCGACAAGAACCTGCCCGGGATGATGATGGCCGCCATCAGGACGGATCTCCCGACGGTCTTCTGCTACGGCGGCTCCATCCTTCCCGGCGAGCACGAGGGCCGGGACGTCACAGTGCAGGACGTCTTCGAGGGTGTCGGCACGTACGCACAGGGTGATATGAGCCGCGACGAACTCGACGATCTCGAACGCAACGCCTGCCCGGGTGCCGGCTCCTGTGGCGGGATGTTCACCGCGAACACGATGGCCTCGATCTCGGAGGCGATCGGTCTCGCGCCGCTCGGCAGCGCCAGCCCGCTCGCCGAGAGCGACGAGCGCGAAGCGGTCGCCCGCGAGGCCGGCGAGGTCGTCCTGGACGCCGTGGAAGCCGACCGCAAACCCTCGGATATCCTCACGCGCGCGAGCTTCGAGAACGCCATCGCCCTCCAGGTCGCGCTCGGCGGCTCCACCAACGGCGTGCTCCATCTGCTGGCGATGGCCGCCGAAGCCGGCGTCGAGCTCGACATCGACACGTTCGACGAGATCTCCCAGCGCACGCCGAAGATCGCCAACCTCCAGCCCGGCGGCACGCGCGTGATGGAGGATCTCCACGAGATCGGCGGTGTCCCGGTCGTCATCCGCCGGCTCGTCGAGGGCGGCTACATGGACGGCGACGCGATGACCGTCACCGGCCGCACGATCAGCGAGGAGTTGGCCGAGCTCGATCTCCCGGCCGACGACGAGATCGACGCCGACTTCCTGCGACCCGTCGCCGATCCCTTCGACGAGGAGGGCGCGATCCGCATTCTGAAGGGCAATCTCGCGCCGGAGGGTGCGGTTCTGAAGGTCACCAGCGACGACGAACTTCGACAGGAGGGCACGGTCAGGGTCTTCGAGGGCGAGGAGAACGCGATGGAGTACGTCCAGAAGGGCCACGTCGAGTCGGGTGACGTGGTGTGTATCCGCAACGAGGGGCCGCGCGGCGGGCCCGGCATGCGCGAGATGCTCGGCGTGACCTCTGCGGTCGCCGGCCAGGGTCACGCCGACGACGTGGCGCTGCTGACCGACGGGCGGTTTTCGGGCGCGACGCGCGGGTTCTCGATCGGCCACATCGCGCCCGAGGCCGCCGCCGACGGTCCGATCGCCGCCCTTCAGGACGGCGACACCGTCAGCATCGACGTTGACGAGCGCCGCCTCGACGTCGATCTGAGCGACGAGGAAATCGAATCCCGCTTGGCCGAGCGCGACCGTCCCGAACCGAACTACACCACCGGCGTGCTCGCGAAATATGGAGCGACCTTCGGCTCGGCGGCCAACGGTGCGGTGACGAACCCCGGTGTGAAACGGGAGTGAGGCGCTGCTGGCGACTGGCGGCGTAGCCGGCGATGAACTGTTTCGGCCGGGAAAATCGAGGGGATCGGTGTTCGTGTCTCGACATCGCTCGTCGTTCACGAACTGATGTGGGCTACGACGCGCCGTGTGCCAGCCCCGACGGCAGCGACGGCGACGCCGATCCCGAAGGCAGCCGCGAGAAGTACGGGTACGAAGCCGAATCCAGCTGGATCGTAGCTGGGAACGAGATCGAAAGCGAGCCAGAGAGCCACCGAGAGCTCCAGTCCGAGGACGGCCATCACTGGCACTAATGCACTCACGAGTAAGCCATCGTTGCGGTAGGCACTGATCAGCGCCACAGCGCCTGCGAGCACCGGGATCGAGGGAATGATCAGGAGATACGTCAACGGGAGCCCGTCGTATAGCGGGAAACTCGTGTAGAGTACGAAACTCGCGAGGAAGACAGCAGCGGCGAGGATGAGAGTCCGTCGTGTGTGATGCCGATCGCGACCGAAGAGGACAGCAGTACTGACGGAACTCATGGTAGCACCCTTCACTTTCCAATTACAAATAACTGAGTAGCACAATTTGATACCCACGTGATACGATAGATCAATGAGAATCGCTCAAAATCCGGCAGCGAATGTTAGTGTGTTGTTGTGGTAGTTGCAGGTGGCGGATATTGGTGTTGCCGTCGCAGAGCGACCGCAGGCTCAGGAGAGTTCACTCGCCTGGCGGATGAAGGGCGAGACCGCGAAGCGGTCGAGGGCTTCGGCGGTGCTGTGCGGTCGCGTAGGAAGTTTGTACCGCGAGCGAACGCAGTCGTTCGAAAGGCGCGAAGCGCCTTTCGTGATGACGAAACGGCTTTGCCGTTTCGAACCATGAGCGAGCGGGCGCGAGGACGACCGGAGGGAGTCCGACGCGCTTTTTGGAGGAGATTTTTGCCCGAGCGAGCGCGCTCCGCGCGAGCGAGGTGCAAAAAGGTCCATGGGACCGTCGTGATTCGAACACGAGTCCGACGCACCCCATGCGCCGAGGATACCAAGCTACCCCACGGTCCCGCATATCGATGGATGCTGGCTCGTGGATTAAGCCCTTCGCTTCCGGGATGATCGGTCGCCCGGTGGCAGGCGATGGTTTGATGATCCGTTCGTGTGTGAACTCTGACGATGCCTTTGATACCGCTCCAGCAGGGCGTGCCGACGAGTGTCGGCGAGTTCGTGAGCCAGTACGGTGAGACGCTCATCAGCGTCGCCACCACGGCCGTACTGTTTCTCGTCGCGTTCGTGTTCATCTATTTCGTCGGACGATCGGTGCTCGTCCGTCTCGTGAGGGGCGCACTCGACGCGCGTGGCTACGATCCGAAAGTCGTGAATCTGGGTGGGACCGTTGCTCGCGCGATCGCGCTGTTCGCGGCACTCTCACTCGCGGCGACGATCGCCGGCTTCGGCACCGTGCTCGCGGCGTTTGCGACCCTGTTGGGTGCGCTCTCGCTCGCGGTCGGCTTCGCCGCTCAGGACCTGTTGGCGAACTTCGCCGCGGGTATCTTCATCCTCAAGGACGATCCCTTCGGCATCGGCGACTGGATCGAGTGGCCCTCCAGCAACGAAACCAAATCCGGCGTCGTCCAGGATATCGGCCTGCGCGTGACGAAGCTCAAGACGTTCGACAACGAGCTGATCACCGTCCCGAACTCCGAGCTCGCCGACAACGCCGTCACGAACCCCGTCGCCGACGACGAACTCCGCATCCCGTTCACCTTCGGGATCGGCTACGAGGACGACATCGAACAGGCGAAGGAGATCATCGTCGAGGAAGCTGCAGCCGTCGACGGACTCGAGGGTGAGCCCGATCCCGACGTGATCCTCACCGAACTCGCCGACTCCTACGTGGGGCTGACCGCACGCGCATACATCACGGAGCCCTCGCGCGGGAAGTACGTCCACACCCTCTCGGCGTGGGTGCAGGCGGTCAAGGAGCGCTTCGACGCCGAGGGGATCGACATGCCGTACCCCTACACCGAACTCACCGGCGGTATCGACGTCGAGAACATCGCCGAGGTCGAGCAGGCCCGCGCCGACGACTGATTCGCTACGACCCGAGATCGAGGCGGTCTTTCGCCTCGTCGACCATCGCATCGACGCGATCCTGAAACTCCTCGACCGATCGTTCGACGTAGCGGACGCGATTGCGCGGGATCCGCCGAATGACGTCGTTGCCGTCGTCATCCTCGCCGGTTTTCACCTGCCAGTGGTCGTCGAAGTAGACGATGTGTTCGTTGTCGACGTCGATACTCACTTGCTCGCCGTCGAGCCCTTCGTAGACGATCGTCGCGCGCCCGAGCTCCGGATCGGGAATATCGATATCCGTCATCGGCGGGGATACGCAAACCGTTCACAAAAGGGTGGTCCCTGCATGGCTCGACGGCAGTCGGGACGAGAGAGGCGAGCTACACCAACACCCGTTCGAGATCGACCACGGTCCCCGACTCCATCCCGGGATCGCCGACGAGTCGCCCGAGACAGATCGCCGCGCCGTCGGGCGTGTAGCACGCGACCAGCGGCTCGTCGGCGTCGTCCGGAAGGTCGTCGGTCCCGAGCACGCCGGGCGCGTAGATCGGTGCGCCCTCCGCGACCTCGTGGGCAGCACTAGGGGCGATCTCCACGCGCGGGAGATGAGTGAGCGCGCGCTCGGCCGGCTGGACGGTGTCGAGAAGCGTTGCTGGATCGCCGTCGTCGGCGAACGCGAGCGCGTCGGTGAGATCGTGCATGCTCACGAGATCCGCATCGTCGAACGGTGTCGTCCCGACGCGGCGGAGATCGCCCATATGCGCGCCGGTGCCGAGCGCCCGCCCGAGATCGTGACAGAGTTTTCTGACGTAGGTGCCGCTCTCGCAGCGGATGCGGAGGAGGGCGCGCCGATCCTCGACTTCGAGCGCCGTCAGTTCCGACACCCGGCGAGTGCGCAGCCGACGGGCGACGGCGCTCTTCTTCGGTGGTTTCTGGTAGATCTCGCCCTCGAACTCGGCGAGCACGTCGTCGAGACTCTCGGGTGCCCGTCCGTGCAGTTCGAGCACGGCGATGTACTCCTTTTCGCCTTCCAGAAACACCTGTGCGAGGCGCGTCGCGTCGCCGAGCAGGATCGGCAGACAGCCCGTGACCTTCGGATCGAGCGTGCCCGCGTGTGCCGCGCGGTCGGTCCCGACGAGATCGCGCACCCAGCCGGTCACCTGGTGGGCGGAGGGCCCCGGCGGCTTGTCGAGGTTGACGACGCCGAAGGAGAGACGTTCCTCGGCGGTTCGGTCGGCCGGCGCGCCGCGCATCAGCGCTCGAAGTCGACGGCGACGTTCACTTGCCCTTCGTCGGCTTCCGGATCGTAGGCCGTACACGCCTTCGCGAGCACGTCCACGATGGCGTCCGGCCCCCAGCGCGCGGTGCTCAACGAGAGATCGTAGATCGAGCGATCGGCGATGTCGATGTCGTAATACTCCTGATAGCGCTGGGCCTCGCTCGCGGCACGGGCTTCGGTCTCCTCACGGGCGACGTCGATCGATTTTTCTTCGCGATCGGCGATGCGCGCGACGCGAACGGACAGCGGTGCGTCGAGCCAGATTCTGAGATCGGCGTACTCGCCGGCCATCCAGCCTGCCAGCCGCGATTCGAGTACGACGTCGTCGCGCTCCTCCGCGATCGTCAACTGGCGACGGTCGAGCGCCCGATCGATGGCGTCGTCCTCCTCGGCGCGGCGGTTGAGTTCGAGCGCCGTCAGTCCGCGCTCGTCGGCGACCGTCCGAAAGATATCGCCGCCGCTGATGTGTTCGTAGGAGAGTCGGTCGGCGAGCGCCGCCGCCGTCGTGGATTTGCCGACGCCGGCCGGCCCGGACACGGTGACAAACATGCCGTGTCTCGGTCCGGGGCGGTACAAAGGGGTTGTGGCTCCCGCTCAGGTCGACGGCGTCGTCGTGAGGTTGAGCGATTTCTGGATGATCTGGCGGAAGGAGATGGAGATGAGGAAGTACCAGAGCAGCCAGACCCAGACGAAGCCACCGATCTGCTCGGTCAGCTCCATGCGCCCGAGCATCGGCAGGACGATCGACCGCTCGGCGGCGACGATATGCTCGGCACCGCCGCCGCGGACGCCCGTCTTCCAGTACATCCAGACGAACACCGGGATGGTGAGCAGCAGGATCCAGACCATCGGCCGGAACTGCTCCTTGAACATGCCGAGCTGATCGCTCATTGCGTCCATCTGCTCTTCCTGGATCCGGTCGAGGGCGGCGTCGTCACCGCGCTCTTTGGCTTCCTTGCGGCGCTCCTGGATGTCGTTCATCTGTTCCTGGATCGCGCCCATCTTCTCGGTGTTCATCAGGTTCGACTGGAGCAACACCGAGTAGAGCCCGGTGAGCACCGAGAGGATGATGACGACGGCGTAGAACGGCAACACGGCGTCGAACGGGCCGAAGATGACGTCCGCCGCCTGCCCGACCGCGTTGCGGATCGGCATGATCGTGTAGGCCGGAAACAGCGAGAGCGCCGCGAGCCCGGCGAGCTTGTCGTAGGTCGACCAGCCGGAGTCCTCGTCCTCGGTGTCGGTCTCGACGGAGTCGTCGCCGAGCGCCGCGCGGATCTCGTCGGGGTTCGAGACCGCGAAGCCGTCGCCGTCGGCGTCGTGGAGAATGCCGGTCTCGATGAGGCGGCCCCACTGCCCGCTCGTGAGGTCGTCGCTGACGTCGGCCCATCTGATCGTGTGGGTGCCGCCGTCGGGTGTCGGTTCGTCGGCGGCGTGGCCGGATCGGTCGAGCACCACCGTGAGCGCCTCGGCGAAGGCGGGGTCCTCGGCGACCAGCGAGCGCGCTTTCTCGCCTGTTCGTCCCATTTCCGTCCTCTATAGCGTGCGCGCTAATCAACCTTTTACTTCGCTAGCCGATGTCGAACGGGTTCCGATAACGGCTCAGACCGCCGCGTCGATCGTCTCGCGGAGCTCCTGCCAGACTTCCTCGGGTGTGGCCTCCCCGTCGATCTCCTCGAGCACGCCCGCTTCGCGGTAGTAGTCCACGACCGGCTCGGTGCTCTCGTGATAGACGTCGATCCGCTCTTTGACCGTCTCTTCAGTGTCGTCCTCGCGCTGGATCAGCGCGCCGCCGCACTCGTCACAGACGCCCTCCTCTTCGGGCGGGTTGAACTCGACGTGGTAGTTCGCGCCGCAGTCGTTACAGACCCGTCTTCCAGTCAGGCGCTCGACGAGTTCGGAGTCGCTCACCGAGAGCAGACAGACCACGTCGAGGGTGGTGATATCGGCGAGATAGTCGGCCTGTTCGGTGTTGCGTGGATAGCCGTCGAGCACGTAGCCCGCACCGTCCGAGAGCGCCTCGGCGACGATCTCGTTGACCACCGGGTCGGGCACGAGCTCGCCGGCGTCCATGAACTCGCGTGGCGTGCCGTAGTCGGTCTCCATGTCCTTGTTCGCCCGGAGCGCGTCGCCCGTCGTGACGTGAGGGATGTCGTACTCGTCGGCGACGTTCGCGCTCTGGGTGCCCTTCCCCGCGCCCGGCGGCCCGAGCAGCAGGACGTTGGGTTGATTTTCGCTCATACTCGCCCATCGAAGCGGGGCGTAAAAGGGTTGTAGATATCGTCGTCGTTTGCGCGGCGCACACAGCGGCCTGCTTTTCACCGCGAGCGGCGAACCCGATCCATGACCCGCTTCGACGCCGCGATCGACGAATCACGAAGAGAGCTGTTCGCCGACGCGATCCGTGCTCACGAGGAGCGCGAAAGTGCGTTTCTCACCGTCGAGACGGAGACACAGGACGAGGAGCGATCGCCGTGGCTCCAGTTCGCCGAGGGTGTCGTGAACGTCGACTGTACGGACGACGAACTCGATCGGGTGAAAGAGCTGCTGAACGACTATCCTGCCTTCCGCATCGAGGAACTCGAAAGTCCCGAGGACGCCGACGGGACGAACGTCCGTATCGCGGCGCGGGCCGATCCCGAACGCGTCGCCGAGTTCGTCGATCGACTGTTCGTCGCGGTCTACGAGCGACCCGCCGACTATCGGGCGTGGGTCGCGGCCGTCTAAACGTCGTCGTCGCTGATGCCCGGTGCGTCGGTTACGTCGACCTCGTCGGGTTCGTCCTGGCCGCCGACGAGCAGTTCGCCGTCCGGCCCCTCGACGTAGACATCGTCGGCGAAGCCACCCTTGGCGTAGCGGTGGGTGTCGTCGTCGAGCTTCTCGGGCGTCGACGGTGCTTCGGGAACTCCGCCAGCGGGGGCGAACGTGCCGAGCGGGTCGTCGATGGTGATGGCGAACGTCTCGAAGAACTCCCGATAGCGGTCGTAGTGGGCGTCGAGCTCGTCGGGTGGGATCTCCATCATCTCGGTCCAGCCGTGGTTGTAGAAGTCGAAGTTCGCCTGGACGTGCGTGATCTCGCGCGCGGCAGCCTCGGTGTAGTCGGCTTCGAGGGCGGCGACATAACTATCCATCGCCGCCTCGAAGAAGGCGTCGAGATGCTCGCGGCGCTCGTCGGCACGGGCAGAATCGGCCTTGCCGGTGAACACGCGCGTGTGGAGATCGACGAGCTTCCCGGTCGCGAACTCGCCGACGACGGGCATCGTGAGCGCCTGTTTGGCCGCGAAGTGACGGACCGACTGCTGCAGTTTCATGGATACAAGTCGGGGCGCGAGCCACATCAACGCACCGCCTGCGGACGGAACGGCCCGTTTTTCGGTTCATCGTATCCACGATGCCGTGCACGAACCGAAACTAATTTGAATGAACGGTCAGTATGTATCAGTGGAGATGAACGGAATCGACAACAGCGTGGCGCTGGTGACCGGTGCGGGAGCAGGAATCGGCAGGGAAACGGCCGAGCGGTTCGCCCGCGAGGGCGCGTCGGTCGTCGTTTCGGATATCGACGTCGACGCGGGCGAGGAGACGGTCGAGCGTATCGAGGACGAAGGCGGCACCGCGGCGTTCGTCGAGGCGGACGTCAGCGATTCGGACGCCGTCGCGGCGATGGTCGAGGCGACCGTCGACGAGTTCGGCGGGCTCGACTTCGCGGTGAACAACGTCGCGGCCGGTGCCCCGGCGGCGCGCACCGCCGATATCGACGAGGACGACTGGGATCGCGTCGTGGCGATCGCCCAGAAGGGGACGTGGCTCGGGATGAAACACGAGATCCCCGCCATCCTGGACGGCGATGACGACGGAGCGGTCGTCAACGTCGCCTCGATCGCCGGCATCGAGGCCAGCCCCGGGCGGACGCCCTACGCCGCGAGCAAACACGGCGTCGTTGGGCTGACCCGCTCGGCCGGCGTCGAGTACGCGACCGAGGGGGTTCGGGTCAACGCCGTCTGTCCGGCCGTCGTCGAGACGGAGGCGATCGAATCGCTCTCGCCCGAGGAGCGCGATCAGGTCACCGCCGACGTGCCGATGGATCGGCCGGCACAGCCCGAGGAGATCGCGAGCGCGATCGTCTGGCTCTGCTCGGACGACGCCTCGTTCGTGACCGCCCACGCGCTCCCCGTCGACGGCGGCGAAACGCAGGGGTAGACGGGCAGCAACGCCGTCGCGTGCGGCCGAGCGTCGTTCCCGCCGGACGGCTTCGTGGATAGCAATTCACATTACCCCGGGGTGCCGAACTCGTTCCATGACCGCCTCGTACGTCATCATCGGCGACGGTATCGCCGGCAGTTCGGCGGCCGAAACCGTTCGCGAGGACGCGCCCGACGCCGACGTCACAGTAATAACCGACGAAGGCGAAGCGCTCTACAACCGCATTCTCATCAAGGAGTTCGCCAAGGGGAAACTACCAGAGGCACCGATGTCGATCCACCAGCCCGACTGGTACGACGAGCGCGACATCGACCTCCGGCTGAACACGTTCGTCACCGACATCGACACCGACGCCCACACCGTCGACACCCACGAGGGCGAACAGTTCGACTACGACAAACTGCTGCTCGCCACGGGTGGCACGCCCGTCCAACTGCCCGTGCCGAACTCCGACGCCGAGGGCGTCCACCACTTCTGGACGTTCGAGGATGCGCGCGCCATCGCCGAGCGCGCCGAGGCGGCCGACAACGGCGTCGTCGTCGGTGCGGGCCTGCTCGGCATCGACTTCGCGGCCATCTGCGGTGCACAGGACGTCGAGGCCCACTACCTGATGCGCGGCGAGAACTGGTGGCGGTACGCGCTCTCGGACGACGGTGCCGAGATCATCCACGGTGCGCTCGAGGACAACAACGTCACGCCCGTCTTCGACAGCGGCGTCGACCGCTTCGAGACCGACGACACGGGCCACGTCAGCGCCGCCGTCACGCCCGACGGCGACCGCTACGACTGCGAGTTCGCCGGCGTCGCCATCGGGCTCGACTTCAACCTCGAACTGCTCCAGAACACCGACATCGAACTCGACGACGGCGTCGTCGTCGACGAACACATGCAGACCTCCGTCGATGACGTCTACGCCGCCGGCGACCTCACGCGCTACTACGACACGATTCTGGACGAGTACGCCCAGAACGGCTCGTGGGGCAGCGCCAAGGAGCAGGGATCGATCGCCGGCGAGAACATGGTCGCCGATAGTGAAGAAGCCACGTTCCGCTGGGTATCATCCTACTCGATCACGCACTTCGACTTCCCGTTCCTCTCCTTCGGCCATCCGACGCTCGGCGACGACCACGCCGAGGCGAAGTTCTCGGACACGGAGTGGCGACGGGTCGCGTTCAAGGACGGCAAGATCGTCGGCGGCGTGCTCATCGGCGATCTCGCACCGCAGAGCAAGTACAAGAAGCTCATCCGCGAGGAGCGCGTCGTCGCCGATCAGAAGGACGTGCTGATGCAGGAGGAGGTCGACCTCGACGAGCTCGCACCCACCGCCGAACAGTAGTCGCATCGAAGGCGTTTTCCTCGCTGCTGTCCCAGCAGCGGTATGGAAGGCGGGAGCGGCGACATGACATTAGCGTTCGAACTCAGTGCGCTGGAGGCACTCTCGGATCCGACCGACGTGTTCTCGGGCGCGCGCCGCTGGACGGAGTACGTCGGCGTGATCTCCGAGCAGCCCACGTACGTCGTGACGAACTTCACGCGGAAGAACCGCATCCGACAGGACTTCTTCTCCGGCCCGCGCGGGCGGCGCGAAAGCCTCGAAAACGTCAAACAGCAGTTCGATACCGAGCGCCACGTCTTCGTCGGCATGGACGACGATGACCGGGAACTCGCCGACGAACTCGACTGGGAGTATCTCCCCGTCGAGGACGCGGCCGAGGCGGCCGGCTGGACGCTCGACGACGGTGACGACGAGGATCCCACGATCGACACCGAATCGCGCGACGACTGGCCGTAGTCGGCCGAAGGGAACCATTTAATATCCGATCGGACGGGTTCGGAACATGACGCTCGATATCGACGTCGCGATCAGGCGCGGCTTCTCGCGGACGTTCACCCGCAACGGGCTGCTGCTGATCGGGGCCTTTCTCGTCTTCAGCCTCGTGAGTGCGGTCCTCGTCCAGACGGCAAGCCTCCAACTGGTCGAGCGACTCAACGATCTCGCGGCACAGACACCCACACCGGGCCCTGGCACGGGTGGCGGAGCGGGCACGCCCCCGCCCACAGCGGGTGATCCCGCCGGTGCACAGCCGCTCGCGCTGCCGATCCCGCTGATCGTCGCCGCACCGCTCGCAGCGCTCACGCCCTTCGTCGGCGAGGCGTTGCGCATCGTCGCCGTCCGGACGCTCGTGAGCCAGCACACCGACTCGATTCCGCGCGCGTTCGCACGCGAGAACATCGTCTGGGCGACGCTGAACGGCTTCATCGGTGGAATCGTCGTCGGATTCATCATCATTATCGGTGGTATCGTCGGGCTGATCGGGCTGCTCATCGGCGGCCCGCTCGTCGCGGCGTTTTTCGCCACCTCGTTTTTCTTCGTCCGCCAGGAGATCGCCGTCGAGAACAAGAACTTCATCGACGCGCTGACCGATAGCTGGCGGCTGACGAGCGGCCACCGCATCGGCCTGTTCGCGCTCGCCGTGGTCATCTGGCTCATCGGCCTCGTCGTCTCGATCCCCGGCACCGCGATCGGCTTCCTCGCCGGCGCTGGGTCGCCGGGGCTGGCGACGATCGCGGTCACGATCGTGAGCGTCGCGCTGGGTTCGGTCACGACCGTCTTCGGCATCGCCGTCGCGGCCCGTGCGTACGACCAACTGCGTGCCGAGCGCGACGCGTCCGACGACCGCGAGTCGACACCGATGCCGTAGTCCGACGGTGGCCACCCACGGAGTTTAACCGCACGCCGCGCCAACCGTTCGTATGTCCGAGCCACGCGTCCCCGGCGCTCGCGGGGGCGAGGTGTCGCTGCCGTGTGGCGAGTCGGTCGCCGTTGCGGAGCTCGATATGGGCGTGCGCGAGTTCGACTGTGACTGCGGCGCGCGTCACGCCGTCGTGATGGACGTCCACCCGCCGAGCCGGTTCGTCCCCGAGTCGCTCGTCGCGATCCTCCGCGAGACGATCGACTCCACCGACGGCGAGGAGTTCGACACGATGCATCTGATGGGTGTCGTCCTGGAGGAGTTCCCCGAGAAGATCGTCTCCGAAGACGTCTCCGAGGACAGCAGCGTCGGCTACGCGCTGCTGTGGATCGCCGACTTCGACGCGCGCCGCCTCCACGAGATCGTCGTCGAACTCGTCGTCGAGTTGATGGAACACGCGGTGAGTCACGCCGACGACGCGGCGACCGCAAGCGAGTTCGAAGAGCAGATGCACGCCTTCGACGTCGAGGAGTTCGTCGATCGCTATCGCCGCGAGCGCGACTTCGAACACGAGACCGACACCCCGGCCTGAAATTCCTGTACTCGTCCGAAAACGCCGACGTTCGCGTCTGACAGTCGTCTGACGATATGTTATCCGTCCCGCCGACATAGATCGCGTATGCAGTTCCGCCGTGGCGAGTTCGAGCGGATTCGGACGGTGCTCGCGGAGGCGAACGACGACGAGCCGCTGACGGCACGCGAGATCCACGATCGCCTCGCCGCACGCGACGTGGCACTCGACAGCCCTCATCGCGTGGCCACCGTGTTAGGACGGCGGGCCGACGCCGGCGATATCGAGGTCATCGAGAGCCAGCCCTACCGCTATCGACTCGCCGATTCGCCGTAGCGCATCGACGGCTGCTTTTCTCTTGGATTTATTCATTCGATTCGCTGGTAGTTCGATTACCGACTTCCCGTTACCGCACCGCCACAGCCCACATACCTCCCCAACCGATTGCGCTCCTCGCTCGCTCCGTTCGCTGTCGTTCGAAAGGCGCGAAGCGCCTTTCGTGATGACGAAAATCGAGGATTTTCGAACCACGGTGCTCATCCACCGTCAGAGCTTCGCTCTGACGAGCCTGCACTCGCTGTGCTCGTGCAGACCTCGCGCAATGTTCGCGCTCGGTGCTCACTTCGTTCGCACACGATCGCGAGCGCGCGCCAATGGGATTTGTAAACGGTGTGCCGTGGCTTGGCAGAAATTGCTTCGAAAATCGAAACTCAGCTACGCATCTCGCAGTGTATCGTCGGGCTTATTACGATGTACGAACTGGCGTGGGTAATGAGCGACGAGGACAGAACGATACTGTTGATCGGTAGCGGTCCAATCCAGATCGGACAGGCGGCGGAGTTCGATTACTCGGGCGCGCAGGCCTGTCGCGCGCTCGCCGAGGAGGGGGCCCGAGTCGTCCTCGTCAACTCGAACCCGGCGACGATCATGACCGATCCGGAGATGGCCGACGCGGTCTATATCGAACCCATCACGACCGAGGCCATCAGCGAGATCATCGAGACGGAGCGCCCCGACGGCGTCATCGCGGGGCTCGGCGGCCAAACCGGACTCAACGTGACCGCCGAACTCGCCGAGGAAGGCGTTCTGGAGGAGTACGACGTCGAGATCATGGGGACGCCGCTCGACACGATCTACGCGACCGAGGACCGCGACCTGTTCAAGGAGCGGATGAAGGAGATCGGCCAGCCGGTGCCCGCCTCGACGACCATCACCCTCGACGAGGGCGAGTCGGTACAGGGTCTCACGGAGGCCGACCTCACCGAGCGCGTCGACGAGGCCGTCGCATCGGTGGGCGGGCTGCCGGTCATCTCCCGGACCACCTACACCCTCGGCGGGAGCGGGTCGGGCGTCGTCGAGGAGCGCGAGGAGTTGTACGAGCGCGTCCGTAAGGGACTCCGGCTCTCTCGGAACAGCGAAGTCCTGATCACCGAATCGATCGCGGGCTGGGTCGAACTCGAATACGAGGTGATGCGCGACGCCGACGACTCCTGTATCGTCATCTGCAACATGGAGAACCTCGACCCGATGGGCATCCACACGGGCGAGTCCACGGTCGTCACCCCCTCACAGGTCATTCCGGACGACGGCCACCAGGAGATGCGCACCGCCGCGCTCGACGTGATCCGCGATCTCGGCATTCAGGGCGGCTGTAACATCCAGTTCGCCTGGCGCGACGACGGGACGCCCGGCGGCGAGTACCGCGTCGTCGAGGTCAACCCCCGCGTCTCGCGCTCGTCGGCGCTCGCCTCGAAGGCGACAGGCTATCCCATCGCGCGCATCACGGCGAAGGTCGCGCTCGGCAAGCGTCTCCACGAGATCGACAACGAGATCACCGGCGAGACGACCGCCGCCTTCGAGCCGGCGATCGACTACGTCGTGACCAAAGTCCCGAGATGGCCAAACGAGAAGTTCCGCGACGTCGAGTTCGAGCTCGGCACGGCGATGAAGAGCACGGGCGAGGCGATGGCGATCGGGCGCACCTTCGAGGAATCACTCTTGAAGGCGCTGCGCTCGACCGAGTACGAACCTGACGTCGACTGGGCAGGAATGGACGACGCGACGCTCGAAACGGACTACCTCGAACGGCCGACGCCGGACAGACCATACGCGATGTTCGAGGCGTTCGACCGTGGCTACTCCGTCGAGGAGGTCGCCGATCTCACCGGCATCAAGTCGTGGTACGTCGAGCGCTACGAGCATATCGCCGAAGCGGCAGGGAAAGCGGCCGCCGGCGAGTTCGAGCCGGCCGCGGCAGTCGGTTTCACCGATCAGGAGGTCGCGGCGATGGCCGCGGGCGACGATGCGATGGCCCGCGCCGACGGCAGCGGCGCGGTCGCGGTCGACGACGCCACGGTCGACGAAGTGGGTGCGAACGCCCCGGATCGTGACTTCAAACAGGTCGACACCTGCGCCGGCGAGTTCGCCGCCTCGACGCCGTACTACTACTCCGCGCGCGAGCCGGGGGTCGGCGGCGACACGGCGCTCGCGACCGACGAGGTGCGCGTCGATCGCGACGTCGAGAGCGTCGTGATCGTCGGCGGCGGCCCCATCCGCATCGGCCAGGGCGTCGAGTTCGACTACTGTACCGTGCACGCCGTGCGCGCACTCCGCGAGCAGGGCATCGACGCCCACGTCGTCAACAACAACCCCGAGACCGTCTCGACGGACTACGACACCTCCGATGGCCTGTTCTTCGAACCGATCACCCCCGAGGAGGTCGCCGACGTGATCGAATCGACCGGGGCCGACGGCGTGATGGTCCAGTTCGGTGGCCAGACCTCCGTCGACATCGGCCGCGGACTCCGGGCCGAACTCGACAGACGGGATCTCGACTGCGAGGTGCTTGGGACGACCGTCGAGGCGATGGACCTCGCCGAGAACCGGGATCGGTTCAACCATCTCATGGACGAGCTGGGAATCTCTCAGCCGGCCGGCGGGGCGGCCGAGAGCGAGGCCGAGGCGCTCGATCTCGCTCACGAGATCGGCTATCCCGTCCTCGTGCGTCCGAGCTACGTCCTCGGCGGGCGCGCGATGGACGTCGTCCACGACGACGACGGACTCCGCCAGTACGTCGAGGAGGCCATTCATGTGAGCCCCGACCAGCCCATCCTCATCGACGAGTTCCTGGAGGGCGCGGTCGAACTCGACGTCGACGCCGTCGCCGACGGTGAGAACGTTCTCATCGGCGGGATCATGGAACACGTCGAATCCGCCGGCGTCCACTCCGGCGATTCGGCCTGTATGATCCCGCCCGAATCGCTCGATGGCGATGTGCTGGGACGCGTGCGCGAGGTCGTCGAGGAGATCGCGCGGGCGCTCGAAACCGTCGGGCTGCTCAACGTTCAGCTCGCGGTCAGGGACGGCGAAGTGTTCGTTCTGGAGGCGAACCCACGTTCCTCCAGAACCGTGCCCTTCGTCTCGAAGGCGACCGGTGTCCCCATCGCGAAACTCGCCGCGCAGGTGATGGCCGGCACGTCGCTCGCGGATCTCGACACGGCCGAGCAGGTGCCCGAGCAGACGAGCGTCAAGGAAGTCGTGCTCCCGTTCGACCGCCTGCCGGGCAGCGATCCCCGTCTCGGTCCGGAGATGAAGAGCACGGGCGAGGTGATGGGCACCGCCGGCAGCTTCGGGAAGGCCTACGACAAGACCCAGACCGCGACGAGCAAGCCGATCCCCAACGCGGGAACGGCGGTCGTCGATCTCGCCGACGCGGAGTTCCCCGATCCCGACAGCGACGCGGGGCGCGCACTCCGTGACGGGTTCGCCGAGCGCTTCGAGCTCGGCGAGTTCGACGATCTCCCCCAGGCCATCCGCGACGGCGACGTCGATCTCGTGATCTCGCGCGACCGTGCGGCGCTCGAAGTCTGTGTCGAGGAGGACGTCACCTACTTCTCGACGACGGCCAGCGCCGAGGCGGCGCTCGACGCGCTCGCGGCCCGGGCGGAAGACTCGGCGGTCGCGGCGGTGAGCGAGCGGCCGACGACCGCGCGCGAGTGGGGCAACTGAGCTGACCGACCTGCGGGTGCGCTAACGCCCGCGTCGCGGCACAACTATTTGTCGGCTGCCGAGAAACGATCGGCGAATGAGCCGTCTCTCTCTGTTCGGTGCGATCCATTTCGATCGCCGCGCGAAGGTCGCCGACGAGCTGTCGGCGTTCGTCGCGAGCGAAGATGCAGAGGCGGTGTTCGTCGAGTGGCCCGAACACCCGCTCTCGCGGCGAGCGGCGCTGCGCGCGCTGCTCGCCGTCCCGCTGCTCGTTCTCGGCGGGATCGTTCTCGATCTCGTCCGTGCACCGTACTACCTGCTGTTCAACCGTCGTCTCGATTCGACCGAGCATATCGTCGCCGCGCAGCTCGACTGCCCGGTCCACGGGATCGACCGGCATCCGTGGACGCTCATGGCCACTGCGGGGCCGATCGTGATCGCCCTCAACTGGCTCGTTCTGTTCGCGTTGCTCGCGATCGCACCGCTCGCCGCGGGGATCACAAGTGCCGTCCTCCTCGTCGCGGGCGTTGCGATCCGGGCCGTCACCCGATGGAACAGGACAGGCGGCGTGCTCGTCGGAACGGTCGCACTCGTCGCCCTGATCGGTGTCAGTGTCGCTGTGGACCCGTTTCTCGCTGGGTTCGCGCTCGCACTCACTGCGCTGCCCGTCGCCACCGCGGCCGCACTGGTCGTGAGCACGAACACGACCGTCGCCGTGGCGACCCGCATCCCCGTGCTCGTCGTCGTGATCGCGATGGCGCTCGCCGCCGACTCGCTCGTCGGCTGGTTCGTGCTGATGATGTTCCTCGCCTTCTCGATGTTCGTCACTCGGACGCTCGACACGCGCAACGAACACATGGCCGAGCGGATCGCGACGATCGCCGACGAAGAGGGTTACGACGCGGCCGTTCTCGTGACCGGCATGGCCCACCTCTCCGGGGTGGCCGACCACGCGAGCGACGCCGGGCTAACCGTCGAGCGGGCGTACCTGCCCCGATGGCTCCGTGCGCCGGGACGGATCGAGGAGATCTCACCGGCCGAGGCTGACGAGAGTGCGGCGACGACCGATACCGTCCCCACGGAACTCGGCTCGACGGGCGCGCGGGCGGCCGCGAGCGTCGTCGATTTCGTCGCGCTCGGCGTGCTGGTGTGGATTCCCGCGTTCACGCTCGGGATCGTGACACGGAGTCTGCTCGATAGCTTTCTCGCGGGCATCATCGCTGGGATCGTGCTGACGCCGCTCACGTACTACGTACTGCTCGAAGCGCGCTACGGGCGGACGCTCGGCAAACATCTCGAAGGGCTGGTCGTCACCGCTGCCGACGGATCGCGGGCCTCGATGCGGGCGTGTCTCCTCCGGAACCTGCTGCGACCGGTCGATTTCGTCGTTTTCTATCTGTTCGGGTTCGTTCTCGTGCTGGTGACCGATCGCGATCAGCGCCTCGGCGATCTCGTCGCCGAAACGGAGATCAGGGTGAGAAGTTAGTCCGCGGTCGCCGCGACGCGCGTGGTGCCCGCGAGTTCGAGGACCTCGTCGAAGAAGTCGAGCGAGTCGTGCGGGCCGGGGTTGGCCTCGGGGTGGTACTGGCGGGTGAGAACGCCGAGCTCGTCGCTTTCGAGCCCCTCGGGCGTGTCGTCGTTGACGTTGATCTGTGTGACGTCGAGCTCGCCCGGCTCGGTGACGGCGTAGCCGTGGTTCTGGGTGGTCATCACGACCCTGTCGCTGTCGAGATCGCGGACGGGCTGGTTCACGCCGCGGTGGCCGAAGGCCATCTTCGCGGTGCTGCCGCCGAGCGCCCGCGCGACGACCTGCTGACCGAGACAGATGCCGGCGATCGGGAGATCGCCGACGAACGTGTCGACGAGCTCCTGTGCGGCCTCGAAATTGGCGGGATCGCCCGGGCCGTTCGAGAGGAAGAGCAGATCGGGATCGACCTCCCGCACGTCGTCGGGCGTCGCATCGTAGGGCAGGACGGTGACGCTCGCGCCACGATCGAGCAGCGAGGAGACGATCGAGCCCTTCGCGCCGCAGTCGATCAGCGCGATCTCGTACTCACCACCCTCGTGACGGACCGGCTCGGTGACGCTGACGTCGGCACCGATGTCGACGTGCTCGCTCATCCCCTTGCACTGTTCGAGCTGCTCGCGTGCGGCCTCGGGGCTGGCGTCGGGCCCAGCGGCGATGCCACACTTCATCGCGCCCTCCTCGCGGAGTTCGGTCACGACGTCGCGCGTATCGAGGCGGTCGAGCGCGGGCACGCCCGCTTCGGTGAGCCACTCCGCCACGTCGTCGGTGAGTTCGCGGGCGAGCACCGCGGACGGCTGGACGTTCTCGGATTCGAAGCGCTCGTCACGAACCCCGTAGTTCCCGATGAGCGGGTACGAGAACGTGAGCACCTGCTGGGCGTACGATGGATCGGTGAGACTCTCCTCGTAGCCCGTGTACGCCGTCGTGAACACCAGTTCGCCACGAGCGGTGCCCGGCGCGCGCGAACGTCCGGTCAGTACGATGCCACCCTCGATGGCGACGTAGGCCTCTTCCATTACGATATGCGTACAGACGCACCCCTAATAACCGTTGTGTTCGAAACAAAGTTACGATATTCGTAATCGTGAAGTGTCGGCCGTCGGTAGGGGAGGGATGGACGACCTCGACCGCCGGATCCTCGACGTGCTCCGACGGGATTCCCGAACGCCTTACACCGAGATCGCCACCCAGGTCGGCACTTCCGAGGGGACGGTCAGGAATCGCGTCGAGCGGCTCATCGAGGACGACACGATCGAGCGGTTCACCGTGACCACCCGCACGGGAAATATCAAGGCGATGATCGAGGTGAGCGTCGCCGTCGACGTCGACACCTCGGCGATCTCCGAGCGTATGGCCGAGTGGCCCGAAGTCGATTTCGTCTGGCAGGTCTCTGGCGAGGAAGACGTCGTGCTGATCGTCGACGCGGCCGACACGAGCGCCGTCAACGATCTCATCACGCAGGCGCGCGAACTCGACGACGTCATCTCGACGAAGACCAGACTCATTCTGGACGAACGGCGCGAATGAGTCGGGTTGCGTCAGGAACTCGATGAACTGGGTGGGGAAAACACGTTGGAGCGAACGAGGAGCCAGACCGCAAACACTGCCAGCGGTAGCGAGCCGATCACACCGGTCACTGCGGGACCGAGGAGTCGACTCGGGTCGTTCTGCGTGAAAAGCAGCATGATACCGGCGTTCGCGTTGATCGCAGCGTGACCGATGACGGCGGGCCAGACACTGTTGCCCCGCAGCGTCACCCATCCAAGGAACACGCCGGCGACGACAGTGAAATACACCATCGCAAGACTACCGAGCAGCGGCGTTTCGGGATAGTTATAACCCAGCACGATCAGCGGCCAGTGCCAGACGCCCCAGATCACTCCCGACAGCAAGACGGCCCGACGACCGCCGAGAGGGAGGAGTTTCGGTAGCAGATACGCCCGCCAACCGAACTCCTCACCGAACGTGGCCACGCAGTTGACTGCCGTGTTGATCGTGAGGGCAGCCATTGCCGCGATGAGCGCGAGTTCCCGTGGTTCGATCGGGAGTTCCGTCCCCTGTGTCACCCCAAGTGTCTCACCCACGGCACTCAGCGTTGGATCGAAAAATTCCGGAAACAGCGCAAAGAAAATCGTCGCCCCGAGATAGAGTAGGACGGGCGGCACGACCCACGCGACGGCCCACCATCGCCAGTGACGTCGTCGCGGGCGCAGAGCCAGTCCATCCCAGCCCTCACCGGTAACGAATCGTGTGAGAACGTTTGCTATCGCCGGTGAAAACATGTAGCCGGTGACGACGAGCACGAACCAGAGCCGAACACCGGCGAACACCGTCGGGCTCTCGGAGCCGATACCGCCGGTCATGGAGACGATCACACCGATCGTCCACGAGATCCCGAAAGCAAACAGTACGAACAGCCCCACGCGCCGCCACTCCACGTCGCCATCTTCGGACCCTGTCGCCGTCGGGAACGCGTCCCGGTCCGAACGTTTCGTCTTCGATGTCGTCATGCATGTTCGTGAATGGCCCGACCGATATAATCAAGGCACGTCAATCATCCTCCGGCGGCGTTCCGACGCCTGGCGTCGCCCAGTCGGGCGCGTCGAGCTGGTCCTTCTCGGTGTGGATATACCGATAGAGTCGACCGATGAGGCGATAGGGGAGCCAGTCGGCGACGCGGGGCTCGACACGCCCGTCGCGAATGGCCGCGACGACGTTTTCGGGTGTCGGCTCGTCGACGTCGACCGCGGTGTAGGCACGCCCGACCTCGACCGGGTAGTGAGCGTCGCTCCCCCCGGTCATCGGCAGCTCGTACTGCTCAGCGAGGCGTTCGACCCACTCGCGGGTCCGTGGATGTTTGCCGTTGACCTCGATGGCGTCGAAGGCGGCATCGACCTCCCTCACCGTGGAGTTACGGTACGGATGGGCGATGATGGCCGCACAGTCGCGCTCGTGGGCGATGTCGACGACTTCACTCGGTGTCAGCTCGCCGGGATCGGTCTCGTTCGGGGGATCCGGCCCGACCACGAGTACGTGCCCCCGTGTGGTCGAGATCTCGATGCCAGGGAGCACGGCCACGCCGGCGATCTCGTCGTCGAACGCGCGGTAGTAGTCGTGGTTGGTGGTGGCAACCCCGTCGAGACCGCGCGCCCGCGCGACCCCCGCGAGCAGTCGGCCGCCGAGCGGGTCGTAGACGTCGCCAAGCCGTCGATGACCGTGAAAAAAGCGCGTGTGCGCGTGGAGATCGATGCGGTACACGGCCGAACGCGGTGTCGGTAGGCCTTTGCTGTTGCGACGTGAGGTCGCTATATGACCACGCGGGAATCGCCGCTCCGCTCCGACGGTGGGACGGGCGCGCGCGAACTCATCTACAATCCACTCAGCGGCAGCGCCGATCACACGGACGAGATCTACGACTACGCCGACGAATACGGCGTTTCGGTCCGGGAGACGAGCGAGAGCGGTGACGCCATCGATCTCGCCCGCGAGAGCGACGCCGACTATCTCGGGGCCGCCGGCGGCGACGGCACCGTTCACGAGGTCGTGCGCGGGCTCCACGAGGCCGACGCGTTCGATTCGACCGTCCTCGGCATCGTCCCGACGGGCACGGGCAACAATTTCGCGGGCAACATCGGCGTCGAGAGCATCGCGGACGGTTTCGAGGTGCTCGCCGACGGCGAGACACGGACGATCGACCTCGGCATCGCCAACGGACGGCCGTTCGTCAACTCCGCCATCGCGGGCCTGACCGCCAACGCGAGCTCCGAGACCACCTCGGAGATGAAGGACTCGCTCGGCGTGCTCGCCTACGTCGTCAACACCGTCCAGACGGCGACCGACTTCGACGGGCTCCCGCTCGAAATCGAGACCGCTGCCGGCGACGACGCCTGGAGCGGTGACGCGGCGTTCATCCTCGTGGGCAACGGCCGGCGGTTCCCCGTCGAGGGGCGCACCCAGGCCGACATGGAGGACGGTCGGTTCGAGATCACAGTCATCGAGGACCGGCCGACGGGACAGCTCGTCGGCGAAGCGACGCTCCGGCGGCTGCTCGGCAGCGACACCGCGAACATCACCCGGCTCGAAAGTTCGTCCCTGTCGATCTCGGTTCGGGAGGGCGATCCGGGAACCTTCAGCCTCGACGGCGAGATGCTCTCGGCGCGCGAACTCGACATCGACGTCGACGCGAGCGCACTCTCGATCCGCGTCGGCGACGGCTACGAGCCCGACCCGCCGGCGATCGACGAGCAGTAGGCCGCAGTCGAAGGCAATATGAACACAGTCCGCGAGAGACCACCATGAGCACACGAGACGCCGCCGACGAAGACAGCGAAACCCCGAATGCCGAGCAGCAGCTCGTCGCGGTCGACGAAAACGACGACTCCGAGGGGATCGTCGAGCGCCTCAACGCCCACACCGGCGACGGCGTCCGCCACCGCGCGTTCACCGCGATGCTGTTCGACGAGATGGGCAACCTCCTGCTCGCACAGCGCAGCCCCGAGAAACGGCTCTGGGACACCGGCTGGGACGGGACCGTCGCCTCCCACCCCCGCGAGGGCGAGGAACAACTCGACGCCACGCGTAAACGACTCGAAGAGGAGCTCGGCGTCACGCCCGACCAGTACGACGATCTCCGGGCGACCGACCGCTTCGAGTACAAACGCTACTACTACGACGAGGGGCTCGAATGGGAGGTCTGCACCGTCCTGAAGGCGACGCTCACCGACACGACGCTCGATCCCGACAATAGCGAGGTCGGCGGCGTGCTCTGGGTGCCCTACGAACGCCTCCACGAGCATCCGCGCTGGTACCGCCAGCTCGACCTCTGTCCCTGGTTCGAGATCGCCATGCGCCGCGACTTCTAGCGGACCGTTTTTCTTCGGAATTCATGCGCCTACGATGTCTGCTCGCGAGCCGTTAGTCCGCTCCCACACAGCACCGCCGAAGCCCTCGGCGCGCGCTCACTTCGTTCGCTACTCGCTCGGCCTGCGGCCTCGCTCGCGCCCCTCGCCCTTCATCCGCCAGGAGCCGCGACCGCCACGGCGGCCACGCCACAGCCGCAGCATGGCTGCCGCGAGTGCCGTACCCCAACGGACTTGACTCGTCGGTGCTAGTGGCGGACAATGGCGACGTGTGACGTCTGCGGCAGATCGGAAAACATGCCGTACCACTGCCGACACTGCGGCGGGACCTTCTGCGGCGAGCACCGTCTGCCCGAGAGCCACGACTGTCCGGGCCTCGACGACTGGAACGATCCCGAGGGCGTCTTCGACAGCGGGTTCGACGACAGCGTGAACAACCGGGGTGGGCAGTCGTCGAGTTGGCTCTCGGGGCTGCTCGACACCGGCACCGGCGGCCCGCTCGGCTACTTCCGCGGCAACATGACGTTCGTCTTCCTCGGACTGATGTTCGTCACCTTCGCGCTGCAGATCATGGTCTTCCCGTTCCTCGGCGCGCCACCCGGCAGTCAGCTCTGGAACGCGGTGTTCGTGATCTCGCCGCAGCATCCCGAGTACGTCTGGACGTGGTTCACCTCGATCTTCGCCCACGGCGGCTTCGTCCATCTCCTGGTCAACGGGATCGTGATCTACTTCTTCGGGCGAATCGTCGAGAACTACATCGGTTCGCGCGATTTCACCCTGCTCTTCCTCGGGAGCGGCGCGCTCGCCGGACTCGGCCAGATCGGTATCGAGATGCTCCAGGGAGGGATCACGGGTGCGCTCGGTGCGAGCGGTGCCGCGCTCGCGATCATGGGCGTCCTCACCGTTCTCAAACCCGATCTCCGCGTCTATCTCTACTTCTTCATTCCCGTCCCGATCTGGCTGCTCACCATCGGTTACGTCGTCATCTCGGTCTCGGGCGCGCTCGGCGGGCCGGGCATCGCCGGCGTCGCCAACGTCGCCCACCTCGTCGGCCTGCTCATCGGACTCGCCTATGGCCGGCGCGTCAAGGGTCGAAAGCGCATGCCCAACCAGCTTCAGTTCGGCGGCGGGCGCGGCGGTGGCGGCATGGGCGGTCCCGGACGTGGACGGGGACCGTTCTGATGGAGCCCGTCCGTCCTGAGTTCGTCCCCGACGCCAGTAGCTCGCGCGAGGAGATGGAGGCCCTCCAGCGCACGGTCGCCGACGAAGCGATCTTCGCGGACGAGTTCCCGTTCGATCCCGCGACCGTTTCGATGGCGAACACGCTCACAGCCACGACCGGTGACTCGCCCATCGTTGTCGGTATCGACCAGGCCTTTCTCGACGAGCGGGCGGTCGGTGCGGTCGTCGCCCTGCGCGACGGCGAGGTGATCGAACGCGCGAGCGCCGCCGTCGACTGCGAGTTTCCGTATATCCCCGGCCTGCTCTCCTTTCGCGAGGCCGGGGCGATCGTTGCCGCGCTCGGGAATCTCGATACCCAGCCCGACCTCGCGGTGTTCGACGGCAGCGGGCGCATCCACTACCGTGAGGCGGGTCTCGCCACCCACCTCGGCGTCGTCTTCGATCTCCCGAGCATCGGCGTCGCCAAGAGCCTGCTGTGTGGCAGCCCGCAGGGCTCGCTCGACGGACGTTCGGAGGGTGCGCGCGTCGCCATCGACGCCGACGAGGACGTCGAAGGGGCCGACGGAACGATCGGCTACGCGCTCCAGACGCGCCAGTACGACTCCGGGAACCGCCACATCAACCCGGTCTACGTGAGCCCGGGCCATCGCGTCGGTCCCGAGACGGCCGCGGATCTCGTCGAGCAGCTCTGCGACGGCTACAAGCTCCCCGAACCGACGCGACTCGCCGACAGCCACGCCGCGACGGCGAAGGGCGAATTCGGCGAGCGGACGCGGAACGACGGAAGTTAACTACCCGGCCCGAGAGGAATGGGATAGAATGGCGAAAACCGTACTCATCACGGGCTGTTCGTCGGGCATCGGCCGCGCGACGGCCGAGGCCTTCCTCGACGCCGAATGGACCGTCTACGCGACCGCCCGTGACGACGCCGACGTCTCGGATCTCGAACTGGCGGGCTGCGAGACTGCCGCGCTCGACGTGACCGACGACGATCAGGTCGAGAGCGTCGTCGAGCGGATCGTCGAGGAGACCGACAGGATCGACTGTCTGGTGAACAACGCGGGCTACGGCCAGTTCGGGCCGATCGAGGACGTCCCCACCGAACGGGTCCGCGAACAGTTCGAGACCAACGCCTTCGGTCCGCACCGACTGATCCGAGCCGTCCTCCCGCACATGCGCGACCGCGGACGCGGCCGCATCATCAACGTTTCGAGCACTGCCGGTCGCTTCGCCACCCCCGGGCGTGGCGTTTACGCCGGATCGAAATCCGCGCTCGAAGCGATGTCCGAGGCGCTGCGCACGGAGGTCGCCGACTACGGCATCGACGTGTCGGTCGTCGCGCCCGGTCCGGTCGCCACCGCGTTCGAGGAGCGTGCCGGCGACGAGCTCGACGGGCTCGAACGATCGGGTGCCTACGAGCTGTTCTACGACTACTTCGAGGACTACCGAACCGTGGTCGAGGGCGGCGTCGGTACCGTCAGCCCCACCGAGGTCGCCGACGCCATCCTCGATGCGGCAGTCGCCCCCGATCCGCCGGCGCGCTACCCCGTCGGAACGCTCGCGGGAGTCGCCGAGTACGCTCGCTTCCTCCCTGCCGGCGTGCGCAACTCGCTCTACGATCTCGTTCGCCGCTTCGTGTAGCTCCGGCGACCACTATGACGAACCGTTCGTAATCGGAATCGAAATTGTTGTTAACAACTACCACTACCCTGTCCCAATGTGGGACGCAGATAATATAGAAACCTCATGAATAATATAGCGAATTCATATTTTACACAAATCCCGACACGAAACCTAATTACCTAGAGAACACCGTCTTTCAACCACGTCTTGTTGTTGAATCCGTAATGGCAGACGACACGGAGAAAGACGGTATCGATCGACGACGAGCACTCTCGAAGATCGGCGCGACAGCGGCCGCTGGCGTCGTCGGGATCGCCGGGTTTCAGCATTTCACCCGACCCGCGTTCGCCATCGACGCCGAATCGCTCAGCGCTGCGGATGTCGACATCGCTTCTGACGACGGGACGATTCAGGACGTCTTCCTCAAGCCGGATCTCACGTATTCGTGGGACGGAATCGACGCCGATCCGGAGGAGATCGAGTTCGTGGTGTCGATCCAGGATGGACTCGATGACGACGATTACGAGAAACTCGGTTCAGAAACAGCCGATCTCTCCTCGTCGGGACGGGATACGAACGACGGGATCTACGCCTTCAAAGAGCAGCTCAGCATCGTCGAGGACGGCCCCTGGGAGAAAGACGAATTCCACGCCGAGGATGATGGAGAGACGCGTACCGTGGGCCCGATCGGGCTCCAAATCGAAGGGAATCTCGATGCCGGCGATAGCGAACACAGCGACACGAAAACCGCTGAGTTCGAGGTCAACGTCACGAACAACAGCGTCGAGTTCGGCTCCGGAGACGGCAACGATAGTGCGGGTGGCGGTATCGGTGGCAACGCCGGTACCGGTGGGAGCTAAACGTCGACTGGGCCACCGACGACCGAACGAACTCCTTGCCAGGGATCACTCGCCGAGATAGCGAGCGCGGAGCACGCCGATCACGAACGGAGCTACTGGATGGTCGCCGACGAACAGTCAGGAGCTTTCGGTGAGTTGCAGGTAGAGAAACGCCTGCATCCCGGCCAGAAACGAGTCCATGATGAGGACGCCACCGATCTCCGCGACGAACGACGACTGCACGATCCCGAACAACGAGACGAGAACGACGAGCCCACAGACGAACACGAGCGTGACCGCGAACGCGGTGGCGAGGACGGAGCCGTTCATCAGTCGCCAGCTCGTGGTGAGCGCCTCGGCCGGCCCGTATCCGTCGATCATCACCGCCGGCGTGGAGAGAAACAGTCGAAAATAGAGATACAGTCCGGGGAGGGCGAACACGAAAAACCCCACCCAGCCGAGGGTATCCGGAACGGCGAGCGCCATCCCACCGACGAACACCGACAGATACGACGCGACCGTCGCGAGAAACGCCATGAACAGCCGGAGCAGAAACGGCGAATCCGTTCGCGTCCGTCCACCGAGCGCTCGGTAGGCGACGACGACACCGACGAGGATCAGCAACAGCCGTGCCGCAACGCCGATGAACGGCGGGAGAACGATCCCAAATAGCCCTGAAACGATAAACAGTCCGACGATGGCTGGCGATTGCCGGATGGCGTCGACCGCTCCGCGAAGAACGGCGAGCATCGAGGGCCCTGCAAGCGGCGATGACTCCGTCGACATGGGTTCGACATGCATCGGTCGGGATGAACAACGTTGTGATTTCTACCGAATTGTATTCAAACAATAGCTGTATCGTTTTGTCCCTACTCCATTCGAATCGTTCAATAGTATCGATCGTCGTCTCAGTTCGCCAACTCCTCCGAGGACCGTTCGACGGTAGAGTCGGTCCGGCCACAGACGGGACGCCGGCGACTGGACGGGTTTTTGTCGCTGGACGCCACACGACGAGGTAATGAGCGCGGAGCACGCCGACCACGAGTACGATTACGAGGAGCTGGGTCTCGTCGCCGGGCTGGAGATCCACCAGCAGCTCGACACGGCATCGAAACTGTTCTGTGGCTGTCCGACCGATCGGCGCGAGCCCGAGGAGTCGACTCATCGCTTCCGGCGCTACCTCCACCCGACGCGGAGCGAACTCGGCGAGATCGACGTCGCGGCGCTCGAAGAGGCGAGCGTCGAGCGCGAGTTCGAGTATCTGGCCTTCGATTCGACCTGTCTCGTGGAGGCCGACGAGGAACCGCCCCACCGGATCGACGACGAGGCGATCGAGACCGTCCTGGAGATCGCCGGCCTGCTCGACATGACCCCCGTCGACGAAGCTCACGTGATGCGCAAGATCGTCGTCGACGGCTCCAACACGTCCGGATTCCAGCGCTCGGCGCGCGTCGCCGGTGACGGTGCGATCAGCACCTCCGAAGGCGCAGTCGGCATCGAGGACATGGAGCTCGAAGAGGAGAGCGCCGGCCGCGTCGCCGAGACCGACGCCGGGGTGCGCTACGCGCTCGATAGACTCGGGATCCCGCTCGTCGAGATCGGGACGAAACCCGATATCGGTTCGCCGGCACAGGCCAAGGAGGCTGCCGAGCGCATCGGTATGCTGCTGCGCTCCACAGGAAAGGTAAAGCGCGGGCTCGGCACGATCCGTCAGGACGTCAACGTCTCGATCGCCGAGGGCGCGCGCGTCGAGCTCAAGGGCGTCCAGAGCCTCGACGACATCGACGATATCGTACGCAACGAGGCCGGTCGGCAGGTCGAACTCCTCGACATCCGCGAGGAACTCGACAGTCGTGACGCGAGCGTCGGCGACCCGACGGACGTCTCGGGGGTGTTCGACGGAACCGACAGCGGGCTCATCGGCGGCGCGCTCTCCGGGGATGGGGTGGCGATGGCCGTTCGGCTGGAGGGGTTCGACGGACTCGTCGGTCGTGAACTCCAGCCCGACCGCCGCCTGGGAACCGAGTTCGCCGATCACGCCAAGCGCCACGGCGTCGGCGGCATCTTCCACACCGACGAGCTGCCGGCCTACGGCGTCACCGAGGACGAAGTCGCGGCGCTCGAAGAAGCGGTCGATGCGAGCGAGGACGACGCGGTGGCGATGGTCGCTGCCGACCCCGAGAGCGCGGAGGCGGCCATCGAGGCGGTCGCCGACCGCGCACGGGCAGCCATCGATGGCGTGCCCGAGGAGACCCGTGGGGCGAACGACGACGGCACGACACGCTATCTCAGACCGCTCCCGGGCGCGGCGCGGATGTATCCCGAAACTGACGTTCCTCCCGTAGAACTCGACTTCGAGGGGATCGAGACGCCCGAACTCCTCACCGAACGGGTCGAACGCTATCGATCGGAGCTCGGGCTCGACGCCGGGCTCGCCGAACAGGTCGCCTACGGCCGGCGGATGAGCCTGTTCGAGGCGGCCGTCGAGCGCGGCGTCGATCCGACCCTTGCGGCGGGCACGGTCGAGAGCACCGCGACCGAACTCCGGCGCGACGGCGTTCCGATCGAGAACGTGGACGACGACCGCTTTCTCGCCCTGTTCGATCTCTATCAGGAGGACGAGGTGACGAGCGAGGGAATCCCCGACCTGCTCGCGTCGATCGCCGAAAATCCAGAGCTCTCCCCGGCCGAGGCCGCCGAGCGCGAGGGACTCGGGAGCGCGGGCGACGACGAGGTTCGCGAGGCCGTCGTCGAAGTGGTCGAACGAAACGAGGAACAAGTCGAACAGCAGGGGATGGGCGCGTTCTCCGGGCTGATGGGCGAGTGCATGGGCGCGCTCGGCGGCCGTGCGGAGGGCGACGAGGTGAGCGAACTGCTGCGCGAGGAGATCCAGAAACGGGCTTAAATACTGTCGGACAGATTTGATCGAGAACTTGTGACGCGAAAATCGGCCTGTTGTAGTGGCTTCTCGGAATCGAATTTTCACGTACATCTGTTCAACAGTATGAGAACCCTCACTCCGTATCGCGATCGGGACCGAGGAACGCTGGACGCAGACCGCCGAGTGCGGGCACCGGGAGCACGCGCTCGGGATCGACGCGTCGGGAGACCCAGTAGGCGACGCCCACGAGGACGACCGCGAAGGCGGCGTCGGTGATCCAGTGGATGCCGAGATAGAACGTCGAGAGGACGATGAGACCAGCGAGGGCGAGCGCGGTGGCGGCGTATCGCGGTCCGGCCTTCCTAGCGTAGAGCGCGGCGAGCACCGACAGCCCGGTGTGGAGGCTCGGGAACGCCTTGACCATCGTGTCGGTAGCGAGCATGCCCGCCCTGATGATCGGGCTCACGTCGAAGATGAGCGGCTTGACGGCCACCGCCGGGTAGAGCGCCGGGATCCCGACGGGGACGAAGACGAAGAAGGGCACGGCGATCAGGACGAGGACGACGTACGCGAGCGCGTAGCGCCGTGCCTCGCGCTCGTCGTGGGCCTTGAGCTTGAAGTAGGTGAACAGGACGATCGTCGGAAAGCCGACGAGATAGGCGGCGGTGAACAGCAGCGTGAGCGGTTCGCTCGTCACCGACTGGAAGGCCGCGACGACCGGCCCCTCGAACTCGTAGACGAGCCACGTGAACGTTCGATCGGCGTGAAAGCGGTGAGCGATCGTGTTCACGAGGTTGGTGACGATCCAGGCGACGCCGAGATATTTCCAGTCGGTTTGGAGGAACTCCTTGACGAAACCCACGGGGTCGAGCCGTGGGAGGAAGACGGCCGCGGCGACGCCCATCGCGAGCAGCGAGCCGAGCGCGACCGAGAGCGTGTACGCCGTCGGCAGCGAAACCGCGAGCATCGGCGGGAATCGACGGAGACCGCACAAAGCCGTTGTGATTCCACCCGTCATGCCCGCCGCCGACGGACGATTTATTACTCGTCGTCGGCTACCGGCGGACGTGCTCGACGTGGTATCGCTGCCCGTCTGGCTGCTCGGGATGGCGCTCGGAGCCGGCTCGCTGCTGGTGGTCGCCGGCGTCTTCGCCCTCGGCGCGCGACTGTTCCCGACGATGCCGATCGACGCGGGCTCCGACCAAACGGAGAGCGGAGCAAGTGGTGATGCCAAACGTCGCCGGGAGATCCGCGACTATCTCGAAACGATCGGCGAGTCGTTCGTCGAGAACCATCCGATCGAGAGCCGATCAGTCGCCTTCTATCTGCCCGAACGTGACGTCGCGATCACGTTCGATCCGCGGACGTACTACCGTCTCCGGCGCTCCTCGACCCATGCCGTCCTGGTCGAACACGAACTGCCCGGCGTCCATCTCGGTTCACGACTCCCCTTCGAGACGCCGACCCTCGAGATCGAGGACGGCGAGATCGACCCCGCGAGCGCCGCCTTTGCGGTTCTCGACATCTCGACCGAAGCGAGCGCGCGCGAAGTCACCGCCGCCTATCGGGAGAAAGTCAAACGGGTTCATCCCGACCACGGCGGCGATCACGAGGAGTTCAAGCGCGTGCGCGAGGCCTACACGACCGCGAAGGAACGCGCCGGCTAGCCGGTCGAGACCTCGTAGGCGACGCCGGCGTCCCGCAACGCATCGGTCACTTCTCCGACGCGATCGCCCGTGACGACCACCGCACAGTCCAGGCCACGACTAGCGGCGTCGGCCGCGACAGCACCCGCCGCGAACCTGATCGGTTCGACGTCGATCCCGCGCAGCGCGACGACCGCCTCGACGCCCGCCGCCGCAACGAGATCGACGCCGTCACAGGCCGCCGCGAGCGCGTCGGGCGAACTCGCCGCGCCCGAGCGGACGGGTGGGACCTGCTGGACGACGACGGTCCCGGGTTCGAGATCGATGACGCCCTCGAACCCCGTGACGCCGACGACCTCGTCGCCTTCGGCTTCCCCTGTCGCCACGCCCGTCGCCGGCCCCGTGTCGCCGGGGGTTGCTCGGAGGAGTCCGTCGTCGAGCGAGAGCGACACCTGCTGGCCCTCTTCGATCGTGTCGGTGGCGATGGCGGCGTCCTCGCCGACGCTCGAGAGGACGTCGTCGGTCACGTGATCGACGAACCGCTGGAGGTCGGCGGCCGAGCGGAGCAGCCAGTCGACGCCTTCCTCGGTGACGCGATAGCGCGAGCGGCCCTCCTTCGTGACGAATCCGTCACTGTCGAGTTCGCGGACGTATTCGCTGACGGCCTGTGCGGTGACGCCGACGTTGTCGGCGATCTCACCCTGGCTCACCGCCGGTTGGCGCTCGGCGATGGCTGCCAGAATGCGAAAGCGGGTCGCGTCGCGCTTGTCGTCGAGAACGTCGGTCATGGGAGGGGTCGGGCGGCCGTCATGAAAATCCTACCGTCACTCGACGGCGCGCCCGATGCTGTCCTCGGCGACGAGCAGCGTGTTGTACAGCGCCGTCACGAGGAAGCCGACCAGCGCGAACACGAGCACCGGCGGCAGGCGGCCCTTTCCCGTGACCGAGACGAGGTAGCTCACGAGCAGGCTCCCGCCGGTGGCGACGATGTGAACCATCGAGACGACCGGCGGCGGTTCGCCGTCGGGTCGGCGCTGTTCGGCGAGCAGTCCACCGAACGCGACGACCGCGAGGAGCGTCATCGCGACGAGCGCGCCGCCGACGTAGGCCGCGACCTCCAGGATGTCCGGCGTGCCGTAGTGGGCGACGAGGATCGCACCGCCACCCCAGATCGTGAGCGTGTAGCCGTACGCCTTCGACTCGGCGACGAGGTTGCTGGCGAGGCGCTGCGATGGCTCCATCCATCGGTCGATCGCGCGCACGGCGCAAAAAACCGTCGTCGGGCACGGAGACGCTGAGGGCGGGATCGCCGGAGTTTATCCCGGCACGTCGACTACCGCGCCCATGAGCACCATCGCGGAGCTGTCGATCCCCGCCGCCGAGTTCGCGCTGGCCGACACGCTCGACGCGTTCCCGGACGCGAAGTTCGAGACCGAGCGCGTCGTCGCCCACGAGACCGACCGGATCATGCCGTTCGTCTGGGCCACCGGCGACATCGAGCGCGACCGTCTCGACGAGGCGCTGGCGGACGATCCGAGCGTCGAGGAGTTCACCGAGCTCGGGGCGTTCGACGAGGAGTGGTTCTACCGGATGGAGTGGGTCGAGGACATTCGCATCGTCCTCCACGTGCTGCTCGACCAGGAGGCGACGGTGCTCAACGCCGACGGCCGGGATGGGGAGTGGCACCTGCGGATCCTCTTTCCCGATCGCGACTCGCTGTCGGCGACCTACGATTTCAGCCAGGAAGAGGGTCTGACGATGACCGTCGAACGCATTTACGATCTCAACGGCGGGGACCGCGACCGCTACGGGCTGACCGATCTCCAGCACGAAACGCTCGTCGCGGCCGTCGAAGCGGGCTACTTCGACATTCCACAGGAGTCGACGCTCGACGAACTCGCCGCCGATCTCGACATCACCCACCAGGCGCTCTCCGAACGACTCCACCGGGGACACAAGACGTTGATCGAGAACGCGCTCGTCGTCGGTCGGATGGGGCGTTGACTTCGACGATCACTCGTCGAGCACCGCACGGGCAGCCGTCCGACCGCTCTCCAGCGCCCCCTGGATCGACGACCAGTTCGTGTAGTCGCCGGCGAGATACACTTCGCCATCGGATGCGTCGGTCGACGGGAGATCGCGGTAGAACCCCGGCGGCTGGGCGAACTGCGCGAACGGGATGCGGTCGGTCGCGAGGAGTTCGAGGTCGTCGAAGCGCCGCTCGGGATACCAGGCCGCGAGCGCCTCGCGCGTGCGCTCGGCGAGTTCCTCGTCGCTTCGTTCCTGCTCGCCGAGGAAGGTCGCGCTGAGCAGTTCGCGTCCAGCAGGGGAGTAGTCGGGGGCGACGGCCGACAGCGGTGCGACGTGGTTGGGTTCGGTGCCGCCGGCGTTGAGGAGGAGTTTCTTTCCCGTGTCGAGGCGCTGGTGGGTCGGCAGCGAGAGGTACTGTGTCACGCAGCCGTGAGCATCGGTCGGGATCGACGCCACGTCGGTGAGTTCGCTCGCACGTTTCGGATCCGCGGCGACCACGACCGCGTCCGCCTCGCGGCTCTCGCCAGCCAGTTCGACCGTCGCGCCGTTTCTCTTCCCCTCGATCGCCTCGACCTCACTGTCGAGCGTGATATCGACGCCCTCCTCGCGTGCGGCGGCAGCGAGTTGGTCGGCGATCGCACCCATGCCCGCCGCGGGCACGGCGATCGACCCGCCGGCGAGCATCCGGAACGTGTAGCGAAACACCGCCGCCGACGTCGCGAGCGTCCGATCGAGCGTGATCCCGCCGTAGAACGGGGCGAAAAACCGCTCGACGAACCGGTTCGAGAACCCACGATCCCGGAGGAATTCGTCGATTGATTCGTCCTCGCCAGCGAAGACCTCGCTCTCGTCTTCGTTCGCGAGCTCGCGCCAGAGCCCGAGCAGGCTGATCATGTCACCGAAAGTCACGTTCGCGTTGAACAGCGTCTCGGTCAGCGAGGCGGGATCGCGTCGCGGGTCCGCGAGCACGCTTCGGGAGCCGGGCCAGGCGAGCGTCGCGCCGGGTGTGAAATACTGCAGGTCGAGCGCCCGGTAGTCGAGTTCGCGCTGTGCGGCCGGATAGCCGGTAAAAAGGACCTGGAAGCCGCGATCGAGGGTGTAGCCGTCGATCTCGCGGCTGCGCACGCGCCCGCCGACCGACTCGCGGCGTTCGAGGAGTTCGACGTCCGCGCCGTCCGCGGCGAGGTGGCGCGCCGCGACCAGTCCCGCGAGCCCGCCGCCGACGACGGTGACCTGTGTCATACTCGCCCTGTGCGGGCCGCCCACAAAACGACTGCGTGACGGTGGCGCGTCGTCACTCCTCCGGGTCGATCAGCGACTCGAAGGCGACCCCGAAATGGTCCTCGAACAGTGCGAGTGCGTCGTGTTCGATCGCTTCGGCCTCTGCCATCTCGTCTCCATCCATCTCGTAAGCACGGCGCGTGCAATCGAACTGGACGATATCGGCGACGACGTCGGGCGTGCTATCGGTCTCGTCGGCGAGCGCCGCGACCAGCGCCCGCGGCAGTTCGAGCTCCGCGTGCTCGTCGCTCGCCGCGATGTCGAACGTGATCGTCTCACCCCTCGGCTCGGTCATGCTCGGCGATACGCCGCCGGCGGCAAACCGCTGACGATCCGGGTGATGAAGGGAACCGATTAGTCGCTCGCGTCGGTAGTCGGGGCATGGAGACGACGGCGGCATTCGACGGGCTCGTCTGTACGGACTGTGGCGAGCGCTTCGACCCCGAAACCACAACCCACGACTGCCCCGACTGTGGCGGGTTCCTCGACTCGCGCTACGATCTGAACCACATCGATCTCGCGCGCGACGAGCTCGAAACCCGCCCGTTCGACGGGCTCTGGCGCTACGAGGAGCTCCTTCCCGTTCCCCGCACGGCGGCGGTGACGATCGACGAAGGCACGACGCCGCTGGTCGACTGTCCCGAGCTCGCCGACGAACTCGGCGTCGAACGACTGCTGATCAAGGACGAGGGCCGCAACCCGACGGGGAGCCGTACCGATCGTGGCCACGCGCTTGCGGTGTCGGCCGCCCGCGAACACGGCGCGAGCGACGTCGCGCTCGCCACAACGGGCGACGCCGGGCAGTCGGCGGCCGCCTACGCCGCCCGTGCCGGGCTGGACTCCCACGCGTTCGTTCCCACCCGCGCGAACTTCGGCAACAAGGCGATGATCAACGTCCACGGCGGCGATATGAACGTCGTCGAGGGCCGGTTCGACGACGCCGCAGCGGCCTGCGCGGACGCAATGGTCGACGAGGACTGGTACGCGACGAACCCCTTCGAGACACCCTATCGCCACGAAGGCGCGAAGACGATGTTCTACGAGATCGTCGAACAGCTCGACTGGGAAGTGCCCGACGGCATCGTCCAGCCCACCGGCAGCGGCGTCGGACTCGTCGGTCTGCACAAGGGCGCGACGGAGTTCGCGGAACTCGGCCTCACCGACGATCTCCCCGCGCTGTACGCCGCCCAGGCGAGCGGCTGTGCGCCGATCGTCGAGGCCTGGGAGGCGGGTGACGACAGCCACGAACCCTGGGAGGTACCCGACACGATCTGCGGCGGTATCGAGATCGCCGACCCCCACGGGAGCCCGCTCGTTCTAGACGCCCTCGACGACTCCGACGGCGGCGCTGTTGCCACCGACGACGAATCGATCCTCGACAGCGCGATCACGGTGGCCCAGCACACCGGCATCGAAATGGGCGCGACCCCTGCGGCGGCAGCCAGCGGCGCGTGGGAACTCGCCGAACAGGACGTGTTCGGGGCCGACGACACAATCGTGCTCGTGAACGACGCGAGCGCGAACAAGGAAGCCGACATCCTCCGCAGCCACCTGATGGGCAAGGGGATCTAAAACCACCTTTTTACTCGTCGGGTGCGCTCCGCGCACCACTCCTCGCAAAAATCTGGACCAAAAACTCCCGCTCACTCGGCTTTGCCTCGTTCGCGGTGAACCGCGCTCACTGCGTTCGCGCGGACACGACCGCTCTCCGCACAACACCGCCGAAGCCCTCGGCGCGCGCTCACTTCGTTTGCTGCTCGCTCCGCTCGCGCGCCTCGCCCTTCATCCACCAGGAGAGCGAAGCTCTCCTGAGCCTCGGATCGCGTCGCTCGCCGAGACGCCAGGACCGCACCGCACCCGCCGCCGTACAGCAACCGCCAGCGCGGCGGCCACCGCGCCATCCGACCGACTTTTCACGGCTCCACTCCTCTCATCGTTCGAATGTCCGTTCTCGGGACGGTGACGACGGTGCTCGCAGGGATGGTCTTCGGGCTGGCCATCGCCGCGCCACCGGGACCGATGAACGCGGTCATCGCCGAGGAGAGCGTCCTGCGGGGCTGGCTCTCGGGCGTCTGGGCCGGTCTCGGCGCGATGGCCGCCGACGCCTGCTTCTTCGTGCTCGCGCTGGTCGGCGTGGTCGCGATCGTCGAGCGCGTCCCAGCGATCCGCGGCGCGGCCTTCGCGGTCGGCGGCCTGTTGATGCTCTATTTCGCCTACGACGCGGCTCGCAGTGCGAACGACGACCACGCGGCGGCCACCGGCGAGCGCCGCGGGTTCGCCAAGGCGTTCGCCCTCGCGATCACGAACCCCTATCAGGTGGTGTTCTGGCTCACCATCGGCGTCGGCATGCTCGAACCCGGGCGGATCGACGTGCTCGAACCACTGTCGAGCGAACTCGCCGGCACGCTGGTCGTCGCGACGGGTAGCCCAGCACTGCTCGTCGGTTTCTTCGCCGGGATCGCCGCGTGGGTCGTCGGCTTTCCGACGACGCTGGTCGCCGCCGAGCGCCGCCTTACCGGTGTCGGTTCGACGGTTGCCTACGCGAGCGCGCTCGTGCTCGCGGGGTTCGGCGTGGCCTTCCTTGGTGAGGCGCTCGCGATGCTCGGCTCACTCGTCTGAGTCGAGTCCGACGCCGGCGATCTCGTCGTCGAGCCACTCGCGCAGCCACTTCACGCGCTTGAGGCGCTGGTGGATGAGGCTCTCGGCGCGATCGCTCCGGATGCGCTCTTCGGCGTCACGCCCGCGTTCGAGCACGCGCCCGACCATCTCGGCGGCGTCCATGTGCGTGCGCGACTCGTAGCCCATCCGGAGGAGGAGCAACACCGCACCGTTCGCGCCGATCTTGTCGAGGAGATCCGCCTCGATCAGACAGCGCGTCTCCAGTGGCAATTCGTCGAGCGGCCCCTGATAGGAGTGCTCGCTCACGGCCGTACAGACCTCGTCGACGAACGACTCGGGATAGTCGCCGTGGGATTCGAGGAACTCGCGGGCGACGTGTGCGCCCGCCTCGGCGTGGAGGTCCTGTTCGGCCTCCAGTTTCGAGACGTCGTGGAAGAGCGCCGCGACGCGCACGACGTCGACGTTCGCACCCTCGCTCGCGGCGATGTCGGCGGCGATCTCGACGACGTTCAAGATGTGGTTGAACCGATAGCTCGCCGAGTGCCAGGGATACCAGCGCATGCGCCCGCCCGTCCCCTCGTTTTCGATGCTCGCTTCGAGATAGCCGGAGACGAACCGCTTCATCTCCGCGAACTCGGCGGTCGAAACCGGCGATTCCCTCACCTCGACGCCCAATCCGACTCCCTCCTGATCTTTCGTGTTCCGTTCATGTTATCCGACTAGACGTATGTTCGACCCTTTAGCGTTACGACCCCATGACTGTGATCACCATACCGGCGAGGAGTGTTGCCAGTGACACAGGGGTTTATCCCATCGAGTGCCGAACGAGTGGTATGGAACTGCGTGAAGCAACGGCCGACGACGGCGGGGCGATACGGGAGATCGCTCGCCGATCGCTGGAACAGTCGTACTCGCTCAGCCCGCGCACGATCGACGGCGCGATTTCCCAGTGGTACGACGAGCAAGCGATCGCGACGAAACTCGACGAGGACGATACGCTCCTGATGGTTGCCGAGGACGAGGGCGAACTACGTGGGTTCACCGAGAGCGATCTCGTCAACGAGGGCGGCAACGGCGACCTGCTCTGGCTCCACGTCGATCCCGACTATCGGGGGCAGGGGATCGCCAGCGACCTGTTCGAGCACACCCGCGAGACGCTCTTCGAGATGGGTGCCGCACAGCTGCGCGCGAAAGTGCTGGAGGACAACACCGAGGGCAACGAGTTCTACGCGGCGTTCGACTTCGAGCAGGTCGGCACCGACACCGTCGAGATCGACGACGGCGACTTCGTCGAGAACATCTATCTCCACGCCGACGACGTCTCGGTCCAGCCGACGCTCGAAGACACGGACCCCACGCGCGAACTCGACGACGGGCTGTACGTCAACGAGAAGCAGGTCGAACGCGGCTCGAAAGGCCCCTTCCTCACCGCCTACACCGATCCCGATTTCGACGAAGAGCACAAGTACGGCTACTACTGCGCGAACTGCGAGACCCTCGACAACGCGATGGACACGATGGGTCGCGTGAAGTGCAACGAGTGTGGCAACCTCCGGAAGGCGACGCGCTGGGACGCCACCCGCGGGTAGTGGGACGTAACGCCCGGTGAGGGAGCGGGAACCGTCTCAGACAGAATCGGGTCTCGTGTGGACAGTGAGATCGACGGGCCGGGGCTCGCCTTCGAGGTCTTCGACGATGCGCTCGACGATCTCCTCGGCCTCGCCCTCGATGAGCGGTTTGACCTTCTCGACGACCCACGACAGCGAGACGAGGCTCGGGAGGTCGAACTGGCTCGAATCGACCGAGTCGGCGTCGAACGCGACGTGAAATCGTACTCGCGAGGCGTGCTCGCGGCCGTCCGGCGGATCGATCCCCTCGACCGCCCAGTGACCGTGCGCGTGGATGTCCTTGACGATCCTCCAGTCGATCCGGTTGGGCGGGTCGACGTCCGTGACCTCCGAGCGTGCCGTGTAGGTGAGTTTCCACCAGGCGAACTGGAGATCGTAAGTCGTTCCCGGCGAGCCGTCGCCGTGACCCTCGACGTCCTCCAGATATTCGGAGTAGTCGGCGTAACGGGGGAAGTCGATCAGGAACTCGTAGACGTCCGCCGGCGGGAGATAGACCTCGGTGCTGACTTCGATACTGTCCACGACCGCTACTGGTATGGCAACCGCCTAATACTGTCGGACGGAATCGGCAGCGTTCACCCAGCAAACAGCCTCGCGCTGGCGTCGGCTCGCCGACACCGATCGTCACGGACTGCCGTCCGCGGATATATCGACGAGGAGTGTGGTCGATTGGCCGACTGATACCGTGAAATAAATGACCCCACGGTCGGAAGCGATGTGAACGAGAGATGATGCCACGTGGATCGCGGATGGTCGGGGCGAGAGCAGCCGTGCTCGTTGGAATCGTCGTCGTGCTGGTCGCGGCCACGGCCGGCACGGTGAGCGCACAGCAGGCCGGCAACACCACGACGGTCGATTCCTGTCGGACGATCGACTCTTCCGGAGAGTACGCGCTGACCGGACCCGTCACCGGCGATCTCGACGATCCCAATGCGGCTTGTATCGAGATCACCGCGGGCAACGTCACCCTCGACGGTCAGGGCCACACGATCGCCGGCACCGGTACGGGTCACGGTGTCGAGATCGACGGGAGTCAAGGGCCAGTCACGAACGTCACCGTCGAGAACCTCCAGGCGCACAACTGGTCGATCGGCGTCTTCGCGCTCGAAACCGACAACGGGACGATCCGCCGGACGGTCACTCAGAACAGCACCGAGGGGATCGCTCTCGGCGCGTCGAGCAACTACACGCTCGCGAACAACACCGCCACCGGCAGCGCCATCGCGATCGCGCTCGGCGGGCAGAGCCAGAACAACACACTGCGCCGGATGACGGCCGTCGAGAACCGGTGGGGGATCCACTTCGAGCGCGAGAGCGCGAACAACACGGTCGTCGACAGCGTCGCCCGGAACAACAGCCGGTGGGACTACTACTCCGAGCGCAACGACAACGAGAACATCGTCAGAAATCTCGATCTCGCGACGGGGACGTTCTCCTTCTCCGAACGGAACGTCGCACTGGGGGCCGTGACCTCGCCGCCGCCGCTCCCACGCGGGGCGGGCAACCTCGACAGCTACGTCGAAGCGACCGGCACCCGGGGCGGCCAGGCGGCGATCTCGCTGACGATGAGCTACGGCAACGCCAACAACCCGGTCGCGCTGTGGCGACACGACGGCCAACACTGGTCGCGCGTCGCCGACTCGCAGACCAACGGCGCGTCGAGTACGGTCTCGGCGAACATCAGCGAATTCGGCACGTTCGCCGCCCTGTCGGACGCGGGAGCGAACGCCGGCGGGCCGGTGACGGTCTCGGCCGATCAGGGACCCGCCGTCCAGCGAAACCTGTCGACGCCGACGGCGACCGCGACCCCGACGGCGACGCCGGCACCGACACCGACGACCATCCCCGGCTCCGCGGCCACGGAGCAAGCGCCGTCGGCGGCGAACGCGACGCCAACGGCCGCACAGGGAGAGAGCGAGGCGACCGAGAGCTCTGTCGGCATCGTCAGAGCAGTGTTCGTGATCGCCGGCGTGATCGGACTGGTCGTCCTCGGTATCGTGGCACTGCGCGGGCGCGACGACCGAGGGCCGGGGTTTAACCGCTAAGCCGGTCAACGGGCGGCAATGCTCGACGGGGTACGCGTCGCGCTCGGCGTCACGGGATCGATCGCGGCGGTCAAGACCATCGAACTCGCCCACGAACTTCGGCGGCGCGGCGCGCGCGTTCGCGGCGTGATGACCGACAGCGCGCAGGGGATCATTCATCCGTGGGCGCTCGCATTCGCCACCGAGAATCCGGTCGTGACGGAACTCACGGGTCGGGTCGAACACGTCGAACTCTGCGGGCGCGACGGCTGGGCCGACGTCTTCCTGATCGCACCCGCGACGGCGAACACCGTCGGGAAGATCGCGGCGGCCATCGACGATACACCGGTGACGACGACCGCGACGACCGCCCTCGGAGCCGACGTTCCCGTGGTGGTCTCGCCGGCGATGCACGAGCCGATGTACGACCATCCCGGCGTGCTCGACGCCATCGAGCGCGTCGAGTCGTGGGGCGTCGAGTTCGTCCCGCCGCGCATCGAGGAGGGGAAGGCAAAGATCGCCGATATCGACGCCATCGTGCTCGACACGGCGCGGGCGACGGGCGCACACGACCTCGCTGGCGAGCGGATCGTCGTGACCAGTGGAGCGACGAGCGAGGCGATCGACCCGGTACGCGTGCTCACGAACCGCTCGTCGGGCAAGACCGGGCGAGCGGTCGCGCAGGCGTGCTACGCGCGCGGTGCGGACGTGACGCTCGTCCACGACGGACCGGACGTTTCCTATGCCGACGTCGAACGCGTCGAGAGCGCTGCCGAAATGCTCGCCGCAGTGGAGGGGGCTATCGCGGACGCCGACGCGCTCGTCTCGGCGGCGGCGATCGGCGACTACACTGTCGAGGCGAGCGACGAGAAGATCAGATCCGGCCAGGAACTCTCGCTCGCGCTCGAACCCACGCCGAAGGTCCTCGATGCGGTTCGAGACGTTCGACCGAAGCTCCCGATCGTCGGATTCAAAACCGAGACGAGCGGCGTTGACGAGGAGATGATCCGAGCCGCTCGCGAGACGCTCTCGCGTGCGGAACTGGCGTTCGTGGTGGCCAACGACGCGAGCGTGATGGGCGAGAGTGAGACGCGTGCGCTCGTGGTGCGAGAGGAAGAAGTCGAGAGCTACGACGGCGACAAGGCAGGGCTCGGCGCGCGCGTCGCCGAGGAGTTAGCGGGCGAGCTGGCAGAATCCTCGTCGACGTAGACCACCATACTGCTGATCGTACAGCCGCTGTCGAAGAGGAACCGCTGGACCTCGTGGCGCTCGTAGCCGTCCAGATACTGCTCGATATCGGCGGCGTTGTCGTACTCTTCCGAGCAGGCCTCCGACGGGCCGAAGGCGATGACGATCGGCGGGCGATCGGCACCCTGCACCGCTCTCCGTACCGCCGCGGCGTCGCTCGTGCTGTTCGTCCGCGCCCCGTCACCTTCGAGATACCAGGCGAACGGCAGGCGCTCGAACCAGCCGTTGCCGGCGGTCGGGGTCAGGTGTGAGCCGGGATCGGGCGCGTAGAGCTCGTCGCCGTCGAAGTCGGGATCGTCGCCGTAGTACAGGACGTCCGTGCCGTCGTTCGCCCGGACGACCCGTTGCAGCTCGCCGAGCAGTGGCTTCATCTCGCTCGACGACTGGGCGTACTGGACGAGCTCGTTGTCGGCGCTCTGTGGGTTCGCGTAGGAGGTGTCGTAGGCGCTCACGGCGACCTGACCGGCGGCCAGGACGAGTACGAGCGCTGCGACGATGGCGACGATCGCGTCGCGATCGACCCGTGAGTGAGCGAGCGAGATCCGAAGTCGCGAGAGGCCGATCCGGGCGACGAGCGCCAGCCCGACCGCCGCCGGCACCGCGAGCGGGACGATGACGTGGATGACCTCCCACGGGAACGGGTTGTCGACGATCACCGGATAGCCGAGCGCGCTCGCCGCACCCCAGAAGAACGAGAACGCGACGACGTCGCGCGGGCGCTCGCCGGTGTAGCGATCGGCGAGAAAGCCCACGACCGAGAAACCGAGGAGGAGGGGTGCGCCCGCGCCGAGCACCGACCAGAGCGCGCTCGCGGTGTCGAGATAGGCGTCGCCGCTGCCGCTGCCCCACTGTCCGACGAAGGCGTGCCACGAGCCGACCAGTGCCTCCTCGATCAGCGCCGGCAGCAGCGTCGGATCGGCGAGCGTCGCGCCCAGCGTCGGCTCCGCACCCGCGGCCTGGCCGCGCGGTGCGTAGAAGAACACGACGATCCCGACGAACAGCACGACCCCGAGGGCGAGATGGAGCCACCAGCGCCCCAGGCCGGTACGAATTCGTCGAGTGGCGTTCCGGAGCGCCTGTGTGGGGCTGTGGGTACGCATCAGCAGCCGACGATCGGCGAGCAGGGCGAGCGCCCCGAGCCACGTGACGGGGTAGACGAGCGCGTTCTCTTTGGTTGTAAAGGCGAGCGCGAAGAAGGCGACCCCGAGGTAGAGATGGAGTGGGCGGTCGCGGTCGTACGCACGGACGAAGAAACCGAACGCGACGAGCATGAACCCCGCGAGCAGCAGGTCGTTGCGGTAGAACCGCGAGTAGTAGAGGAGGACCGGGTTGGCGGCGAGGACGAGCGCGAGCACGAGCGTCTCGGAACCGCGCAAGCGGTCGCCGAACAGGAGCGCCGCGAGCGGGAGCAGCCCACCGACGACGGCGACGACGAGGCGCATCGAGAAGTCGGAGGCTCCGAGCAGCGCGAATACATGACTGTCCACGATCGTGAGGAACGGCCCGTGGACGATCGGGCGATACCAGTAGACGCCCGTCTCCATGTAGCGGTAGGCCCAGTAGGCGACGCGTGCCTCGTCCTGATGGGCGACGCGCGCGCCGAGGCCGACCAGCCGCACGGCGAGCGCGAGCACGGCGATGGCGACGACGAGCGCTCGGACACGGGTGCGGCGACTCGACCAGTTCATCACTCGTTCTCGTCGGGTGATTCGGGTCGCGACTCGCCCGTGTCGGGCCAGACGGCGTCGCCGGCGAACTCGATGCCCATGCGTTCGGCGGCCTGTGAGATGACGTGTGCGCCCGTCGGTGCGGTCATGAACAGGAAGACGATGCCGACCAGAGAGGTGAGGCCCGCGCCGCCGGGCGCGCCCGGCGCGAAGTAGATCGTCCCGGCGAGAAAGAGCGAGGCCGCTCCGAGGGTGGTGGCCTTGCTCGTCGCGTGCATCCGGTTGTAGACGTCGGGCAGCCGGATGAGGCCGATCGTCCCGACGAGCAGGAAGAACGTTCCGATGGCGATGAACAGCGTGACGAGCGCGGCGTGGATCGTGTTCATTCGATGATGTCCCCCTCGGAGACGTAGCGTGCGACGGCGATCGTGCTGATGAAGCCGATGATGGCGAGCACGAGGCTCACGTCGATGAAGAAGCCGTCGTCGGTCCGCAGCGCGAACAGGATGGCGATGGCGACGACGTTCGTCGCGATCGTGTCGAGCCCCACCACCCGATCGGGCGTCGTCGGCCCGAAGATCACGCGATAGCCGGCCAGCAGCGTGACGCCGCTGGCGACGACCAGCCCGACGGTGATGGCGAGGCTGAGGAAGCCCGGCAGTTCAGTCGCCACCGACATCACCTCGCGGGGCCGCCGGTGGCGCGTCCTCTGGACTGGCGTCCTCGTCGAAGATGACGAGTGCGTAGTCCTCCCACGTCCGGATGGGCTCGACGAGGCTCGCCTCGTCGCGACCGGTGATGCCGTGGACGTAGAGCGTGTTCGAGTCGGCGTCGTAGTCCATCGTCAGCGTCCCCGGCGTGAGCGTGATCGAGTTGGCGATCGTCGTGATAGCGGGGTCGCTCTCGACGCGCAGCGGCACCGCGACGACGTCGGGCTCGATCGGCAGCGACGGCGAGAGCACGCGATAGACGACGTCCAGGTTCGCCACGACGAGCTCCTTGAGGAAGACCGCCAGATAGGCGACCGTTGCCGGCAGCACCCGGGCGACGCGCCCGAGCGCGATCTCGTCGGCGTAGAACCGACGGAAGGCGTACGCGAGCGGGATGCCGACGGCCAGGCCGATGAGCAACTCCTCGGCGATACGCTCGGGCGTGAGCGCGACACCGCGGACGAACAGCCAGACCGCCGCGAACACCACGCCGATCGCCGGCCAGCGTCTCATTGGAGACCCTCCAGAACGGCGTCGACGTATGCTTGCCTATCGAGCGCGATATCGGCGGCAGCCTCGGCCGCGCGCAAGACGGGATCGAAGCCGACGCCGACCAGGAGGAGGAGTCCCGCGAGCGCGACGACGATCACCACGAGCGACGGTGCGTAGGTCGCCGTCCGCACGCCCTCGGACTCGGTGCCCCAGAACCCGCGGTTCCAGGCCCGCGAGAAGTACGCGATCGTGAGGATCGCGCCGATCAGCGAGAGCCCGACCGCGACCGCCCCGCCCCGTCCGCCGAGCGCGCCGGCGTGAGCGGTCGTTCTGAAGACGAGTAACTTGCCGAAGAAGCCCGACAGCGGCGGGATGCCGATCAGCGAGATCGCGCCCAGGAAGAAGCCGATCGAGAGCACCGGCGTCCGCTTGGCGAGCCCGCCGATGCGCTCGAAACGGACCGAGCCGACGGCTTCCTTGACCGTGCCGCTTGCGAGGAACAGCATCGATTTCGTGAGCCCGTGGTTGAGCGCGTAGACGAGCGCGGCCGCGATGGCGAGCGGTCGTACCTGGGGAACCGTGGCCGCGACCGCGAGCGGGAGGATCACGAAGCCGATCTGGCCGATCGACGAGTAGGCGAGCACGCCGTCGAGGTCGTCGCGGCTCACCGCGCCGATCCCCCCGAGGAGGATGCTGCCGGCGGCCATGGCGAACAGGATCGGGCCGAAGAAGGAGAGGAAGTCGTCGCCGACGAATCCCGGCAGTCCGAGTCCGGCGGGAAGCGTCGCGGCGGCGAAGACGGTGAAGTAGAGACGGATGATCGCGTAGATGCCGACCTTCTTGACGACGCCGGCGAGCATCGCCGTGACGGGTGCGGGCGCGGCACGGTAGGCCGCCGGCACCCAGAACTGGAAGGGGACGATCCCCGCCTTGAGCGCGAACACACAGAACAACAGGACTGTGAGCCCCAGCACCGGCACCGGATCGACGCCGAACTGCGCGGGGGTGGCGAGTCGGCGGGCCATGTCGGCCATGTTGAGCGTGCCGACGGTGGCGTAGAGCCCTCCGATGGCCAGCAGCATGAGCGCGCTCCCGAGCAGGTTGAGCACGGTGTAGGTCAGCGCCGCGCGCGTGTGTTCGGGCCCCGAGTAGAAGGCGACGAGCACGTAGCTCGACAGGAGCATCACCTCGAACCCTGTCTCTTATACACATCTCTGATGNNNTCTCATGAACCGCGCCGAGAAGGCGACCGACGCGAGCGAGATCACAGCCGTCAGCCCGAGCATGAACAGCGAGAGCGCGTCGGCGACGAGCGTGATGCCGAACGGCGAGGGCCACGCCGAGAGCTGGTAGACCAGGATCGACTCGTCGACGACCCGCCCGGCGAGCAGTGCCACCGCGCCGAGATAGGCGAGCGCACCCAGGAAACTCGCCGCCCGCTGGGCACGGGGGAATCGTCGCAGCGGGAGCGTGGCGATCGCCGTGAACAGGGCGATCAGCAGCGGCGCGATGACGATCTGGGCGGCCATCTAGCTCTCGCCTCCCGTCTCGCCGAGCTCGCGCAGATCGATCGTGCCGTGCTCCTCGTGGATGCGGTAGGTGAGCACGAGCGCGAAGGCGGTCGTCCCGAAGCTGATGACGATCGCCGTCAGGACGAGCGCCTGCACCAGCGGATCGGTGATCGTCGCGGGGTCGTCGGGCGGGCCGTGACCCAGGATCGGTACACTGCCCGCGAGCCCACCCATCGTGACGAGATAGACGTTCGCGGCCTGCGAGATGATCGTCACCCCCCAGACGACGCGGACGATATCTCGGCGGAGCACCAGGAAGGCCCCGAACGCGAACAGCAGACCGAGCACGCCGGCGAGGACGAACTGCGTCATTCGTCGCCCACCACCGTGAGGATCGTCAGGAGCCCACCGACGACGACGAGATACACCCCGAGGTCGAAGACGAACGCGCTCGCGAGTTCGAGTTCGCCGAAGATCGGGAGGTCGTGGAGGAAGACGACGGCCTGCGAGAGGAACGGCCGGCCCAGCAGGATGGCGGCGACGCCACCGCCGGCGGCGATCGCGAGCCCGCCGGCGAACACGGTGAGGAAGTCGGCGACGATCGCCGGACCGCCCTCGACGTCCTCACCAGAGCGCCCGAGCAGGTCCTCCTGGAGGTAGTCGAGCCCGTTGACGATGTAGACGAGTGCGAACGCCGCCACGGTGAGCACGCCCGCGATGAACCCACCACCGGGGAGGTTGTGACCCTGGAAGAGCAGTGCGAGCGCCGTCAGCAGGATGAGCGGGAAGACGACACGGGTGACGGTGCGGGTGATGACCGACATGTCGCGGGCGCTCACGAGGACTCACCCCGGCCCCGCATGGCGACGAGCGTGAGGACGCCGAGGGCGGCCATCGCCACCACCGATATCTCGCCCATCGTATCGAACGCACGGAAGTCGACCAGAATGACGTTGACGATGTTGCTCCCGCCGCCGAAGTCGGCGAGGATCGAACCGTGCTCGGCCGGCACGGGCGCGCGCTCGACGAAGAAACGGGCGATCGCGTCCGGGCTACCCGTGGTCGCCACGAGCACGCTGATCGTCACCGTCAGCCCGACGCCGCCGGCGAGCAGCGCGTCGCGGGCGACCGTCCCCCGATCGGCGTCGCCGTAGAACGCCGGCAGTCGGTTGAGAACGAGCAGGAAGATGACGAGCACGAGCGTCTCGACGACCAGCTGCGTGAGCGCGAGGTCGGGCGCGCTGGAGAGCACGTAGAAGAGCGCGACCATGAAGCCGAGAACGGACAGCGTGAGCACGCCCGCGATATGCGAGGGGGCCCGTGTCACCGCCGCAGCCCCGACGATCGCCACGAGCAACACGATGACGACCGGCGCGGTGATCGAGAGGTCGGCAAACGCCGGGATCGAGACCCCGGCCGCGAGATAGCCCGCGAGCGCGAGCAGGCTCGTCACGCCGAGCATCCAGGCGGCGTAGGTGCGGAACTGACCGGTCTGGATGCGGGGCAGCGCCAGCCCGCTCGCGCGTTCGAGCCCGTAGACCGCGTTGTCGTAGTACCAGTCGGCCGAGAGCGGCCCGTGAGTGAGCCGCCGGACGCCGTCGCGCAGGCGATCGTAGAACGGCGAGAGGACGATCCCCGAGAGGATCGTGATGGCGCTCATCGCCACCGCCGGCGTGAGCTCGGTCGGGAGATGGATGCTCATCGTGTGGGCCTCGCCGGCGACCGCGCTGCCGAACGCCGACTGGACGATCGTGTCGACGGCGAGCTGCGGGTCGATGCCGACGATCATGGCGAGCCCGGCGAGGACGACGGGTGGTGCGAGCAGCGCCAGCGAAGGGCGATGGACCTCGCCGAGCGCGGCGGGTTTCTCGCCCATGAACAGCCAGAGGAAGCGAATTGAGTAGAGGAAGGTGAAGACGCTGCCGAAGACGGCGACGGCGGGAAAGAGCCACGCCAGCCCGCCGAGCTCGTGGGCCACTTCGTAGGCCGACTCGAAGAGCAGTTCCTTCGAGAAGAACCCGTTGAACGGCGGGACGCCCGCCATCCCGAGCGCGGCGATCGCCGTGATGATTCCCGTGATCGGGAGGTCGTGGCGCAATCCGCCAAGCTCGGAAATCACGCGAGTGCCCGCCTCGTGGGCGATGATGCCGGCGACGAGGAACAGCGTCGCCTTGAACAGTGCGTGGTTCAGGATGTGGAACGCGCCCGTCTCGGCACCCAGCTGGTTGGCGAAGCCGAAGCCGGCGGTGATGAGTCCGAGATGGGAGGCCGTCGAGTAGGCCAGCAGTTCCTTGATGTCGCTCGCACCCACGGCGAGCAGCGCCGTGACGGTCATCGTGACGAGCCCGAGCGTGCCGAGCAGCAGCATCCACTCGTCGCCGACGAGCAGGGGGCGCATCCGTCCGATGAGGTAGACGCCCGCCTTGACCATCGTCGCCGAGTGGAGGAAGGCCGAGACGGGGGTCGGGGCCTCCATCGCGTTCGGCAGCCAGACGTGGAGCGGGACCTGTGCGGATTTGGCGGCCGCGCCGATCGCGACGAGGACGAGCACCGGGACGAACAGGCCTGCGCTCTCCAGGGCGGTACGCATCGCGTCGGCGTTGGCGATCATCGAGTCCGGCGTACCGATGAGGGTGAACGTCGTACTGCCGAGCGCGTCGCCGGAGACGAACGCGAGCAGGACGAAGCCGACGAGCATGAACAGCCCACCCGAGACGGTGATCAGCATCGACTTCCGGGCGGCGTAGAGCGAACTCTCGCTCTCGCGGTAGTGACCGATGAGCCCGAACGAGGTGATGCTCGTGAGTTCCCAGAAGACGAACAGCGCGATGAGATCGGCCGCGAGCGCGACGCCGAGCATCGAACCCATGAACGCGAGCAGTGTTCCGTAGTAGCGCGCCTGGCCGGGTTCGCCGTGCATGTAGCCCGCCGAGTAGGTGAACACCAGCACGCCGACGCCGCTCGCGAGCAGCGAGATGAGCAGCGAGAGTCCGTCGAGATAGAGGGTCAGCGAGACGCCGAGCGTCGGGATCCAGTCGACCGAGACCGAACCGGTGGTGCCGAACTGGCTCGCGACCAGCCCGAACGAAGCGAGCGCGACGAGCGCCGCGAACCAGGCCGTGCGCTCGCCGAGCGCGCGGTAGATCAGCGGTGTAACGAGCGCACCGAGGAACGGCAGCGCGAGCGCGGCGAACAGCGCCATCCCCGCGGGATCGGCGGTCGCTTGCGCGAGCGTGGCGGCTCCCGTCCCGAGTTGCCCCGTTGTCGAAGCCTCGGCGATCGCTGTCGGGAGCGCCACGAGAGACATGTCCGAATCTGCAAGCGATGGCTCTTAACGGTTCTCAAATCCGTCGCCGGCGGGTCGGTCTCACAACGTCTCGTCGGTGGTTCGACCCGATGGACAACCCTTACACCGACCCGTCAGCCCGGCACGTAGATTTATATGCGATACCGCGGCCAGACCGCCCCAACGCACCGGCCCGCCGGGGAACGCGACCGAGCGGTCGGGTCCATCTCCAGCCCGGATCGGTGTGCAGATTCCAGGAAACCATGAAGGAAAAACTCAAACAGTTCGTTGCGGACAAACGGGGCGTCAGTCCCGTGATCGGTGTCGTACTGATGGTCGCCGTGGTCGTGATTCTCGCAGCCGTGATCGGCGCGTTCGTGCTCGGTCTTGGCGGGAATCAGCAAGCGACTCCACAGGCAAGTTTCAGCCTCGATAACGGTGACGTGATCTATGAGGGCGGTGACACCATTGACGGAGATAATCTCAAAGCGACCGTAAATGGTGGTAACGGATCGAACTTCCCTAGTGGCGATCTCACTGCTGGTCAGTCGGCTGGAGTCACTGTGAATTCAGGTGAGACGGTCCGCGTCGTCTGGACCGACCCGGATGGTGGCGATACGGCAACGCTCTGGAAAACTACGGCCTAAACCGGCCACTCGCCCACCATTCTCGGATGAATTGGAGGTTCAGTGCGGTATAATTCAATACTTTTCGATAGCACGACAACGAGAATCGGTAGTTCGGAAGCGAAATAGAAATTATTGTTCCGCGCCGTTACTCTCGATGATCTCGATTTCGACGGACTCGTTCGGTTCCAGATCGTCGATGAGTAGCGAGACTGCGCCCTCGATGTTCGTCAGGCTCGTCCTCACCGTTTCGGTGACAGACGATTTCGATCTGGCCGTTCTCGCCGGGTGTGGCGGTCGTGCTTGACATGGATGTACGTTGCAGACGAGCACGGATGAGGGCAATCCTGGCACATGCGTGGCATCCATCGGCGTGCGACGCGACGATTTTCGATTTCGTCGTGGCGATCGCGTTTGGATCGTCGGTTCGTGCGCAGCGACGGTGTGGGTCGGGATGCGATTGCGTAGCGTTCGATTCGACGACCGTCAAGCTTTACCCACGACTGGCTGTACCCGCAGCATGAATCAGCTGGAGGAGTCGCTGCTCGACGCCCCCATCATCGAAAAAGAGGGCTATCAGTACTTCGTCCATCCGATCAGCGACGGCGTGCCGATGCTCGAACCCGAGCTCCTGCGCGAGATCGTCGTCAAGATCATCCGCAAGGCCGACGTCGACGTCGACAAGATCGTCACGCCCGCCGCGATGGGGATCCACATCTCGACGGCGGTCTCGCTGATGACCGACATCCCCCTCGTGGTCGTTCGCAAGCGCCAGTACGGCCTAGATGGCGAAGTCGCGCTCTCGCAGGTGACGGGCTACTCGGAAAACGAGATGTACATCAACGACGTCGACGCCGGCGATCGCGTGCTCCTGCTCGACGACGTGCTCTCGACGGGCGGCACGCTCCGCGGGATCACCGGCGCGCTCGAAGAGATCGGCGCGGAGATCGCCGACGTGGTCGCGGTGATCAAAAAGGAAGGCGGCGGCAACGAACTCGAAGACACCGACTACGACGTGCGGACGCTGATCAACGTCGACGTCGAGGACGGCGCAGTCGTCATCACCGATTCACACGGCGACGATTGAGGGCACGAGGCTTTTGCGTACGGCGCCCCCATCGTGAGTGATGCCAAGCGCACTGTTCGTCGTCAGCGAGGAAGGCTACTGGGGAGAGGAATGTACGACACCGCTCACGATGCTCTCGGATGCGGGCGTCGAGATCACCGTGGCGACGCCGAGCGGCTCGCCGCCGGTGATCGACGAGCGCTCGATCGATCCCGACGAGGTGGGCGAGGAGACCGCCGAAGAAGTCACGGAGATCCACGAGTCCGACGAGCGCCTGAACGATCCGATCCCGATCGCGACTGCCGACGCCGACGACTACGATCTCGTGGCCTTCCCCGGCGGCCACGGCACCGAATGGGACGTCAATCAGGATCGCCACGCCCGCGCGCTGCTCGTCGATGCGGTCTCCGGCGACGAGGGCAAGGGTTACGTCGTCTGCCACGCGGCGGGCATCCTCGCCTTCGCCCGCGAGGAGGACGGCTCGGCGTTCGTCGAGGGCCGCGACGTGACTGGGTTCCCCAACGCGTGGGAGGAAGGGATCGTCGACGATCACGACCGAATGCCCGACGGCCGGAAACTCCCCTACTGGGTCGAGGACGAGGTCAAAGCCGTCGGCGGCAACTGGGACGCCGAACTCGATGCCGACACGAGCGTGACCGTCGACGGCGATCTCGTCACCGCCCGTGGTCCCGGTTCCTCCGCTGCCGGTGGCGAGAAACTGCTCGAAGAACTGGATATCGAGTAGTTCACTTGAGGGTGACGCTGTGGTGCGGCCGCGCGACCGCGGTGCGGCGCGGTTCCTGGTGTCTCGGCGAGCGACACGAGCCGAGGCTCAGGAGAGTTTACTCTCCTGGTGAATGAAGGGCGAGTAGCGAGGGACCGAAGATCCCTCGTACCGTGCGAGCGGGCCTCTGGCCCGCGAGCAGACGACCACAGGGGCCGAGGGCTTCGGCGGTGCTAGCGGTGCCGAGCGGTTGCGGAGACGATAGGCTGCTCTACCGCGAGCGAATGGAGCGAGCGGGCCGACGACTGACAAGCAGGAAAGAGGAGGCCTTTGATGCAGATTTTACGAGGGAGCGAACGAAGTGAGCGGCCGTAGCGAAAGGTGCAGTAGCGGGAGGTAGATTTGAACTACGTGAACTTCGCTCCCTGCGGTCGCTCGTTCCCTACTTCAAATCTACTCGTCGGGTTTTCACGAACGCAGCACTCGCTTCTCGCTCGTGAGTTGCATTCGTGAAAAATAGCGGGAGGTAGATTTGAACTACCGGTCTGCGGGTTATGAGCCCGCCGGAATCTCCTGGCTATCCCATCCCGCTACCCGTTCATACCGCAGTCGCACCATTAACGGTTGTGATTCAGTCGTTGCCTGTCGTCGTGTGAACGCGCCACGTGAACAGGCTCTCGGCGATGTAGTTGACGATCATGCCGGCGGCGATGCCGGCGACCTTCGCGACGACGAACCAGCCGTCGATACCCACGAGGGTGAGATCGACGGCGATCACGCGATAGAGTGCGCGGAAGACCGCGAGCTGGACGAGGATGCCGCCGATGCGGACGACGTTCGAGCGGACCAGCCGGCGGACCATCGGGAACCGACCGGTAGCCCCCTCACCCGAGAACGTCCAGGTGTCGTTCAGCACGAACATAACGAGAATCGAGATTTCGATGCCGACGAAGACCGCCAGTTCCGGGAACACGCCGAGTTCGCGCAGCACGGTCGCCGTCGTCACGTCGAACAGCGCGCCGATGACGCCGACCGAGACGAACCGCCCAAAGCGGGAACCGGAGGCGAGCGCGGAGAGTCGCTGGCCGATATCGGAGCGCGACGATCGGTTGCCAGCGGATGCGATCGAGTCGCCGGTGCGGTCGTCGGTCATTGCTCGTCCGCGTCGACGAGCGGATGCTCCTCGCGCTGTGCGGCGATCATGCCGTGCAGCCGGTTCTCGTTGATGAGTGCCGCACGGTGGCGCGCCGCGAGCAGCCCGCGCGCGAGCGCGATCGAGGTCCCCACTGGCGAGACGGTCGAGTCGGGCTGGTCGTGCCACTCGATCGGGATCTCAGCGATTCGCTGGCCGAGCGCGCCCGCGATCGCCACCAGCTCGATATCCCACGCGAAGCCCGGCTCGTAGAGGTGTTCGCGCACCGTCGTCCAGGCTTCGCGCGAGATCGCCTTCGCACCACACTGGTAGTCGAACAGCTGTGGATCGAGCAGCCGGCGGGCGAGCCACGCGAAGGTGTCGCCGAGCCGTCGGCGCGCGAACGTCCGATGGCGAGCGATCCGTGCGTCTGGATGGCGGCGCGAACCGACCGCGAGCTCGGCATCGTCGTCGAGAACGGGTCGCGTGACCGCGGCGAGCGAATCGGCGGGCGTGCTGCCGTCGGCGTCGGCGAAGACCAGGACGTCGGTATCGAGCGCTTCGAATCCCATCGTGATCGCTCGCCCCTTGCCGCGGCGGTAGGGTGCCGTGGCGACGGTCGCCGGCAGCGAGGAGAGCCGTTCGACCGCGTCCGGTCGAGGTGCGTCGAGTTCGATACGGACGACTGCCGGGTCGAGCCGCTCGTCGATGGCGGTGACGTACTCGGCGAGTCGCTCGACGTCGGGCCGGTAGGCCGGCACGACGACCCCGACGGAGCGCTGCATGGGCGAGGTCCCGACGGAGCGAATAAAAGGAGTTCGAAAGTGCAGTTGGCGACGTCCCACAAGAGGGATATGCGCCGCTTCCCCGCTTTCGCTATGGAGTACGGTCTCGTCGTCCTCTGGCTGGCGGCCTTTCTCGCCATTGGCCTTCTCGGAGCGCCGCTGGCCGCCCGGCTCTTTCGGGGCTTTCCCGATCGCGGGGCCGCCCTCTCGCTACCGCTGTCGCTCGCGGTCGTCGGCGTCGTCGCCTACTGGCTCGGCCACCTCTCGCTCACCGCCGGTCTCGCCGTCGGACTGGTCGTTCTCGCCGCCCTCTCCGTTCTTTCGCTTCGCAAACTCGACAGGGAGACGTTCGATCCCCGGGCGATGGCCGGCTCGGTGCTCGTCTTCGTGCTCGCCTTCGCGTTCATGCTCGCCGTGCGGGCGCTCGACCCGGCCGTCCATCCGGGCGGCGGCGAGAAGTTCCTCGACTTCGGCCTGCTCAAATCACTCCTGCAGACGTCACAGCTCCCGCCGGAGGACGTCTGGTTCGCCGGCGAACCGGTCAAATACTACTACGGCGGCCACCTCCTCACGGCGCTGCTCGCGAAGCTCACCGTCACCGAGGCGCGCTACGCCTACAACCTCGCGCTCGCGGGCTTCTTCGGCATGCTCGTCACCGCGGCCCACGGTCTCGCCGGCGCGATCGCCGACTCGCGCGGGCGCTCGGCACGGACGGCCGGCGTCGTCGCCGCCTTCTTCGTCGGTTTCGCGAGCAACCTCGAACCGGCCGGTCGCGCCGTGCTCTGGCTGCTACCTGATGGTCTCACACGGACGATCGCCGACGTGCTCGGCGTAACGATCGAGGGGCTCGCGGCTTCGCCAGCGGAGTTCAGCTACTGGGGGGCGAGTCGGGTGATCCCGGGGACCGTCAACGAGTTCCCGCTGTTCGCGTGGCTCAACGGCGATCTCCACGCGCACATGCTGAGCACCCCGTTCCTCCTGCTGGCCGTGGCGCTTTGGTTCGCTTACTACCGAACACCGGCCGAGGAGCTCGGGCGTCGTCGACTGCTCGTCTTCGGCGCGCTGCCGCCGCTCGCTGGCCTTCTCACGGTGATCAACACCTGGAGCTTCCCGACCGTCGCCGGCGTCGGCTGGCTCGCACTCACCTTCGCCGACGGCGATCCCGCGACGCTCGTGCCACGACTCGGCGATCGGCTCTCGCGCGGGCGGTCCCTGTTCGGGCGAGAGCTCCGCCGGACGGCGAGCGCGCTGGCGGTCGCGGCGGGTGTTCTCGTCCTCGGCGGACTGTGGTCGCTACCGTTCTGGCTCGGATCGGCGAGCGGGCGCGCTGTCGCCTTCCTCCCCGATCGGAGCGCGCTCGGGCCGCTCGTGGTCGTCTACGGGGCGTTCGTGCTCGTGTTCGTCCCGTATCTGGTTTCCCGATCGCGCGCGCTCACGGCACGCACGCGACGGCTCGCGCTCGTGGCGACGGCCGGACTGGTCGTGCTCGCGTGGCTCGTCGACGCCGCCGCGATCGCGCTGTTCGGTCCACTCCTGCTCGTCGGCTGGCTGGTGCTCGCCGCACGACGGAACGGTACGGGTTCCGCTCGGGCAGACGCTGGCGCCGTCAGGAGGGCACGACCCACCGAATCGGATGGCGGCGTCGACGGGCGAAGCGGGCTACCAGACGTGGGCTTCGAGACCGTGCTGGTGGTCGCCGGTGTCGGCCTCGTCCTGCTCGTAGAATTTATTTACATCCAGGAGGACGCCGGTCCGGGTCGGTTCAACACCGTCTTCAAGACCTACGCGCAGGTGTGGGTGCTCTTCGGGACGGCCGCAGGCGCGATCGCCGCGTGGCTCGTCGGCGCGGGGCGGCCAACGATTGGTCTCTCGGGTAGTGCTCGCACGGCGGGTCGCGTGCTGCTCGCGCTGCTCGTGCTCTCGACATCGATCTACGGCGCGCTCGCGCTCACCGATCAGGCGACGAGCGAGGCGAGCGTGGCGACCGTCGACGATCCGACGCTCGACGCGCTGGAGTTCGTCTCGGCGACCCATCCCGAGGAGGCCGACGCGATCGCGTGGCTCGATTCGCGGGCGGGCCAGCCACACATCGTCTCGGTACCGGGCTGTTACTGCAACGAGAACGAGGGACTGACGAGCTACACCTGGGTCAACGCCCCGTCGAGTCTCACGGGACTCCCGACGGTCGTCGGCTGGGATCACGAGATCGGCTACCGTGGCGAGGGGCCGTATCTCGATCGCGTGGCGGACGTCGAGACGATCTACGAGGGCACGCCCGCAGCACGCGCACGATTGCTCGCCAAATACGACGTGCGCTACGTCTACGTCGGGCCGAACGAGCGCGAGGCCTACGGTCCGACGGCGTTCGACGATCTCCAGGGCGTCACCGTCGCCAAGCAGTGGGACGAGGTCACGATCTATCGGGTGAACCAGCAGCGACTGGCCGCGTGACGGAGATGTGGAAAGAGGGAAGTGGAGAGTTCGACGACGCGTCAGCGTTCGCGCTCTTCGAGCGGGCCGTAGCGGTCCTCGACCAGTTCCTCGTAGCGGTCGAGAAACGTCTCCTGCGAGCAGCTGCCGAGCTCGGTCTGGATCTCGACCAGTAGCGCTTCGAGTTCGTCGCGTGGTTGGTGACAGAGATCGCGATAGCAGGTCTTACAGAGGTGTTCGAACGCTTTGTTCCGTCGCTCCCACCGATCGCCGTGTTTGTCGTACTCGCGCGCTTCGGAGCGCCGCACGTCCTCCCCGCAGGCGATACAGGTGATACGCTTCGCCCCCCGGTTTCGCCGGGACCCCCACATACCCGGAGAATGCACGCGGGGGCACTTACCTCTTCGCGTCGCTCAGCGCACGATTTATCCCCAACCGCCGAGAGGATAGCCCATGCAGGTCAAATCCCGCCATCACCTCCGCAGCGACGCGGTGGACGACATCGAGGAGCACCTCGCCACGACGCTCGGCGTCACCCTCGACGGCGACAGCTACGAGCAGGTCGAGTTCGCCGACGCCGAGCGCGATCTCGTGTTGGTCGACGGCGATCCCGTCGTCTGCTACTTCGACGATGAACCGTTTCTCACCGTGCGCGGCGCGAACGACTTTCCGCCCGAGAGCCACGTCGTGACGGTCGATGCGGGCGCGATCTCGTTCGTCTCCGACGGCGCGGACGTGATGCGACCGGGCATCACCGAGGCCGATTCCGACATCGAGCCGGACGATCTCGTGGCCATCGCCGAGGAGAACCACGGAAAGGTGCTCGCCGTCGGGCGCGCGATGGCCGACGGCGGGGAGATGGTCGGCGAGTCGGGCAAGGTCGTCGAGTCGCTCCACCACGTCGGCGACGATCTCTACGAGTTCTCGATCTGAATCCCGTGTTTTCGGCCATTGCGATCCCCAGTTCGGGACACCAGTCGTGAATCGGAAGCAGATCGTCCACGAAGCCGTCCTCGACGACCACGAATCGCTGCTCGAAACGATCCTCGACTGTGCCGATGGTGTCGCTGCGTCGTGGGACGACGAAGGAACGGCCGAGCGCCAGCGCGTCGTCGAACCGTTCGAGAGTGCTCTCGCCGATCGAGATGTTACCGACCGACTGCCGACTTTGCTCGCCGATGCCGTCGCTGCGCTCGGCGAGGAACTCCCGGCGGAACCGGTCGCCGCGCCGCCGTATCTCACTATCACGAGCGTCGGCCCGGTGCTGCGCGCGACGCTCGCGGACACGCGACTCGTGATGACGATTCGGGTCTTCGTGATCGAGCGCGATCCGACGCGCTACGTCCGCGGAGCGACGACGCCCTCGGAAGCGCTCGAGGTCGCGCTCAAAAGCCACTGAACTTGTCGCGCCGGAAGAGATCGAGTTCGCTCACCGTCGAGGTCTCCTGGCGGGCGGCGAAGGCGACGGCATCGGCGATCTCCGCGGGTTCGGTGACCTCATTCTCGTCGAATCGCTCGGCGAAGCTCTCGTCGCCGCCGAACTCGGTGCGGACCTCCGAGGGGTTGATCACGCTGACGGCGACACCGTCCTCGCCGACGGCGGCCGCCACGCTGAGCGCGAACCCGCGCACCCACCACTTCGTCGCGGCGTAGACCGGGTTCGATGGGCGTGGATACTGACCCGCGAAGCTCCCGATGCAGATCAGGTTGCCCCCGGTCTCTTCGAGAAGCGGCAGCGCCGCCCGCGTGACGAAGAAGGTCCCGTCGACGTTCACGTCCATCATCGTCCGGTACTCCTCGGTCGAGAGCTCCGCGACGTCGCCGCCGCGGGTGAGCCCCGCGTTGTTCACGAGCACGTCGAGTTTACCGAACGCCTCGACGGTCTCCGTGAGGAGTTCCTCGACCGCCCCTTCGTCGGTCACGTCGGTTGGCACGACGATCGCCTCGACGTCGTGGTCGTCCTCGACCTCCGCGGCGATCTCTCTCAACTGTTCCTCGCGGCGTGCGGCGAGCGCGACGTTCGCCCCGTCGCGGGCGAGCGCACGGACGGTTTCGCTGCCGATGCCCGAACTCGTGCCGGTGACGATCGCGCTCTTGCCGTCGAGTGAGTGGGGTGCCATATCAAGGCATGGATGGGAGAGTGGTTCGGTCTTTCGGCGATCGTCGTCCGAACGAACGTGACGACCACGCGGTCGATACCGCCCCGACTCATCGATAATGGCTACGCGGGGTGAGTGATCACTGGCCTGCGGGTGCGAACTCCTCGCCGAACAGGAGGAAGTAACCTGTGCCGACGAGGCCGATGACCGTCGCCACGCCGAAGGCGAGCGGCGGACTGCCGACGGTGCCGATGCCCGGCAGCGATATACCGCCGTAGAGCGCGCCACCGAGCGCGGCGCTCGGGATGACGACGACGTTGCGCACGAGGTAGTACGTCCCCGTGACGCGCCCGCCCGCCCCTCGCTCGGCAGGACCGACGATGAGCGCCTTGTGCGCCGGGAGGCCGGCGAAGCGCAGCCCGGAGAAGGCGAACAGGAGCGCGAGCACGCCGGCGTCCGCGGGCGCGGTGATCAAGAGAACGGGAAAGATCGCGTAGACCGCGAAGCCGAGCGCGACGATGGGCTTGAGCCCGATCCGCTCGGCGAGTTTCGCGACCGGAACCATCGTCAGGAGTGCGACGGTCATCTCGATGCCCAGGAGAACGCCGAAATACGCCTGTGGCGAGAGATCGATTTCGCCGAGAACCGGGAGCTCCATCGACAGCCCGACGCCGAGAAAGCGGGTGACGACGATGACGAAGAAGACGTAGACCATCCCGTTGGCGAAGCGGACGAGCGTGTCGCCGACCAGCAGCGGGCGGAGTTCGGTGGGCAGAGCTCGGAGATCGTCGACGATCTGGGAGACACCTGCGAACGACTTGCCGTAATCGTCGCCGGATGCGTCGTAGAGGACGTGCTGGGCGAGCGTTCCGAGGAGGGCGAAGACGACCGCGACCGCGAGGATGACCCCGAACGCGGTGACGATCGCCGAGTCGGTCATCGAGCCGACGTCCGCCGGTCCGAACAGGACGAAGACCCCGGCCGCGAGCAGCGGGCCGACGAGGAACGCGGTCCGCCGGACGGTCTCGGTGCTGGCGAACCCCTCGGCGAGGCGCTCGGGTGCGACGCTCTGTTTGACGATGGCGAACGTCGCACCGAGCCCGAACGATTTCCAGGCCTGTGCGAACACGACGCCGACGAAGAGCAGCGGGACGGCGAGCGTGCCCGCGGCGGGGGCGAGAAGCCAGATGCCGAAACCGATCGCCGAGAGCAACCCGAACAGGGTGAGCGCGTAGCGCGACCCGATCCGATCGGAGATGATTCCCCCGGGATAGGGGTAGACCGCGCTGATGACGTTCGAGACGGTGCCGTAGAGACCGACGACGAACGCGCTCGCGCCCAGCGCGACCATGTACTCGGAGAGATACCGACTCGTCATCTGGAAGCCGAGGCTGAACGCAAACATCGCGATCGAGAGCACGAGCACGTCGCGTTCGAGCGCGAAGAACTCGCGGAGCTGCGTGCGGACGCTCGTCGGCTCGCCGGCCATGATTCGGATTCAGCTGTCGGTGGAATAACCGTTCCGTCTCCGTTCGACCCGAAACGGTGGTCGCCGGAGTTCAGAGCCAGCGACGGGCGGCCTCGCGGGCGAGCGCCCACGGAACGAACACGGCGAGCAGCACGAACGTGACCGTCTCCGGCGTCGGCGGTCCGGCGGTGAGAGCCGCGTAGAAAACCACCGCGCCGGTCGCGAGCACGCCGACGACCGTGCCGACGTACTCCGGATCGCGCCACGAGCTCGGGAACTCGTCGGCCATATCGCAGAACGCTCGCGCTCGGGGAATAACGATTGCGAACGACTGTCGATATATCGAATCGATTCTATCGGCGTCCGTCGCGATCGTCGTCCATCGCCGCGATGCAGTCGTCGACCTCGTCCGGCGTTACGACAGGTATCGATCCCTGGACGGTGCGCGCGAGTGCCCCGCAGGCGACCCCGGCGGCGAGCGCCTCGTCCACGCCGTCGCTGGCGATCCGTCGAGCCAGAAAACCGCCACAGAGCGCGTCGAACGCGCCACGCTCGTCGATTGTCGCGGCGTCCGGCGAATCACGTTCGTGGACCGTTCGTTCGTGCCAGACGAGCGCGCCACTCCCGGGATCGGCGAGCACCACGGTGTCGAGGTCGTGGGCGGCGGCGAGCGCGTGGGCCGCCTCGGGCGGTGATCTGTCCTCGCCGAGCGCTGCTGCACCCGCCTCGCTCGCCAAGAGCACGTCCGTCGCCGATAGCATCGACTCGACGCGTTCGCGCGCGACCGACGAGTCAAGCGCTCGGGAACGGTGCAGGGTGAGCGCGGTCCGTCCGTCGAACGCCGCGAACAGTTCTTCGACAGTCCCGGCGAGCGTGTCCGAGAGCGCGAGCGTCGCCGCACTCGTGAACAGGGTTTCGGCCCCCTGAAAATCCAGCGCGGGGAGATCGTCCGGCGTCAGTGACGCAACCGCCGCGCCCGCCTGGTCATCGATGCGGCCATCGTCGCGCGGGGCCGCCGTTCGCTCGACGAAGCTCAGTCCCTGTCGTCCTTCGCCCCAACAGACCGCCGGCTCGACGCCGTGACGACGGAGTTCGCCGGCGACGCGCCGACCGAGGGAATCGTCCGGGAGTTTCGAGAGCCACGCGCTCGCGGTGCCGAGACGGCTCGCCGCGATCGCGGCGTTCGATGCCGGTCCCGTCACCGAGACGTTCAGTTCGGTCGCCGTTTCGAGTNATCAGCCATAATTTCGGAACTCGACGGTAGTATATTATACGTCCGATCGACGATCGCTATGGGTCGTGGCTCGCCCGTCGGCCCGCGTGACCGGGGTAGTCACGCTCGAAGCGTTCCTCGAGAGCGCGCTCGCTCAGTTCGATGACGACGGGACGGCCGTGCGGGCAGGCGTAGGGGTTCTCGCAGTCATCGAGCGCGCGCAGTAGCTCCGTCACCGAGCCCTCCGACAGCGACGTGTTGGCCGTGATCGACGGGTAGCAGGCGAGATCGGCCAGCAGCGCGTCGCTGACCTGCGTGATCGTCTCGTCGGGATCGCGCTCGTCGACGAACGCCGATAGGGCGTCCCGCAGCAGTTCGGGATCGGCCGCACCAGCGAGCACCGCCGGCACCGCCGCCACCTCGATCGTCTTCCCGTCACCCGGGCTGGCACGAAAACCCAGCGCCGAGAGCGCCTCGGTGAACTCCTCGAACAGCGCGCTCTCGGCGGCCGTCAGCTCGATCGTGACCGGCTCGGCGAGCTCCTGGATGTTCGTCTCGCCGGCGACTCGCTCGCGCAGTCGTTCGTAGTTGACCCGTTCGTGAGCCGCGTGCTGATCGACGAGCACGAGCCCGTCGGGCGACTCGCAGACGAAATACGTGTCGTGGAGCTGGCCGAGCACACGGAGGCGCGGCAGCCGCTCGAAGTCCGGCTCGTCGGCGACCGTCTCGCCGTCGAGCGTCGCCTGCGTGGGCGTCTCGGTGAACTTTCGCCCCTCGGTCGTTCCGTTCGCCGCGCCGTCCGTCGTCCGTTCCGGCGATCGCGATCCCTCAACGGATTCCGAACCCGCTCCCGATTCCGTCGATGTAGTTGGCTCCGTCTGCTGCTCGCCGACCAGTTCGTCGTCGCTCGACGCTGGCTCTGCTGTGGAGCTCGCGCCGAGTGGGTCGGCCGTCGATGTGGGATCCGCTGGTTCCGTCCCGTCGGTCGCCGTCCCGTCCGCTCGTGCGTCGTTCACCTCTCGATCGGTCGTCTCGTGAGTGGTCGTCCCGTGATCGGTCGTCCCGTCGTCGGTCGAATGTGGGTCGATGGCGGTCTGCTCGGGAGCCGACCGGCCGCGCGGCGCGCCCGAGCGCACGAGACCTGCCTCCAGCAGTGCGTTCTCGACGGTCGTCTCGACCTGGTCGCGCACCGTCTCCTCGTCGGCGAACCTGATCTCCTGCTTTCGAGGGTGGACGTTCACGTCGACCGTGTTCGACGGGACCGAGAGGAAGACGACGGCGAAGGGGTAGCGGTCGGTGGCGAGCTGGCCGCCGTAGGCGTCGACGATCGCGTCGCGGACGGCGCTCGCGCGGACGTAGCGCCCGTTGACGAACACCGTACACTGCTGCGGGCTCGCGCGCGTCGTCTCTGGATGGCTGACGACGCCGTCGATGGCGTCGAGCGGGCCCTCCGCGTCGAGATCGCCGTCGAGCGGGATCATCGCCTCGGCGACTTCGCGACCGTAGACCGCCAGCACCGTGCTTTCGAGGTTTCCCTGACCGGTCGTCGAGAACACCTCGGTGTCGTCGTGCGTGAGCGTGAGCGAGCGGTCGGGGTTCGAGAGCGCGTAGCCCGTCGCCACGCGACTGACGTGGCCGAACTCGGTCTGGTCTTGCTTCAGATACTTCCGTCGTGCCGGAACGTTGTAGAACAGGTCGTCGACCTCGACGGTCGTGCCGACGGGACAGCCGGCTGGCGCGATGCTCTCGATCTCGCCGCCGACCATCGTCAGTTCGGTGCCCCGATCGGCCCCGCGGGCCTTCGTGCGGATCGTGAGCCGCGAGACCGCGCCGATCGCCGCGAGCGCCTCGCCCCGGAACCCCAGGCTCTCGACACCCGCTTCGAGGTCCTCGATGTCGCCGATCTTACTCGTCGTGTGTTTCTCGACGGCCGTCTCGACGGCGGACTCGCCCATTCCGATGCCGTCGTCGGTCACGCGCACGCCGTCCTTGCCGCCGCGCTCGACGGCGATGCGCACGCGTGAGGCGTCCGCATCGAGGCTGTTCTCGACGAGCTCCTTCACCACCGAGGCGGGCCGTTCGACCACCTCACCGGCGGCGATGCGCTCGATCGTCGACTGGTCGAGCCGGTGGATCTCCCCGTCGGTCATGCTGGGAGTCGTGTTCGGTGACGGTGTGCTCCGTGGCGACGTGCTCGTCGCCGGCCGATCGTCGGAGAGGGATATCCGCCGCTCGGTTCGATACTCATTATCTCTCCGGAGGACACAGAAACGCATCAATCCACCGCTGTCGACGGGTCGGGTGCTACAGCTTTATTAGCGTCGTCCACGTCTATATATACATGAGTCAGAGTAGTACCGAGGACGACGACGGCGAACTCCCGGGAGCGACGCCGACGGTCACGGCCGATGCCGGAGTGCAGCCGAACGGCGAGATGAATGTCGTCGGTCTCGTGATCTTCGCGGGGATGCTCGTAGTGATGCTGCCGCTGCTGCCCCTGGCCGCGCTCGGCTGGGTCGTGATGAAGCTCTTCGGCTGAATCGCGGCGACGATTCCTCACGGCGCAGCGACCGACCAGCGCACGCTCTCGCGATGCAGCCGTGATCGGATAGTATCGCTCTATCGCCGAGCCAAGCGTCTCTCGGCCCCTGTTCCGGAAGAAACGCTCGCGTCGCTCCTCGAAATATAATCTGGTTTTATTCGATAGTTATATGAGTCGGGGGCCGTAGCGTTTCCCTGATGAGTTTCAGCGACCATCTCGTCGAGACCGAATCGGAGCTGTGGACCGCCCAGAAGAACCACCCGTTCATCCGCGAACTGGCCGACGGCACCCTCGACGAAGCGGCGTTCCGGACGTGGGTCGAGCAGGACTACCGCTATCTCCACGATTACGCTCAGACCTTCGCCGTGCTCGGGACGAAAGCGCGCGAGGAGGAGACGATGGCACACTGCTTCGCGGTCGCCGGCAACATCGTCGACGAGGAGATGGATCTCCACCGGGAGTTCGCCGCCGACTACGGGCTCACGCCCCAGGACCTCGCGAGCGTCGAGAAGGTCCCCACCTGCGTCGCCTACACTAACTACCTGCTACGGACCGCCACCGAGCGCCCGCTCGGCGTCGGCGCGGCCGCGATCTATCCCTGCGGGCGCGGCTACCTCGACATCGCCGAGCACATGGCCGAACGCGCCGACGGTGACCACCGCTACACGCCGTTCATCGAGAAGTACACCAGCGACGAGTTCCGCGAGTCGGTGGCGTGGATGACCGAGCTGGTCGATCGCTGTGCCGAGCGCCATCCGTCGCTCCGCGACGAGATGGAAGCCGCTTTCCGGCGCTGTACGCAGCTCGAACACGCCTTCTGGGAGATGGCCTACACCGAGGAAGCCTGGCCGCACGAACGCCGGCAGGAGGTCGTCTGAGTGGTCGCGACCGCGCTCGCGCTCGGAGTCACGGTCGCGGTGCTCGCGGCCATGACCGCGCTCGGGGTCGCCCACTCGCGCACGCGCATGCTCTCGGTCGAGGACTACATCAGCGCGCGCAACTCGGCGGATACGGGAACGACGGCGGCCACGCTGATCGCCTCCGGCATGGGTGCCTGGATCCTGTTCAGCCCCGCCGAGGCCGGCGCTGGCTTCGGCGGGCTCGCGGCGGTCGGCGGCTACGCCATCGGCAGCGCCGTTCCATTAGTCCTCTTCATCTCGGTCGGCGTCCGCCTGCGCGAGTATCTCCCGCAGGGCCACTCGCTGACCGAGTACGTCTACGGACGCTACGGCGCGTGGATGTACGGCTATGCCCTCCTGATAGCCGTCTTCTACATGTTCATCTCGCTCGCGGCAGGGATGACGGCCGCCGCGGACGCGCTCGCGTTCGTCGCCGACGTGCCACCCTGGATCACCGCGGCCATCATCGGCGGCTTCGTGCTCGTCTACACCGGCTACGGCGGACTCGTGGCGAGTATCTTCACCGACACGGTCCAAACACTTGTGATCCTGCCGCTGCTCACGCTCAGTTTCGCGGCGGTCGTCGTCGGCCTCGGCGGCACCGGTGCCATTCACCAAGCGATCGCGAGCGCGAACCCACATCTGCTCGATCTCGGCTTCGTGCCTGGACTCGCCTTCGGCGGCTACGTCGTCATCGCCATCACCGGCTCCAGCGTCTTCAATCAGGGCCGCTGGCAGCGCGTCTTCGCCGCTGCCGACGATACGTCGCTCCGGCGCGGGTTCGCCATCGCGGCGGTCGTCACCGTCCCGATGATCATGCTGGCGGGGCTGCTCGGCGTTTCGGCCGCCGGGCTCGGACTGATGGGCGATGCGGGCCCGAGCGTCGCGCTGTTCGTCGCCATCGCCGCAGCGTTGCCCGAGTGGGCGACGCTCGGGGTCGTCGTGCTCGTCGTGTTGCTCGTCACGAGCACGACCGACACGCTGTTCAACGGGATCGCGAGCATCGTCACCGCCGACCTCTCACGCGTGCTCGACGACCCCGACGAGCGAACGCTCCAGTACGCCGCCCGCGCGCTGACGGTCGTCGTCGCGATCGCGGCCATCGCGGTCGGTGCACAGGGCTACTCGGTGCTCGAACTGTTCTTGCTCGCCGACCTCCTCGGCGCGGCGACGTTTATTCCATTCCTGCACGGCCTCTACTCCGGCCGTGCGACCGAGCGCGGTGTCCTGCTCGCCAGCGTCGCCGGATTGGTCGTCGGACTCGCCTACTTCCCGACGTTCCACGGCGCGCTGGTTGGGCTGCCCGTCGTCGGATCGCTGCTGCCCGGCGGTTCGTTCATTCACTCCTTCGCGGGCGCGGCGGGCGTCTCCGCCCTGCTCTCGCTGCTCGCGGCACGGCTGTCCGACGGCCGGTTCGATCTCGATAGTCTCGCGGCCGAGGTCCACTCGCTGGACGATACGGCCGGTCCCGTGACCGACGGCGGGCAACCAGCGAACGACGGGATGGAATCCCAGGGAGTAGAGCGATGATCCTCGGCGGGTTCGCGTTCGCGCTGCTCGTCTGGGGCAGTCTGGCGGCGGTCGCCGTCGTCTTCGCCTTCCTCCTCGTGATGCTCGCCCGCGGCGCGCGGGCCGAAACGGATTCGGCGGCGGGAGCCGAGGTGAACCCATGACGGAGCGTGACGTCGCGCTGACGGTTGCGGGATCGGACAGCGGCGGCGGGGCCGGCATCCAGGCCGATCTGAAGACGATCGAGGCACACGGCGTCTTCGGGACGAGCGCCCTGACGAGCGTCACCGCTCAGAACACGCGCGGCGTCGAAGCGATCGAGGACGTCCCGGCAGAGACCATCGCGGCACAGATCAGCGCCGTCGCGGACGACTTCGCCGTCAGCGCGGCGAAGACGGGCATGCTCAGCTCGGCAGCCATCATCGAGACGGTCGCCGATAGCTTGGCGGAGCACGAATTCCCGCTCGTCGTCGATCCCGTGATGGTCGCCCAGAGTGGCGATCGCCTGCTCGCCGCGGAGGCCGAGACGGTGCTCAAAGAACAGTTGCTTCCACAGGCGACGCTCGTGACGCCGAACCTGCCAGAAGCGGCGGTGCTCACCGACATGGAGATCGAGGACGAGGACGACATGCGCGCGGCCGCCGCGGCAATCGCTGCCGACGGCCCCGACGCGGTGCTCGTGACCGGCGGCCATCTCCACGAGGACGAACTCGTCGACGTGCTCGCCACCGACGGCGAGACCCACACGTTCCGCAAGGCGCGCCGGGACACCGACGACACCCACGGCAGCGGCTGCACGATCTCGGCTGCGATCGCCGCCGAACTCGCCGGCGGAGCAACGATGCCGGCGGCCGTCGAGCACGCCGAGCGGTTCATCGACCGCGCCGTTCGCTACGGGCTCGCCGTCGGCAGCGGCGACGGACCGGTCAACCACCTCGCCGGGCTATACGACGACGCTGCCCGCGCCGACGTGCTCGATGACGTGCGTGCACTCGTCGAGACGATCGAAGAAAACGAGATCGACGCGCTCGTACCCGAGGTCGGGCTGAACGTCGCCGTCGCCACGCCCTACGCGATGGACGGCGACGACGTGGCCGCGGTCGATGGCCGACTCCACCGGACCGCCGACGGCGTGGCGGCCGTGGGCTGTCCCCGATTCGGTACATCGGATCACGTCGCCCGGTCGTTGCTCGCCGCTCGCGAGCACGATCACTCGGTCGTCGCTGCCGCGACCGTCCGCCTCGACGACGCAGTGGCCGAAGCCGTCACAGACCAGTTCGATGCCGTCGAAGTCGATCGAACGATCCAATCCGACAGCGATTCGACCGGCGAATCCAGAAGCGAGTCGGCGGTGTGGGCGGTCGAGCAGGCGATGGACGATCGAGAGACGGTCCCCGACGCGGTGTTCGATCGCGGTGCGGTCGGCGAGGAAGTGATCTGTCGACTGTTCGCAGCCTCGCCAGTTGTTCTGGAGGAGCGACTGCTGGCGCTCGCCGACGCGATCTGATTTTTCGCGAACAACACGTCGATCGTTCGAGTTGGCGGCTGGTCGTGATTCGTGGGATGGTTCCGAGTCGTTGCGGAGGGTTCTCGCTTGCTACACGAGCCAGCGCGAAAGCGCTCCGAGGGTCGCGGTCGCGATCGGGATGACGACGCTCACGACGGTGATCTGCCCCATCGCCAGATAGGCACCGAAATCACCGCTCGCGGCCAACGAGAGCGCGAAGACGAGCCAGACGAGCACACCGAAGCCGAAGCCGGCGAGCAGCGCCCGCCGACGATCGGCGGCCACCGCCCCGCAGAGCACGCCACCCACGAACAAACCGGCCCAGTGGAACGCGCTCGCGGCGAGTCCGATCACGATGGCCGCGACCATCGCCAGCCACCGGACGCGCTCGTCGTCGATCGCCGTCCGTACGCGGCTCGTGGCGCTCATTCGTCCCCTCGCTCGAAAGTATAGGTCGGGTTCCCGCGGAGCTGCCGTGACATGGACTTGTACTCGCCGTCGGCCCACATTCGGAGCTGGTCGTCGTAGTGCGGCGAAAAGTAGTCCCCCGAGTTGCCGCCGGGAAGGATCGCCTGGGAGTTGCCGGCCATCGGCACGACCATCCGCCAGCTGCTGCCGGTGGGGTTCTCGACGGCGTAGTTGTTCACCGTCGCGCGCGAGCCGTCGGTCGGTGCGGCAGGATAGCCGAGGAAGTCGAGGCCCAGCGGGTGGTCCATCGCGCCGGTGGTGTTGTAGTCGCCGTATCGCTCCTCGCCCTCGTCCTCGATCGTCGCGACGGCTTCCCGGAGTGCCTCGACCATCACCGTTGCGCGCGAGTCCGCGCCGAACCATCGGTTCTCCCGATCGAGATGCTGGAGCACCCAGTCGGCGGGGAAGTAGGATTCATCCAGGCCGGCAGCGCGGAACTCCGGACCGAACGTCGCCTCGCGGTACTGCTCGAACCAGCGCGCGAACACGAGCGCCGCGACTGAATCGCGCTCCATCCGGTGGTTCCAGGAGTCGAGCGCGTCGACGTATCGATCCAGTTCGTCGGTGTCGTTTGCGTCGCGTGTGGCCGCGACGAGCGGCGAGACGAGCGCTTGCGCCCGGAGATCGAGCGTGTCGTGCTGCATGCGCTTCACGAACGCTCGGTCGATCGGTTTGTCCGACTTTGCCCGTTGATCAAGCAGGTCGTAGATCCGGATGCCGCGGTAGGGGTCGGAGTACGCCTCGGCGATGTAATGCGCCGGATCGTCGACGATGCGCTGGTTCGCCGTCCCGATGTAATCGGGGTTGACGACGCCCGGTTTCTCGTCGAACGGGATGAATCCTTCCCAGGAGGAGCGCCCGTAGGGGGTGAACCCTTGCCACTCGCCCTCGCCCGCGGAGCCATCGAAAATCCGTGCTCCGGAGACCTCCTCCCCGTCCACGGTGCGAATCGGGATCCGTCCGGTAATCGAGTAGAGCGTGTTGCCGTCGCGGTCGGCGTAGACCAGGTTCTGTGTCGGCGTGTCGAATTTCTTCGTGGAATCGAGCATGTCGTCGAGCCCGTCGCTGTGGCTGTATTCGTAGATCGCCTGTGGCGTCCGCTCTGCCGATAAGCCCGTCCAGGCGACGCCGACGCGACTGCCCTCGCGCTCGATGACCGGCCCGTGGACGGTCTTTTTCACCGTCACCGTCCGGTTCTCACCGTCGCTGACGGGAAGTTCGTGCTGCTCGGTGTCGAAGTTGCGCCACTCGTTTTTGTAGCGATACTGGCCATCCCGCGTGTCGTACCGATAGAAGTCGATCACGTCCGCGCCGGTGTTGGTAAAGCCCCACGCACCGGCGTCGTTCTCGCCGATGACGACGAACGGAACACCGGGGAAGGTCACCCCGCGTACGCTCACGTCGTCGGTCCGGAGGTTCATCTCGTACCACACAGGGGGACTCATCAGGCTCAGATGCGGGTCGTTCGCCACGATCGGCGCGCCGCTTTTCGTCTGCTCGCCCGAGACGACCCAGCTGTTCGAGCCGATCCCCGCCGGGGATTCGTAGCTGCTCAGCCAGTCGACGAAACTCGGATCGACGGCGTGTTTTCCTGACGCCGATCGACTGGACGATCCGTTCGATGACCGCTCCGCGCGCTGCCCGCGGATGATCGGCGAGTCGTGATCGAAACGATCGGGGTAGAGTTCGCGCGCCGCCTCGTCTCCCAATCGATCGGCGACGAGCGCCTTTCGAAGGGTTCGAAAGCTCCCCGTGAGCGTCCAGGCGATCTGCTTCTGGAGCAACATCGTATCGACCGGTTTCCAGGGCTCGGGCTCGTACTCGAGCAGCGAGAACTCGATCGCCGAGGGATCGTCGGTCAGCACCGCGTTGACGCCCTCGGTGTAGCGTTCGGTGAGTTTTCCTGCCTTCGTGTCTTCAAGCAGCGCGACGTTCGCCCGCGCCGCGCCGTCGAAGTCCATCTTCGTGTGAAATATGTCGGAATCGAGCGTCGCGTCGCCGACGACCGCGGAGAGCCGCCCGCGCATCTGCCGGCGCTGGAGATCCATCTGGAAGGCGCGATCGCGTGCCTGCGCGTAGCCGACCGCGAAGTAGAGCGCGTCCTCGTTCTCGGCGTCGATGTGGGGCGTTCCGTAGTCGTCGTAGCGCACCGTGGCGCTCCCGTGCGGGCTCTCGACGGTCTTCGTTTCGCGTTCGGTCGAATCCCAGGCCGAGCCCGTGAGCGGCGCGAACCGCTCGAGATAGCCACGCACTGGCGAGAGCGCACCGACCGCGCCGCCGCCCGCCAGGATCGCCCCGACGAGCGCGCGGCGCGTGAGTTCGCGTGCCATATTCGACCCTGGATGGCCCGTGATATAAAACCACGAGCGCCCGGGCGGGCTACTCGCGCTCGCGATCGAGCGTCCGCAGGAGATCCTCGCGGGTGATGATGCCGACGATCTCCTCGTCGTCGATCACCGGCACGCGGTTGATGTCGCGCTTTGCGTCGGCCAGCACCGAGAGCACTTCGTCCAGGCTGGCGTCGGGCTCGACGGTGACGACGTCCTCCGTCATCACGCTGCTGATCGGTTTGCCGGCGTGTTTGGCGAGATCGAGATTGACGTCGAGATCGTCCCACGAGAAATCGAAGGCGTAGTCGATCGGCTCGATGAACGGCGGGAAGCCGATCGGGATCCAGAGCGTGCGATCGCTCGGCTGGAACAGGTCGACGAGATCGCCCTGCGTGACGATGCCGACCAGTCGGCCGTCGTCGACGACCGGGAACCCATTGAACTCGGCCCGCGAGAGCCGCGTCAGCACGGTGCTGATCTCCTCGTCCGGACCGACGCTCTCGACCTCGCTCGTCATGATGTCACGCGCGCGAACGGACATAGAGGAACGCCTCGCGGCGCGGTCGTAGCTCTTGCGGTGTCCGCACGCGCGCTCACCGGCAGCGATCGTCACGGTTTCGACGAACGCCACGGCTCGTCCGGGGCGAATCCGTCGGGAACACACCGTCCGAACCGACGGCGTTTTGAGCCTCGATCGACCGAGAACCGGTATGGTCGCACAGACGATGGATCGTGTTCCGCGATAGTCGCTGCAACCCTGTTCTTCGACTCCGGCTGGTGATCGCTTGTGAGTGATCTCGGCGCATTCGCGAGCGGGTTCGACGCCGTCGCGCTCAAGCCGACCGAGATCGACGTCGCATCGGTCGATCTCACCGACGTCGAGCACGCGGTCGTCGACTACGAGGGGCGCGAACACCTCCCGGAGCCAGCACTGCTCGCCGACCGCGCTCGCGAGACGGCGCTATCGGTCACGACGCCGGTCCGTGCCGACGGGTTCGACCCGCTCGGCGACGACGGCCTCTCGGCGACGCTCCCCGAGCCCATCGGCCGCGTGCTCGTCGCGGGCAACCCTGCCTACCTCACTGAAACGGAGCGAACGCGTGCCATCGCTCCGCGGATCGGTGCGGCCCGTGAGCGCGCGCCGGCAGCCTGGGTCGGCACCGAGGGGATCGGGCGGGTCGCACTGGCGGCCGGCGGCACCCAGTTCGAACTGCTCGCGCCGACGACCGTCCGTGAGGTGCGCGCGCTCCGCGCGGCGGGGTTCGACGACGGGATCGCCGTCTACACCCCCGTCGTGCGCAGCGCCGACGAGGACGTTCTCCTCGATGCACTCGGCGACTACGTGGCCCGTCGGGGTTCGGTCGCCGCCGCCCTCGACGATGCGCGCGAGAACGTCGCGACCGCCGCCGACGGGATACGGACCGATTCGGGGGCGACGGGCGAACCCCGTTCGGTACTGCTCTCGGCGATCGAGCGGTTCGCGCTCGTCGGCACCGACGACGCAATCGACGAACGCGTCGCCGAACTCCGCTCGGCTGGCGTCGATACGCTCGTCGGCTATCCGGCACGCGGTCCCGCGGCGCTCGGCCGCTGATCACCGGCGCTCGCGTCGGGTCGAGTCCACGCCAGCACCGGTGGACCCTTTCACCTGCAAGCTCAAATAATATACACGATTGGCGATATTCTTCGCCAATCGGAGCGCGGGTTCATGGAATTCTCAATGGCCAGCGGGCACGAGCGAGCATCGGTCGGACGAACACCGTTCGCGGGGCGACGATGAGAACGCGCCGCGAACTGTTGCAGGCCGGCGGCGCAGCGGTCGGAGTCACCGGAATGGGTGCGACGGCGGGCTGTACGAGCGTGTTCGGCGCGACGCGCTCGGGGACGGTGAAGGTGAGTTCGGCGCGCTACCCCGAGAGCATCCTGCTCAGCTACATGGCGCTCGAATCGCTGCGGGCGAACACCGATCTCACCGTGATCGACGAGACGGCGCTCGGCGGCACGCCGATGAACTTCCGGGCGACGAAGGACGGCGAGGTCGGTTTCTACTGGATGTACACCGGCGGTGCGTGGACGACGCTCCCGCCGATCAAGGATCGCGTCATCGCCGACCCCGAGAAGCTCTATCGCGCCGTCGAACGGAAGATGCAGCGCGAACACGATCTCGTCTATCTGAACCGTGCGCCGTACAACAACACCTACATCCTCGTCACCACGCCCGAATGGGCGAAGGAAACGGGCGTCCGGACGATGTCGGAGTTCGCAAAGCACGTCAACGAGGGTAACACGGACTTTACGACGGTGATGGGACCGGAGTTCCGTACGCGACCCGACGGCTGGCCGGGACTCGCAGCCCACTACGGGTTCGACAAATCGCTCGAAACGCTGAACATCCGCAGCGTCGGGCCGTCGCTCACCTATCAGGTGATCGCCACCAGCGGGGCCGAGGTCGGCGTCGGCTTCAGCACCAATCCCAACATCGGCCGCTACGGACTTCAGACGATCGAGGACGACAAGCGGTTCTTCCCGCCATACAACCCCGCACCGCTGATCAACGGCGAGACGATGGCCGAGAACCCCGCCATGCGCGCGCCACTCAACGCCATCGGGCCGACGCTCGACGACACCGAGACGATAATGCGGCTCAACGGAGAGGTGAGCCTGAAGAATCGTAGCCCACAGACGGTCGCCCGCGAACATCTCCGGGCCGTTGGACTGCTCTAGCGGAGCGTTGTGACTCGATTGCTGAAAGTCGGTCCGGAACGATCGACCAGGGTCGCTCGGCGGCGGCCGCCGGGGACACGGGGGCGCGGTGATGCCAGAGACACGCGCTGCGGAGGCCCATGAACTATCCGTCCTCCGCTGTGCCGTGTTCCCACCCGGATGCAGACAGCCATCCGCCAAAGAGATGAGCCATGACGACTCAAGGTTGTATATACGCCGGTCGTATTCGTCGGTTCGTGCGCGATGGGTATCGAACCGTGTCAGACCACTGTGGATCGAATATCGGAACCCAATCGACGATCAGCTAGCGCGCCGCCCTCCACTTCCCGAACGTGTCGGTGCGCGCTCGCGGGCGAACAGCTCGACGACCACCTTGAGGACCCCGAGAACGACGGGACCGAAAAACACGCCGAGAAAACCGAAGACGAACAGTCCACCGGAGATGCCGAGGACGAACAGACCGGGGTTGAGACCCGCTTCGCGGCCGCCGATGACCGGTCGGAGGTAGTTGTCGGAGAGGCTCACGACCGTGGCCCCGTAGACGAACAGCACCACGGCGGCGACGGGACGGCCGATGATCAGCAGATAGGCCGCCGCCGGTGCCCAGACGATGAACGCACCGATGAGCGGCAGCAGTCCGAGCACCACCGTGACGACCGTCCAGAAGACGGCACTCGGGAAATCGAGCACTACTAATCCGATACCGGTGAGTACGCCCTGGACGACCGCCACCGCGACGTTGCCGACGATCACGGCCCACACGAGCTGGTCGACGCGCTCGACGAACTCCGACCAGGCGGCGTCGGACAGCGGAGAGACACCCCGTAGCCAGCGCATCGAGGCCGAGCCGTCGACGAGCAGGTAATACGTGAGAAAGAGCAACACCGTCAGACCGAGGGCGACGTCCGAGAGCCCGCCGAAGACCTTCATCACGCTGCCGAACAGCGCCGATCCGCCGCTGCCCTCGACCACGTTGACGAGCTCGTTCGGATTGAACTCGCCGAGCAATCGACTGACGTCGACGGCGACGCCGAACTGCTCGCCGATGAACTGCTCGACGGTGTCGACTCCGAGGTTGCCGGAGAGGATGGCTCGATAGACCTGCAACGCCTGCCGCGCGGCGATCGTGATCACCGTTCCGAGTGGGATCAAGACCACGAGCGCCGTCGCGAGGATGAGCGATCCCGAGGCGATGCGCGCACCGATCCGCGGAGCGAGGCGTCTCTGCAGCGGATAGAGTACGTAGCCGAGCAGTAGCGCGAGCAGGACGTACTGAGCGAGCGGGAGAACCACCAGCAACGAGAGCGCCGCGAAGACGACGATGGCCGCGGCGAGCACTCCTCGATCGAGTTCCATGCCGATGGTCCTCGCGGCTGCCACTAAACTATGTGCGGTTACTCCCCCAGCGCGATGGTCGTGTTTCAGTCCCGTCGTGATAGCACGATCGTTGGTTCGCCATATATCGCCGGACGGATCACCGATCGATCGACGATCACTGTCGAACCCACACACGACAGTCCTTCACTCCTTACGGAGTGTGGCAAGCGCCGTGCTCGCGTCGGCGGTCGTCCGATAGCCGCGCTCGCCGGCGACCTCACAGGGTTCGATCAGTCCAGCCGCCCGGAACTCTCCACAGAGACCGTGGAGATCGCTTTCACAGAGATCGTACGCCAGGAGATCGCGGACCGCGACCGGCCCGCGAACGTCGATTTCGTGAAGTAGCCCGAGCGCGCGGTCGTCGGGCACGGCGCTCATCAGTCGGCGAACCGGCTCCGAGATCGCGCTGGCGGCCGTGTCGAGTGCCGATTCCTCGGGGAGGGCTTCGAGGCGGTCGGTGGCGAGGCTGCGCTCCTCGCCGGTCACGGGATCGCGCACGCGGCTCGATTCGCCGGAGCGACGGACGAGGAGATAGCGGTCGCCGTCGTCGGTACGAACGGTCTGCATGGCGCCGTTTGGAACCGCGTCCCGTTAGCGGTTCTGATAGGCACGGTAGCGGCGATAGCCCGAGAGCAGCGCCACGATTCCGAGGGCGATCGCGGTCGCACCGAGTTGCCACTGGCCGCGGAAGACGCCGACCATGAGACCGAGAGAGATCGCGAACAGGCCGATGTTGACCGCGACGACCGCACCCCAGAACGCCCGCGCCAGCCCTGGTGGCACGTCGGTGTCGCCGATCTCGGGGATCGAAACCGAGGGAACGTCCTTCGTCGCGTCGGGGATCGACACCGACGGCGTCTCGGGGGTGTACTCGGCTTCGGGGTCCGGCTCGTCCGGCTCGAACCGGTCGATCGAGCCGTCGACGGGATCGTCGGACACGGTATCGACATCGTGTCGTCGCGAACAACCGTGTTTCGGTTCGTCGTGGCCGACCGCCGGTGTTTTTACCGATGGTGGCGAAGGGCGGTCATGACCGGGACCGAGCAGGCGACGCTTGGGGACAGCGCCGCCGACGAGACGGCGGCCGCAGGGACGGCGGCAGCGGCGGCGCGGACGGTCGCCGGCGACGGCGGCGACGAGGCCGAACTCGTCGATCCGAGCGCCCGCCGCTACCCCGACCCCGATGGGACACTCGATCTCGCCGTCACGCAGGTCGACTACACCATCGAGGGATCGGGCAAACGGGAGACGCCGATCATCCACGTCTTCGGGCGAACCGACGAGGGCGAGGCCGAACACGTCCGCGTCCACGGCTTCCGGCCGTACTTCTACGCGCCGACGGCGAACCTGGATGGTGAGTTCGATCACGACCGCATCACCGGCTCGGAGGAGACCGACGAGAACGGCGAACAGTACGAGAGCATCCGAGGTGAGAAACTCACCAAAGTGTTCGGCCAGACACCGCGCGACGTCGGCCAGATCCGCGATCGGTTCGATCACTACGAGGCGGACATCCTCTTCCCGAACCGGTTTCTCATCGACAAGGACATCGGCGGCGGCGTTCGCGTCCCCGAACGCCGCGCGAGCGACGACGCGCTCGTCGTTCCCCACGAGGAGGTCGAAGCGACCGAGATGGAGGCCGACGCGCGCGTCTGCACCTTCGATATCGAGGTCGACGACCGCTCAGGCTTCCCCGAGGACGGCGAGGAGACGATCATCTGTCTGTCGAGCCACGACTCGCGCACCGACGAGTACGTCGTCTGGCTCTACGAGGCTAGCGAGGGGATCGGCCCGGACGAACTCGACGGGTACGAGGGGATCGAGGAGGAGATCGACGCCGTCGTCAACCGCTACGGCAGCGAAGAGGCGATGCTCGCTGCGTTTCTGGACTACATCCAGAACACCGATCCCGATATTCTGACGGGGTGGAACTTCACCGATTTCGACGCGCCCTATCTCCTCGATCGACTGGAGGTGCTCGGCGGGGCCGACTGTGAGAGTCACGATCTCGATCCGAACCGGCTCTCGCGGGTGAACGAGGTCTGGCGCTCGGACTGGCAGGGCCCCGACGTCAAGGGCCGGGTCGTCTTCGACCTGCTCTACGCCTACCAGCGCACGCAGTTCTCCGAGCTCGATTCCTACCGACTCGACGCCGTCGGTGAGGTGGAACTCGGCGTCGGCAAGGAGCGGTATGCAGGGTCGATCGGCGATCTCTGGGAGGAGAACCCCGAACGGCTGCTCGAGTACAACCTTCGGGACGTCGAGCTCTGCGTCGAGATCGACCGCCAGCAGGACGTGATCCCGTTCTGGCAGGAAGTCGCTTCGTTCGTGGGGTGTAAGCTCGAGGACGCCACGACGCCGGGTGACACGGTCGACATGTACGTCCTCCACGAGGCTCACGGGAAGTTCGCGCTCCCGTCGAAGGGCCAGCAGGAGGCGGAGGACTACGAGGGTGGCGCGGTGTTCGAGCCCATCACCGGAGTCAGGGAGATGGTGGCGGTGCTCGACCTCAAGAGCCTCTATCCGATGTGCATGGTCACGACGAACGCGAGCCCGGAGACGAAAGTCGATCCCGAGAACTACGACGGCGAGACCTATCACGCGCCCAACGGCACTCACTTCCGGAAGAAGCCGGACGGCATCATCCGGGAGATGGTCGACGAGCTGCTCGCCGAGCGTGACGAGAAGAAGGCCCGGCGGGCCGACCACAGTCCGGGCAGCGGGGCGTACGAGCGGTTCGACCGCCAGCAGGCCGCCGTCAAGGTCATCATGAACTCCCTCTACGGGGTGCTCGGGTGGGAACGGTTCCGGCTGTACGACCGCGAGATGGGCGCGGCCGTGACCGCGACCGGCCGCGAGGTCATCGAGCACACCGAAGACGCTGCGAACGAACTGGACTATCAGGTCGCGTACGGCGACACTGACAGCGTCATGCTCGAACTCGGCGGCGACGTCGCCAAAGAATCGGCCATCGAGCAGGCCGGCACCATCGAGTCGCACATCAACGACTCCTACGACGCCTTCGCCAGCGAGCAGTTGGGAGCCGACGAGCACCGCTTCGAGATCGAGTTCGAGAAGCTCTACCGCCGGTTCTTCCAGGCAGGCAAGAAGAAACGCTACGCCGGCCACATCGTCTGGAAAGAGGGCCAGGACGTCGACGACGTCGACATCACGGGCTTCGAGTACAAGCGCTCGGACATCGCCCCGATCACCAAGAACGTCCAGCACGACGTGATCGACCGCATCGTCCACGGCGAGGATCTGGACGACGTCAAGCGCTACGTCCGCGAGGTCATCGAACGGTTCGAGGACGGCGACGTGGACATCGACGAGGTCGGCGTCCCCGGCGGGATCGGCAAACGCCTCGGCAACTACGACACCGACACCGCCCAGGTCCGCGGCGCGAAATACGCGAACCTCCTCCTGGGAACGAACTTCCAACGCGGCAGCAAACCCAAACGGCTCTATCTCGACCGCGTCGACGACCGCTTCTTCCAACGCATCGAATCCGACCAGCCCGAGATCGCCGAGGACGACCTCTACCGCGAGTTCAAACGCGACGTGAGCAACGGCGACGGCGTCATCTGCTTCGAGTACGCCGACCAGATTCCCGAGGAGTTCGCCATCGACTGGCCGAAAATGCTCGACAAGACGCTCAAGGGCCCGATCGCGCGCGTTCTCGAAGCACTCGACATCTCCTGGAACGAGGTCAAATCCGGCCAGACACAGACCGGGCTCGGGAGCTTCACCTGAACCTTTTTACTGCGGGGGGATCGCGCCCTGCGGGCGCTCAACCCCTTGCAAAAAGGTTCATCAAAAACTCCCGCTCGCTCCCTCTGGTCGCTCGCGGCGAACCGCGCTCGCTACGCTCGCGCGGACACTACACGCTCACACCGCAACTGCACCGCCTCCGCCGAAGCCCTCGGCCGCTTCGCGGCCTCGCCCTTCATCCACCAGGAGAGCCTGCTCCCCTGAGCCTGCGGTCGCTCTGCGACCGCAGACACCAGGCGTCGCCCACTACCAAAACGCGGTCGCGGACCGCAGCCGCAATCGCTTCCTACTGCTCGATCGCTGGCACACCCGCGACCGTCGCGCCCGCCGGAACGTCCTCGGCCACGAGCGAGTTCGCGGCCACGCGCGCGTCGGCACCGATCTCGACACCTGGGAGGACGATCGCCCCCGCGCCGATCATCGCGCGCTCGCCGACGACGACCTCTCCCGTTCGGTACTCGTCCTGAAGGAACTCGTGACAGAGCAGGGTCGCGTCGTAGCCAACGATGGCGTCCTCGCGGAGGGTGATCAGCTCCGGCCAGAAAACGTCGGGTGTGGCTTCGAGACCCCACGAGACGCCCCGTTCGACGGTGACGCCGATGCGCCGGAGCGCCCAGTTCTTGACGCGCAGTGAGGGCGCGATGCGCGCGACGAGGACGAGAACGTAGTTGTAGATGATCCGCCACGCGCTCTTCGCGTCGGGCCAGTGCCACAGCGAGTTCCGCCGTCCCGGCGTCGAATGCACTGTGAGGCGATCGTGACGGCCCATCAGCCCTCGTGGCCACGCAGCTCGGCCATGTGACCGATCCGGGATTCGACGAGATCAGCCGTCCCGATGTCCTCGCGCACCCGCAGACCGTCCGTGTCGGCCGCATCGAGCGCATCGGCCGCGATCTGCTCGGCTTCCTCGATACTTTCGGCGAGTCCGACGACGGCGAACGCTCGCGAGGTGGTCGTGTAGACGCCGTCGTCGCGCTCGTCGACGCTCGCGTAGAACAACAGCGCGTCACCCGCACTCTCGGAGTCGATCCCGACCTTCGCACCCGCGTCGGGATTCTCTGGATAGCCCGCCGGCACGGCATACTTGCAGACGGTCGCCCGCTCGTCGAAGGCGAGTTCGGGGAGCGAATGGCCGTCGCGGGCCGCCGTGAGAACGTCGAGGAAGTCGGTGTCGAGCACGGGCAAGGTGTTCATCGCCTCGGGATCGCCGAAGCGCGCGTTGAACTCCACGACTGTCGGTCCGTCGGCCGTGAGCATGAACTGGCCGTAGAGCACCCCCGTGTAGTCGTCGAGGGCGTCGACCGTCTCCTCGATGATCGACACGGCCGCGTCGTAGTCCGCCTCGGTCATGAACGGGAGTTCGCGTGTGGCGGCGCTGTAACTCCCCATTCCACCCGTGTTGGGCCCCTCGTCGCCCTCGTAGGCACGCTTGTGATCCTGGACGGCTGGCGTCGTGCGCACGTCGCCGTCGGCAACGAACGCCTGCACGGTGAACTCCTCGCCGACGAGGCGCTCTTCGAGCACGACACGGTCGTACTTCGACTCGCGGAGGTACTCCTTCGCTTCCGCAGGGGTGAGCTGCTCGCCGATGACACGTACGCCCTTCCCGCCGGTGAGGCCGGCGGGTTTCACGACCAGATCGCCGTCGCTGTCGTCGATGTGCTCGCAGGCCCGTTCCATGACGTCGAACGTCGCGAACTCGGGACAGCCGGGGATGTCGTGCTCGCGCATGAACCGGCGCTGATAGGCCTTGTCGGTCTCGATGCGCGCCGCGTCGGCTTTCGGACCGAACGGGAAGACCCCGCTCTCGGCGAGCGCGTCGGCGACACCTGCCTGGAGGGGGGCCTCGGGACCGACGACCGCGAGCGTCGCGTCGACCCCTTCGGCGTAAGCGACGACGGCCTGCGGGGTCGTCGTGTCGAGCGTCTCGAACCCCGCCGCGAGGGCGGCGATCCCCGGGTTCCGGGTGCCCGCACAGCCGTAGAGCTCCGCGTCGCTGTCGGCGAGGGCGCGCGCGATGGCGTGTTCGCGACCGCCGCCACCGACGAGAAGCACGGTCTCGTGCATGTGCAGTGGGGCCGGCGCGGGCGACCTAAGCGTTGTCCTTCACAGACTGATTCGGATCGCGGGGACGCGATCGATCGTCCGAGTGGACAGCAGGACGGCTCAGAGATCGATCGCTGTCGCAAGTTCCTCGTCGATACCGCCGCCGATCTCGAAGAGTCGTCTCATCTCCTCGTCGGCGAGTTCGAAGTCGAAGACGGCACTGTTCCGCTCGATGTGATCGGGGTTCGACGACCGCGGGATCGTCGAAACCATCGGCTGCTGGAGCAGCCACCGGATCGCGACCTGCCGCACCGTCTTTCCATGCGTCTCGGCGATGGTTACGAGCTCCTCGTCTTCGAGTGCCGAGCCGAGCTTGAGCGGGCTGTAGGCGGTGAGCATCACCTCCTCGTCGATGCAGAACGGGAGGAGATCGGGCTGGTGATCGGTGAGACTGTACTCGACCTGGTTGGTGAGGATCGGTGCCGTCGAGTGGTCGATCGCGTTCCGTGTCTCTTCGACCGAGAAGTTCGAGACGCCGATATGCTCGACGAGACCCTCATCGACGAGTTCGTCCATCGCGTCGAGCGTCTCCTCGTGAGGGACGTTCTGATTGGGCGAGTGGATGAGCAACAGATCGACGTACTCCATGCCGAGCCGATCGAGGCTGTCGTGCGTCGAGTCGACGACCGCCTCGTGGGCGCGGTTGTCCCGTGTCAGCTTCGTCGTCACGAACAGCTCCTCGCGCGCGACGTCCGACTCGTCGATCGCCGCCCCGACCGCCGACTCGCTGTCGTACATCTGTGCGGTGTCGATGTGTCGATAACCGGCCGCGAGCGCCGCTTCGACGGCCTGTTGGCGCTCCTCGTCGGTGTCCATACCGGCAGTACCGAAGCCGAGCGCGGGGACGTCCACACCGTCGACCGTGACGTGTCTCATACTCCGGCATCGCGGGCGACAGTCAAACGATTGTCGGGGTCGGTGGTGAGGACGAAGAAGTGTGGGGGAAACACGAGCGAGGCGAACATCGAGTGATCACTGCGGAATTGCCGTTCGGCCGAGCCATCACGGTCGGTTGCACTCGCAGGCACGACCGCTATTCGGCTCTCGATCGTGTTCTCAGTGAGGTCAACACCGATGTTCTATCACGACGACGAACTCCAGTACGAGGTGGAAGTCGAGGAGCCGAACCCGCGCTTCGCGAAGATGCTCCAGCAGGCGATCGGCGGGGCCGAAGGCGAGATGCGCGTCGCGCTCCAGTACATGTTCCAGGCCTTCGCGGTGCCGGCCGAGAAAAAGGAGTATCGCCAGCTCCTGATGGAGACCGCGACCGAGGAGCTCGGCCACATCGAGATGCTCTCGACCGCCGTGGCGAAGAACCTCCAGGGGGCCTCGAACGCACAGCGCGAGGAGGCCCGAGAGGACCCGGTCATCGCCGAGATGATGGACAGCGGCCAGCCTCGACAGGCGCTCTCGGCGGGGCTCCACGCGATGCCGGTCGACTCGAACGGCGCACCCTTCTCCGGTGGCTACGTCGTCGCCAGCGGCAACCTCGCCGCCGATATGTACGCGAACGTGATGGCCGAGTCTACGGGCAGGTTGCTCGCCACGCGCCTCTACGAAATGACCGACGACGAGGGAATGCGGGACATGCTCTCGTATCTCATCGCGCGCGATACGATGCACCAGAACCAGTGGCACGCCGCGCTCGAGACGATGGACGATCACGTCCCTGTTCCGAACAGTTTCCCCCAGGAGAAGGAAAACCAGGAGCACAACTACGAGTTCATGTCCACGCACGTCGAGGACCGACCGGATCCCGAGCAGCGCTGGACGCAGGGCGAGTCGATCGACGGCAACGGCGAGTTCTCCTACGGCGAGCAGCCCGGCGGCGGCGAACCCGACCTCGACGAGGTCATCGACGCGATGCACAACGAGATCAACCAGGAATAGCCGTCGTCCAGGTTCCCGTTCAGGGTCAGGCATCGGAGCGTGATCGCGGCGGGATAGAAACGACGAGCGCGCCTGCCACGTCTTTATACCGTCCGAGCGAGAGGTGACGATATGGCAGACGTGACCATCGACATGAGTGACCGATCGCTCGAAGAGGCCGCCGCACGACTCGACGAGGCGGACGAGAGTGCTGCCGGCAGCCCACTGACCGTCGCGCTCGAAAACCTGGATCCGCGCGAGGCGATCGGGTTCGTCGAGGGCGCGCTCGATGCAGGCTACGCGGTCTCGATCACCGGGATCGAGACGGACGTCTCGCGCCACGGGTCGGTCATCGAGATGGTCCAGAACGACGCCGAGGTCGTCCACATCGAGCGGCTGACGGCCGAACTCGACGGCTGAGACGTCACGATCACGGGTGGCATCGGAACACTACTCCGCTGAATCGTCGTGTGCGCGCTGTAGCGACTGGTTTTGCAGCGCGGCGGCCGTGTTCTGGATCGAGCGCATCGTGCTCGCCGTCGCCATCACCGAGTTCATCAGCGCCTGCTGGCTCGCGCCGTCGGGATAGAGGCGGTCTTCGAGGAGGATCGAGTGGACGCGGGGGAACTCGCAGGGGTCGCCCTCGTCGTCGAGAAAGGTGTAAAATCCCGGTGCGCCGGCGAGAACCGGGTTCAAGCGCAGCAGGAGTTCCTGGCGGCGCTCCGCGTTCTCGACGAGCGCCGCGACGCGATCGGTGTCGAAGGTACACTCGCCGACGACGCGCAGCGGCCCCCAGGTCTCCTCCTTGATCACGTGCAGGGGCAGTCGCGACAGCTGGAGCTGGAGGTTGTACTCGGTTCCGTCGCCGGATTCGCTCTCGACGTTCTGCACGACCGACTCGTCGAGCCACGCCTCGGTCTGCTCGCGGCTGAGGTGGGTCGCCATCCTCTACTGTGGGCTCGCGCTCGGCAAGAACCTGCTGCCGGCGAGAGCGGGCGATGGTGTTTACCCGTCCGCGGTGTCTATCGAACCCATGAGCACCAGCCGCAACCGACTCGACGAGGAGGCGAGCCCGTATCTCCGCCAGCACGCCGACAACCCGGTGCACTGGCAGCCCTGGGACGACGACGCGCTCGACGCGGCCCGCGAGCGCGACGTGCCGATCTTCCTCTCGATCGGCTATTCGGCCTGCCACTGGTGTCACGTCATGGCCGACGAGAGCTTCGACGACCCGGCGGTGGCCGAACAGCTCAACGAGGAGTTCGTTCCGATCAAGGTCGATCGCGAGGAGCGACCCGATCTCGACCGACTCTACCAGACCGTCGCCGCGATGGTCTCCGGACGCGGCGGCTGGCCGCTGTCGGTCTGGCTCACGCCCGACGGTCGCCCCTTCTATGTGGGCACGTACTTCCCGCGCGAGGCCAAGCGCGGCCAGCCAGGTTTTCTCGACCTCCTCGATTCGATCGCCGACTCGTGGAACGACGAACGCGAGGACATCGAGAGCCGCGCCGATCAGTGGGCCGACGCGATGGCCGGTGAGCTAGAGGGAACGCCCGACACACCGGGTGAGGTCTCCCCGGGACTGCTCGAAACCGCGGCCCAGCGCGCGGTCAGCGAGGCCGATCGCGAGCACGGCGGGTTCGGCCGCGGGCAGAAGTTCCCCCAGACCGGGCGACTCCACCTCCTCATGCAGGCCCACGAGCGAACCGGACGAGACGCCTTCCGCGAGGTCGCCGTCGAGGCGCTCGACGCGATAGCCGACGGCGGACTGCGCGATCACGCTGGCGGCGGTTTCCACCGGTACGTCACCGACCGCGAGTGGACGGTGCCCCACTTCGAGAAGATGCTCTACGACAACGCCGAGCTCGTGCGCGCCTATCTCGCCGGCTATCGCCTCACTGGCGAGGAGCGTTACGCCGAGATCGCCCGCGAGACGCTCGGGTTCGTCGAGCGCGAACTGCGCCATCCCGACGGCGGCTTCTTCAGCACGCTCGACGCCCAGAGCGAGGGCGAATCGGGCGAACACGAGGAGGGCGCCTTCTACGTCTGGACGCCGCAAGAAGTCCACGAGGCGGTCGACGACGAGTTCGCGGCCGACCTGTTCTGCGAGCGCTACGGCATCACCGAGGCGGGCAACTTCGAGAACGGAAAGACGGTGTTGACGATCGACACTACGATCGACGGGCTGGCCGACGAGCACGGAACGACGACCGAGGAGATCGAAGCCGACCTCGAACGCGCCCGCGAGGCGATCTTCGCGGCACGAGCCGATCGCGAGCGCCCGGCGCGCGACGAGAAGATCCTGGCGGGCTGGAACGGGCTGATGATCTCGGCGTTCGCCGAGGCGGGTCTCGCGCTCGATGAAACCTACAGTGAGACGGCCGTCGCGGCGCTCGGTTTCGTCCACGAGCAGCTGTGGGACGAAGACGAACAGCAACTCGCGCGGCGATTCAAAGATGGAGAGGTGAAGATCGACGGCTATCTCGAAGATTACGCCTTCCTCGCGCGCGGTGCGCTCAACTGCTACGAGGCGACCGGCGAGGTCGCGCAGCTCGAATTCGCGCTGGATCTCGGGCGCGCCATCGTCCGCGAGTTCTTCGACGGCGAGGAAGGAACACTGTATTTCACGCCACGGAGCGGCGAGTCGCTCGTCGCCCGGCCCCAGGAGCTCGACGACCAGTCGACGCCCTCCAGTACCGGCGTGGCGGTCGACACGCTGCTCGCGCTGTCGCAGTTCGCGCCCGACGAGGAGTTCGAGGACGTCGCCGAGACGGTGCTCGAAACCCACGCCGAGTCGATCGAGGCGAGTCCGCTCCGACGTGCGTCGCTCGCGCTCGCGGCCGACCGCCACACTGCGGGCTCGCTCGAACTGACGGTCGTTGCCGACGAGCTCCCCGGCGAGTGGCGCGAGCGCATCGGGCGCGCGTATCTCCCCAAACGGCTGCTCGCACGCCGTCCGTCGACCAACGCCGAGCTCGACGACTGGCTCGATCGGCTCTCGGTCGACGACGCGCCGCCGATCTGGGCCGAGCGGACGGGAGAAGACGGCGAGCCGACGGCGTACGTCTGTCGTGCGTTCACCTGCTCGCCGCCACAGACCGAGATCGACGAGGCGCTGTCGTGGGCCGACCGGCTCGCGCCCGAGAGTCCGGGATCGGAGTAGACGCCAGCGTTCTTGATCCCGGCGGGCGAACGCCCGCTATGGACACCGAAACGTTCGTCGAGCGTCTCGACGACCGCCTCGATACTACCGCCTACGCCGATCTCGACGCGAGCGCCAACGGCCTCCAGGTCGCCGGCCCGGACGAGATCGACCACGCCGCCTTCGCGGTCGATGCCGCGATCGAAACCGCCGAGCGCGCCGTCGATGCGGGCGCGGACGCGCTCGTCGTGCACCACGGCCTGTTCTGGGGCGAGTTCGAACGCGCAACCGGCTCCATCCGCGACCGACTCGCACCCTTCTTCGAGCACGACATGGCGCTGTACGTCTCACACCTCCCGCTCGACGGCCACCAGGAACTCGGCAACGCCGCCGGCATCGTCGACGCACTCGCGCTCGACGACCGTGAGCCGTTCGGCGCGCTCGGTGACGAGTATATCGGCCAGTTCGGTCGTTCTACGGGCATCTCACCGGCCGACTTTCACGATCGGCTCGTGACCGAGTGCGGGCCAGAAAACGACGTGACGGCGCTCGAATTCGGGCCCGACGAGATCGAGGACGTCGCCGTCGCGACCGGGGCCGCCGCCGACTGGTTCGAGGAGGCCGTCGAACGGGGTGCCGACGCGTTCGTCACCGGCGAGGGGAAACAGAAACTCTACCACGAGGCGCGTGAGGCCGGCGTCCACGTGTATCTGGCCGGGCACTACGCGACCGAAACCTTCGGCGTGCGCTCGCTCCAGTCACTTGCCGAGGACTGGGGCATCGAAACGACGTTCGTCGACTGTCCGACCGGGCTGTAGTCGCGAGAGCCATTCACTCGGTCGGTGGGTGTCGCGAAACCAGGGAAAACGGAGAGAAGCAGTCGCGGGACGAGTCGAACAGTTCGGGGACAGCCGACGGTGGAAGGGTGTCATAGAACTCTTCACACACCTCATCAGCACCCTGAGAAACGGTGTCTAATAAGCAGCCAGTATTGTCGCAATTCAGAACCAGCGGGAGCGGATCTCTCGACTGGTACGCGGAAACCTTGCCAACCGTTCTATGACACCCTCGACGGTGGAGTTATTTTATCGTCGGGTGCGAGCAGCCTACGCGGATGCGTCCGAACGGTAGCCCCGGCTCACCTGTTTCCACTTCTCGCTGTTGAAGCGGTAGTAGTTGAGCACGGCGGGCACGGTCGTCTCGGCGAGGAAGGCCAGCGAGAGCCCGGCGAGGCCGAGCGAGGTCGTCGCGCCGAGATAGGCCACCGGAACGGCGACGCCGAAGATGCCGAGCAGTTGGCTGTAGAACGTCCAATTCGTGTCGCCGCTGGCGTCGAGCGGGCCGGCGGCCGCGCCCGAGACCCCCCGGAGGACGATGGCGAAACAGGCTGCCGTGACGAGCGAGACCGCCACCGGCACGACCGACGAAGTGGGGTCGCCGACGAACGCGGCGACGATCTCGTCGACGAAGACGAAGACGAGCCCCGCCGAGACGAGGTAGACCGCGACCGCGAACCGAACGATCTCGCGACCGTACGCCTCGGCGGTCTCCTCGTGGCCACTGCCGAGTTCTTGGCCGACCAGGCTGGAGGAAGCGAGACCGAAGCCCCAGCCGGGCGTGTTCATCAATCCCCAGATACGCCGCGCGATGACGTAGGCGGCGACGACGTCGCTACCGAACAGCGCGACGATGACGAGCATCGGGAACTCCGCGACGGTGAAGACGAGTTCGCGACCGATGACGGGCGTCCCGATCGAGACGACGTGGCGGATGTCGGTGCCGAGGTAGCTCCCGCGCGGGTCGATTTGGACGGGAAGCGTGCCGAGACCCGGAAGGCGACCCTTGACGAGTCCGATGGCGAAGAGGCCGGTGACGACCGCGCTCGACAGGACGGTGCCGAGCGCCGCGCCGACGACGCCGAGGCCGAAGCCGAAGATCAACACGGCGTTGATGACGATGTTCGCGAGCGCGCCGGCGCTGCGGAGCATCATCGGCGTCCGGGCGTCGTCGACACCGATATAGACACGGCTGCCGATGAGGTTGAGCGCTGCAAAGGGGATGCCGAGCGCGACGACCTTGAGATAGTCGGCACCGAAGGCGATCGCCGCCGGATCGTCGCCGAGCAGCGAGACCAGCGGGGTGGGGACGAGCCAGAGCGCGGCGACGATCGGCAGCGTGAGCGCGACCACGACGGTGACGCTCGATCGGACGGCGCGATCGATGTCGCCGAGGCGTTTCGCGCCGTAGCGCTGTGAGACGAGCGCGATCGTGCCGGCGGCGATGCCGCCGCCGATGGCGAAGGCGAACCCCCAGTAGGGACTGGCGAAGCCGACGCCGGCGATCGCCGTCGAGCCGAGCGCGATACCGATCATGGCGATGTCGACGGCGTTCTTCGACATCCGGGCGATGCCGGTGATGATGCGTGGCCAGGCGAGTTTCGTCGTGCGACGTGCTCGTTCGGATTCGAGCAATCCGGCACGAACGAGCAGCCGACCGATGTACAGTACGACTAACCGAACGGGGTTTGACGCGCGAAATTTCAACCTCGAAAAGTTCGTGACGGGTGTTTAAAGGGGTTTTCTTTCCCATCGAACTAACATATATAATCGACCGTGATATACTCTCCACAATGACATGACAGCGTGTTCCGCGGCATGGTCGTGTTGGCCTCCACCTTTTTGTACACTGGAGTGAAACGAACGGACGATGGTCGCGACGATCCCACTCGAACGAGCGACGACGGTGATCGAAGCGGGCGAACAGTACGCCGAGGAGATCGGGGTGCCGTCGGTGCTCACAGTGTCGAACGCCGAAGGCAACCTCGTCGCCCAGCACCGGATGGACGGCGCGTGGCTCCCGAGCGTCACCATCTCCCGGAACAAGGCCTACACGGCTGCCGGTCTGAAGATGCCGACGCACGAACTCGCCGAGGCGGTCCAGCCCGGCGGCCCGCTGTACGGGCTCCAGACGAACGACGACGGCCGACTCGTCGTCTTCGGCGGCGGCTTTCCGCTCGAAGTCGACGGCGAGATCGTCGGGGCGGTCGGGTCGAGCGGCGGGATGCCAGACGAGGACGTCGAGATCGCAGAGGCTGCCGTCGAGAAGTTCCAGGAACTGACGGAGTAGCACCACCCGCGCGATCGGGAACTCGGGAGCACCCACGAGCAGATCCCTGACGAGCCAACGCGACGACCGACATTCATATGCCGTCCCTGCGACCACTTCGAGATACAACGCATGAATGTCTCCGGCGCGTATCTCGTGACGCAGGCGAACCGTTCGCGCGACCGTTCGACCGAAGAGATCGTCGCAGCGGCGATCGACGGCGGGGTGACCGCCATCCAGTTGCGCGAGAAGAACGCGACCGTCCGCGAGCGCTACGAACTCGCCGAAGAGCTGCGCAAGCAGACGCGAGCCGCCGACGTCACCTTCATCGTCAACGACCGGGCCGACATCGCGGCCGCCGTCGACGCCGACGGGGTCCACCTGGGCGACGACGATCTCCCGATCCCCGCCGCGCGCGAGGTTCTCGGACCGGAACGCTGTATCGGCCGCTCGGTCTCGACGGTCGAAGCCGCCGAGGCCGCCGAACGCGCGGGTGCGGACTACCTGGGCGTCGGCGCGATCTACGCGACGACCTCCAAGGACATCCCCGACGCCGAAGCGGAGATCGGCACCGAGACCGTCGCCGACATCGTGGCCGCCGTCAACATCCCGATCGTCGGCATCGGTGGCGTCACACCCGAGAACGCTCACGACGTCGTCGCCGCCGGTGCGGACGGCGTCGCGGTCATCTCGGCGATCACCGCCGCCGACGATCCGGCGGCCGCGACGCGACAGCTCGCCGATACCGTCGAGGAGGTGGCTCAATGAGCACGTTCGACGGGCTCGATCTCGCCGACGCTCTGGACGCGGTCGACGAGACCGAACCGCTGGTCGACGCGCTCACCAACGACGTGACGGTCAACGACGTGGCCAACATCGCCCTCCACTGGGGCGGGCTGCCCGTGATGTCCGACGACGAGCGCGAGGTCGGCGAGATGGTCACGGCCGCCGACGCCTGCCTGCTCAACATGGGGACGGTGAGCGAAAGTGGCGAGAGAGCGATGCTGGCCGCCGGCGAGGCGGCGAACGAGGCCGGAACGCCCGTCGTGGTCGATCCGGTCGGCGTCGGCTCGACGTCGACCCGTGATCGCGTCGCCGAGCGACTGACGACCGAACTCGACGTGAGCATCGTCAGCGGCAACTACGGCGAGATCTCCGCACTGGCGGGCGAAGACGCGACCGTCCGCGGCGTCGAATCGGTCGGCGAGTACGGCGACATCGCCGAGACGGCCATCACCTGCGCGCGCGAGACCGACAGCGTCGTCGTCGCCTCCGGCGCGGTCGACATCGTCGCGACCGCCGACGAGGCGTTCGAGCTCCACGGCGGCGACGAACTGCTCGGCTCGGTCGTCGGTACCGGCTGCATGCTCGGGATGACGCTCGCGGTGTTCACCGCTGCGCTCGACGACGAACGGGCGGCGCTCGCCGGCACGCTCGCGTTCGGGCTGGCCGGTGAGGCCGCCGCCGACGAGAGATTCGGCGAGTACGCCGGCCCGGACAGCTACCGGACGTGTTTCCACGACGCAGTCGCCGGGCTCTCAGAGGACGATCTCGTCGCGCCAGCCGAGCGGATCGAACTGGCCGTGCGAAGCGACGAATAGGGAAGGAAAAGCCGCGTTCGCCGGGGTGCTACGGGTGGAGTACTAGCAGCCGTCGCCGTAGCGATACCGGCGAACCGGCGATCGATCGGGGTTTAGGGTGTCCGCCGATCGGGGCCGAGATTCGGGAATGTATCGGTTGCCTCAGTCGTCGGCCGGTGCGGGCGCGCTCATGTCGACTGGCTCGGCGTCGACGCCGAGTTCGTCGATGGCGGCCTGGGCCGCGCGCTTGCCCGAGAGGAGCATCGCGCCGAAGGTCGGGCCCATCCGGGGGAGACCGTAGGTCGTCGCGGTCGCCATCCCGGAGACGATCAGGCCGGGGTGGGCGACGCCCGTGTTCTCGACGACCGCGTCCTCGCTCTGGCCGACCCACATCGAGTCGTGGCCCGGCGAGTCGTGACCGGGAGCGCCGTACTGACCGTCCTCGGTCTGATCCATGCCGGTGGCGTTCTCGGCGGCGTCGGCGATGCCGGGTGCGTCGAGCACGCCTCGCTCGTCGAGTTTCGAGACGGCCATCGCCTCGTGACCGGTCGCGTCGATGACGAGCTCCGATTCGACGGCGATGGGGTCGACACACGTGATCTCGCGCGGGAGCGCGTGGACGGGTGTCCAGTTCATCACGATGCCGCCGACACGATGGTCCTCGCGCACCACGATGTCGGTGAACTCCGTCATGTTCTGCATCTTCGCGCCGGCGTCACAGGCGGCCTTGATGAGCCCCGATGCCGCCTCGGGACCGTTGGCGACGTAGAGCCCCTCGCTGTCCTGCGAGCGCTTGTAGTCGACGTCGATCTCGTCGAGCACCGTCTGTGCGGGGTCGCGAACGGTGATCTTGTTCATCAGGAAGCCGCCGAGCCAGAACCCGCCGCCGAGATAGTTGTTCTTCTCGACGACCATCGCCTTCACGCCGCGATCGCCGAGTTCCTTGGCGGCCATCAGCCCCGAGGGGCCGCCGCCGACGATGATCACGTCGGACTCGGTGTAGTCCATGAACTCCTCGGTCCACTCCTGACCGATCGCTCGGGTGACCTGTGCTTCGCCCACGTCGCTGAACTGCTCGAACTGATCCGTCATGCAACCCAGTGTTACTACCCGTGAATAATATATCTTTCCATCGTCGGTGTCCCGTCGATCGTGCTCGCATGGCGTCGCCACTGGCCGATTTCGAGGAATGATCGAGAGAAGTACGGTTCGTCGCCGTTCGTCGCGCCGTTCAGCCGACGTGAGGGTAATCCTCCATCTCGACGAACTCGGTGCCCCCGCAGGCGGCACACTCGCCCGGCGCGTCGTACCGATGGTCCTCCGGGCCGCCCGAGACGTTCCCGGCGTGGACGCTCTGACAGTCCATGCAGACGTACAGCTCCGGTCGTTCTGGTGTATGTGACATTGTTGTGGTTAGAGACCGAGGTAGCCCGACGTCGGAATGACGCCGACGAGGTAGAGTACGCCCACGATGGTCATCGCGACCACGATCGCCATCGCCGGCGGGTCGACGTGCGTGCCGGAGTGCGAGTAGAAGATCCGTTGGGTCGCCTCGCCGATGACGCCGGTGAGTCCACCGAAGAGGGCGGCCCCGAGGATCGCAGGGATCGGACCACCGATCATCTCCGTCGCGACGATGGCCCCGACCGCACCGAGCAGCGTGATATGGTGGGTGACGGGGATCTTCGCGACACCGAGGTTGAGAAAGAGCAGGCTCATCGCCGAGAAGGCGTAGCCGAGGAAGATGCTCCCGGTCTCGATCCAGATGTAGCCGCTGAGGATCCCACCGACGACGCCGATGAGGGCGACGCCGGACCACTTGTACTGGTGGCCGAGCCACGGTTCGGTCGCCAGCCGCATGCTGTCGGTGCCGCCGTCGGCCACCGCACGCTGCTCCTCGCGCTCGAACGGTGACATATCGAACAGCGAGGAGCCGGACGGCGAGCCGACCAGCGGGTAGCCGAAGACGAGTCGGGCGAGCAGCGCCGTCAGGACGACCGACAGCGCGATACCGTCGGTCGGTAAGCCGATCCCGCTCGCCAACTGGTTGATGAGCATGCCGACGACGCCGAAGACCGCGCCGACCGCGAGGATGTCGGGTTTCGTGCCGTACGCTTCCGTAATGACCTTCCCCGGATGGTAGTCCCAGCCGTCGGGCTCCATCTCGGGATATTTCTTCCCGACGTAGGCCGAGGCGGCCACGCCGGCCGCGAAGGAGATGTGCGGGCCGAAGACCATCCCGAAGCCGATCGTGTCGGTCAGATTGACACCGAGCGATCCCGCGCCGAGCGAGCCGACGTTCGAGGCGAGTTCTCCCTGGAGGATGTTGAGTCCCTCGCCGAGGAAGATCGCGAAGCCGGTGAAGACGAACGCGGGGAGCGCACCGAGGGCTGCCCCGAACGCTCCGCCGGCGAGCGCGGCGATGAACAGCAGGGCGAACTCCTCGACGCCGAGGCCGATGATCGGGAGCTGGAGCAACGCCTGCATCCTACGCCTCCCGTGCCCAGTCGCGCGAGCGCTCGACCGCCTCGCTCCAGCGCTCGTAGCGACCGTCGACCGATGCGTCCTCGTCAGGTGTGAACTCGCGGTCGACCCGCCAGTTGTCGCGCAGCTTCTCGGGGTCGTCCCAGTAGCCGACGGCGAGCCCGGCGGCGTAGGCCGAGCCGAGCGCCGTCGTCTCGTCGACCTCCGGGCGCACGATGTCGGTGCCGACGATGTTCGCCTGAAGCTGGCAGAGGAAGTTGTTCTTCACCGCGCCGCCGTCGACCTGGAGACTGCTGATGTCGATCCCCGCGTCGGCCTCCATCGCTTCGGCGACGTCGCGGGTCTGGAAGGCGATCGATTCGAGCGCCGCGCGGACGATGTGTGCACGTTCCGTCCCGCGCGTCATCCCGACGATCGTCCCGCGTGCGCGCCCGTCCCAGTGGGGTGCGCCCAGTCCCGTGAAGGCGGGGACGAGATAGACGCCATCGGTCGAGTCGACGCTGCGGGCGACGGTTTCTGACTCCATCGCGTTGTCGAGCAGTTCGACGTCTTCGAGCCACTCGATGGCCGCACCCGTGACGAAGATCGAGCCTTCGAGGGCGTACTGCACCGGCTCGCCCGAGCGCTGGAACCCGATCGTGGTGAGGAGGCCGTGATCGCTCTCGACGGCCTCCTCGCCGGTGTTGAGCAGGAAGAACGACCCGGTGCCGTAGGTGTTCTTCGCATCACCGGGATCGAAACAGGTCTGGCCGAAGAGGGCGGCCTGCTGGTCGCCGAGCGCGCCGGCGACGGGGATCTCCGCGCCGAGGAACCCGTCCGCGTCGGTCGTCCCGTAGAGGTTCTCGTCGCTCGACGGGCGGACCTCGGGGAGCGACGCCCGTGGGACGCGGAACTCCTCGAGGAGATCGTCGTCCCAGTCCATCTCGTGGATGTTGAACAGCATCGTCCGGGAGGCGTTCGTCACGTCGGTGATGTGGTTGCCCGTGAGGTTCTCGATGAGCCACGAGTCGATCGTACCGAAGCGCACCTCGCCGTCGGCGGCGCGCTCGCGGATGTCCTGCGGACGCGAGCGCTGGAGTTTGATCGGATCGGCGTTGTCGAGGATCCACTCGGCCTTCGTCGCCGAGAAGTAGGCGTCGGGTTCGAGCCCCGTCTTGTCCTGGATCGTCTCGGCCTTGCCGTTCGTTTCGAGCCCCTCGATCCGGTCGGTGGTCCGGCGATCCTGCCAGACGATCGCCCGCATGATCGGCCGGCGGGTGTCGGCGTCCCAGAACAGCGTCGTCTCGCGCTGGTTGGTGACCCCGATCGCGTCGAGTCGCGTCGCGTCGATGCCGGCGCTGTCGAGCGCGTCGCCGATGACCGACTTCGTGTTCTCCCAGATCTCCATCGGGTCGTGCTCGACCCAGCCCGGTTCCGGGTAGTACTGTTCGTGTTTCTCGTAGGCACTGGCGACGACCCCGCCACCGTGGTCGAACACCATGAACCGCGTGCCCGTCGTCCCTTGGTCGATCGCGCCGACGTACGTCCCCTCGCTCATCGTCGGCTCCCGTTCGCACGCCGCGCGGTTCGACCGGTTTTTACTGCTACCATGTATCCGTCCGTAAACAGTATCTTCTATTCACATAAATCTTGCGCAGGTCGCGGTTTCGCCGGTCGGCCGATCCCTCGCTCCGGCGGGCCACGATCCATCCCGCTCGTTACGCGTTCGCGAGGCTATGAAGTCGGCCGAAGACCCGTGTCGGGAACCGTGGTTCGAGGCGGCTCGGCGATCGGCCAGCACCGACCGAACGCTCCTTGCTCACCCGTTCGACGATCCCGATCTCGGCGAGCTCGTAGAGCAGGCGTTTCACCGTTCCCTTCGAGAGATCGACGTTCGGTGCGGCGGCGACGGCGGTGGCCGCGGCGTCGACCGACGCACGCTGATCGTCGTCGATCTCGACGAGCCGGGCCAGCACCTGCTGGCGGTTCGCCGAGAGCGCGAACACGCGCCCGAGCGAGACCGCCGGCCGCGGGAGGGCATCCATGCCGACGTGGAGGTCGTGCTCGCGGACGCCCGAAACCCCCGCGAGCGCCGCCTCGTCGGCCGCCGCGAACAGCACACAGAGCGCGTCGTGGGCGTTGCCGTCGGCCCAGACGGCGATGCGACGGAGCTGTTCGTGTTCGATGGCCCGCCGCGCCATCCCCGCCGACGCGCGGGCCGTCAGGATGTCGACCAGCGCGAGATCGCGGTAGGCCGGAACCTCGATGCGCTCGGGCGGGCCGTCGATCGAGAGCTCCGACGGCGGCCGACGGCCGATGGCGAGCCAGGAGAGCGAGTCGGCCATCCCGTCGAACGCCGAGACGAGCGACGCGAGCGACTGCGTACCGGGTTCGTCGACGTGATCGAACGCGACGAGCAGCCGGCGATCGTCCGCCAGCGTCTCGGCCAGCCGCGAGCGGAGCGTATCCGTCCCGACGCCGTGTTTCGGCACCGATTCGTCGAGCATCCCGTCGAGCATCGTCTGATAGAGGCCGAACTCGCTGCTCGCGTGGCGCGTGTCGACATAGACGAGCGACGGTGCCGCGTTCGTCCCGCCGCGGGTCGAGGTGTGAATCACCGAACCGGAACGCGTCCCCACACGACGGAGTTGGTCGAGCAACGCGGTGGCGACGGCCGATTTTCCGCTCCCGGACGGCCCCCAGACGTAGGCGTTGGGCGGGAGACGGCCGTCGAACACCGGATCGACGTAGTCGAGCAGGCGTTCGAGCACCGTCCCCCGGTTGGTCGGTTCGTCGACGTGGGCGATGGGGCTGATCGCGTGGTAGTCGAGCACGACCCGCGTCTCCCCGACCGATTCCCGTCGCCGTCGGATGCGAGCAGCGAGGTCCACGGTTATCGACCGTGCCGGCGCGGCCGTCGACCGCCGATCGACCGAACTCGTCGCCATCGACGCCGTTCCTCGCCGTCCGACCCCTTCCCGTTCTCCCGTTCGCTGTCTGTTACTACTGACACGTGTTCGGCCGTAAATCATTGTATGCGGTGATAAGCCTTGTGCGGACGGTGACGACCACCGCCGCTCTCCGGCGATCGGTCAGGAGAACCGGACCGATCGCTCGGTTCGTCCACCGCCGCTTCCCCTTGGATGGTCGTTATCTACGGCCACTAACCCCCCACCGATAAAATAAAGCGTGTGGAGCCTCATGCACACACGGACAGATGGCAACCGAAACCGAGGCGCTCGTCATCGGCGGCGGCTCGACGGGCTGTGGTATCGCGCGCGATCTCGCGCTGCGTGGCGTCGACACCACGCTCGTCGAGCGCGGCAATCTCACCCACGGGACGACGGGCCGGATGCACGGACTGCTCCACAGCGGCGGGCGATACGCGGTCTCGGATCAGGAGAGCGCCGCCGAATGCATCGCGGAGAGCCGCGTTCTCCGGGAGATCGCGAGCCACTGCGTCGAGATGACCGGCGGGCTGTTCGTCCAGCTGCCCGCCGACGACGACGAGTATTTCGAGGAGAAGCTCGCGGGCTGTCGCGACTGTGACATTCCGGCCGAGGTGATCTCGGGTGAAGAAGCCCGGGAGATCGAGCCGTATCTCACTCGTGACGTCGAGCGCGCGATCCGGGTGCCCGACGGGGCCATCGACCCGTTCAGACTCTGCGTCGCGAACGCCGCCGACGCCGAGGAACACGGCGCGCGCATCGAGACCCACGCCGAGGTCACGGATGTGCTCGTCGAGGACGACCAGGTGAAGGGCGTCGAGATACGCCACGAGAGCGGTCCCGGCAAGCGCTCACACCACGAGCCGGGCACGACCGAGCGCATCGAGGCCGACCACGTGGTGAACGCGACCGGCGCGTGGGCCGGCGAACTGGGCGCGATGGCGGGCGTCGATGTCGAGGTCCGCCCCTCGAAGGGTGTGATGACCGTGATGAACACGCGCCAGGTCGATACGGTCGTCAACCGCTGTCGGCCGAAGGGCGACGCCGACATCATCGTCCCCCACGAGACAGCCTGCATCCTCGGAACCACGGATGTGGAGGTCGAGGACCCCGACGATTACCCCGAAGAGCAGTGGGAGGTCGACATGATGATCGACACCCTCTCGGAACTCGTGCCGATCCTGGGCGAGGCCCGCACCATCCGCTCGTTCTGGGGCGTGCGCCCGCTCTACGAACCACCCGACACCGGCACGACCGATCCGACCGACATCACGCGGCAGTTCTTCCTGCTCGATCACGCCGATCGCGACAGTCTGGCCGGGATGACGTCGATCGTGGGCGGCAAACTCACGACCTACCGACTGATGGCCGAACAGATCACGGATCACGTCTGCGAGAAACTCGGCGTCGAAGGGAGCTGTCGCACCGCCGAGCAACCTCTTCCGGGGAGCGAAGATTTCTCCGTGCTCCGAGACTACATGGAGGAGTTCGGCCTGCGCTCGCCGATCGGCCGTCGGAGCACCGAACGACTGGGGAGCAAGGCCGACGAGGTGCTGAAAACCGACGATCCAAACCCGGTGGTCTGCACCTGTGAGGCGGTCACGCGCGCGGAACTCGACCACGCCATCGCGGATGCGGGCACCGATCTGAACGCCACGCGCATCCGCACCCGTGCCTCGATGGGCAACTGCCAGGGTGGGTTCTGTGCCCATCGGATCGCCGCACTGCTCCATCCCGAATACGACGAGGCGACGACGAGAACCGCGCTCGACGAACTGTACGAGGAGCGCTGGAAGGGCCAGCGCCACGCGCTCTGGGGCGAACAGCTCTCGCAGGCGATGCTCAACCACGCGCTCCACGCGACCACGATGAACCGCGATCGCTATCCGGCGGCGTCGGACGACGGGATCGAGTACGACCGCTTCGACGCGGGACCGCCCACGCCGGAGGCGGCGGCCGACGGCGGTCGCCGTGATGATGCACACGAGAGAGCCGACAGCAGGGAGGACGACCATGGCGATTGAGGACGACGTCTGCGTGATCGGCGGTGGGCTCGCCGGCATGACGGCCGCGCTTCGAGCAGCGCGTGAGGGGGCGCGAGTGCGACTGCTTTCACACAAGAAGAGTACGCTCCGGCACGCGAGCGGGCTCGTCGATATTCTTGGCTACGACGACGACGAACTCGTCGCCAATCCGTTCGACGCACTCGCTTCCCTCCCCGAAAGCCATCCCTACCGGCGGGTCGGCGGCGATGCCGTCCGAGCGGGACTGTCCCTGTTCGACGACGTAACCGGCGACGCCTATCGAGGCAACCACACCGACGCGAACGCGCTCGTGGCGACCCACGGCGGAACGGTGAAACCGACCGCGCGCTACCCGACGCGCGTAGCCCCGGGGCTGGCGAGCCAGGATCGAAAGACGCTGCTCGTGGGGTTCGATTCGCTGACCGCCTTCGATGCGCCGCTCGCGGCCGACCACCTCGCTGCCGCCGGCGTTCCGGGAACGACGCGCGGCGTCACCGTCGGGTTCCCCGGCGATTTCAGGGCCGACTCGCGCGTGACGCGCTTCGCCCGCGCACTCGACGATGACGAGACCGTCGAAATCGCGAACGGATCGATGCCGGTGCGGCGCGCGCTCGCGCGAGCGGTCGAATCCCATCTTGGGGGTGCTGAACGGGTCGGCTTTCCGGCAGTGCTCGGTGAGGAGGAATCAGGGGCAGTCCGCGAAGCGCTCGAATCGTCTCTCGGGGTCGACGTCTTCGAGGTGCCGATGGGACCGCCGAGCCTGCTCGGATTGGGGCTCGAAGCGCTGTTCCAGGAAGCGCTCGACGAGGCGGGCGTGCGACGGACGACCGGTAACCCCGTCGTGGAGTTCGACGCGAGCGACGAACGAATTCGAAGCGTGTCGACCGACCGTAACGGCCGACCAACGCCGTTCCACGCCGACGAGTTCGTGCTCGCGACAGGGGGATTGGTCGGCAAAGGGATCGACTCGGATCGCGAGGAGGTCGTCGAACCGGTCTTCGACTGTTACGTCCCCCATCCCGACGACCGGTACGAGTGGTTCGCCGACGAGGCGTTCGGCGACCATCCGTTCGCGCGCTTCGGGGTCACGGTGGACGACGATCTGCGACCGCTCGATGCGGACGGACGGACGGAGTACGACAACCTCCGCGCCGCCGGTGGCGTTCTCGGCGGGGTTGACTTCGCGGCGGAGAAATCGGGCAGCGGCATCTCGCTGGCGACCGGTCACGCGGCCGGCCGTGCGGCGGGCGCGGCGACGAACCAGTGATACACATGAGCGACGCACCAACCCACGACGCCGACGAGTTCGAACCGGTGGACGTCTTCGAGACGACCGAGATGGATCTCCGCCCGGGCGCGGACGACTGTTACAAGTGTTCGACGTGCGATACATCCTGTCCGGTCGCCGAGGTCGACGACGAGTTCCCCGGCCCGAAGTTCCAGGGACCCGAACAGTGGCGACTCAAGCGCAAGGAGGACCACGAGATCGACGACTCGATCACCTCCTGTTCGAACTGCATGCGCTGTGACAACGCCTGTCCCTCCTCGGTGCCGCTGAGCCAGATGCACAACACCGCCCGCGGCGAGTACGTCGAGAACCAGCGGTTCGGTCGCGAGGCGCTGTCGGCGCTCGCCGACGGCAACCCGCGAGAGGCGCTCGACATCGTCCGTGAGGGCCAGGACGGACTCGTCGAACGACTCAGAAACCGAATCCTCGCGAACTACCACACGTCGGCGTGGCTCGCCTCCTTCATGCCGAGCGTCGCGAACTTCGTCATGAACTTCGGGCCGGCGCGCTGGGCGATGGCGAAGACGATGGGCGTGACGAGCGAGCGGGAGTTCCCCGAATTCGCCGATCACACTTTTCGGGAATGGTGGGCCGCCCGCGGCGGTGCGCAGGTCGAGAACCCCGACAAGCGGATCGCGTACTTCCACGGCTGTTACTCGAACTTCAACACGCCCGAGGTCGGCAAGGCGATGGTCAGGGTCTACGAGGAGTTCGGCTACGAGGTGCTCGTCCCGCCACAGAAGTGCTCGGGCACGCCGATGTTCGCCAACGGGATGCTCGGCGACGCGCGCCGCCACGCCGAGACCAACGTGAAGAACCTCGCCGCAGCGATCGAGAACGGGGCCGAGATCGTCGCCTCCTGCACCTCCTGTTCGATGGCACTCGGCCAGGAATACCCCGAACTGTTCGATCTGGACGGTATCGAGGACGTCGCCGCCCACACCTACGAGGGTGTCGAGTATCTCCGCCTGCACGAGGATCTGGAGGGCGCGCTCGGCGAGGCATCCGTCGAGGGGAGTGAGTTCGCCTACCACGCACCGTGTCACGCCCGCAACCAGGGGCTCGACACGCAGGCCGTCGAACTGTTCTCGGACCTCGACGGCGTCGCCATCGAGGACGTCGGCGACTCCTGTTCGGGGATTTCGGGCACATACGGCTGGAAAGAGGAGAAGTACGACTACTCGATGGAGATCGGCGAGGAGATGTTCGAACACATGGAGCACGCCGCCGGCGAGACCGGGATGACCGAGTGTCCGACCTGCGCGATGCAGATGGAACACGGCACCGGCTACGAGATCCGCCACCCGCTCGAACTGCTCGAAGAGGCGCTGGTCGCGGGTTCGTAACGTCAGTACGGTCGCCCACACCGGCTCCCGTCGCCGTTCGGAGTGGCTACCGGCACCGATCCGCGTCGAGAACGTCGACAACGGTTCAGTTCGCACCCGCACGCGACACCGATCCGATCGGGGTGGTGAGCGCGCCGATCGCTGCCGATCGCTGATCGACTGACGACAAAAATCGCGTTCGGGGATCGGGAGGACGGAAGGGTCAGTTTCGAGCGCTGTGGATTTCAGTCCTCGTTCACGACCCCTCCGTCGCCCGAGATGGACGCGTCGGCCTCGGCGGGCGGTTCGGGTTCGGTGTCGGTGCTGCCCGATTCGGGGATGACGATGTTGAGCAGCAGTGCGCTGATGCCGCCCATGATCAGTCCCGAGCCGAGCACCGTCTGGAACAGTTCGGGGAAGTTCGCGATGGCGTCCGGCCGGATCTCGACGGCCAGTCCGAGCGCGATCGAGACCGCCATGATGGTCGTGTTCCGGTGGTTGAGATCGACCTCGCGGTCGATGATGGTGACGCCACTCGAGAAGATCGTCGCGAACAGGATGAGTGCGCCGCCGCCGAGCACGGCGTCGGGCATCGCGGTGACGAGCGCAGCGACCTTCGGGACGAAGCCGGCGACGATCAGCAGTCCGCCGCCGATGGCGACGACGTACCGGCTGAGAACGCCCGTGAAGTTGATCACACCGACGTTCTGCGAGAACGAGGTGTTCGGGAAGGCGCTGAAGACGGCCGCGATCGCGCTCATGATACCGTCGGCGAACAGTCCGCCGCGGATCTCGTCGCGCGTCGGTTCACGGTTCGCCGCGGCGACGATGCCGGTCATGTCGCCGATCGTCTCGACCGCCGTGACGGCGTAGAGGAAGGCGATCGTGATGATGGCGCTCGGCTCGAAGGCGATGCCGAACTCGAGCGGCGTCGGGATCGCGATCCAGCCGGCCTGGGCGACCGCCGAGAAGTCGGCGACGCCGAGGACGATGGCGGCGATGTAGCCGACGAGAATGCCGACGAACACGCTCGTGATCCGAAGGAAGCCAGTGAAGAACTGGTTCAGCCCGAGCGTGACGAAGAACACGAGCGAGGCGAGCCCGATGTTCATCAGCGAGCCGTAGTCGGCGGCACCCGCACCGCCGGCGGCGTAGTCCATCCCGACCGGGATGAGCGTCAGCCCGATCAGCATGACGACGATCCCGCTCACCAGCGGCGGGAAGAACCGGTCGATGTAGTCGTACGAGAAACCGATCCCGATCTCGACGAACGCGCCGACGAGGCAGGCACCGAACACCGCCGGTAAGCCGAACTGCGTGCTGATGGCGACGAGCGGGCCGACGAACGCGAAACTCGTCCCCATCATCACGGGGAGGTTCGAGCCGACGGGTCCGACGGTGAACACCTGGACGAGCGTCGCCACGCCCGCGACGAGCAGCGCCATTTGGACCAGGAACGTGGTTCTGCCGGTCGCGAGCCCGACGGCACCCGCGATGATCAGTGGCGGTGCGACGTTCCCGAGGAACATCGCGAACACGTGCTGGAGACCGAGCGGGAGCGCCTCGGGGAGTGGCGGCTTGTCGTCTATATCGTACTGTATGTGATCAGCGGATTCTTGTGACATGATACCACGTTGCGCAAGAACAGGTGTGGTAACATATATGTTGGTTTGAGAAACACACCTCGCATCACTGCATATTTATATACGATTATTATTAATCCTCGATCGGTCGTATGCTCGCAGCGATCTCCGTCGCGTTTACAATGATGGCCACGATGCGACGTTCTCGGCGAGCAGCTCGACCATACTCCCCCGATCAATCACTGACTATGTGAAAAATGATCTCCGCAATCACTCCTCGATATCGCTGCTCCCATGCGGATCGACCGACGTAATCGACGTACTGGCAGGTGGTTTTTTGCTCGTCCCTCTCGAACCATTTTGTAATGTCACGAACGACCGTATCGTACACGGATGACCGCATCTACGAGTTCACGCCGGAGCTCGAACCGGCCGACACCGCTGCGGACGGCGAGTCGCTGACCGTCGAGACGATCGACAGCCTGGAAGGGGCGATCCAAAAGGATACCGACCGATTGCAGTCGATCCCGGACGAGGTCAACGCCGCGACCGGCCCCATCGCCGTGGCGGGGGCCACGCCGGGCGACGTCCTCCGGGTCGACATCGAGGAGATCCGCGTCACCGAGGACCGTGGCCGCGTCGTCACCGCACCGGCATTCGGCCTCCAGCAGGACGCGGCCGACATCGAACATCCGTTCACGCGCATGACACCCATCGATGGGGATACCGTCGAGTTCGGGGACGTCTCCGTCCCGATCCAGCCGGTCATCGGAACGATCGGGGTCGCGCCGGCCACCGATTCCTACTCGACGCTCGTCCCGCACGATCACGGCGGCAATCTCGATACGACGGATATGACCGCCGGCACGACGGCGTACTTTCCGGTCTTCCAGGACGGCGCGATGCTCGCGATGGGTGATGCGAAGGCCGCGATGGCCGACGGGGAGATGTGCGGCACCGGCGTCGAGATCGGGACCGAGATCGACGTCACCCTCGACGTGGTGTCCGATCCGACCGTCTCGCTCGACCGACCGCTGGTCGAAACCGACACGGCGTGGAAGACGATCGCGAGCGCCGAAACGATGGAGGTCGCCGCGACGCTCGCCAATCGCGATCTGATGGCGTTGCTCGAAGCCGCGCACGACTGGGAGACGACCGAAGCGTATCTGTTCTCCAGTCTCGTCGGTGGACTGGAGATCAGCCAGGTCGTCGATCCGCTCGTCACGGTGCGAAACGCCGTTCCGAAGGAGTATCTCGACGATCCGTTCGGCGCTGCGTAGCGTCCGTGCTCCCGATCACGAATCGCTAGGGTGATGAACGCCACGCGCGACGGTCGACGCAAGCACTGAACATCGCCATGCAAGAGCAGCAAGCCGAACGGCGGGATGGTCAATCGTGGTGGCGGGTCGGTTGCGTCAGCGTCGTCGCTCTGTGTCTCCTCGGCGCTGGTCTCGCGGCGGCCAGCAGCGGCCCAGCAGTAGCCGACGGCGGTCCAGCAGCGGCTGCCGACGCACTCACACAGCAACAGCTCCAGCAGTCGACGCCGAACACCGTGACTATCCAAAGCACGGGTGAGGAGCGCGTCTTCTATACGATCTCGGTCAGCGGCAGCATCGAGCCGGGACCGGGAGCCGATCTCACGGGCGCGGATCGGCCCGATTCGGTCGATGGCGCGACGGCGTCCGGCTCGACGGCGCTCAACGGTGTCGACAACTTCACGTTTCGCGGTCGGATCACCGCGCTGAACGTCTCCGGCGGGCCCGCGGAGGTCTCCGTCAACGGTACGCCGGTCGATCCCGCGTCGTTCCCACAGTCCGCACCGCCGACAACTGCCTCGCCGACGGCGACGCCAACGCGGACGCCGACATCTACACCGACGGCTACCGCGACGCCGACGGCGACGCCCACAGCCACCGCGACACCGACAGCAACGTCGACGGCGACACCGACGCTGGACACACCCTCGACGACCACGGCGACGCCATCCGCAACGCCGACGCCATCGCCGACCACGTCCGAGACGGCGAACGCGACCACACAGCCACAGGGCGAGAGCGGGGGGATACTCGACTGGCTCGGATCGATCAGTCTGTTCACCATCGCCGGCACGCTGTTGCTCGTCGTGTTCGCGATCCTGGCGCTGGTCGCTCGGTACAACGACTGAACGCCGCCACAATCGCCCTCATCGGCCGAATGCAGTTCGAAAATCCGAGTGTGCGTGCGCTACGCGATCGGCTCGTCACATGCGCGCTCGACGATTTCGTCGAGCCGACCGGTGGCGACCAGTTCCGTCGCGATCTCGATATCGCCGTGGAGCGGTCGATCCGCGTCGAGCGGCGGGACGTGTTCGCGGAGCGCGTCGTAGGCCGCACCGGTGGCGCTGCCGGGATCGAGCCCGTCGTCGACGAACTCCATCGCCTGCGCGCCACAGAGCAGTTCGATCCCCACCACCGTCAGCGCGTTCTCGACGGCGGTACGGGCGTTGATCACGCTCTGGGTACTCATGCTCACGTGGTCCTCCTGACCGCCGCTCACGGGCGTGTTGTCCGTCGAGGGCGATCCCAGCGACCGGTTCTCGTTGACGAGCGCGGCGGCGCTGTACTGGGCGATCATGTAGCCAGATCCGACACCGCTCTCGGGCGTGAGGAACGGTGGGAGATGCTCTTCCTGAAGATTGGGGTTGAGCAACCGGTCGACACGACGCTCGGCGATGGCGGCGAGGTCGGTGAGCGCGTTCGTGGCGTAATCCAGTCGGAGCGCGAGCGGCGCGCCGTGGAAGTTGCCGCCTGAAAGTACGCCCACCGACTCGGTACCGCTCGCGCGGTCGTCGACGGCGCTGCCGGGGAAGACGAGCGGGTTGTCGGTCGCGCTGTTCAGTTCGATCTCGACCGCCTCGCGCAGGTGTGAGATCGCATCGCGCGCCGCGCCGTGGACCTGCGGAAGACAGCGGATCGAGTAGGCGTCCTGGACGCGATCGCAGTTGCGATGTGACTCGACGATCTCGGATCCCGCCGTGAGCGTTCGCACGTTGTGCGCGCTCGCGGCCTGGCCTGCGTGCGGGCGCACGTCCTGGATCGCTGGGTCGCAGGCCGCAGTCGTCCCCATCGAGACCTCGGTCGTGAGCGCGCCGGCGACGTCCGCACCCCTGAGCGCGCGCTCGGCATCGACGACACAGAGCGCACCCAGCCCCACCGTGAGCTGCGTGCCGTTGATGAGCGCCAACCCCTCCTTCGCCCTGAGCGAGAGCGGTTCGAGACCGGCCTGTGCGAGCGCTGCCTCGCCGTCGAGTCGCTCGCCGTCCACCTCGGCAGTTCCCTCGCCGAGCAACACGAGCGCCTGGTGGGCCAACGGCGCGAGATCACCGCTCGCGCCGAGGCTGCCCTGAGATTTGACGAACGGATGGATTCCACGATTGAGCATCGTCAGGAGATGGTCGACGACGACCTCGCGGATGCCCGAGTAGCCCTTCACGAGCGCGTTGATCCGTGTGAGCAGCATCGCGCGCACCTCCTCGCGTTCGAGCTCGCGGCCCACGCCCGAGGCGTGGCTCCGAATCAGGTTGGTCTGGAGTTGCTCGCGATCGCTCTCGGGGATGTGTTCGGTCACGAGCTGGCCGAACCCGGTGTTCAGCCCGTAAACCGTCTCGTTGCTGTCGAGTACGTCCTCGACGCGCGCCCTGGATTCCCGGACGGCCTCGCGCGCGGAATCGGCGATGGCCACCGGGCGATCGTGGCGGGCGACCGCGGCCACCTCCTTGGGCGTGAGCGATTCACCGTCGAGCACGACCGATCCATGATCGCTCATCGCTGCCCTCCAGAGACGGGTTCGCCACCTTTGAGCATCGTTTCGACGGTGTTCACGCCGAAGTTGTAGGGGACGTGGACGTGCGAGGGCGCGTCGACGATCGCCACGTCGGCGGGCATCCCTTCGCGGAGCGTTCCCGCCTCGCCCGCACGATCGAGCGCGCGTGCACCACCGTGCGTGCCGGCGACGAGCGCCTCGGCGGGCGTCATCTCCATCCCGACGCAGGCGAGCGCGATCGCGAAGCCCATGCTCTGTGAGTGACAGTTCGGGTTGAAGTCGGTCGCCACGGCAACCGACCCGCCCTCGTCGAGAAACGCCCGTGCATCCGCGTAGTCCGCGCCGAGCGAGAACGCGGTTCCGGGAAGGAGCACCGGCGTGACGCCGGCCTCGGCGAGCGCCGCGCGGTCCTCGGCGTTCGCGTGGAGGAGATGATCGGCACTCGTCGCACCCAGCTCGGCCGCGAGCTGCGCGCCACCCAAACGGACGAACTCCTCAGCGTGGACCTTTGGCGTGAGTTCGTGTTCCATGCCCGCTTCGAGCACCCGTCTGGACTGTGCGACCGAGAAGACGTCCTCCTCGCAGAAGACGTCGCAGAACTCGGCGATCCCCTGGTCGGCGACCGCGGGGAGCTGGTCGTCGATCACTCGATCGGTGTACGACTCGGCATCCTCGTCCTCGGGCACGGCGTGCGCACCCATGAACGTCGGCACGATGTCGATCGGATGCTGCTCGTCGGCTTGCTGAATCACGTCGAGCATCCGCAGCTCGGTCTCGGTGTCGAGCCCGTAGCCGGATTTGACCTCGACGGTCGTGGTGCCGTGGGCGCACATCGTGTCGAGGTGACCACGCAAATTCGAGAGAAGCTGTTCATCACTCGCCTCGCGGACGGCACTCACGGTGCGGAGAATGCCGCCACCCTCGGCGAGAATGTCCTGATACTGCTCACCGCCGAGTTTCGCCGCGAACTCGTCCGAACGATCGCCAGCGAACAAGCCATGCGTGTGGGAATCGACGAATCCCGGAATCACGGTCTGCCCACTGGCGTCGATCGCGTGCGTGGCGTTCGCCGCGGGATACTCGTCGGTGATCTCATCGGTCGGGCCGACTGCAGCCACGTGGCCGTCCGTGACGGCGATGGCGGCGTTCTCGTACCGTTCGAGCGGTGCGTTCGTTCCCGGTCCGACGACGATTTCGCTCGCGTCGTGAATTACTGTCGTGAGTTCAGTCATGGTGAATCTCTGTTGTAGCCACTCAGAAGATGAGCGATCGCCCGCGCGCCAGCGGCCGCGGTCAGTTCTCGTGAATCGAGCGGCGGCGCACACTCGACGATCTCGAAACCCGCCACGCGGTCGTCGCCCGCAGTTGCTCTGAGCATGCGGAACAGTTCGCGCGTCGTGATGCCGCCGGGCGTAGGCGCGCTCACGCCCGGTGCGGCTGCCGCATCGAGTACGTCGAGGTCAACGCTGACGTAGATTGTCTCGACCCCAGCCATCGCGTCGAGCGCGCGCTCGACAGCGCTCTCGGGATCGTCGCCGACGGCCTCACTCGTGACGATCTCACCGCCCTGTTCGCCCACGTACTCGGCATACGCCGTCGACGTCTCGAAGTGGCACGCGCCGACGCAGGCGTAGGCGTCGAGTCCCGTCTCGTAGAGCTGTCGATAGGGCGTTCCACTCGTCGGTTCGCCACGTACTTCCCGACAGTCGAGGTGGGCGTCGAAGTTGACGACGCCGAGTGATTCGGCGAGCAGCGGCGCGGCGTTCGGATATGTGAGCGAGTTGTCGCCGCCGAGAAAGACCGGCAGCGCGTCGCTCGCGTGGATATCGTGAGTCGTCTCGCGGATCGATTCCTGTACCGTCTCGACGTCGCCATCCGGAACCTCGACATCGCCGAGATCGCCGATCGATTGGACGGGTCCCGCGTCGAAGCGGTGGGTTTTGACTCCGGCGAGTGCCTCACGGAGCGCTCCGGGCCCCTCGCGTGCGCCACGCCGGCCGATCACCGCACCGTCGTACGGCTCGCCGACCAGGATAGCGTCAAATTCACTCGCATCATCGAGGGTCGCCGGTTCGACGATATCGCCGAACTGCTCGTCGTTCGGGTCGCTGGAGGGGCCGTCCCAGGCCGGCGGTTCGCGTAGACTCATCGCCGATCCCGCATCGGCACGGGCACGTCTGACTGGTTTGCTTCGTCGATAGCATCCTCGTAGCCCGCGTCGGCGTGGCGGATCACGCCCATACCGGGATCGGTCGTGAACACGCGGCGGGCTTTCTCGGCGGCGAGGTCGGAGCCGTCGAGCACGACGTGGTTGTTCGTATGCAGCGCGTTGCCGATGCCGACGCCACCGCCGTCGTGGACGCTCACGATGTCCGCACCCGCCGCACAGTTCAGCAGCGCGTTGAGGATCGGCCAGTCGGCGACCGCGTCGGTGCCGTCTTTCATTGCTTCAGTCTCACGGTGCGGGCTGGCGACGCTCCCCGCGTCGAGGTGATCGCGCGTGACGACGATCGGTGCGCTGATCTCGCCCTCGGCGACCAGTTCGTTGATCCGCAGCGCGAAGCGTGCGCGCTCGGTGATTCCGTCGTCTGTCTCGTAGCCGAGCCAGCAGACCCGCGATGGGAGCCCTTGGAAGGAAACCTGCTCTTGGGCGAGTTCGATCCAGCGGGTGAGCGAGTCGTTTTCGGGGAACAGTTCGGTGACTGCCTCGTCGGTGCGATGGATGTCGGCGGGATCGCCCGACAGCGCCGCCCAGCGGAACGGGCCGCGACCGCGGCAGAACATCGGGCGGATATAGGCGGGAACGAACCCGGGGAAGTCGAACGCATCTTCACGCCCGCGATGGTCCTCGACCTGCCCGCGGAGGTTGTTGCCGTACTCGAAGGCGGTCGCGCCGCGATCCTGGAGGTCGAGGATGGCATCGACGTGGCGCTCCATCGTATCGAGGCTCTCCTCGACATAGCGCTCGGGGTTCTTCTCTCGAAGCTCGTCAGCCTCGTCGACCGTGTAGCCGCTCGGGTAGTAGCCTTCGAGTTCGTCGTGAGCGCTGGTCTGATCGGTTACGACGTCGGGAACGAAATCGCGCTCGGCCATCGCCTCGAGCATGTCCGCGACGTTCATCTCGACGGCGACGCTGTAGGGTTCGCCAGCGTCGGCCGCCGCTTCAGCCTCGTCGAGCGCTTCGTCGAGATTTTCGGCGCACTCCATCAGATAATCGGTCTCCAGGCGGCGCTCGATCCGATGGGCGTCGACCTCGGCGGCGATACACACTCCTCTATTCATCGTGACCGCGAGCGGCTGTGCACCGCTCATTCCACCGAGTCCGCCGGTGGCGACGATCTTCCCTTCGAGGTCACTGTCGTACTCCTGGCGACCGAGTTCTGCGAGGGTCTCGTAGGTTCCCTGCAGAATTCCTTGGGTGCCGATATACGCCCACGAACCGGCGGTCATCTGGCCGTACATGATCTTCCCCTCGGCTTCGAGTTCGTGGAACTGTTCCCAGTCGTCCCACTTGCCGACGAGATTCGAGTTCGCGATCAGCACGCGGGGCGCGCGCTCGTGGGTCGGAAATCTCCCGACGGGTTTACCCGACTGGACGAGTAGCGTTTCTTCATCACCGAGCTCGCGCAGCTCGTCGAGGATCGCGTCGTAGGCGTCCCAGCTCCGGGCTGCTCTGCCGGTCCCGCCGTAGACGACTAGATCCTCGGGCTTTTCGGCCACCTCGGGATCGAGGTTGTTGTTGAGCATTCGGAGGGCCGCCTCCTGCCGCCAGCCCTCGCACTCGATCTCGGTGCCAGTGGGCGCGCCCTGGTACTCGCGCCACTGCGCCGACGGCTCGCCGATGCCGGTCCCGTCCGGTGCGGGTTCTTGTTCGCTCATCGGCCAAACTATGCGAACGAGTCACGAGACGGTTTGGCCTCCAAGCGGTGGTTGATTTTTAAGCCGATCTGGAGCGGGGGTTGTTACGGTCGTTCGCGGAACGATCGAATCGATGGTGCGAGCGGTCGGTGTGAGTACGGACACAAAAACACCACTCCGTTCGGCAGTATTCCTTCCTTGTTCGCGCTGGGAGAACGGGAAGTCATGCGAACAACACCCAGGATAGACGATCACGAACCGGCACGGTCCCCGATCTCACGATCACGGATTTCGATGGTCGCAGATAGACAATCGGCTGCGAGAGTCGTCTTCCAGTCCGACGGGAGCGACTCTGCCGGCTGGCGACGGAGCGGGCGAAGTGAGAAGTCATTTAGTGAGACCATCACGGATGGTCGACACGAATGGTAGCGTTCGAACCACGTCTGTTCGCGGAGATCGATCCCGACGAACGGCCGTCGCTCGCCGCGTCGCTCGTCCCCGTCGTGGCGATGATCGTCTTTCTCAGCGTCGGCATCGTCGTCTTCGACCTCGACCCGCAGTTCCCCCTGTTCTGGGGGATCGCCTTCACCGGGCTGTTCGTCCGATACCATCTCGGCTTCTCGTGGGACGCGCTCTACGACGGCATCACCGACAGCATCCTGATGGGGATGCGGGTCGTGCTCATCATGTTCGTCGTCTACGCGCTCGTCTCGACGTGGATCCAGGCCGGGACGATTCCCGGCCTGATGTACTACGGGCTCGAACTACTCACACCCGAGATCTTCCTCCCGCTCACCGCCATCCTCGCCGCGATCGTCTCGTTCGCGGTCGGCTCGTCGTGGACGACTGCGGGCACGCTCGGCGTTGCCTTCATCGGCATCGGCTCGGGGCTCGGCATCCCCGCACCGATGACCGCCGGCGCGATCCTCTCGGGGGCCTACACTGGCGACAAACAGTCGCCGCTCTCCGACACGACGAACCTCGCGGCCGCGGTGACGAACACCGATCTCTACGAACACATCAACGCGATGCGCGCGGGCACGCTGGTGGCGTTCGGCCTCTCGGTCGTGCTCTACGTCGTGCTCGGGCTGAGCGCCTCCGGGGCGATCCCGGCCGGGCGTATCGGCGCGATCCAGAGCGCCATCGCGGGCTCCTACGCCGTGACGCCGCTCGTGTTCGTCCCGATCCTCGTCACCTTCGGGCTCGCCATCTACGGCATCCCGGCACTCCCGACGCTCGGCACGGGCGTCTTCGCGGGTGCGTTCACCTCGATGGCCGTCCAGGGGACCGGGTTCACCGCCGCGTGGACGGCCGCACAATCCGGGACGGCTCCCGAAACGGGAATGAAACTCGTCGACGGACTGCTCGAAAGCGGCGGGCTGCTCGGCGGTGCGTGGATCGTGACGATCGCGCTCGCCGCGCTCTCGCTCGGCGGCATTCTCGAACGGACGGGCATGCTCGCCGTGCTCGCCCACCATCTCGGCCGGCTGAGCCGCGGCGTGGCGAGTCTCACCGGCGTGACGGCGATCTCGGCCGTGGCGATGAACATGCTCGCCGCCGAGCAGTACATCAGCATCGTCGTCCCTGGGATGACTCTTCGCAATCTCTACAACGAACACGGTTTGAAAAGTAAGAACCTCTCGCGCGCCGTCGAGGCCAGCGGGACGACCTCCGCGGCGCTCATCCCCTGGAACAGCGGCGGGCTGTTCATGGCCGGCACACTCGGCGTCTCGACGCTGTCGTACGCGCCGTACTACTTCTTCGGCTTCCTCTCGCCGCTCGTCCTGATCGTCATGGGGCTCACCGGCTGGCAGATCGCGTACAAAGAGGGAGAGACGGGTGACACCACACCGAAAAGCGAGGGCTCGGTCCCCGCCGCCCCCGGCGAGGACTGATCCCCATGAGGCAGGTTTAGGGCGGCGCAGCCGTTGTGCGGCGTATGTACGAGGCGACCTTCCGCATCGAGGGCGACGGGGCCTACGCCGCCGCGACCGCGGGAACGGATGCGACGGTCGAGCTGTGGTGTAACGACCACTGTGATCTGCTCTACGTCACGAACGAAGCCGTCGACGGGATACGCGCGCACGTCCGCGAGCGGGTCGGGATCAAGGACAGTCTCCAGCGGCCGAACGAGTCGGTGCTCGTCACCGACGACTGTCTGAAACGCCACGAGCGGAGTTCGATCGAGACGTATCTCGCGCGTCACGACTGCCTGCTCCTGCCGCCGCTGCGCTACGCCGACGGCGCGAAATCCTGTCGCGTGCTCGCGCTCGATCCGGCCAATCTGACGGGCTGTTATCGCGATCTCGTCGGCGACGGTTTCTCGGTCTCGGTCGAACGGAAACGCGAGATCGAGACGGTCGCCCACGACGCGCCGTTGCTCAGCCTCGACGGCGTGTTGCCAGATCTCTCGCCCCGCCAGCGCGAGACGCTCACGACCGCCCACAGCAAGGGTTACTACGAGATCCCGCGCGAAACGACGACCAGCGAGATCGCCGACGAAGTCGGGGTCGAACGGCGCACCGCCGAGGAACATCTCCGACGGGCGGAGAACAAACTCATGGCGGCGCTGATGCAGTACGTCGGTGTCTGAGACGCCCGTACCAGTCCGGATTTCGAAGATCACAGTCCCGCGCGGGTCGGTATCGTTTTGGCCGCCGGTCACCTACGAGACGGTACGATGATGGCAACGACACACGCGCTGGCCGGCGTTGCCGTCGCCTCGCTCGTCGCGCTCGGTGCCCCCGAACAGGCAGCCGTGGCGCTCGCGGCGGCGTTCGTCGGCGGCCTGTTCCCCGACCTCGATCTCTACGCCGGCCACCGCAAGACGCTCCACTTCCCGGTCTACTACTGGCCGTTCGCGCTCGCCGCCGGCGCGCTCGCCGTCGTTTCGACCGGGCCGGCGACCGTCGCCCTCACCTGCTTCCTCCTCGCGGCGGCGCTCCACTCGACGATGGACGTCTTCGGCGGCGGGCTCGAACTCCGGCCGTGGCGTGCGACCTCCGAACGGGCAGTGTACGACCACTTCGTGGGCCGCTGGCGTCGACCGCGGCGCTGGGTGCGCTACGACGGTGCGCCCGAGGACGCGCTGCTCGGCGCGCTGCTGGCCATCCCGCCGCTGCTCGTCGCCGGTGCGCCGCTGCGCTGGCTGATCGGGGCGACGGTCTGTCTCTCGGTCGGCTACGCGCTCGTTCGCCGACGAGTGCCCGCAGTGACCGAACATCTGGTCGAGTTCGTCCCCACCACGATGACCGAGTACGTCCCCGAGCGGTTCGTCGAGGGCTGAGGCGACCATTGCGGATCGCCGACCCTGCCGACGTGGCAGTCGAATTTCGCCGACGCTGCCGGCCACCGTTTTTTGTCACTCGCCGTCGAACGTCCGACGACGATCATGTACGACACCATCCTCGTTCCGACCGACGGCAGCACCGGGGCGCACGCGGCCGCACAGCACGCGCTGGCGCTCGCGGACGCTTTCGACAGCCGACTCCAGTTTCTGAGCGTCGTCAACGCCGCGAACGAGGACGGACTCGTCGGCCTCGATTCGATCGCCGAGCGGCGGACGGTGCTCGACGAGGAGGCGGCCGACGCGCTCGAAACGCTCGAAGCGCTCGCGGCCGAGACGGACGTTGCCTACGAGACGACGATCGAACACGGCACGGTCCACGAGACGATCCTCGACATCGCCGACCGTGACGCCGATCTCGTCGCGATGGGCACCCACGGGCGCACGGGTCTCCAGCGCGTGCTCATCGGCAGCGTCACCGAACGCGTCGGCCGGACGAGCGACGTTCCCGTCTTCACGACGCGACGGGAACCGGCCACCGATGCCGGCTACGGTGACGTGCTGATCCCGACCGACGGCAGCGACGCCGCGACCGCCGCCGTTGAGCACGGGCTGGCGATCGCCGACCGCTACGACGGCACCGTCCACGCGCTGTCGGTCGTCGATCTGAATTCGCTGGCGGGCTCCTACGACGTCGGCCCCGGCATCTCGACGGTCATCGACGCCTGGTCGGACGACTGCGAGCGCGCCGTCGCGACCGTCGCCGACGCGGCCGAAGAGCGCGGGATCGACGTCGTCACCGAGGTCGTTCAGGGAACGCCCTACCGGGCCATCACCGACTACGTCGACGCGGCGGGGATCGATCTCGTCACGATGGGGACACACGGCCGGACGGGAATCGAACGCTATCTCGTCGGCAGCGTCACCGAGCGCGTCGTCAGAACCAGCGACGTCCCCGTTCTCACGACGCGAGACGTTTGATTACCCGACCGTCGAGATCACGCGTCCGATACGCCACCGGTTCGTCGGTGATACGCCAGTGGTGGGCCGACCGCACGGTGATGGCCGACGACAGATGAGTGCGTTTGTTTTGCACTGACACACGAGGATTGTCCTGATTGACTGCGAACGATCGAACCAATAGCAATATAATGGTGTGACGGTTCAGTTGTCGACGAGATGATTGCACTCGATTCGATAGGAGGTAGTCCGGCTCTCCGACCGCGGCTCGACGCGTGCCCGACCGGCCGGCGGTGTCGATGAGCACACGGCAACTGGCGATCGCGTTCGTCACGCTCGGCACGCTCTGGGGGAGTTCGTTCGTCGCGATCGACCTCGGGCTGCCGTACTTCCCGCCGCTCGAGTTCGCCGGCTTGCGATTCCTCATCGCCGGCGTAGTGATCCTGGCCTACGCGTGGCTGACGACGCCGCGCTGGCGACCACGGGGTCGTCGTGAATGGACGCTCGCGGGCGTCGCGGGAGCCTTTCTCATCGGCGGCCACCACTCGTTTCTCTACCTCGGCCAGCAGTATCTCAGCGGTGCCGTCGCAGCCATCGTCGTCAGCCTCGGTCCGGTGCTGACGGCGCTGTTCGCCGTCGCCATCCTCGATGCCCATCTCTCGGCGCTCGACGGGCTCGGGTTCGCATTCGGCCTCTTCGGCGTGTTGCTGGTCGCCCAGCCTGGCATCGCCGAGGGGAGTAGCCTGCCGCTCGCCGAGCGGATCGCGGCGCTCGATCCAGGTGCGCTGCTGGCCGGCGACATGACCGGCATCGTGCTGGTCTTCTTCGCGGCGGCCTCGTTCGCGCTCGGCGGCGTGCTGACGCGCACGATCGAGACGACGCTGCCGATGCGGACGGTTCAGGCCTGGGCGATGCTGATCGGGGCGGCGCTGCTCATGCTCACGGGCGGCCTGCGCGGCGAATCGCTCGCCGCCATCCGGTGGACGCCGACGGCAGGGATCTCGCTGATATATCTCGGTCTCGTCTCGGGTGCCGGAGCCTTCCTCATCTACTTCACGCTGCTCGACCGCCTCGGTCCGGCACAGGTCAACCTCATCGGCTATCTCGAACCCGCAGCCGCGACGGTGCTCTCGTGGCTCGTCCTCGGTCAGCTCATCGACACGCTGACCGCGCTCGGCTTCGCCGCCATCATCGCCGGGTTCGTCTGTATCCAGCGACGCTCGCTGCTCAACCTCTTCGTCCGGCGGTCGTCGCCCGCCTCCGACTGACCGTCCAGTAACCCTCCAATAGACGGTCGACGACGATCGACAGCGATAGCTGACGACCTTATTTCCGTGCGAAAATCAGATAGCCGGTGTGTCCGACGCCGGCCGTCGAGGGGCGCGTCCCGCGCTCGTCGACGTCCATCTCGCGCTGGATCGTCTCGTACGTGTCGGCGTCCATCCCCACCGCGTCGAGCGTTTCGACCGTCTCGCGCATGCTCTCGACGAACGGCGAGTAGATCGCGACGAATCCTCCCGGAACGAGCAGATCGGGCGCGTGTTCGACGACCGCCGGCGCGTCCGCGGTGTCGAGCGTGAGCAGGTCGAAGCGACGATCGAGGTCGTCGAGTTCGTCGAGTACGTCACCGGCACGGACGTCGACGCTACCGCCGGTCGTCCCCGCTTCGACGCCGGCGAGGGTCATGTTCTCGCGGGCGATGGCGGCGAACTCGGAGTCCTGTTCGTACGTCAGGACCGACGCGCCCACACGGCCGAGCGCGGCGGCGAGCACGCCCGTTCCCGTGCCAGCGTCGAGTACCTGATCGCCGGCCGCGACGCCGGTGTGGCCCATCACGAGCCCGATATCTCGGGGCAACATCGGTGCGCCGGTGCGCTCGAAGTGGTTGAAGAGATCCGGACCGCGAAGTTCGCGGACCTCGAACTCGGTACCGAGATGGGTTTCGAGCACGTCGCCACTACTCGCGTCCGTCGGTACGTCGAGCACGCCGAGATCCGTCTCCAACTTCGCGCCCGGCTCGCGGAGATACTCGCGGCCCTCGCCGACGAGCAGAACGGCCGTCACTCCAGTCGCGAGACCGCCGCCGCGAGGTCGCCATCCTCGGCGTCGAGCGCCTCGCGTGCCTCCTCGGGGCTCGCATCCGTCCGCTGGGCGACGATATCGACGTCCGAGTCGGGGATGCGATCCGTACCGCTCTCGGCATCGTCGTCACCCTCGCCGAGCGGAATCGCCTCGTCGTCGGCCGAGCGCGTCTCGGGCTCGCCCGTGATGGTGTAGGTCGCCTGTCCCTGGGCGTCCATCCGCTGGACCTCGGCGTCGTCGAAGACGAGCTCCTCGTCGCCGGTGCGGATGACGATCTCCTCGGCATCGATCTCCTCGATGTCGATGCCCATCTGTTTCATCATCTGTTGCATCTTGCGCGGGTTCAGACCGCCGCCTCCTCCGAACATACCTGCGGATGGACAGCCAGCGCCTTGTGGCTTCCGACCCGCTTCGACACGGCCGCGGAGGCAAACGGTTTTGCGCGACCGCCTCCCAGAGAACCCATGCGCCGAGCGGACGCCGACGCGACGACGCGCCAGCGCATCGCCGATCATCTCCGCGAACAGCCGGCCGCCGCGAGCACTCTCGCGACCGAGTTCTCGATCACGACCGCGACCGCGCTCGATCACGTCGAGCACGTCGCTCAGTCGATCGACGGGACGGACGAGGAGCTGCTGGTCGCGCCGCCGGAGTGTCGTGACTGCGGGTTCGACGAGTTCGACGACCGGATCAACCGCCCCTCGCGCTGTCCCGAGTGCAAGAGCGAGGCGATCGAGGAGCCGCGATTCACTGTCGAGGGGTAGCCTCGACCTCGGGCGCGTCGACGGGCTCGGCCGCCGCCCGATGGTCCTCGTAGACGTCGTTCGCCCACCGCACGAGCGCCTCGTCGGTCCCGTCGAGACATTCGTGGAGCGAGCCGTGCTCGTCGTAGGTCGAAATCAGCACACGGTCGTCGAGCACCGCGAGCCCGAACGTCAACTCGTCGGGATAAAGATAGAGCGTGAAGTGCTCGATCGAATGTGCGGCCGCGAGCGCCTCCGGGTAGGACGACTGTGACGCATCGAACACCGATTCGTCGATGAGATACTCCATCTCCGTTCCGGACGTGGCGAGTTCACGCGCACCGTCGTTGAGTACGGGGCTGACGACCGGCGAGATGCCGCGAAACGTGTCGACGTCGCTCGTGGCGAACGCGTCGGCGACGTGGCCGATGACCGCATGGGGGTTCTCCGGCGCGTTCGACACCAGCTGCGCGTCGTCGAGCGCCGCCGCCGGCAGCGTCGTGGCCGCTTCACCGAGATGTTGGAGAAACGATCCCCACTCGTCGACGCGTTCGATCGTCGCTTCGAGAAGTTCGTACTGGTCGAGCACGAGCCGCCCACCGACCGTGAGCCGGTAGACACCGCCCTCGTTGTGGATCCACTCGCGGTCGGCGAGCCCGTCGAGCGCCCGATGGACCGTCGAGCGCGACAGCCCACACTCGGAGACCAGTTCGCACTGGCGACGCGGTCGGTCGTGGAGCGTTTCGAGGATCTGGACGCGGTTTTCCGAGCCGGCGAGAAACGCGACGTGTTCCCAAGACGCCATTCGCTTGAGGATTCCCGTACAGACGAAAGAACCTTCCGCTGGATACTGTCAACCGCGACGATACTCCTCGATCGCCGCCCGGTAGCCCGAGCGATAGGTCGGATGGGAAAACTCGTAGCCGAGTTCTCGGAGCTTGTCGTTCGAGCAGCGTTTCGACGTCTCGATGCGCCGCCGTGCCGGTGCCGAGAGCCCCTCGTCGGCGAGGCGCTCGGCGGTCGTCCGTTTCTCCGGGCGAGGCACGTCACACTCGTCTGCCAACCAGTCGGCGAAGGCCCACTTTGCGACCGGTTCGTCGTCGACGGCGAGCACCGTCTCGCCACGTGCCACGTCGCTTTCGAGCAGGAAGCGGATCGCGCCGGCGGCGTCGGCGCGATGGATCATGTTGAGATAGCCTTCCGTCACGGGTCCATCGAGATAGTGATCGAGCCGGTAGCGATCCGGGCCGTAGAGGCCCGCGAAGCGCACCACGGTGCCGTCGATACCGTGCGCCGCCGTTTCTTCCAGGGCGATTCGCTCGGCCTCGGCGAGCACTTCGGTCTTCTCGGTCGTCGGTTCGATGGGCGTCTCCTCGTCGACCCAGTCGCCGTCGTGATCGCCGTAGACGCCCGTCGAGGAGGTGTAGACGAGGCGGTCGGGTGGCGCTTCGCGCGCGCCGAACGTCTCGATGGCGGTTCGAAGCCCATCGACGTAGATCTCGCGGGCGGCGTCGGCTCCGCGACCGCCGGAGCTCGCGGCAAACACCACCGTATCGACGTCCGGAACGGCCGCGAGATCCTCCTGACTGGTGACATCGGCCTCGACGGCCTCGAAGCCGGCGCGTTCGATCGCCGCCCGTCCGTCGGCCGATCGGCGCACGCCGACGACCCGGCGATCGGGTGCGAGGCTGCGACCGAGCGCGAGGCCGACGTAGCCACAGCCGAGGATGGCGACGCTCATGGCTTTCGTTCCTCGATGTGGCCGTGGAGCAGCGCGAACTCGTCGAGCTCCATCGCGAGCCGTCCCTCGATCTTCTGCTGGATCTCGCGCGCGTCGAGCGCGCCGTCGATGCCCGATTCGAGCGCCTCGACGTCGAGAACTGCGGTGGTCATCCCCATCAGGAGATGATCGCGCGCCTCCATAGCGATGGCGTCGGCGTCGGGTTCCTCGGGATCGAGCGCGAGTACGGCCGCGGCCTCGTCGAGTGTGAGCGACGGCGACTCGCCGTTCGTGAGCGCCCCGACGCCTTCGACGCCCGTCTCCTCGCGGACCGTGTCGCTGCCGTGGCTCTCGACGACCGCACGGAGGAGTTCGTCGTACCGCGCGCGCAGTTCGTCGGGCGTGAGTTCGCCCGCATTCTCGACGTCGTGGAACATGGCTCCGGTAGCCGTCCCCAACGTAAGTGGATTGAGTTCGTCCGTGACGCCGTATCCCCGAGCGAGCGCCTCGGCCAGGCCGGTCACGGCGGCGAGTTCGCCCACTCGTCCACCGCGAGCGAGCGCCGCGCGGGCCGCCCCGAGCGGTTCCGATGTGCTCGCCGCGCCAGCGCCCCATCGTGATCGGCGACGAGGGCGGCGAAGCGGGCCGCGGCGAGCAACACGCCGACCGTCCCCTCGTCGTGACGGCGCTCGCAGCTCTCGTCGTGGGTTTCGATTTCGGCGATAGAGTCGTCGAGCGCCGCGATGGCGGTCGCCCGACAGGCCGGAGCCGTCGCGATCCGGCCATCCCCGGCGCAGTCGCTCGCGTCGATCGAAAGACGACTGCCCTCGACGGATGGCTCGCAGTCACAGCGTGCGTCCACCCGGTTCGCCGGCTCGACGGTCGTGCGATGCGACGGCCCCACGCCGCCCGCTGGTCGCGGCTTCGGGTTTGAACCTTCGTGCTCGGTGCAAGCAGCCGGGAGTTCCGCTGATTATTCGTAGGCCAACTGCATGATCCACTGCGAGAAGGCGTCACTGTCGGCTTCGACGTCCTCCTCGCCGACCAGCGGCGAGAGGTTGTTGCCGGCCATCAGCAGGGAGAAGTCGAGATCGCGCGCCGCCGGGGCGATGTAGTAGGTGTTGTGCCCCTCGTAGACGGTGTCCTCGCGCTCGACGAGCCCGTGCTCTTCGAGGCGCTCGGCGATGCGACTGCCCGTGCGCGAGTCGACGTCGAGCTCCTTCCAGAAGTCGCTTTGGTGGATACCGCCCGTCGAGCGAACGAGTTCGAGACCGGCACGCTCGTCCTCCGAGAGCTCCACCTCGGCCGTCGTGCTCATAGACTATCCACACCGCCGGCCGGGTTAAATCCGGCGTTCGACCGGCTCGAACGCGGTTCGACAGGGTGGCCCGTCGGCGAACGCGTACTCGCCATCACCGTCCTCGTCGATACTGACGAGCGACGACGAGCGCGTGCCGAAGCCGAACTCTTCGTGATGGACGCAGACCCCGTAGTCGTGATCGCCGAGGACGTCGGCCGCCCGATCGATCCACGCCGCGCTCTCCTCGCCAGGCTCGGGCTGCAGCGCCGCGCGCACCTGGCGGCCGTTCTCGGCCTGTCGCTCGCCACGCTCGGGCCAGGAGTCGGGCACGTCGACGTCGCCGATCGCGCCGGTGTTCATCACGACGTGGACGCCGGGATCGAGGTTCCGGATCTGCAACCGGCCGTCCCACTCGAGCAAGATTGCGGCCTGGGCGTCGGCCACCACGACGTTGAACCCCTCGTACTCGTCGCCCTCGACCGCGTTCTCGACGTGGCGCGCCGCCGCCTCCGCCGAGTCGCGTTCGAGCGCGTCCCTGACGAGCAGCCCGCGCGAGCGCTCGCCCGCGAGCTCCCGATCGGTCCAGCGGTTCGTCACCGCGACGAACAGTCCGTGTTCGTTGTAGCCGATCCACGTTCCGCCCGCCTCGGCGTCGCTCGGGGCGAGGACTGCAGGCTCGTCAGAGAGCAATCCGGGCGGGTTCGACTCGCGATCGACGGCCTCGTCGCGGTTGGCCGCCACCGCCACCGGCCGGTCGGCGAAGACCTGCCACGCGAGTACGAGGGTGCACATGGTTCGAGAGAAGGGTCGGCGCGCCTAAACAGGTCCGGTCAGTACGACGATCAGTCGTCGGTCGGCGTCGCCTCCACGTCTCGACTCTCCTCGACGGCGGTCGTGAGCGAGACGTTGAGCACGAGCATCGAGGCGAGTCCACCGACGACGGTGACGACGTTCTTCACCGCGTGGTCGACGATGGCCGCGCCGAGGGCGATCGGCGTGGCGACCGGTGTCAGTCCGACGACGAGCAGGCTGAACGCACCCTCGTAGAGGCCGAGCCCGCCCGGCGAGAGCGGGAGCACTTTGGCGAGGTTGCCGACGCTGACGGCGAAGAAGCCGACGGCGACGAGCGTCGTGAGCGGCAGCGCGACGTCGAAGGCGGCGAACACGAGCAGTGCAGTGACGACGTCGAGCGTCCAGATCACGACGCTGCTCGCGCCGATGCGGGCGAACGCGCCGCGGTCGCCCGCCACGGCCTGGACGTCGCCGACGAACCGCTCGATGACGCCCGCCACGCGGTCGGCGTAGGCGTCCGAGCTCACCTTCTCCATCCCCCGACGGACGAGATTGCGATCCGAGCGCGCGCTGGCGACGATGGCACCGACGAGGGCGATGGCGGCCACTCCGACGCCGCTGGCCACGAGGAGGGCGACGCGCCCACTTTGATTCCCGCCGGCGACGGTCGCACCGAGCCCCGAGAGACTGGTGATCCCCGTCGCGGCGAGGCCGACGAGGACGACGCCGGCGAGCAGCGTGATCGTGAGCAGGTCGAAGACGCGCTCAACGGCCAACGAGGCGAATCCTGTTGGGTATGGCACGCGTCGGCGCGTCTTGACGACGTAGGCCCTGACGGCGTCGCCGGCCCTCGCCGGGAAGACCAAATTCCCCGTTTGAGAGATGAACACCGCGCCAGTGAGGAAGCCGAGTCCTTCGGTGTAGCCGAGCTCTTCGAGGATATCGCGATAGCGTCCCCCGCGGAGTGGCCACGAGAGAACATAGACGAGCGCCGCAGCGACGACGAGCGCCGGATCTGCCGTTTCGATCTCGGCAAGCATCCGCGAGACGTCGATGTACTGCGGCATCAGCGCGACGGCGAGCAGCGTGAGCAGTGTGCCGGCGACGAGCGTCACGCGCCGGGTGATCCGTGGCGCGACGGCGAGCTGCCACCACGTCCGCAGCACCCCGCTGCCCATACCGAGCACGTCGCGGACGAAATCGACCTTCGTATCGCCTTTCGGCGTCCAGTCGACGGGGAACTCCCGGACGCGGTAGCCGGCGCGCTGGGCGCGCACGAGTAGCTCGGTGTCCCAGAACCAGTGGTCGTCCTCGACATCGGTGAGGAGATCGTCGAGCACCGCGCGGTCGAAGGCCTTGAACCCACACTGGTGGTCGTGGACAGACGAGCGCAGGAACAGCCGGACGAGCCCGTTGTAGACGCGGCTCGGCACGTCGCGGTTCGCCGGCCGGTCGGCGTCGCTCGCCGCGAGCAGGCGCGAGCCGGTGGCGACGTCGTACTCGCCCGAGCGCACACTCGTGACGAGTTCTTCGAGATGGCTCATGTCCGTCGCGAGATCGGTGTCGAAGTACGCGAGCGTATCGCCGCGCGCCGCACGGAAGGCACGAGTGAGCGCGCCACCCCGGCCCAGCCGTTCGTCGCTGTGGACGTGGCGTATGCGGTCGTCCTCGCGGGCGAGCCGGGCGGCGATTTCGGGCGTGTCGTCGGTACAGCCGTCCTCGGCGACCAGTACCTCGAACGAGTCGTCGGGGAGGAACGATCCGAGCGTGTCGAGCGTGGTTTCGACGGTCGCGGCGAGCGTGCGCTGCTCGTCGTAGGCCGGCAGGACGACGCTCACGGCGACCGAACTCATTGCTCCGAATGCGCCAGCCATCGACAAATCATTTCCGGGTTCTACACGGCCTCCGTTCGCTCGCCCTCAGTCGGCTCCTTCCGGTGTTCGAGCAGTGGCGAAACCAGGGAGTTCGACGCCGAGCGCGTCGCTGGCCTCGGCGGGCGATTCGTACGGCCGGTTCACGACGAGCGTGCCCGCGCGCTGGTCGCCGAACCCGGGCAACGCCGCAAGTTCGTCCATCGAGGCACGATTGAGATCGAGCGGTGCCGGCACGCCCGAGACCGAGCGATAACCGTGGTCGGTGACGGCGACGTCGGTGACATTTCCGAGATCGTGCTCGCCCGGAATCGCCACCAGCAGTGGGTAGGTGCCGAGCTGTCGGCCGAAGGTTTTGCCATCCTGATGGTATTCGAGATGGACGTCCGGCAGGAGCGTGCCGGCGGGCGCGACGCGCTGGAGCATCGGGTTGTCGATCTCTTCGCGGACCTCGGCTTTGTACTGCTTGAACAGTTTCTTGTGATTGTCGGCGATCTGCGCCCCAGTCGAACTCATCTCGGTCCCGTCGAAAGCCATCACTTGTCGGATGTTCACCCGGCGGAGCATGAGACCGGCATCGTACACTCGATGGAGAAATTCCTTGTTGAACTCGAACGTTTTTTCGCGCTCACCCTGTAGCCCGTGGAGGAGGTTGATACCGGGCAGCAGTTTCGGCAAGCGGTTAGCGTTCCCACCGCCCTCTGGTCGCCAGCCGGCCTCCTCGTTGACGATCTCGACGGCGCGGAAGCACTCGTCGGCCGTCACGTTGAGATCGTTCTGTTCCTGGACGACGGGATCGGCGCTTTCGAGTCCGAAGGCCGCCGTGTCGCCGGGCGTGTTGTGCTCGGCGATGATCCGCAGTCCCGCCCGCGATTTCTCGGGCCAGCGCACGATGGTGATCGGGTTGATGTTGTCGAGGTGGAGCGTTTCGAGGTCGGGCGCGACGTCTCGGATACCACCGTAGAGCTGCCGGAGCGCGTCGGGGTTGGGCGCTTCACCGTCACCACCGTAGGCGAGCAGGTCGGCCTGCCGGCCGAGTCGGAAGTGTTTGACGCCGCGGTCGGCGAGCGCGGCGACCTCGTCGACGATCGAGTCGGGTGGGCGGAAGTCGGGGTTTCCGTACAGGGGTTCGGTACAGAACGAACAGCGGTAGGCACAGCCCCGGGAGGTTTCGAGCTCGCAGATGAGGTAGTCGGGATGGTTCGGATGCTGGGAGACGACGAACGCGCCCTGGCGCGCCCAGCGCGTGACCTCGTCGACGTCGCGGACGCGATTCCCGAACCCCTCCAACCCATTGCTCACGAGATCGTGGGCGGCGGCTTCGACGTCACCCTTGGCGACGAACTCGAAATCGAGGTCCTTGCGCTCGGTTTCCTGCCCGCCGGCGTTCTCCTCGCCGACGCCGAAGCGCACCGGGCCGCCCATCAGGCTCGTCCCCTCGGCGACCCACGCGAGTTCGCGAACCTCGTCGGGTTCGGCGGGCGTGCCGCCGACGTACTTGCCGGGGACGGTCATTCCGCCCAGATAGATCAGCAGGTCGGCCTGGGCGACGTCACGCCACTTGTTCCGCTCGTCGCGGAGTTCGTCGATCGTGTGGTAGGTGATCTGCTCTTCGGGAACGCCCGCATCGACGAGCGCGCCGGCGGTGAACCGTGGATACGTGGAGATGTACGGCGGCACCCCGAAGTGGGCGGGTTCGTCGACGTACCCATCGACCAGGGTGACGTCGAGCGTGGCTGGATCGGTCATGGGGTCACAAGAGCGTCGCGGCGTAAAACTCCCACTCTCACGACCCGTGGGGTTGATAGGTCGTCCGGCAGTACGGGCGGTATGCCCGCAACCCTCGAAGTGGTCTGTGAGAACGACGACTGCGAGCTCGATATGTTCGAGATGCACTACACCTACGACATGCCCGACGACGTGGGCATCGACGCCTTCGAGTGTCCGTACTGCACCGAGACCGACTCGCTCCGGGAGGTCGAACTGTGAGCAGCAGCGTCGGCGAATCGGTGCTCAAACGCGTGCTCGATGGCGTCGGTCGGTTCGCGGGCCGCGCCCAGGAGCGCCGCCCGCTGGCGACCGACCTGCTCGAAAGCGACGACGCCTATCTCGTCGTCTTCGACGCGCCCGACGCGAGCGCCGGCGACGTCCAGGTCCGGTTCTCCGAACGTTCCGTCCACGTCCGCATCGACCGCACGCGCGAGCACCGCGAAGGGTTCGAGATGCGGTTCCCGGGCCGCGGTCTCTCGCTCGACGGCAGTGTGACGCTCCCCGCCGAGGCGACGGTCGATCCCGACACCGCGAGCGCGTCGCTCACCACCGAGGGCACGCTCGAAGTCGAGCTACCGAAAGTCGAGGATCCCGACGACGGGCCGATCCGGATCTCAACCGACGAGGGCGAGACGGCTGACGACGAGACAGCCGAAGATACGTCTGTGGAGACTGACGAGAAGACGACGGACGACGTCGACGAGTTCTAAACCGGGAAGTCGGCATCCGAATCGACGACGCGGTCGGGATCGTCCGGCACGCGCCAGTCGGTCGTCAGCTCCAGAAACTGCACGAGGATGCGGCCGGTCGCGCCCCAGACCACGTAGTCGCCGACGCGGAAGAAGTGGAGTCGGATATCGCCGTAGTGGGGGTGATCACGGCGTTCGGAATCGTAGTTGTTGGGATCGGTGAGCGCCGCGATCGGCAGCACGACGACCTCGGCGACCTCGTGCTCGTCGGGGACGTACTCGCGGTCGGGCACGCGGGCGACGAACGGCCGGACGGCGTAGCGCGTGATGGTACGGATATCGTCGAGTCGGCCGACGACCTCGGCGGTGTCGGGGTCGAGACCGATCTCCTCGTCGGCCTCGCGCAGCGCTGTCGCGGTCAGGTCGTCGTCGATCGGCTCGCGCCCGCCACCGGGAAAGCTCATCTGTCCGGGATGTTCGCCGAGGTGGTCGGCGCGCTTGGTGAAGAGGAGATGTGCGCCGCCGTAGTCGTCCGGGCGCTCGCGCGTGATGACCGGCACGAGCACGGCTGCGTCGCGCTGCTCGTCGGTGACGCCCGTGGCGGCGTGCTCGGCGACCCGCGCGAGATGCATATCGTCGTGAGACGCCGACGGGGCTTAATTCGTCCGCTCCGTTCGTCTCGGGACGATCGTTTCGGGTCGTTTATGCCACCGCCGCTCGTCCCCTCGACAGCATGATCGGATCGCAGCGTGACCGGCGGCGACCGGCAGGAGCCTGACGTGGCGACCGACTCCGCGGACATTCTCGACCGGCGCTCGGTAGCGAAGGCAGTCGTTGGCTTCGTCATCGCCGCCGTGCTCCTCTATTTCCTCGGCAACGTCGTCGGCTGGAACGACATCGTCGATGCGCTCGCGCGTGCCGATCTCCGCTGGGTGGCCGTCGCCTGTCTCTGTACCTGTGGCTACCTGCTCGCGTGGACGAAGACCTGGCAGGTCGTCCTCGACGCCGGCGGGATCACCATCCCCTATCGGGAGCTCGTGCCGACCTATCTCGCGGCGACGTTCGCGAACTACACGACGCCGTTCGGCCAGGCCGGCGGCGAACCGTTCATCGCCTACGTGCTCTCGGCCGACACCGAAGCGAGCTACGAGGAGAGTCTCGCGAGCGTCTCGACGGCCGACCTGATGCATCTGCTGCCCTTCTTCACCTTCGCCGGCATCGGGCTCGCAGCGCTCGCGATCACCGGGACGATCCCCCCGGGCGCGAGTTCGATCCTGATCGGACTCGCGGCGATCGCCATCGGCGTGCCAGCGATCGTCTACGGCGCGTGGCGACGGCGCGATCTCGTCGAGCGGATCATCACAACGCTCGCCCGTCCGGTGACGACACGCACCGACCGTGTGTCGATGGAACGGATCGAGACGCGCATCGACACCTTCTACAGCCAGATCGCGCGCATCGCCGCGGAGCCACGCGACCTGCTCGTCGGGATCGTCTACTCGTATCTTGGCTGGATCTGTTTCGCCGCACCGCTGTATTTCGCCGCGCTCGCGCTCTCGCTGCCGGTCGATCCGCTGCTGGTCGCCTTTCTCGCCCCCGCGAGCTCGCTCGCCGGCTTCGTCCCGACGCCGGGCGGGCTCGGCGGCGTCTCGACGGCGATGGTCGCACTCGTGGTCGCACTCACCCCCGTCGGTGCCGGTGCGGCGGCCGCGCTCGCGATACTCTACCGGGCGACGAGCTACGTGTTTGCACTCCTCGTCTGTGGCCCGGCCGCGCTCTACGTCACCGCTCGCGCCTGATCAGTCGCCCGCGGCCGCATCGAGCCGGTCGCGCACGCCGTCGAGGGCGATCGGTGCCCACGTTTCGAGATCGTAGCTCACGTCGATCAGTCGCGCGATGCGCTCGTGATCGTCCTCGGCGACCGCCCGCGCCGCATCCGCACGAAACCGTTCCTCGACGACCGCCCCGAGTGCTGCGCGATCGGGCGTACAGGCGTCGACGTCGAGGATGTGGGGCAGATCCTCGGCTCCGTCGGGGAGCGCCGGGAACGCCGTCGGGCCGGGGGCGAGTAGCCGGTCGTCCGTGGTTCGCTCGACGATCGTATCGGGATCGAACGCGACGAGTCGGTAGGCCGCGAGCGCCGCGTCGACGTCCGGGTCGTCGAGATCCGCACCGCGCTTGAACGCGAGTTCGTCGCCCGCGGTGGCGAGTTCGGACGGTGAGAGCGCACCGAAGAGATCGACGATGCCGGCGAGCTCGTCGTGGGTCAGCTCCATTCGATCGTCCTACCGTGGGCCACGGGTTAGTCCTTTGCTGCCGCGAGATCGGTCCGAACCGCTGCCCGGACCTCGTTAGGGTCGAGCGGTGTGTCGGTCCACGCCGGCAGGCGATCGTCGTCCGCAGGTGGCTCGATGGCTGTCGCGTAATCACGGACCTGCGCGCGCTCGTCGTCGGCGTCGTACTCCAGCGCGTTGTGGCTGGCGTCGGCGGCGTACTGGCGGACGAACCGTGCCGCCGTCCGCTCGTAGCGCGTCGGCAGGGTGTCGTATTCCGGACGAACGCCGTGTTCTCCGACAGCGCGGAGCAGCGCGCGCCCGACCTCGCGGCTCATCGCCGCCAGCCCGTCGTCTCCCGACACCGATCGGTGATCGTGGACGTCGACCCCGAGATCGACCTGTGCGGTGCCCGCGAACCCGGCCTCGTCGAAGGCGGTCGCCAGCCCGTCGATCTCGAGCCCCCAGCCCCGGCCGAGGCGGAGTTCGCGCGCGAGATCGCCCGTGAGTCCGATCTCGCCGGCGAGCGCGTAGCGGAACGCGCCGAAGTAGTCGAGGATCGGCGTGTCGTGGCGCTCGCGGAGGGTCGCCACGAGCGGTTCGTAGAAGAGGCGGAACAGCCGTCCGAACAGCTGATCGCGCTCGATGCGGGCGTAATATCCTTTCACGAACGAGAACCCGTCGGCGAGCGGCGCACAGAGGCGGCGGACGTCGGCGGGCGAGTACGAGAGCGCGTCGGCGTCGTGGACGACGACGAACTCGTGGTCGCTCGCGGGGCCGAGTGCGAGCCAGACGTCCCGACCTTTCCCGCTCTCGCCGTCGAGGCCGTGCTCGTCGAGTAGTGCGGCGAGGCGCGGACCGCCACACCAGAACAGTTCGGCGTCGAGGGCGAACCCCGACAGCCACTCGGCGATCGGCTCGACGCGCTCGCGCGGGGCGCGCAGGGCGACGATGACGGTCGCGACGTCGAGCGTGGCGAGCGACGAAAAGACGTGCTCGGCCGCATCGGTGCGGTATTCGCGACCGGTCATCGGGACGACGACCGCCGTGCGCTCCGTCGGCGCGGCCGGCGGCTCGTCGGCGACCCCGTGTAACGTCGTGATCCGTTCCTGAACGTACTCCATGAGTCGAACTCGCCGCTCGCGCGCTCGATGTTCGGCAGTTCCGTTCAGGGCGAGCGCACCGGGCCTGTTCGTCCGCTGTCGGGCCTGCGGCCAATCAAACCTTCCGGAACGCCGTCGTATCGAAAACAGACACGGGAAGGGTGCGCGGTGATGCCAGGGCAGCGGACCGTGTTCCCGTGTGACCGGAACCCTCTGGTTCCGTTTGAATACACGGATCAGAGTGCCCTATACTTACTCCCTGACCGGCGTTTCAAACACTGACGCATGTGTCACACCGTGAAACGCGGCAGCTGTCGAGGGCGCTACGCTTTCTCGAACGCAACGTGGTGACTCGTCGGTATCGTTTCCGATCCGTACCCCAACGTTAACGCTCCCGGCTGCCTGATTTTCCGGAAATGAGTACACAGGAGGTCTCCCGTGGTCGTGCGTGGCTGATGGCCGCGCGACCGCAGACGCTGCCGGCGGCCGCCGCGCCGGTGTTCGTCGGCACCGGTCTCGCCGTCGCGATGGACGTGTTCGCCCCGCTGCCCGCGCTGGCGGCACTCGTCGGCGCGCTGCTCATCCAGATCGGGACGAACTTCGCGAACGACTACTACGACGCCAAATCCGGCGTCGACTCCGAGGATCGCGACGGCTTCACCAGAGTCACCCAGTCGGGCCTCATCGGGGCGAGCGAGGTCCGGCGCGCGATGATCGCCACGTTCGCGCTCGCAATCGTTCTCGGCAGCTATCTGGTCTTCGTCGGCGGCCTGCCGATCGTGATCGTCGGCCTGTCGAGCGTCGCCGCGGGGATCCTCTACACCGGCGGTCCCTACCCCTACGGCTGGTACGGCCTCGGCGATCTCTTCGTGTTCGTCTTCTTCGGGCTGGTCGCCGTCAGCGGCACCTACTACGTGCAGGCTGCGGCTTTCGCGCGCTCGTTCCCGCTCTGGCTCCCGCCCGACACGCTGCCGCTCGCGGCCGTCGTGGCGAGCCTGCCCGCCGCGGGCCTCTCGACCAACATCCTGATCGTCAACAATCTGCGCGATCGCGAGACCGACATGGCGGCGGGCAAGCGCTCGCTCGCAGTGCTCCTCGGTTACCGCTGGAGTCGCGCCGAGTTCCTGCTCATGACGGGGATGGCCTACGTGATCCCCGTCGTCTTCTGGCTCACCGGCTCCGGTGCGCTCGTGCTCGCACCGCTGCTGACGCTGCCGTACGCCGCCTCGATCGCCACGACCGTTCTGGCCAGAACCGACGGCGACGCGCTCAACCCCGCGCTCGAACGGGTGGGCAAACTGCTCGCGGCTCACTCCGTCCTCTTCGCGCTCGGCCTCGCGCTGCCGGGGATGCTATGAAGATCGAGCCGTTCTCGCTGGCGCTCGCGAGCCCGCTCTCGACCGCCCGGGGCACGATCGACACGAGGGAGGGGTTTCTCGTCACGATCGACCACGAAGGGACGCGAGGCATCGGCGAGGCGACACCGCTGCCCGGCTGGTCCGAATCGCTCGACGAATGTCGGACAGCGCTCGACCGCGCAGACGATATCGACGACTGGTCGGCAGCACTCGACACACTCGACGGAACGCCGGCCGCCCGCCACGGGTTCGCGCTCGCGCTCGCCGACGCTCGCTCGCGTGCCGCCGATCTCCCGCTCTACCGCCACCTCGGCGGCGATCCGACGGACGACCTTCCAGTGAACGCGACGATCGGTGACGGCTCGATAGACGAGACCGTCGCTGCAGCCACCGCGGCGGTCGAACAGGGGTTCGAGGCCCTCAAGATCAAAGTCGGCGCACGGGCGGTCGCGGAAGACGTAGAGCGCGTCGCCACCGTCCGAAAGGCGGTCGGGAACGATATCGAGCTCCGTGCCGACGCGAACGGCGCGTGGGATCGCGAGGCAGCACGCATAGCGCTCGATGGGTTCGCCGACACGGGGCTCGCGTACGTCGAACAACCGCTTCCCGCGGACGATCTCGCCAGCCACGCCGATCTTCGGGGACGGTTGCCGATCGCGCTCGACGAATCGCTCGCGACCCACTCCGTCGAGCGCGTTCTCGCCGCCGACGCCGCGGACGTCCTGATCGTGAAACCGATGGCACTCGGCGGGCCGGATCGCGCGCGTTCGGCCGTGCTCGCTGCCCACGAGGCCGGCTGCGAGGCAGTTCTCACGACGACGATCGACGGCGCGCTCGCACGGGCGGGGGCCGTCCACGTCGCAGCGAGCCTCCCCGACCCGCCGGCAGCCGGGCTCGCGACCGCCGATCGACTCGCCGAGAACCTCGTACAGGACCCGGCACCGATCGACGATGGTCACGCGCGCGTGCCACAGGAACCTGGCAGCGCGCCCCTGGAGGACGGATGACCGACGTGCTCGCCCAGCGCGTGCAGGCCTCGCCCGACGCGACCGCGCTCCTCGGGATTGGGGGAGTGGAGTGGACGTATTGCGATCTCGACGAGCGCGTCGAGCAGGTCGCCGGCCGACTCGCGGCACTCGGGGTCGCTGGCGAGCATCTCGGCTGCCTGCTCGAAACACGGCCCGCGACCGTCGTCCTCGTCCACGCGGCCGCGCGCCTCGGCTGCGTGCTCGTCCCACTGAACACGCGTCTCACGCCCGCCGAGCTCGACAGACAGGTCGAGCGCGCGGAGCTCGCGGCGCTCGTCTGCGGGGCGGACACCGCCGACACCGCCGTCGAGCTCTCGGTGGACGTTCCGACCGCTTCCGTCGACGACACGGAGCACGCGGACGTCACCGCTCTCGATAGCGTTTCGCCCGCGGAGTTCGCGCCTGCCACGCGCGAGGTCGACGAGCCGGCGGTCATGCTCGCCACGTCGGGGACGACCGGTGAGCCGAAACTCGTCGTGCTCACGACCGAAAATCTCCGCGCGAGCGCCGTCGCCTCGGCGTTTCGGCTCGGCGTCACGCCCGACGACCGCTGGCTCGACCCGCTCGCGGTCTACCACATGGGCGGGCTCGCGCCGATCGTTCGCTCCGCGCTCTACGGCACGACCGTCGTCGTTCCGGGCGAATTCGATGCCGAGACGACGCTCGACGCACTCGAACGGTTCGACTGCACCGGGATCTCGCTCGTGCCGACGATGCTCCGCCGGCTGCTCGACGCGGGGTCGCTCGCCGACTCGCTCCGGTTCGTCCTCCTGGGCGGTGCGCCTGCCTCGGAAGAACTCGTCGAGCGCTGCGAGAAACGGGATGTTCCCGTCCATCCCACATACGGCATGACCGAGACGGCCTCGCAGGTCGCCACCGCCCGTCCCGGAGAGGCGTTCGCCTACACCGGCACGGTCGGTCGCCCACTCCTGGGCACCGATCTCTCGGTTCTCGACGGCGACGGGAGACCCGTCGACATCGGCGAGACGGGCGAACTCGTCGTGTCCGGCCCGACGGTGTTCGCGGGCTACTACAACGACCCCGACGCGACGGCGCGGGCGTTCTCGGACCGGGGTTTTCACACCGGTGACGTCGGCCATCACGATGCGGGCGGGCGGCTCTGGGTGACCGGTCGGCGCGACGAGATGATCTCGACGGGCGGGGAGCTCGTCGCTCCTAGCGAGATCGCCCGCGTGCTCCGATCCCATCCGGCCATCGACGACGCCGGCGTCGTCGGCCTTCCCGATCCCGACTGGGGCGAACGCGTCGGCGCGCTCGTCGTCGGTGACGTCGCTGACGACGAGGCGATTCGAAATTACTGCCGCGAGCGCCTCGCCGGCTTCAAACTCCCGCGGACGATCGCGTTCGCCGACGAACTTCCCCGCACCGCCTCGGGCACCGTCGAGCGTGCGGCCGTCCGGGAGCGCCTGCTGGACAACGGCGACTGATCGGATCGGTCGTGGCTCTCAGTCAGCGCCACCCTCCGCGACCGGCTGACCGTCGGTGTCGGGCGCTGCCGCAGTCGGTGGCCGTGTCCGCACGTCCGCACCCTCGCGCTCGTCGATGACGTCGGCGTAGGCCTCGGGCATCACCTTCACGAAATTCGCCAGCTCCTCGTCCCAGTCATCGAGAACGGACTGCCCTCGGTCGGAATCGGTGTAGGTGACGTGGTTTTCGACCAGTCGACGGAGCATCCGCTCGTCCTTCTCGTCGAGTTCGGCGGTCGTCCGCACCATGCCGTGGTTGACGCGCGATTCGAACTCGCCCTCTCTGTCGAGCACGTACGCGACGCCGCCGCTCATGCCGGCCGCGAAGTTCTTGCCCGTCTCGCCGAGCACCGCGATCGCTCCCCCGGTCATGTACTCGCAGCCGTGGTCGCCGATCGATTCGACGACACCTTTGATCCCGGAGTTGCGCACCGCGAACCGCTCGCCGGCCTTTCCGTTGACGTAGATCTCGCCCTCGGTCGCGCCGTAGAGGGCGACGTTCCCGATCAAACTGTTCGCCTCGGGTTCGTAGGGCGCGGTCGGCGGCGTGTTCACGACGAGTTTCCCACCGGAGAGTCCCTTGCCGACGTAGTCGTTGGCGGTCCCGGTCAGATGCATCGTCACGCCCGCGGCGAGAAAGGCCCCGAAGCTCTGGCCGGCCGTCCCGTCGAAGTCCACGGTTATGGAATCCTCGGCGAGACCGTCGCCGCCGTGCTCGCGGGAGATGTGATTGGAGAGCAGCGCGCCGACCGCACGATCGGCGTTCGAGATGTTCCTGCTGAGCGAGACCGGTTTTCCGTCCTGGATCGCTGCCTCGGCGTCGGCGATCAGCTCGTGATCCAGCTGCTCGTCGATCTCGTGGGTCTGTTCTCGTACCTTCGTGCGCTCGGTACCCGGCTCGCCGTCGCTGCGCGGCTCGGCGAGCATCGACGAGAGATCGAGTTTCCTGGCCTTCTCGTTGTCGACGTCCTCGCGCTGAGCGAGGAACTCGGGTCGGCCGATCATCTCCTCGACTGTCGCGAAGCCGAGCTCGGCCATGATCTCGCGGAGCTCCTGGGCGATGAACGTCATGTAGTTGATGACGTGCTCGGGCTCGCCGGGGAATCGCTCCCTGAGCTCCTCGCGCTGGGTGGCGACGCCGACCGGACAGGTGTTCTCGTGACACTGGCGGGCCATCACACAGCCCGAGGTGACGAGGGAAGCAGTTCCGAACACGTACTCCTCGGCTCCCAGAAGCGCCGCGACAGCCACGTCACGACCCGTCTTCATCCCGCCGTCGGCCGAGACCCGGATGCGCGAGCGGAGTCGGGTCTCGCGGAGCAGCTGGTTCGCCTCGGCCAGTCCGAGTTCCCAGGGGAGCCCGGCGTTCTTGATCGAGGTGCGCGGGCTCGCGCCCGTGCCCCCGGAGTGGCCCGAGATGTGGACGACGTCGGCGTTGGCCTTCGCCACACCCGCCGCGATCGTGCCGATCCCCGCCTCCGAGACGAGCTTCACGTTGATGTCCGCCTCGGGGTTCGCCGCCTTCAGATCGTGGATCAGCTGCTTCAGATCCTCGATCGAGTAGATGTCGTGCAGCGGCGGCGGCGAGATGAGACCGACGCCCGGCGTCGCGTATCTGACGTGGGCGATCATCTCGTTGACCTTCTTGCCGGGGAGATGGCCGCCCTCGCCGGGTTTGGAGCCCTGGGCCATCTTGATCTGTATCTCGTCCGCCGACGTGAGATACTCCGAAGTGACGCCGAACCGGCCCGACGCCACCTGCTTGACCGGGCACTCTTTCTCAGTATCGAACCGCGCTGGCGGCTCGCCACCCTCACCGGTGTTCGATTTCGCGCCCAGTCTGTTCATCGCGACCGCGTTCGTCTCGTGCATCTCCGGCGAGAGGCTGCCGAGGCTCATCGCCGCCGTCGAGAACCGCTCGACGATCTCGTGGATCGGTTCGACGTCTTCTACCGGAATCGGTTCGCGCTCGCTGTCGAACTCGAGCAGGCCGCGCAGCGTCTGGAGTTGCTCGTTCTGCTCGTTCATCAGGCGGGCGAACTCCTCGTACTGCTCGTAATCACCCTGTCTGACGGCCTGCTGGAGCGTGCCGACGGTTTGCGGGTTCCACTCGTGGAAGATCCCGTCCGAGCGGTGTTCGTACTCGCCCTGCCGTTCGATATCGGGCTCGTTGCCGAACGCGAGCGCGTGGCGATCTTCGAGGTCCGACTCGATCTCCGCGAGGCCGATCCCCTCCGTGCGGGCGGTCGTCCCCTCGAAGTAGTCGGCGACGAACTCGGAGTCCAGTCCGACTGCCTCGAAGATCTGGGCTCCCTGATAGCTCTGGACCGTCGAAATGCCCATCTTCGACATGGTCTTCAAGAGCCCGTCTTCGAGCGCTCCCCGGTAGGCCGCGACGGCCGCATCGCGATCGGCACCGTCCGCGCCGCGCGTGAGATCCGCGATCGTCCGGTAGGCGAGATAGGGGTTGACCGCCCCCGCACCGTAGCCGATCAGTGCCGCGACGTGGTGCACGGTACGAGGGTCGGCCGATTCGACGACGAGCCCGACGCGGTTGCGACGGCCGTTGCGCACGAGGTGATGGTGGACGGCACCGGTCGCCAGCAGCGACGGGATCGGCACCCGCTCGTCGCTCGCCGTTCGATCGGAGAGCACTAGAATATCGCTCTCGTCGGCGGCCGCGGTCGCCTCGCGCCGCACGCGCTCGACGGCCGATTCGAGGTCACCGTCGACGTCGTAGGTGATGTCGACGATCCGACTCTTCATTCCGTTCGCTGCCTCGTCGCCCATCCCCCTGATCGCTGCCGTCTCGGTGTTCGAGAGAACGGGCGACTCGGCGACGAGCTGGCGGGCGTGGGCCGGCGACTCGGCGAGCAGGTTGCGCTGGTTGCCGAGGCGCGTTTCGAGCGACGTCACCAGTTCCTCGCGGATGTAGTCGAGCGGCGGGTTCGTCACCTGCGCGAACAGCTGTTTGAAGTAGCTGAACAGCGGGCGGTTGAACTGCGAGAGAACGGAGAGAGGTGTGTCGTCGCCCATCGAGCCGACCGGATCCGTCCCCGTGGTCGCCATCGGTTCGAGCAGGTTGTCGAGTTCGTCGTGGGTGTAGCCGTAGAGCGCCTGCCGGCTGCGGAGATCGGTGTCGTCCTCGGATTTCGCGTGTCCCTGACGATCGCCGGCCGCGTCAACGAGTTCATCGAGAATTACCTGCTCCTCGTCGATCCACTCGCCGTAGTTCTCGTCGGTCAGCTCCGCGAACACCTCCTCGTCAGGTAGAACGCGCCCTTCCTCGGGATCGGCGAGGAACAGCTGGCCGGGTTCGAGCCGGCCACGCTCGGCGACGTTCGCCGGGTCGAAATCGAGCGCCCCGGTCTCGGAGGCCATCACGAGCCGGTTGTCGGTCGTCACGTCGTAGCGACAGGGCCGGAACCCGTTGCGATCGAGCACCGCGCCGACCCGTTCGCCGTCCGTCGCCGCCACCAGTGCTGGCCCGTCCCACGGCTCGGAGAGCGAGGCGTGGAAATCGTAGAACGCCCGGCGCTCGTCGCTCATCTCGTGTTCGTCGCCGCGGAACGCCTCCGGGATCAGCAGCCTGAGCGCGTGTGGGAGCTCGCGGCCCGATTCCATGAGGAGTTCGAGCGCGTTGTCGACGCTCGCGGTGTCCGACTGCTTCGCATCGGCGATCACCGGCCTGACCGCATCGACGTCGAACTCGTCGGTGTCGATGTCGGTCTCGCGGGCGCGCATCCAGTTGACGTTGCCCTGAATCGTGTTGATCTCGCCGTTGTGGACGGTTCGCCGGTAGGGATGGGCGAGATGCCACGCGCCGAGCGTGTTGGTCGAAAACCGCGCGTGGACCATGACGAACGTCGAGGCGAGCCGCGAGTCCCGGAGGTCGGGGTAGTAGCCGCCGAGCTGATCGCCCTTCAGCAGTCCCTTGTAGACGAGCGTCCGGCGGTCGAGCGAGCAGACGTAGAACTGCTCGTGGCCCACGGGCTCGCGCCCGGCGACGCGCTGTTCGACCGTCCGACGGCCGACGTAGAGTTGCGTGTCGAACTCGTCGGTGGCAAGGTCCTCGTCAGGGACGACGATCGCCTGAAAGACTGCGGGTTCGGAGTCGAGCGCCGTTCGACCCAGTTCGGCGTTGTCCGTCGGGACCGCCCGCCAGTGGGCGACCGAGAGATCGTGTTCGGCGAGTGCGTCGGCGACGAGTTCCTGAAGCGCCTCGCGCGCGGCGTCGTCCTGCGGGAAGAACAGCGATCCAACAGCATAGATCTCGGGGAGTTCGATCGGGAGTTCGTCGGCGAAAAAGTCGTGGGGCGTTCGAAGCATGACGCCAGCACCGTCGCCGGTGTCTTCCTCCGCGCCGGTCGTCCCGCGATGTTCGAGGTTCGCGAGGAGATCGAGCCCGTCGGCGACGACCGAGTGGCCCCCCTCCCCGTCGAGATCCATGACGACCCCGACGCCGCAGTTCGCGCGCTGCTCGGACGGATCGGCCAGTCCCGTGGCCGCCGACTGCTCTCCAGAGGGGTATGTGTTAACCATCTGCACCCGAGTCTTCCGGTCGTGTATAAGAGGTTGACCCTGAAGGACTAAATGTGTGCTAATACCAAATAAGGGACGGTAGGAATCGTTCCGACGATCGTCAGCGCCGAAAGAGAGGGAGATGGCGGGATAGTGGAGCTTCTCAGTAGGATTTGGCGAAGTAGGCCGTCTCGGTCGCGTCGTCGCCACAGATCGCACACGTATCGTCGATCGGCCCCTCGTCCTCGTCGAGCGGGACCATCACGATCTCGGCGGCGATCTCGTCCTTGATCTCGGTCTCGCAGCCTTCCTCGCCACACCAGGCGGTCTTGACGTAGCCACCGTGCTGGCCGATCGTACCGAGCAGTTCGTTGCGGCTCCCGGCCTCGCGGACGTTCTCTTCGAGCTCCTCTTCGGCGGCGGCGTAGAGTTTCGCGTAGACAGTGTCGAGATGGTCCTCGACCGTGGCGGCGATCTCGTCCCGCCCCTCGACGATCGATTCGCCGTCCGGGCGGTGGACGAGCGTCGCTTCTTCATCCTCGACCTCGTGCGGCCCGATCTCGATACGCAGCGGGACGCCGTTGAGCTCCCACTCGTTGAACTTGAAGCCGGGGTTGCGCCCGTCGCGGTCGTCAAGCTCCACCCGCAAGCCCGCCTCGTCGAGCTCGGCGGCGAGTTCAGCGGCGTAATCGAGCACCTCCTCCTGGGTGTCCTCCTGCCAGATAGGCACGACCACGACCTGTTCGGGTGCAATCGCGGGCGGGAGGACGAGCCCCTGATCGTCCGAGTGGGTCATGACCATCCCGCCGAGCGCGCGCCAGGAGAGCCCCCACGAAGCCGTGTGCGCGACGTGTTCGTTCTCGTCCTCGTCGACGTAGGTCACGTCGAACGCCTCGGCGAACCCGTCGCCCAGGTAGTGACTCGTCGCCGCCTGCAGGGATTTACCATCGGGCATCAGCGACTGCACGGCGGTCGTCGTGTCGGCCCCCGGGAACTTGTCGTGTTCGGGCTTTCGCCCCTCCAGCACGGGGATCGCGAGCACCTCCTCGTGGAGGCGGCGGTACTGTTCGAGCCGGAGCATCGTCTCCTCCCACGCGCTCTCGCCGTCGCGGTGGGCGGTATGACCCTCCTGCCAGAGGAATTCCTTCGTACGGAAGAACGGTTTCGTGTCCGTCGCCTCCCAGCGGACCACCGAACACCACTGGTTGAGGCGCATCGGGAGATCGCGGTGGCTCCGGATCCACTGGCTCATGAACGGCGTGATGATCGACTCGCTGGTCGGGCGAACCGCGAGGCGCTCGTCGAGTTCGTCGTTGCCCGCCTCCGTCACCCACGCGACTTCCGGGTCGAACCCCTCGACGATCTCCTTTTCCCGTTCGAGATAGCTCTCGGGGATGAACATCGGGAAGTAGCTGTTCTGGACGCCCGTGTCTTTGAACCAGCCGTCCAGATGGTCCTGAATCCCTTCCCAGAGGGCGTAGCCACGGGGGCGGGTGACGATGAACCCGCCCATCGGCGCGTAGTCCGCGAGCCCCGCCTTCTGGACGAGTTCGGCGTACCACTCGCCGGGGCTGTGCTCCTTCGATTCGGTGATCCCGAGGTCCTGCTGTGGGTCGCTCATAGATACCGATCCGTCCGCTGGGTTAAACACGGTACGATTCGCACAGGTGTCGGAGCTATTCGAGGCGGCGTTTGGTCTCGCGGTGGCGATAGCGGAACATCGGTTCGAAACCGATGTCGCCGAAGGGTTCGGCGAGGCGAGCGAGCTCGCCGAACGGGAGGCGGTACTCCACGCGATCGCGAAGGATCGTCCCGCCGGCATCGGCGTAGAAACTGTGAGTGTGGACCCAGCGCTCGAACGGGCCGTCGTGCATCGTGTCGCGGAACAGTCCTGCCTGTCCGTCGCGCCGCCGCTCGACGATGCGGGAGGTCCAGCCCTGTCGTGGGCCGACGCCGAACGGGCGCATCGAGAGGTCGATCTCGGACCCCTTCTCCAGAATATCGGGATCGGGTTCGCCGTCCGGGCCGCGCGAGGCCTCTACCTGGAGGTTCATGAACCGTGGCGTGACCGCGGTCAGCCCGGTGGTCGCCGAGTGGAACTCCCAGACGTCCTCGAAGGGCGCGCGCAGGTACGTCTCGCGTTCGTAGGTGGCCATAGTCCACCCTCGCCCCGCGCGGGCAAAACTCCCGCGGACGGGCGACGGCGAAAAAAGCGGCACGCATATATCTCGCCGCTGAGAATCGGCAAGTATGACCCGGACCTGCAGGAACTGCAAGCGCACCTTCGGCAGCGAACTCGAACTCGAACTCCACCGCGACGTCTGTTCGGACGCCCAGTTGGTCTGTGAGGTATGTGGCGAGCGCTTCGCCGAGCGATACGCGACGACGGACGGCTGGCGATACGACTGTCCGAACGACGACTGCGACGGCACAGGACTGAAAGAGGACCTCCGACCCGTCAGCGACGTTCTCGTCGGTCAGTAGCGTCGCCGGCGAGTCGTTCGATCGCGACCAGCGCCCGCCGACAGACGGGTGCGTACGCCGCCGCAGGCAGCGGGATCTCGAACGCCGCCCGACAGTTCTCATCCACAGGTTCGACTCGATGGCCAGTCGCCGGAACGCCGGCGACGCGCCACGTCCACCGACGATCGGCGCAGCTCCTGACGCGAAACGGAACCCGTAGTCCGCTATCCGGCAGGCCCGAGAACAGCACGCTGGGACCGACGGTCTCGACGTGGCCACGTGATCCCTCCTGGATGAATCGGTCGGGACAGTCGACGGCCGCGATCGACGGTCCCCACTCGGGCCAGCGCTCGGTATCGGTGAGGATCGACCAGACGATGTCCGCGGGCGCGTCGATGGGTCGTGAAATCACGAGTCGGCGGCCGTCGGGCGTGTGCTCGATGGACGTGTCCACGACACGTCTCCGACCCCGGGAAGGATATACTGACGGGCAAACGCTGGCGATGAGCGGTATCGACGTCGATTGCTGTGGTTTTTCCCAGCGGCCGCCGATGACATGCTATGGAATACACGACCCTCGGTGACACGGGGATGGAAGTCAGTCGGCTCTGTCTCGGCTGCATGAGCTTCGGCAGCTCGGAGTGGCGCGACTGGGTGCTCGAAGAGGAGGAGAGCCACGAGATCATCGAGCGTGCGATCGACCTCGGCATCAATTTCTTCGACACGGCGAACATGTATTCGCTCGGCGAGTCCGAGCGCGTGCTCGGCAACGCACTCGCGGGCTACGACCGCGACTGGCCGGTCGTCGCCACGAAGGTCTATCATCCGATGGACGAGGAGAATCCGAACGCCGGCGGACTCTCCCGGAAGGCCATCGAACAGGAACTCGACAACTCGCTCGACAGGTTGGGGATGGACACGATCGACCTCTATCAGACCCACCGCTGGGACGAGAACACGCCGATCGACGAGACGCTCGGCGCGCTCGACGACGCGGTGCGCCGGGGGAAGGCCAGATATATCGGCGGCTCGTCGATGTGGGCCCAGCAGTTCGCCGACGCACTGCACACGAGCGAAGTGGAGAACCTCGAACGGTTCGTGACGATGCAAAACCACTACAATCTCGTCTATCGCGAGGAAGAGCGCGAGATGCTCCCGCTCACCGACAAGGAGGGGATCGGCGTCATGCCGTGGAGCCCGCTCGCGCGCGGCTACCTCACCCGACCCCACGAGGAGATCGGCGCGACCGACCGCGGCGCGAGCGAGGAACACCTCTACGAGCATCCCTACCGCGCGGGCGGCGGGCGGGAGATCAACGAGCGCGTGCAGGAGCTCGCCGACGAGAAGGGCGTCACGATGGCACAGATCTCGCTGGCGTGGCTGCTACACAAGGAGTGGGTCGACGCACCGATCGTCGGCACGACGAGCGTCGAACACCTCGAACAGGCCGTCGAGGCACTCGATATATCGCTCTCCGAGAGCGACCAGAAATATCTCGAAGAGCCCTACGAACCGGTGCCCGTCTCGGGCCACGACTGAGTCGATCGACCCGTCGTGCGATAGCGTTCCACTCGCTTTATCCGCGTCTCGACCGTACGACCGCCGTGAACACCGACCGTGCCACGCTCGCGGCGATGATCTTCGCCGTCATGTTCGGACAGGTGGCACTCTATCCCGGCGTGCCGGAGCTCGTCGCCGCACTCGATGCGCAGACGACGCTCGACGCGAGCACGTGGTTTCTCGCGGCCGAATACGCGGGCTTCGTCCTCTTCGCCGGCGTCTGGGGTGCACTGAGCGATGCCGGCGGCCGCCGTTCCCGGTTCATCGTCGCCGGCGCGCTCGGCGGCGTGGCGAGCTACGCGCTCCTGGTCGGGCTCGCGTGGTTCACCGAGATCGGCTTCACGACGATGCTCCTCATCCGGTTCGTCGAGGGAAGCTTCACCATCGGAGCGTTCTCGCTGTCGATAACGATGCTGATGGACATGGAGGGCGGGCACGGCCGCAACATGGGTGCGGCGGGCATCGCCATCGGCTCGGGGACGGCGCTCGGCGCGCCGCTCGGCGGCCAGCTCTCGGCCGTCGGCCCGCTCGTCCCGCTGGTCGTCGCCGCCGGCCTGCTCTGTCTCGTCGCGCTGCTCGCGGTGCGACTGTCGGAGCGCACGATCGAGAGCCGGCGGGGCGGCATCGGGGCGGCGCTCTCGGGGCTCGCCGACCGGCCGGCGCTCGGACTCCCCTACCTGTTCGGCTTCGCCGACCGCTTTACTGCAGGGTTCTTCGCGCTCATCGGGACGCTCTACTTCAGGCAAACGTTCGGCCTCGATGCCGGCACGGCGGGGCTCGTGCTCGGCCTGTTCTTCGCGCCGTTCGCGCTCGGTCAGTATCCGATGGGCCGGCTCTCCGATCGGATCGGTCGCCTGCTCCCCGTCGTCGCCGGGTCGGTGCTCTACGGCGGCGCGGTGCTCGCGGTCTATCTCGCCCCGACGATCGAGATCGCCGGTGCGACGATGATTCTTCTGGGGATCGCCGGCGCGCTCGTCGCTCCAGCGACGATGGCGCTCGTCACCGATCTCGCGACCGACCGCGGCACGGCGATGGGCGGGTTCAACGTCTTCGGCAGCCTCGGCTTCCTCGTCGGCACCGTCGGCGGCGGCGCGATCGCCGACAGTTTCGGCTTCGGCGCGGCCTTCCTCGCCGCCGCGGCGCTCGAAGCCGGCGTCGTGATCGTGACGCTGCCGCTGCTCGTCCGCCTCGATGTCCCGCGGAGCGTGCTGCTCGGTGATCACGACTCCGCGTGAGGGGCGACACCAATCGCTTCCGAGAACGTTTCCCGCTGGAAGCGGTAGCCGACGCATGGCCGATCCAGAATCCGTGGTCCGGCGGTACTACGAACTCGTCGACGCCGAGAACTACGACGATCTCGTCGCGCTGTTCACCGACGACGTCAGCTACGAACGGCCCGGCCAGGACGCCATCGAGGGTCGCGACGCGCTGCGAACGTTCTACGAGGAGGGTCGCCCGCTCGACGACGGCTCCCACGAGGTCCACGACGTGCTCGTCGATGGCGATACGGTCGCCGTTCGGGGGTCGTTCTCCGGCCGGCAGAACGGCAAGCACGTCGGGTTCGGCTTCGCCGATATCCACGAGTTCGACGACGGAGCGATCGCGCGGCGATACACCTTCACCGACCGCGACGAGGTCTGAATCGCGATCCCGTACGGGAATTTTCGTTTCAGCAGATTTATTCGGAATCGAGACCGAGCAGTCGTATGCATCGTTCTCACACGGTCAGTAACGTCTCGTTCGATCGTCCCGCCGTCGGGCGGTCGGCGAACTGATGTCGTCCGCGGCCGAATCGGGCGACGTCGATTATAGCGCCCGCGCACGCGAAGCGCTCGGCTACTCGCGCTGGTGGCAGATCGCCGCCGCCGGGGTGATGATGGCACTCATCAGCCCCTATCAGTACGTCTGGTCGTCGATCGAGGGGCCGCTAGCGGCCGATCTCGATCTCCAGCTGTCGGCGCTCGGCCTCGTGTTCACCCTGTTCGTCGCCTTCCAATCGATCTCACAGTTCCCCGTCGGGGCGTGGCGCGACAGCCACGGCCCGCGCCGCATCAGCCTGCTCGCCGGCGTGCTCGCCGGCGGCGGCTATCTCGGTCTCGCCTACGTGACCGAACTCTGGCAGGTTTACGTGCTCTACTCGCTCGGCGCGATCGGCGTCGGCATCGTCTACACCGTCTCCATCAACACCGCGCTCAAGTGGTTCCCCGATCGGCGCGGGCTCACCACGGGAATCGGCACGATGGCCTTCGCCGCCGGCAGCGCCGCGTTCATCCCCTACGTCCGTGCGAACACGACCGTCGGCGGCTATTCCGAGGTACTCCGCAACATGGGACTGCTCATCGGTATCGGTATCCTCGTCGGCGCGGTCGTGCTCCGCGACCCGCCGACCGACTGGCTTCCGGGACGAACCGACGGCGGGCAGGCGACGGCAGCCGCGCACTCGGGGCGCGACTACACCTGGCGCGAGATGCTGCGCACCTGGCAGTTCTGGGATCTGCTCGTCATGTTCGCGTTCGTCAACACGGCCGGGCTGATGCTGACGGCGAAGGTCGTCTCGTTCGCACAGGAGTTCGGCATCGGAGCGATCGTCGCCACCGCCTCGGCGACGATCCTCGCACTCGTCGGCGGCCTCAGCCGCGTCGTCGTCGGCGGCATCTCGGATCGGTTCTCGCGCCGGCGCGCCATCCTCGCGTCGGCGATTCTGACGGGTGTCGGCCTGTTCGCGCTCGTCTGGTTCGCCCAGCGCGGCTCTGCAATCGGCTTCGTCGCCGGTGTGATCATCACGACGTTCTTCTGGAGCCCGCAGTTCGCACTCTTCCCGAGCATCGTCGGCGACTACTACGGGCAGGCGAACTCGTCGAGCAACTACGCGCTGGTCTACATGGGGAAGGTCGCCGGCGGTACCCTCGGCGGCGTCGTCGCCGGCTTCCTCATCACCATCGTCGGCTGGTCGACGACGTTCCTCATCGGCGGCGGGCTCTCACTGCTGGCGGGCATCGGTGCGTTCGTGCTCAGACCGCCCAACCGATCCTGATAAAAATACGTCGAGAGTGTCAGTAGCCGGCGACCGTGCCGTCCTTCCGGGGTTCGGTCGCGCCCGAAAGGGTACCCTCGTTGTTTCGTGCGATCTGTGCGCCGCCGAACTGCGTCGGCGTGTCGATGCGCACGTCGTGACCCATGCGGGCGAGTTTCGTCGCGAGGTGGCCACCGATGCGCCCCTCGACGGCGAGCGAGCCGTCCTCGCGGTAGCGCCAGCGCGGGCGGTCAAGCGCCGCCTGGAGGGGAAGGTCGTGATCGACGAGGTTCGAGATCACCTGCACGTGCCCCTGTGGCTGCATGAACCCACCCATGACGCCGAAGGCCGCCCAATCGTCCTTACTTTCCTCGGGCGCGAAATCGACGACACCGGGGATGAGCGTGTGGAACGGGCGCTTGCCCGGTTCGAGGCTGTTCGGATGGTCAGGATCGAGCGAGAACGAGGCACCACGGTTCTGGAGGGCGATCCCCGTCCCGTTGGCGACGAGACTGGAGCCGAAGCCGGCGAACAGCGAGTTGATGAGCGAGACGACGTTGCCCTCGCCGTCGGCAACGGAGACCAGAACGGTATCGGCGTCCTCGGCGTGGCTGTCGGGCACCCCGAAGCTCACATCGCTCGCGATCGAGCCGATGTCCGTCGCGCGTCGCGTGGCCCACTGCTGCGAGGCGAGCGGCGGCACGTCCTCGTGGTTGGGATCGGTGATGTAGCGATGACCGTCGTGGAACGCGCGCTTCATCGCCTCGGCGAAGTAGTGGACGCGCTCGGGAGATTCCAGCGGCTCCGCGCCGGCGTCGATCTCCTCGGCGATGTTGAGCGCTTCGAGCGCGATGAGCCCCTGATTGTTCGGCGGGAGTTCGTACACCTCCGTACCGTGATAGCGCGTCGAGACCGGTTCGGGAAACTCGACCTCGAACTCCGCGAGATCCGCGTGCGAGAGGAAGCCGCCTTTCCCCTGGATTTCGTCCACGATTGCGTCGGCGATCTCGCCCTCGTAGAACGCGTCCGCTCCCCGCTCGGCGATCGTCGCGAGGCTCTCGCCGAGGCGTGGGAGGCGAATCTGCTCGCCGGCTGCGGGGGCAGCGCCGTCGTTGAGATAGGCGTCGACGGCGTGGCTGTCGGTGAACAGCTCTTCGGCAGCCTGCCACTCGTGGGCGATGACCTCCGAGACGGGGTAGCCCTCGGTCGCGTAGCGGATCGCGGGCTGGAGCGCATCGCCGAGCGAGCGCTGGCCGTAGCGCTCGACGGTCGCCTCCCAGCCGCGCGCACTGCCCGGCACCGTGACGGCGTGCGGGCCGAGAAACGGCATGCTGATGTCGTCGGAGTCGTCGCTGCTATCGACCGCATAGCCGCGGTTTTCGGGATACCACGACGCCGACTGCTCGTGATCGCGCACCGACTGCCGGACGTTCTCGATGGTCGCATCGGCCGGCGCGCCGCCACAGGCCCGCATCGAGCCGACCTCCCCGTCGGCGGTCCGATAGAGTGCGAACGTGTCGCCACCCAGTCCGGTGCTCATCGGCTCGACGACGTTGAGCGCGGCGGCAACCGCCACGGCGGCGTCGAAGGCGTTGCCGCCACTTCGAAGGAGTTCGACGCCGGCCTCGGCGGCGAGCGGCTGGCTGGTGGCGACGATACCATCGTTCGCGTAGACGGTCGAACGACGTGAGGTGAACCGATCCAGATCGGGATTCGGCATGTGTTCGCTCACCATCCTATCCACCTAAAGATGGCTATCCGGCGGTGGTGTCGAACGCCCATTTCGTCACGGTCGATGTGGTGAATACGGCGTTGAAGACCGAAGTCACGGGCAAAAATCGGAGGAGGGAATTCAAGCCACAGTAGCCGATACGAACCGGCGGATTACCGGAGGAATCCGAGCAGTTCGTAGTCGTGGTCGGGGGTGTAGTTCCGGAACAGCAGGCTGTTCGACAGCACCGACACCGACGAGAACGCCATCGCCGCCGCGGCGAGCGCCGGCTGGAGCAGCCCGAGCGAGGCGAGCGGGATCATCGCCGTGTTGTAGCCGAGCGCCCAGAAGAGGTTCTGCTTGATCTTCTGGAGCGTCCCGTCGCTGATGCGAATGGCTTTCACCACGTCGAGCGGGTCGTCGCGCATCAGCGTGACGTCGGCGGCCTCGATCGCGACGTCGGTCCCCGAACCGATCGCCGTGCCGACGTAGGCGGTCGCGAGCGCCGGCGCGTCGTTGACACCGTCGCCGACCATCATCGCCCGCCGTCCGTCCTGCTGGATGTCGTCGATCGCGTCGGATTTGTCCTCGGGGAGCACGCCCGCACGGACATTGTCGGGATCGATGCCGACCGCCTCGGCGACCGCTTCGGCCGTCCGCTCGTTGTCGCCGGTGATCATCCGGACCGTCACGTCACGATCCTGTAGCGCCGCCACCGCCTCTTTGGCGCTCTCCTTCACCGTGTCGGCGTCGGCCACGACACCCAGGAGACGGCCGTCGCTCGTGCCGGCGGGCACGCGTGCGACCAGCATCGCGGTCTTCCCCTCGCCTTCGAGCCGTTCGAGCTCCTCGACGGCGGGTTCGGGATCGATGCCGGCCTCGCGCAGCAGCGTCCGGTTGCCGACGAGCACCTTCTCGCCGTCGACCGTTGCACTCACGCCCTGTCCGGGAACGTTCTCGAACTCCTCGGGATCGGCGAGATCGATGCCGCGCTCCTCGGCCCCGTCGACGATCGCCTGCGCGAGCGGGTGCTCGCTGCCGGATTCGGCGCTCGCGGCCGCCCGGAGCACGGTCTCCTCGTCGATTTCATCGGTGGCGGGTTCCGCGTCGCCGCCGATCGCTTGCGTACCACCGTCCGCCGCCGTCTCGGTGCCGCCGTCGGTGGCGGAGCGGTCGTCGAGCGGGACGACGTCGGTCAGCTCCATCTCGCCCTCGGTGAGCGTCCCGGTCTTGTCGAAGACGACCGTGTCGACGTCCTTGGCGCGTTCGAGCACGTCGCCACCCTTGAACAGGACTCCGTTTTTCGCACCGATCGAGGTGCCGACCATCGTCGCCGCGGGGGTCGCCAGCCCGAGTGCGCAGGGACAGGCGATCAGGACCGCGGAGGCGAACACGACCACGGCGAACTCGAAGACCGAGACCGTGCCGCCGGCGATCGCGGGTCCGCCGGCGACGAGCCCCCACAGCGGGAGCCAGTCGACGAAGCCGGCGAACGCTTCGGGGAACAGATACCAGACGACGCCCCAGAGCAGCGCGTTCGCGATCACGATCGGGACGAAGTACGACGAGATGCGGTCGGCGAGATTTTGAATGTCGGGCTGGCGCGACTGGGCTTCCTTCACGGTTTGGACGATCTGCTGGAGCGCCGTGTCCGCGCCGACCTTCGTCGCCTCGACGATCAGCAGACCGTTCTCGTTGATCGTCGAGCCGACCACCTCGTCGCCCTCGCCCTTCTCGACGGGCACCGACTCGCCGGTGACCATCGACTCGTCGACCGCCGACTGGCCCGAGACGACCGTGCCGTCGGTCGGGATCTTCTCGCCGGGTCGGACCTTCATCCGGTCGCCGACGTCGACCTCGTCGAGGGCGATCTCCTCTTCATTGCCGTCCTCGTCGACGACGGTCGCAGTGTCGGCCTCCATCTCCAGGAGCTGCTGGAGTGCCGCGCCGGCCTGGCCCTTCGAGCGGGCCTCCAGATAGTTGCCGAACGTGATGAACACGAGGATCAGCGCGGCGGTGTCGAAGTAGAGACTGCCCGCGAGCAGCCCGAGCAGGACGACGACCGAGTAGACGTAGGCCGTCGACGAACCGAGCGCGATCAGTACGTCCATGTTCGCCGTCCGGTTCTTGACGAGCGCGTTGTACGCGTTTGCGTAGAACGGCCGCCCGAGCACGAGCTGGACGGGCGTCGCGAGCAGGAACTCGATCCAGCCGAAGTCGACACCGAAGATCGTCTCGGGGAGCGCGCCACCACCCAGCAGCAGCTTCTCGACCATGAATGCGATCAGCGGGAGCGACAGCGCCGCGCCGAACAACGTGAGCCGGAGCTGACGGCGGATCTCACCTTCGCGGGCGGCGTCGCGCTGGTCTTGTTCCGAATCGCCGCTGCCGTCGTCGCGTACGGGCGAGTAGCCGGCGTCCTCGATAGCCGCGTAGAGATCCTCGCGGTCGGTGTCGGCAGGATTGTATTCGACGGTCGCCTCGTCGGTCGCGTAGTTGACCTCCGCAGAGAGGACACCCGGCACGGCTTCGAGCGCCTCCTGGTTGGTCTCGGCGCAGTTCGCACACGACATGTCCGTGATGGCGATCGACGTCGAGCTGCTCACCGCCTCGTAGCCGGCGTCGTCGACCGCATCGTAGATCTCGGAAAGCGACACGGCGTCGGGATCGTAGTCGACGGTTCCCTCGTCGGTCGCGTAGTTGACGGTCGCCTCGCTCACCCCCGCGAGCCCCTCCACTGCTTCCGTTATCGACTGGGCGCACGTCGCACAGCTCATGCCCCGAACGTCGAGTCGGGCGGTTCGGTTACTCATCGGTTATAACTACGGGTCCCACGTTTAACCTGGTTTCCGTTACGATCATCGAAGATTCTCGGCAGCAGGATCTTCGATTCCAAACCCGATCGAGACCGATCACGCAGCGCCTTCCTCGAATCGTTCGTACTGCTCCTCGAATCGCGCCTCGCAGGAGGGACAGCAGAACTGATAGAGATCGCCGTCGATCCGGGTCGCGACGCCCTCGCTCGTCACCGTGTTGCCACACTCCGCACACGTGAGCGCGAACTCCGTACCGCCGGTCGAGGGGCGCCACTCGGCGTCCGTGAGCAGTTCGACCTCGTAGTCGGCGATGCGATCGGTCTCGATCGTCCGCGAGAGCCAGGACGGAACGTCGCCGTCCGCGATGCGCGCATAACAGAGGAGGTCACCCTCGGCAGTCGTAAACACGTACTCGACGGCCTCGGCGTTGAGCAGGGTCTCGCGAACGCCCGCGAACCCGTCGGTGGCCACCGACAGCGTGAGCAACACCGGCACGCCACCGCCGAGCTGCGAGCGGTCGATATCGACCGTGAACCGACGGAGAACGCCGCGTTCCTGGAGGCGTTCGACGCGGTCGGCGACCGCCGGTGCCGAGAGGCCGACGACCTCGGCGAGTTCGCTCCAGGGTCGGCGTGCGTCGCTCAGCAACAGTTCGAGCAGTTCGAGATCGGTTTCATCGAGATCGCGCATGCCGAATCGACGGGTGCGACGACCAAAGGTCCTTCCGATGATCGGTTTGGAATCGATGGTTCGACGGTCGATCGATCATCGATTCGTAGTCGCTGCCGGAAAACGAGAAGGGTGAGCACGGAGGGGTCGAACCGGTACGAGATCTGGGCCGCAGTGCTTTCGAGTCTATCGCGGTCTACGGTCGCGGCGCGGCCTTCTGGAGCGCCGTTTCGGCGATGTTGCCGCCGTAGTCGGCGCTGCGGGACAGCGAGTCCGCGACGAGACCGAGCCGTTTGACGCGCTGGGGATCGAGCGTTCGGAGGAGGTCGTCCACTTCGCGGGCACGTTCGTCGACCGTCTCGATGCCCGCCATCGCCTCGTTGGCCAGTTCGACAGCCTCGTCGGAATCCTCCGAGAGCAGCGCGTCCATCGCCGTCTCGACGACCGCCGCGGCGTCGCTGTGGAGCGTCCCGAGCGCTTCGCCCGCGTCGTCGGGAACGCCGTCGAGCGCACCCGCGAGATCGGCGATCTTGGTCGCGTGATCGGCGACGCGTTCGAGCTGGCGCGCGCTCGTGTGGTAGTCGAAACACGTCTCGCGCGGTAGGCCGATGTCGGACGCCGCGCTCGGATGACGGAGCGCACCCCGGAAGACGCGCGAGGTCATATACCAGAGCCGATCGACGTCGTCGTCGCGCTCGATGACGTCGGCCGCCAGGTCCTCGTCACCGGTCCGCAGCGCCGTCACGGCGTCGTCGAGCATGGTGAGCGCGACCAGTCGCATCCGTGTGACGGCGTTGTGGATCGACAGTTCGGCTGAGTCGAGGAGATCCTGCAGACTCACGTGTTCGGCCGTCTCCTCGATGATTTCGAGCCCCACCAGCCCCTGGGCGGTCTCCCGGATGGTCCGGCGCTGGGCGGCATCGACGCTCGCGGTTTCGAGCGTGATGACGTCGAACCCGCTGACGTACATCGTCACGACCGCACGGGTGAGTTCGCCGTCGTTCAACCCCGTCACGTCGAGCGTCCCCTCGGCGTTCTCGGTCTCGGTGCGTGGGGTGAGCAACAGCGATCCCTCCTCGGGGTAGAACTCGATCTCGCCGCCGGCCTCGACGCCGTGGGCGGTCGCCCACCCCTTCGGCAACGAGACGGTGTACGTCGAGCCACCGGTGACCTGCACCTTGCGCGTCTCCATGCCTCGGATCGTCACGCCGTCACAATAAATCCGTGTATTCTATATAGTAAATCGGAAATTTGGCAAACGAGTAGAGAACATCCATCAATTGCCACAAATCGAACGCTTCGTCTCTGTATCGGTACATAGTTCGATATTGGGATCGTTATTCATCCGAAATCGGTCGTCGATCGGCGTGTAGACGGTGATTTCGGCGAAGGGTACATTAGGTGGAGGGTCCGACGGGGCGACATGCCCCGCGAAAGCTATCAGGAGCAACTCGACAGTCTCCGCGAGGACGTCCTCTACATGAGCGAGATCGTGCTCGAACGCCTCCGAATGGGGCTCGAAGCGCTCTCGACGAAGGACGAGCGCCTCGCACACGAAATCATCGAGGGTGACGACGAGATCAATCGGATGTATCTCGATCTCGAACGGAGCTGCATCGATCTCTTCGCCCTCCAGCAGCCCGTCGCCGGCGATCTCCGCTTCATCGCCGCCTCGTTCAAGATCATCACCGATCTCGAACGGGTCGCCGATCTCGCCACCAATCTCGGCGAGTACACCCTGCAGGCCGAACGCGACGTCTTCCCCGAGGTCGACATCCAGGGCATCGGGGGCGTCACCCAGGAGATGATCGAAGCGGCGATGACGGCCTACGACGAGAACGACATCGACGCCTGCTACGCCATCGACGAACGCGACAACGAGCTCGACGATCTCTGTGAGCGTGCCTCGGAGATCGTCGTCCGCGACCTCATCGAGTCGGAGCTCGACCCTTCCGACACCGACCAGCTCATGGCCGACGTCTCCCGCCTGCTGCTCACGATCCGCGACCTCGAACGCGTCGGCGACCACGCCGTCAACATCTCCGCACGCACACTCTACATGGTCGACAACGACGACGAACTCATCTACTAGTACCTTTTTACTTCGTCGGGTGGCCTCCCTGCGGTCGGCCACCACTCCTCGCAAAAAGCTACGCTAAAAACTCCCTGCTCGCGCCTGACGGCGCTCGCAGTGAACCACGCTCACTGCTCACGGCTCACTCCGTTCGCCGTTCGCTTCCGAGGTTCTCTCCGGTCGAACTCGCTTCGTTCGCGCGGACACTACCACCCCCGCGACGCCCGCAAAACCGCACAGCACCGCCTCGCCGAAGCCCTCGCGCTCCCGCTGGTCGCGCTCGCCCTTCATCCGCCAGGGACAGCATGATAAGCGATTCGACGGCAGAGAACGGAGATCGACGGAGCGTTCGCAGAGAGGTGGACAACTTTCGATCGACTTGCGATGCGACGTTCCCCAGCCGGTAATTCGATCAGTTCGATCGAGGCGTGATCTCGATCCATCCTAATGGATGGAAGGCAAGCGCCGAAGCACGAAGTCGACCAGAAAACGTGGCGTTAGTAGTGTCGTTCCTTCGGCTCGTAGCTCTTGTCCTCACCGTCGAGGATGACCGGCGCGTAGTAGAGATCGGGCGAACCCTCGTTCCACGCGAGCATCGTGTGTTTGATCCAGTTCTCGTCGTCGCGGTCCTGGTGCTCCTCGCGCCAGTGTGCACCTCGGAACTCGGTGCGGGCGAGCGCCGAGAGGGTGATCGCCTCGGCGAGATCGATGAGATTTCTGGTCTCGATCGTGTGCTGGAGATCGGTGTTGAACGTGCGCGAGGGATCGTTGACGTAGACGTCTTGGTAGGCCTCGCGGGCCTCGCGGATGTCGCGCAGCGCCTGCTTCAGGCCCTCCTCGTTGCGGAAGACGTTCACGTTCTCGGTCATCGACTCCTGGAGTTTCGAGCGGATATCGGCGTGCTGGACGCCCTCGTCCTTCTCCAGGAGATGCTCGATGCGCGCCCGTTCCTCGTCGAGCGCGCGTTCGACGGTCTCGTCCATGCCGACGACCGCACCACCGTCGGTCGCGCGATCGTCGCCGGCCCGTCCGCCGTCGGCGGCCACACCGTCCTCGGAAGGGTCGATCGCGCCCGGCGAGACGGGAGTATCGACGTCGCCGGAGCCGATGCTCGCGGAGGGGCCCGTCTCGATTTCGGCGGTCTCCATCTCCTTGCCGGCGGCGTGGCGACCCGCGCGTGCGCCGAAGACGATGAGTTCGGGCAGCGCGTTCCCGCCCAGACGGTTCGAGCCGTGGACCGAGACACAGGCACACTCGCCGGCAGCGTACAGCCCGTTGATACAGGTCTCGCCGTTCTCCGAGACCTCGATACCGCCCATCGCGTAGTGCTGGCCGGGCTTGACGCGCATCGGGTCCTCGAGCGGGTTGACGCCCTCGAAGTCCTCGGAGAGATGGATGATGTTTTCGAGCCGATCGGTGATGCGCTCCTCGCCGAGGTGGCGCATGTCGAGATGGACGTAGTCGTCCTCGAAGCCCCGGCCCTCGTTGATCTCGGTGAGCTCCGCCCGCGCCACGACGTCGCGGGAGGCGAGCTCGCCGACGTTCTTGGCGTAGCCACCCTCGAACATGAAGCGCTCGCCCTCGGAGTTGTAGAGGATGCCACCCTCACCGCGGACGCCCTCGGTGATCAGAACGCCCGTGGAGGGCAGCGTCGTCGGATGGAACTGGATGAACTCCATGTCCTCCAGAGGAACGCCCGCCCGGTAGGCCATCGCCGGCCCGTCGCCGGTGTTGGCGACCGCGTTCGTGGTGTGATCGTAGACCTGGCCCGGCCCACCCGTGGCGAGGATCACGCCGTTGCGGGCCTTGAACGCGTCGACCTCCCCGGTCTGAACGTCGTAGGCGACGACGCCGTGGCACTCGCGGTCTTCGGGATCGGCGTGGTCGGTGACAGCGAGGCGGGAGACGTACCACTCGTCGTAGACCGTGATGCCTCGTTTGACGACCTGCTCGTACATCGTATGTAGCAGGTGGTGGCCCGTCTCCGCGCCGGCGTAGGTCGTCCGGGGGAAGGAGAGCCCGCCGAAGGGTCGCTGGCTCATCCGGCCGTCGTCGTCTCTGGAAAAAGCCATCCCCCAGTGTTCGAGCTGGACGGTCTCCTTGGGACTCTGATGGCAGAGCGTCTCGATGGCGGGCGCGTCGCCCAGATAGTCCGACCCCTTCATCGTGTCCTCGGCGTGGCTCTCGAAGGAGTCGCCATCGCGGAGCACGGCGTTGATCCCGCCCTCGGCGGCCCCCGTGTGGCTCCGCACGGGGTGGAGTTTCGAGACGAGGGCGACGTCCGCGCCCTCCTCGTTCGCCGCGACCGCCGCCCGAAGGCCGGCCCCGCCCGCGCCGACCACGATGACGTCGTGTTCGTGCATCCTTGTTCGTGATGAGAGCTACCCGGACTTGAGGTTGTTCATGCCCGCGTCGAGTTCCGGAATTTCGACGGACGCCTTCAGGCCGAGTATGGATTCGTACTGGCGTTCAGTCGCTGCACACCATCGACGCTGTCGAACCCGTCGTCGAACGAGTAGATGTACGAATCATCGGTTTTGCGAGCGTATGCGATGAGTATCACGTCCACGAGCGAGAGCCTTGTCGACAGCCAGCGTCTGCAACTCGCCCGCCGGTACCCGGGCGAGTTGCGCACATACCTTCGCAACCGAAGCGAGAGTAGCAATTAGACTGTAGCACAGTTCGCAGAACGTTTCTTAGTTCATTGGTGGAAGAGCAGAATTGCAGGGGCCCACAATCAGCAATGTGCTACAGATGAGCGTCGAACACTCCAAGCGTGTGTAGTGGTTTCGATGATACCGATTACGGTTTCGGTGACTTGCACGAGAAAGCCATAGTGGTATGAAGAAGCCTGCGAATTGCCAACATAGAAAGCTAATAGATGAGGTGAGACGGCATCCACCTTCAAATGAGTCAGGGCCGGTGACGAGGCAGAAGTGTTGAGACGCGACGGTTAGCGATGAACTATGAACCAGAAACATCACCGACAATCGACAGAGGCATCGACGACCAGTTCACGACGCCGACTACTTCAGGGAGCGGCAATCGCAGGCACCGGACTGCTTGCGGGTTGTCTCGGAAGTGCGTCCTCGGCGGGGCGTGCCCTGACGATCGGCTATCAGCCCTACTATGCGGAGGCATGGTCGGCGCTGATCATCAAAAACGGTGGACTGGCTGCAAAGCATCTCCCAGAGGGCTATTCGGTCAAAAGCTGGGATTCGGCACTTCAAGGCTCGATCGTGGGGACACGACTCATCGCTGGCAAGAATCAAGTCGGCTACACTGGCGACATGCCGACGATCACTGCGATAGCCAACGATGATACCCCAGTAAGCGCGGTCGGCATCGCCGGCTTCTCGAAGGGTCAGCAGTGCAATCTCGCGGTCGTTCCAAAGGAATCGTCTATCGCGAAGGCTGCAGCAATGGACGGCAAAGACGTCGCGGTGACGACCGGGAGCTGCACTCATCGGTTTTACCTCAACGTCATCGAGAAGATCGGCATCAATCCACAGCTGATCGACAACAGTATTGGCAACATCCTCGCCGAAATTCGGCAGGGATCGCTTCCAGTTGGCTTCGGCTGGGAGCCGAACATGGCTCGGGCAGTGTTTCAGGAGAACGAAGCACGCTATCTCCTGACGGGTGCACAGTTCGACACGGCAGACGCGGCTGGTATCATCATGCCCGATTCGTTCATCGAAGCCGATCGCGAGGCGGCTGTCGGCTGGCTCAAAGCTGAACTTGAAGCCAAGCGGATCATGGCTACACAGCCCGAACGCACGCTCGATCTCGTGTCCCAGGAGGGTGATCTGAGTACGTACGAACGAGAGACGCTCAGAGCTGCCCTGTACCGCACACCTCAACTCGGTAACAACGTGAGTCGACTCAACCTCACTACCGACTATCGGACGGTCCCACAGGTTGAACAGCTACTGAAACAGAAAGGACCGAAATTTCTCAAAGAACAGGGAGCGATCAGCGAGGTTCCGGCATCGAGCCGGTATCAGGCTGAACTCACCAAACAGGCCGCCGAGGAGCTGGGTGTCACGCTCGGTCCCGGACGGTTCGGCGGCAACACTGGTAACAACACGTCCACTACGACCGCCAGCGCGGGTGATCAGGCATGAGCACCCGCACGATTTCCGAACGTTTTGGTGAGGGGTTCAGCGAATTCCAGCGAATTCCTCGACGGATTCGACAGGCGGCATCCATCGCTGGGTTCCTCGCTGTGTGGTGGGCGCTGGTCAACTTCGGGATACTTGGTTTCGAATTCCTCTCCGGTCCCGTCGAGACGATAGCGCTCCTGGCGACGTATCTCGCCGGGAAGCCGATAGCTAGCGGCGGCACGATCTATCTCCATGCTGCCTATTCGACTTTCCGAGTGATCGTCGGCGTCGGCGTAGCGACCGCCCTCGCGATACCAGTGGGGCTGGCCATTGGAACGAGTCGATGGTTCCGGGAGCTCACCTTTCCGGCCTTGGAGTTGTTTCGGCCGATTCCACCGGTTGCGTGGGTTCCGATCAGCATCCTCTTGTTACCTTCAGTGACGGTTCTGAGTTTTCAGTTGAGCTTCGCTGTCGTGTTCGTCGTGTTCATCGGAGCCTTCTTCCCGATACTCATCAACACCATCGAGGGCGTCGATCTCGTCGAAGCCGAGTACGTCCGTGCAGCGAAAAGCCTCGGAGCCGGGGACAGACAGGTGTTCCGCGAGATCATCCTCCCAGCGACGCTGCCATCGATTCTCACCGGGGTTTCGCTCGGCATTGGTCTGGGCTGGATCACCGTCGTTGCGGCTGAAATCATCGCGGGCAACTACGGGCTGGGCTACTCCATCTACCAGGCGTACCGACTGCTCGCGACCGATGACGTGCTCGTCGGGATGATCGCCATTGGGATCCTCGGCTATGCCTCCTCGGCGCTCGTCACGCGACTCGGGGGCCGGGCGATGGCGTGGAACAGTGACGAAAGCAGCTAACGAGACAACCATGAGCAACCAAAACGACATCGACATCGAGGCGAACGGTGGCGTACAGCGAGCCGACAGCACGCGACAGACACTGACTGATGCCCACCAGACCGCTGGTGCGCAGTCGGAGCGTGAGGCATCCGGGACGGTCGACATCGACGATCTGACGAAACTCTACGACCTAGATGATGACGGAGTTGTCACGGTTGAGGTCATGAATCAAAATATCGATGCCGAGGAAGTCGTCACTGTTCTCGGTCCGTCGGGTCGTGGGGAACAGGCTGGGTCTCGATAATGGCTGTTTCAGAGCGCATCTCGACGATCGATGTCGGCCAGTGGGCGCGACGGATAATCTCGGTTGCGGCAGTGTTCGTCCTCTGGGCGCTCGCGACGAATCTCCTCGGGCTCGTTCCGAACCTGCCGTCGCCGCTCGACGTCGGCGCGACTCTCGTTGAATCGCTGGTCGAGTCGTCCTTCTGGACTGCGACGGTCGTGAGTACGGCTCGTATCTATGTTTCTTTCGTCATCGCGGTTGCACTTGCAGTCCCGCTGGGGCTCGGCATCGGCTGGAGTCGTGTCTTCGCGGATTTCACGTTCCCAGCGCTGGAGACCTTGCGACCAGTACCGCCAGTCGCATGGATACCGGTCGTTTCGTTGGTGTTCCCGATCTTTTCGTTCGGTATCATTGGCTATCCCATCGATACGGGCATTCTCTTCATCACGTTCCTCGGGGCCTTCTTTCCAATTCTGCTCAACGCGGTCCAGGGTGTACAGAGCATCAACGAGGAGTATCCACGGGCTGCCGAGAGCCTTGGATCTAGTCCGTTTCAGACATTCCGGCATGTTATTTATCCAGGCGCACTGCCATCGATTCATGCAGGTATGATCAATGGGATGGGACTTGCGTGGGTCAACCTCGTTGCCGCGGAGATGATCGCTGGCACGGGATTGGGCTATCTCACGTGGTCATCGTACATTGCCGGCGACTACGCAACCATCGTCGTTGGGATGCTCTCGATCGGACTATTGGGATACGGTTCCTCGCTGCTGATCCGCTGGTTCGGCACGCGGCGGTTGCCGTGGATCGATGCTGACGCGATTTGAACGGGTCTTCTACTTCATCGGTAACAGGCTGTCAGAGAACCCGTCACACCTCAGTAGCACCTCGGAAACGATGTTTGAGAAGCAGTCAAATTGCAGCCATTCAGAAGCGATGATAGTAGTCCTCTCGACCAGTACCGAATACCATGCCAACCGTTCTATGACACAATAGTATCACGATCTATCGAGATGTACGTTCTCCTCGATCGTTATGTTTCTCCTCTCACCATTGAGGTGTGGATGTAGCCAGTAAGGAATGCAGAAATGATGATGGTGACCCATATGCCGCTGTTGGTCATGAATGGTTGGCCGAAGATAGCGCCGTGGATCCAGTATAAGATTATTGTGATGACTGCTCCGGTGATACCGGCAGCGATATCGATATGCGACACACTTGTGCTCACGCATTCATAATCTTACTTAGATATTGTGAATTGTCTGCCGGAAATGGAAAACTGCTTACCACGGATTATTGTGACCACACCGATCGTGTGTTCAGATAGCCACAATTTGCTCCGAGCACAGGTTGCTACGTACATCCCGATGGCGGACCGATCATTCCACCACTTCACCGACCAGCATGCTCATCAGTAGTTTGAACACGACGAACACGACAGCAACAGCCATGAGAAGATACGCGGCTCGCCAGTAACCGCTCGCTCGGCCGCCTCAGAATATCGGATCACACCACCACAGCGAGGTCGCGACTATTTGAGGATTTCATAAGATGAATCGTACGTGTTTAGCCCAAGCGATTTCGGTAGTCTCTCCTAGTGTACTGTCAGCCGTGAGCTGAAAGACCCATCTTGTCGTGGATCGTAGACTGGTGGTAATGTCCCAGTCGACGTATCCAATCGAGTTGACCGAGGAAGAGCGCGATACACTGAACGGCATCACATCTCACGGCGTCCACCGGGCGCAGAAGATTACTCGCGCACGTATCCTCCTCCAAGCCGACGACGGCAAGAGTGACTCGGCGATCGCCGAGTCACTCGGCTGTAGCCCGAGTACGCCGTGGCGAACACGGAAGAAGTTCCACGAACGCGACCGGCTCGAAGCCATCGAGCGCAAGGATCCTGACCGCACCTACGAACGCAAACTCGACGGTGAGGACGAAGCTCACCTCATCGCCCTCGCGACCAGCGAACCGCCCAAAGGCTACTCTCAGTGGTCGCTCCGGCTCCTTGCCGACGAACTCGTTGTCCTCGAGGAGATCGACCACGAGTCGATCTCCTACGAGACCATTCGTCAAGTCCTCAAAAAAACGAACTCCAGCCTCACCGATCCAAACAATGGGTGATCCCGCCGGATCAAGACACTGAGTTCGTCTATCACATGGAGGACGTCCTCTCGCTCTACCGCGAACCGTACGATCCAGATCGACCTCTCGTCTGTTTCGACGAGCACCCGACACAGTTGATCAAGCACGTCAAGCAACCGCGCCCGGCTGAGCCGGGCACGGTTGCCCGGGAAGACTACCACTACGAGCGCAACGGCACCAAAAACCTGTTTCTGGCCTCCGAACCGCTCGCCGGCTGGCGAGCGGTGAGGGTCAAAGACCGGCGAACCACCGAAGATTGGGTGCATTTCATCCAGCATCTCGTGGATCAGCACTACCCGGATGCGGACTGCATCCGGGTGGTGCTGGACAATCTCAACACGCACAACCCAGCCGCCTTCTACGAATATTTCGAACCGGCTGAAGCACGTCGGTTACTCGACAAGCTCGAATTCCACTTCACCCCAGTCCATGGCAGTTGGCTCAACATGGCGGAAATCGAGTTCAATACGATCCAACAGCAGTGTCTCGACCGGCGTATCCCCGATGCGGCGACACTCCGTCAGGAGGTCGCCGCATGGAAGAAGGAACGAAACAGCGGTGAAACGGATATTGACTGGCGATTCACGACCGACGATGCTCGCATCAAATTGAAACGCCTATATCCTTCAATTGACGACTGACAGAGCACTAGGGCCCGTACGAGTAGTGCAGTAGGTCGATGCAACAGGCGAACGAGTTCATCTTCGAGGGATGGTCTCCGGATCGGAGACCATCCCGTCT
>NZ_AOMF01000164.1 GCF_000336715.1 Halococcus thailandensis JCM 13552
GAGTTCAAGCGAGTCGCCCGGGACAACGAGATGATTTCACGATCTCAGGCTGTACCCGCTGTTGTGTCCTCGGGGTAAACACGTACGATGAATCTAATGTAGATCGCCGACGGATTCGACATTCCAATCAAGCAGGTAACGAGCGGATGCGTCGGGGGATGGTCAAACTCGTCGTATCGTCGCTGACTGCGGGTGTAGACGCCGAGCGAATCATCGCCACCCACCTTTGTGCTTGCAGTCGTCTCTTCCCTGAGAATGACTTCACTGTACCCTAATCCCGTGTCTCGCCGCCGAATTCTCACGGTCCATTGCTGTTCGGACTGACGGCAACATCTGCGTGACTTGGAGATCCAAGTCCGCGAAACTTGTGTTTGCTGTACCTGTCCCTGATCGGAGGAACTCAGGATGCCGCACTGTCGAAACTGTGACGGGTTCGTGACGGAACAGTACGTGCGTGTATTCGCGCCCACTGGCATGGAAAACGTGCGGGTCTGCCCGAACTGCGAGGACAAACTCCGCAATGGGGCCGAGATCCGCGAGGCTCACGCACCCCGGCATACCAACAATGCTTGAATCTATCAAGCGGGTGAGTGCGCCGACGCAACGGACGCTTTCGGAGAGCACTGACCCAAGCACCGCGCGGTTCGTGCTCCCCGCCGAAAGCTTCGCGCTCACCGACCTGTTCGAGCGCGTTCCCGACGCTCGCGTAGAGTGTGAATCCGCGGTCGCCAACCCCGACGACCACGCATTGCTGGTGATCGAAGCCGGCGAGCACAAGCAGGACATCGACACCGCGCTTCGATCAGACCCGAGCGTTGCGGACGTCGAATGCTTCGGCGAACGTGCGGACGGCTGGACCTATCGGGTGACGTGGAAGGGGCGCCCGCGCCGACTTATCCAGCGGCTTGTTGCCGCTGATGTCTCGCTCACGTCCATGCAGAGTCGGAACGGCGAGTGGCAGTTCCAGTTGCTGGCTCCTGACCGAGAGGGGATCGCCAGAGCGCACGACATCATGGAAGATCTCGACTGTGAGGCCGACTGCCGGAGCATTTCGTCAGTCGATAGGGAGCGGTCGAACGGCTCGGGATTGACCCCTGACCAGCACGAGGCGCTCGTGACGGCCTTCGAGAAGGGATACTACAAGGTCCCACGGGATATCACGGCTGCCGAACTCGCTGACGAGCTCGATATCTCCCATCAGGCGCTTTCGGAACGCTTCCGACGTGCCTATCAGCAGCTACTCAGAACTGCACTCGTTGTCGACGACGGAGAGAAGTCCTGAAGCCGCGACTCAACACGTGTGTTCGAGGAGAGTCCGAAACCATTGATGTGGGGTCATAAATGTGGTAGCTGTTGGTGGTCCGTCACTAGCAATATCTCTCGCAGACGGACTGTGTAGCCAGTGCCGAGAGTACTACTCAGAATCTCTTGCCGACGCTACTCGTCAATGATTGTGCAGTGGTTTGCGGGGTGCCCCGAATAAATAGGGGGTTGCATTCGCCAGCCAAAGCCCGTAGTATTGGTGAATCCATGTATGAACGTGGAAGTCGAAGTAGTTTATGAATGTCCAGACTGTGGTCACAGAGCCGCTAGCATCGAGAATGAGGAGCCTATCGATGTTTGTCCGCAGTGTAACGCCGAGATGAAAAACAGAAGCGTGCCACCGAAAGGCTGGCTCTTGGAGTGAATCGGTGTCCGAGTCATACTTACGGACATAAATACGTAAAGAGATTTGGCGAGTTTATGTTGTCGAGAGCGGCGAGTGCAGCATCACGAAGTTCGTCCAAGAAGTCAAACAGGCGATTGCCGAGTGCTTGATTGAGTTTCTTCCAGCACTCCTCCGGGGGTTCAGTTCCGGTGAACCCCGCGGCAGGTAACACAGCTCTATCGGCGTATCCTCGACGAATTCCTGGACTGCGTTCGTCGTGAAATACGACGCGTTGTCCAACACGACACAGATTTTCTCACCGAATTCGGTCTGAAGAGCGTCCAACAGCCGGATCGTCGTGTCGCTGTTGAAGTTTTCCTCACACGGGGGAAAGAACGTCTCGCCGGTATCGCTGACTGCACCCAAGAGCTTGATCGAATCCCACGCGCCCGTCACCGGCAGTGATGGGCGCTCCCCTTCGGGAAACCACGCATAGATCAGCTTTGAGAGGATCTGCCGCGTCTGATCTATCGCGAGAGTCGTGTACTCGTCGTCCAGACTGTTCGTCTTTTTTGAACCCGTCTTGGAACGCTTCTTGTGCTCGTTCATCGGATTTGTAATACTCCTGCCGGGCTGTCTTCCAGGACAGCCCGGCCTCAGTCATCGATCGCCGAACGTGACGATCGCAGTAGTCAACGTCGAACTTTTCGCTGAGATAGTGCTGAGCTAGCGGGACAGACCACGCAGGCGCGTCGATCCCAGCCTCTTCGAGCGATTCGTGGAGCGCGTCCACGAACCGTTCGTATTCTTGTTCGGAAAGTTCGGTAGGACGACCGGATCGAGGTTCGTCATAGACAACGTCCTCGAACGGCTCGAAACAGAGCCGTTCGAGACGTGTGAGCCACTGAGAGAGCCATCCTTGCGTGTACCCGTAGCGTTGAGCGAGATCCTTCTGTCGAATGCCGTCCTCTCCTTTCCAGTTAATTGCCGCCATCAGCCGCTGTGTAGGCTTCTTTCCTTCAACCTCCGCCAAGATTTGGCGGAGGTCTTCGGTAGAAACGTTCTCAAGATGAGTTATGCGAGAACAACAGAGTGTAGATTAAAGAATTTTAGCTCCTAGTATAATTCTTGCCGTACAAACTATCTCTCTATCGAATAGTTATTTCTAACATGCTATTTCGCTAGTCTATACAAGATCGTTGTTAATTGATATGTGTTAGAAATCGTATCATAGATTTCACCGAGAGGGGACGTTGGTCAATCACGGCGATGATTGATGCTGCCGTCGCTCAACCCTAATCACTCTCACTGAAAGCCACCAGTGGTTCATTCACTGATCGCGGTGTAGGGAATACTCATCCAGCAAAGCCACCAACTGCACCACCGATTGCGCTTGGGATTGCAGTGAGGACCGAAATCAAGACACCAACGATCAGCACTCCACCCCCACCAACCAGTGCGATCAGAGAATTGAATGTGAGGCCCACCACTGAGAGAGCGATACCAGCGAGGATTGCGACCACAACCCCACCAAGGGCTCCCGAAAGGAGGGCGTGCCATGCACCGCTTGTGGTCCCACGGCGAGTAATATATCCTGAGATGACTCCGGCAAGGAATCCTGCGATGATGGTTCCAATCCCCGGAAATGCGAACGCAACAATACCAAACACGACTTGAAGCACGAATCCAATGCCAACGGAGCGCCAATCTGTCATATCTCCACTCACACCCAGAGGCGGAAACCATACTGACTTGCAGATGCCGATCTCCCGACCGAAATCCACTGACGCCTATCCACAAACCACTCTGATGAGTACGTGTATGGAAGTATCCGTCTGTAAACGGTTCCACGGCACGGTCCTTGACGGTTGATAGTGCCCTCTTATCGACTCACGGAGGAAGTCGGCGACTCACCCACTTCCTATCTTGTTCATCCTTCGTCTTAGCGATTGTCGCGGATTGGGATATTGTCTAATTCCGGAACGGATTCGGAATCGATGGTGTGATGAGTCTCACCAAAGTGGGCAATCGTGCGTCGGGCGACTTCGTGCCGACTGTGGGTTTCGGTGCTGGCACTCCAGTCGCACTCCGTACAGTAGTTGCGGTGGTAGGTCACAGGGCTACTGCATCAGCTATGTTCCCCGTCTCACTAAGATTTCCGGCGCTTATGATTGCTTCGACACGGTGCTTGCCGATCTCAGCCTACTGGTGATAGAGTCGCTCGATGCTACAGACGATTCCATGCTCGTCGCACGCTTCGTAAAATCGCGACAGCGTCTCCGCCTCATCGACTCGAATCTCGCACGTCCCTCGGCCGCCGGAACAAGTATCGGTCGGCTGCATCCACTCGTTATCGCTTAAGGATTCGTCCGGATCAGCAGGCGCTACTGTCTCCCGCGTCAGCCGGAACTCATGGATCGATGGCTCCATAT
>NZ_AOMF01000165.1 GCF_000336715.1 Halococcus thailandensis JCM 13552
TTCGTGCTCTACTTCTGAGAAATCCCACAGCACTCAGCAAACCAGCTTCCGCACTCACCGCTCATTCTGGGCTTAAGCGATAACCAGTGGGCTGCATCACGATGAGCTCGTCCTCGGTGAACTCGGTAAGCACTCGGTCGAGATCCGCATCGGAGGTTTCGATAGATCCCTGTGCGACGACATTCATGCTGCTTGGTACGCCCTCAATTTCGCCGTTCTCGCGGTCCGTCTCCCTCATGTGATGATGTTCGCGTCTTGGATCAGTTCCTGATGTGCCCGCCGAAACCGTTCGGAGAGCGCCTGATGAGAGACATCGAGATCGGTAGCGAGTTCCTCCATCGTAACCTCCCGTGGAACACTGTAATAGCCCATCTTGAAGGCTCTGGTGAGGGTTTGGCGTTGCTTCTCGGTTACACTGACACAACCTGACCACCCGCCCTTGAACGGAGAGATGCTCAGACACTCAGGGTTGCAGCCGAGGTCTTCCAAAGCCTCGTGGGCTTGTGCGAGCGCGGTTCGTTCGGGTGCCACCACGCGGAATTCCCAGCGTCCCTCCTTCCCGTGAACGCCGACAAGCGTGACGCCCTCGGTGGTGAATCGTTGTATCACTCGTCGGGGACTTCCCTCCCAGATGACGCGGTACCTCGCTCTGTGGCCGTGGCTCCCGAATCCTTCGACCGCGGTGACGCTCGTCGAAGACTGGAGTGCGGCATCAACGGTGCGCTGGTTGGCGTCAGTCTCCACCACCAGTAGGGCGTGGTTGTCGGGGTTGGCAACCGCAGGTTCGAGTTCGATCGTCGCGTCGGGAACCTGCTCGAACAGGTCGGCGAACGCGAACTCCTCGGCGGAGAGCTGAAAACGGGCGGTGCTTGCATCGGTGGCTGCTGACGACCCTGGTGTCGGCGCGCTCAGCGGCTGGGTACGTTCAGTCACTGGTATGGCACGGCGAGTGAGCCTCGCGGACCGTCCTCTTCTCGCGAAGTGTGTCCCCACAGTTTGGGTAGACGCGAGCGCCGTGAACCCCGGGCGACACGAACACCCGCACGTATTGGTTGGTGGCGAACATCCTACAGTTTGCAACTTCAGGCATCTGTTTTAACAGCAATCGGAGGCCGAATACCCTGCAGCATCCTTTATGAACCGTCCGTATATAGGGGTTTTATCGCGAGTATTCGTTCATTATATCCCGAGAGAAACGCCGAATCCGACTCAGCGGTGATCGAATAGCGGCAGATTCGCCGGGTGGTTACTGGCGGCTCTGTTTGGAGAGGAGGTTCATGAAGATGCTCTGCTGGCATCGCTGAAGGCGGCGGGAGAACGCCTGGCCGGTGATTCCGAGTTCCTCGCCGAGTTCGTCGGCGGAGATGTCACGCGGGACGTTGAAAAATCCACGTTCGAGTGCGAGCTCGAGCGCTCTCTCCTGTTTGGGCGTGACGCCGACGAGTCCCCTGCTGCGATCGGACATATCGGGGTTGTGGACGACACGCTTGATGTCGAGCGGGACATCGTGCTCGTAACAAGCTTCCTGAAACGCCGAGAGTTCGCTCTGGTCGATGGCACGTAGCTGAAAGAGCCACGTCTCGCCGTCAGTGGTGGACGCCTCCTCGATCAGGATGTCCTGATCGCGAAGCGCATTGAGGAACCCGTCGTCCTCGTCAGTCCAGTCGATTCGGTAGAGATGGGAGTTGACCCGACCATCGAGGTTGGAGAGCTCTGCGACGGCAGGGTGGTTGCGAACGGTCTCCTCAAACGCCTCGCGATCGCCGTCGTGTTCCTTCCAGAAGTAGGGAATGAGTTGGTTGTCGACGGGAACGAACTGGGTGAGCTCGATTCTGGTGGTGGTGTCGGCGAGAATTTCCCCGAGAACGAAGTCGTCGGCGTCAATCGAGATACTGGCGATGACGCTCATCGTCCGGGTCTCCGTGGATATGGGACCAGGGCGATCGTGCGACTGTATTCTGCACTCTTGGCGACGGCTGGAGGTGAGACTGACATGATGGTTTCCGTCGATTCGACGGTCCCACATTCGATGAAGCAAGTGACCCCTCAACTCAGCACACACACGACAGCATCGACGACGAAAGGGCCATCGGGCCCTGAAAACGGGGAGAACGCCCCGATGAGGGTGAGTGTTTCCTGTTGGATGCGATTCCGTACTAAGGGATTGGTGCTCGCCCCCGAAACGATTTCGGGTGTGCTGAGAACCGCTTTTTAGTGCGACGGCACGGGTTGGACGTCGATAGAGTGCTGATTCTCGATGATCACATGAGGGTAGCGAATTCGCGTGTATAGCGACCGATCAAGCCCCAGATTCGTGTGCACTGAGTGGGTGGTGTCAGCTGTATGTGCACGCCATTGCAGCAGTTGCTCGATCGACCAGCACGGTTCGAGAATCTCGTGTGGACGAATCAGTCGTACGAACCCGAGCAGATGCCAAGTTTGCTCATCGAGAGAGTCTATCGACGATATCGCTAATCTGCATGGCGGGAGATGTACGTGCGACCGTTTTCGAGAGAGCAATCAGACCAGAGAGCAACTGATGATTGTCAAAGGAGTTCCAGATGCGATTGCGACCTTGGGTAACAATTCGATAGTTCACCCCTCACCTACCGTCACACAAGGTGAGGGAACCGCTTACGGTTTCCCGAAATACTTCTAGGTGAGCGTCCCACTCTCTCGGTAGTATCACCCGTCAATTGCAAACACAATACACACGAAAGCGGGTAGCTACCATCACGTGGGAGATAAATAATGCAAGGCAAAGAATGCGCACGATGTGGAAGGCCAGCGTCCGTATCACGCTACCCTAGACACCAGCTCATCCTTTCGGATGAGAGTAGAGAAGACCCGAACCGACGAGTACAGTCACAGCTGTGCGCGGATTGCTGGGAAAGAGTCTGGCGATCAGTCACGCAGTCAGCCTAAGTACATCATCTCATCCCGCTGGCGGCGGTTACCATCCAGCGCATCGACCTGCCGGACAGTATCGACAGCCGGTTCCTCACGGAGCGCCGTCTCGACGGTGTCGCTATCGGTCTCTTCAATCCAGAAATACGGCAGTGCGAGTCCGCCCGACGGAACCAGCTGTTCGATTTCCTAAACGCACTGTCTAGTCAAAATATGAGCAGTTCTTCGTTCGAGTGTGATAACGCTCCAAGAACTGCTCATTTTCACCTGCCTCTAGCGAGAGCCGCGACGGGTAGAACGGGAGTTCACCCGCAAGCTCCGCCCTTTAAGGCGGAGAAGCCAACTCGAACGATGCGGCGAAATGGTTCATCGCCACGTCAGTGCCGACAACGATGAGCTTGTCGCTCGCCCGTACCTCGAAGTCAGGACCGACATCGGTGACCGTCGTCCCGTCGCGTTCGACGGCAACGACGGTACAGCCCGTGCGTGCCCGGATATCGGCCTCCCGAAGCGTGCGCCCGTCGAGGCCCGAACAGCGCGTCTTCACCACCTCGATCTGTTTGTCGAAGCCCATCACCTCCTCATCGAGAATGGTTGAAGCGAGCATCCGCCCACTGACAATAGCGAGTGCGAGTACGTAGTCCGCCCCGGCACGATAGAGCTTGCGGACGCTCGCGGTTTCCTTCGAGCGGGCAAGCACCTCTACGTCGGGCGAAAGTTCGCGGATGACGAGCGTCGCGAACACCGTCTGGGTGTCGTCGGGCAGTGCAAGGATCACCGCGCTCGCTTCCTCGATACCCGCCTCGCGCAGCGTGCTTTCCTCGGTAACGTCACCGACGACGTCGACGTCCGATCGATCTTCGATATCGACGGTCACGGTCTCGAGACCGTCGGTTTCGACTGTTTTGGCGACCGTACTGCCGACTTCCCCCAGCCCGGCAACGATCACACGCCCACGCCGGCGTGGGCGTGTCTCAAGCATCGTCATCTCCTTTAGCCGTTCGAGTTGCGATTCGCGTCCGGCGACCAATAAAAGCGAGTGCTCGTCGAGGCGGGTGTCGGGGGCCGGTGGGCTGACGAACTCACCGCGCAGCCACGCACCGATGACGTTCGCGCCCGTGCGTTCGGTAATGGCACTGTCGGCGATCGTGGTACCCGCGAGGTCACTGCCCGACTGAACAGGCAGTTCGACGATTTCGAAGGTTGGATCGATCTCGATGGCGTCACCGAGTTCCGTCGAGACCGCGGTCGTGACCTTGTTCGCGAGGCTCTCGCCGACAAGCCGGCGCGGAGAAAACACATCGTCGGCACCCGCATATCGGTGATAGTCGGCAGCTCCAGTGTTCTCGACGAATGTCAGCACGCGGGTGTCACTTTCGGCAGCCGCGAGCACAATGGAGGCGTTCTCCTCGTCGCTGGCGTCGGCGACGAGTGCCCGTGCATCCGCGAGGTTTACCCGTGCGAGCGCGTCAGGTGACTCCGGATCGCCATGAACGACCATCACGCCGTCCTCGTGAAGGTCGTCGGCACGGTCGCGATCGGCTACGAGTACGAAGTAGGGTATCCCTCGACTCGTGAGTTCCTCGATAAACATCTCGCCCCGTGGCGTGTACGCACAAATGACGATGTGATCGGTAAGGGTGACGCTGGACGGTGCGCTCGTCGAGAAACTTTCCTCGATCAGCGGGAAGACAACGACCGGTAGCGCGAGGAAGATGAGCGCGACGCCCGTGAGGTCCATCGCGATGACGAGAACGTTCATCGCAGGGCTCGTCCACGGCGAATCCGATCCGAAGCCAGTCGTGGTGAACGCCTCGATGACGACCTGCAACGAGTGAAGAAACGTCTTGGGTTCGCCCTCGAAGACACTCATTCCGTAATAGTAGGCGATTGCGTACGCGATCATCAAGATCACGAGCACGGCTATCGAGTAGCCCGTCCGGCGTCGCCACTCGCTCATCGCGCCCGTCCCACGTTTGATCGATCGACGAATGCGCTGCGAACGATCGACATCGTTTCACGTGTTCCTCCGTGGACGTCATGAGCGATTCGATCCAATTGATCGTACCTCGACTCAGCGTTGTACGTTGGAGTGTGTCATAGAATCCGTCTCATGACGTGAGAATTCCGCGGCCTGAATTGTCCCTTCGTTCATGGTGTACGACGGCTACTTGGAGGCATAACGCAAGGCAGGTTACGACACGGTCGCTGAGGTTCGCGCCGACCGCAGCGGCGATAGCAGCGGTCTCGTCGGCATCTGCGATCGTGGGGATCCTGAGACTCGTAGCTTCAGGGCTCGCTCCTCTCTCAGTTCATCCGGCGTTCATTACGTCAGTTGAGTTCGTTGCTACTGGGTCGGCTGCTTCCGTCGTGGCTGGATTATGTGTAGCCATTCGAGTTGGATGTTGCCGTGATCTTTCGGCGGTCTGTCGGTTGATCGATCTGCGGCTGCAGCGATCAGGGCAGACGAGATGGTATACTCAATGGACCATCCAGTAAATCCGTACCCAGTAGCAGGCCCCGTGTGACCACCGCTACCGGAGGTAGACTTGCGCAGCGGTGTCGAAGCAGGCTTCTGGNTGGACCATCCAGTAAATCCGTACCCAGTAGCAGGCCCCGTGTGACCACCGCTACCGGAGGTAGACTTGCGCAGCGGTGTCGAAGCAGGCTTCTGGAGATCCACCGAACGAGCCGTCGAGGGAAATCGACGGCTCGTACCGCTCGTCACTGTATTTGTAGAAGGCGAATTCCCATGAATCAATATCACCCATCCACGTTAGACGGCAGAGTTTCATCGGTGTCTGTTGGATCCGTTCTTGCTCTTCTTCGGATGCATCAGGCCGAATCCATGGATTCCTCTCGAAGGCGTCGATGTAGACATAGTCGCCGCGGAAGCGAACGTCTACACGCGCGCACCGCTCACCTCACGCGGTGCGCGCGTGGGTCTCAAGGCGATCGGTGAGCGTCCGGCGAACTGGCTCTGGAACCGGGACCATACTACTCAGACGCTTCCAGCGAGCTTTACGCTATTGCTGGCAGCTTCGCAAGCAACCGCTCCAAATCACCTGTCGTGTAGGTCCACTCGAATGGCTCTGGAACCGCGTTCCAGAGCACTTCGAATCCCGCGATCTGGTGCATCAATTCCACGATCGACTCGAAGCTCCCACCAGTCAACGCTTTCCGAGTTAGTACTGAGAAGTAGAGTTCAATCTGATTCAGCCACGAGGCTCCCTTCGGCAGATGCACTCCTTCGACGTTGTCATACTGCTTTTTCAGCCAGCCAGTGAACGTGTTTGGGTGATGCGCAGTCCCGTTGTCGAGGATCCAGAACCCCCGATCTGCTCGACGGCAGATCGGGTGGTTCATCACGTCTTCGACGAGTCGCTCGAAATTCGCTCGGGTGTTCCGTGTCACACACCGTCCATAGACTTCTCCTGTACCGACGATGAGAGCCGCTTGATACGTACAGCCACCGTGGCGATCGTATTCATGCTCGACGTGCAACGGTGTGCCCGGTCCCGGCGGACTGCGGTGCCGGGACCGGGCTTTGATCGCTGTCTTTTCGTCGGCACAGATGACTACGTCTCCGTCAGTTAGATCTTCGCCGTTCCACGTTCCGTTGTACAGATCGAGGACAGGCGCAGCTTTCTGGGCAAACTCCGGATCTCGTGGTGTCTTCCACGAGGTCCACGTCCACGGTTTGATCGCCGCGTGCTTGAGCCAGGCGGCGATCGTTGATGGTGAGGGACAGAGATCGATCTCAGAAACAGCGACCATGTGAATATCGGTGATGCTCAATCGGGAGAGGGGAAGATCGTGTTTGACCGGGAGTTCACACGCGAGAGCGGTGATGTGCGCACGGACGGTATCATCGTAGATGGGTGGTCGGCCGGATCGGGGCGCGTCCGCGAGCCCGGCCCGGCCAGCCTCAGCAAAGCGTCCGCGCCACTTGCGGACGGTTTTCCTCGTGCAGGCGAGTTCCTCCGCGATTTCAGTATTAGTGGCTCCCGCAGCTGCGAGGAGAACAATACGCGCACGGAACACATCCCGTTGTGGGCTGGTTGCTTTGCGTATGACCGCTTCAAGATCGAGACGATCTTGAGCGGTCAGGGTGATTGTGACGGGGTGAGGTCTGGGCGACATGATATACATTCTCCACAGAGAACACCCATATAGAGGGGCTGAGAGGAGATAACGTTGCAGTTCTATCTGGGTANTTCTCCACAGAGAACACCCATATAGAGGGGCTGAGAGGAGATAACGTTGCAGTTCTATCTGGGTACGGATTTACTGGATGGTCCACTCAACCTCCAGCGCCTCTACCATCCGGATGAACCAGCGGTTGACACGTCGGGACTCACGGCTGCCCAGCGTGAAACGTTGCTCACCGCGCTCGAAGAGGGATATTTTGCGATCCCCCGGGATATTACGACCGAAGGACTCGGCGATCGGCTGGGAATCTCCGATCAGGCCGTGAGCGAGCGCCTTCGTCGTGCTCAGACTACTGTGTTCACTTCGCTTCTCGTTGGGGGCGACGTCGACGCTGACGGCGTCGATGACGCTGACATATAGTAGTACGGATAGCTTGGAACTCCACCTGAGGTAGTTTTTGCTGGCGTATATCGTGCTTGACCGTGAGGGCGATCGCGGGAGAATACCTTCTGAAGGACAATACCGAGACAGTCGGCTCTGATGGTATAAAAGCCTGCTAAGTCCCCGAACATGGAGAAAGAACGGGTGGAGAAGGCCGATGAGTCAATGGCGTCATCGAACGCGTGGTTCTGATTGGCCTCAGTACCAAGGATGCAGCATCATCGTCTGAAATTCACGCACACTGGTCCCTGCTTGACGAGATCTATGTACTGATCAGTCATTTATCTGCTATACTGTGTTCGCTTAGCTCGTCGGCTGTTATCGCTTCATACTTCCCTTTGCGTTGACTGCCAATACTGGCACCTCAGCGTGTCTGATGACGCGTTCAGCCGTGCTCCCGAGGAGGTAGCGGTTGAGGTTCGTCTGTCCAGTTGTGCCCATCGCTATGAGATCGATGTTGTGAGCGTCGGCGTACGCGAGGAGATCACGTGTTGGGTAGCCCTCACGAACGCTTGTCGTCACGTCAACGCCCGCGTTGGTAGCACGTGTGGCGATCTCGCCGGTTGTACGTTCGCCTTCTGCTTCGAATCGGTCAAGTAGTTTCTTTGGTGCTGTGTGTTCGGGTGTTGGAGCTAGCGCGTCGGCATCAATGATGTTGACCGCATGAATACGAGCGCCGATTGCTTCGGCGATCGCGATACCGTGACTGACGGCTGCAGCCGCTGGCTCGCTGCCATCAGTCGGTATCAAGAGATCGTCAGCGACGCCGCCGAGCGCGCCCACGAGCGTGGCGTCTCTACTGTGACGGAGGTCCTCTAGGGGGAGCCATACAGCACAATCCTCGATTATGCCGAGTTGCGCGACGTCGACGTCATCGCTATGCCGACACACGGCCGCATCATCTCGGACGTTCAGTTGCTGTGTGGGAACTGGACGGCGACAGTTCGGTGATTCAAAGGGTGCTGACAGATATGGTCGGTATAGATGAACAACATTGCGTGGTCTTGTGATCAATGCTCCTCCCAAAGAAGAACCGTACCGGTACAAATTCAATATGTTATCTGATATGCAACTAGGGTATCTGTGCTTACAACGGTTCGTTAATCGCTCATAGCAGACGGAATCGTCTCACTTTACCAGAACTTCAGATTGTCTTTGACCGCTTCGCGCTTCATCTCCTGGATATGCTCGGTGAGCGGGATGTCCTTCGGGCAGACCTCGGTGCAGGAGAACTGGGTCTGACAGCGCCAGACGCCGTGTTCCTGTTCGAGGATGTTCATCCGGTGTTGCTTGATGTCGTCGTCCTCGCGCTCGTCCATCGCGAACCGGTAGGCCTTGTTGATCGCGGCGGGGCCGAGATACTCGTTGTCGCCGGCGGCGATGTTACACGAGGACTGGCAGGCGCCACACCAGATACAGCGCGTGCTCATCTTCACCTTCTCGCGGTTCTCGCGGCTCTGGAGCTGCTCCTCCTCGTCGGGCGTCTCGCCCTGGAAGTACGGCTCGACGGCCTCCATCTGGTCGTAGAAATGCTCCATGTCGACCACGAGGTCCTTCTCGACCTCCTGGTGGGGGAGCGGTTCGACGCGCACGGGCCGCTGGTCCAAGTCCTGGATCTGCGTCTGGCAGCCGAGTCGCTGTGAGCCGTTGATGAAGAGGGCATCCGAGCCACAGACCGCCTGTCGACAGGAGTGCCGGAAGGTGAGCGTCGAGTCGAACTCGTCGCGGGCGTACATCAGCGCGTCGAGCACGGTCGTCCCCTGCGGTGCGGGCACGCGGAAGTCGTCGAAGTGCGGTTCGCGTTTGCCCTCGACCTCCGGATCGTAGCGGAACACCTTGAGGTGGACGTATGGCGTCTCGTCGCCGGTCGACTCCTCCTCGGTGCGCTGGGCTTCGCGTTCGCTCTCGTCGAAGCGCTTGCGTTCGAGGCGCTGCTCTTGTGGCGATTCGTCCGTTTCCTGTTCGCTTCGTTGTAGCTGTGTACTCATGTGTTTACACCAGTCCCGTCATCGCGAGTGCGAGTCGGATCCCCTGCACGACGAGTCCAACGCCGGCGATTGCCAGCACGCCGAGGACGACCTTCTTCTGGGTTCCCTTCAGACCCTGGTTCACCAGCGCGTTGAACACGCCGTTGACGCCGTGGAACGTCGCCGTCACGAGGAAGAGCACCATCGTGACGAAGTAGCCAACCTGGCTCATCCGTGCCTGCGAGCCGAGGAAGGTGATCTCGTAGGCGTGGTTGACGAAGTGCAGCAGCATGAAGTGGAAGGCGAGTACGATGACGAGAAACGCCGCGGTCAGTCGCTGGAGGAACCACGCCCAGCCGCGCCGATCGAACGAGGAGTAGCGTTCGGCCATTCAGAAGGCCCCCGAGAGGAAGGTCGGCACGCTCGCGACGGCGATCGCACCCGTCAGCACGAGCGATGCGTAGAAGCTCTTGTCCTGCGATTCGAGACCCACGCCGAGATCGATGAACAGCAGCCGGATCCCGTTCATGATGTGGAAGGTCGCCACGGCGAGCAGCCCCACTTCGAGAACGCGAACCAACAGCAGACTTTCGAGCGAGCGCAGCGTCGTCGTGTACAACTGCGGGCCGGAGATCGCGGTGCTCAGTACGGCGACGTGGGTGAACAGGTAGCCGATGAGCACCCAGCCGGTGAACTTGTGAAATATCCACGCCCACATGCCGGGCGCGAACTCCCGCCACCGCCCGAAGTCCTCGATGAGACCCCGATTATGCGACTGACTCATGCACGTTAACGGTCGAACCCGCATGATAAAGGCGTTACGTCACCGGATAGCGCCACAGACCGCACGACGGCTCCCGATCCACGGCCGATACCGGCAATGGACGGCCAGCATATCGATGATAACTCACAGCGAAAATATTGTTAATTATGGCCATGAATCGGGGCTATTTTGACAGTAGAGTTAATACATCCGGAGAACCGATAGTCGGTAATGAGCGATATGCCAGCGCACACTGGTGAGCAAGAGGGTGGTGGGGTCGGTGGCCACGGAGACGGAACAGGCCACGATCATGGCGACACGAGCACGCGCAATCTCGCGCTCGTCGCGGCGATCAACCTGCTCGGCTTCCTCGCCGAACTCGCCGGCGGGCTGCTGTTCGGTTCGGTCGCCCTGCTGAGTGACGCGATCCACATGCTGTTCGATGCGCTCGCGTACGTGATGGCCTTCGCGGCCTCCTACGTCGCCGCCCGTTACGGCACCGACGACCGCTACTCGTTCGGCCTCCATCGGCTCGAACCGCTCTCGGCGTTCGTCAACGGCGCACTCCTGCTCCCGATGGTCGGCTTCATCCTCTACGAGGCGTACCAGCGCTTCGTCGATCCCGTCGCCATCGCCACCGGGCCGACGCTCGCCATCGCCGTCGGCGGTCTCGTGATAAATCTGCTGTCAGTCTACGTCATCGAGGGCGGCGAGATGAGCCTCAACGAGCGCGGCGCGTTCTACCATCTCCTCGGCGACGCCGGCGGGTCGATCGCGGTCATCGTCTCGGTGCTCGCGGTCGAATACACGGGAATCCGAATCATCGATCCGATCACGGCGGGACTCATCGCACTCGTGATCGTCTGGAGCGCGGGCAAGCTCCTGCGCGGGAGCGGCCGGATCTTCCTCCACCGCACGCCGTTCGATACCGAAGCAGTGCGCGCGACGATCGAGGAGACCGACGGCGTCGAACGGGTCGCCGATCTCCACGCGTGGCAGATCTGCAGCGAGATCACCATCGCCACCGCACACGTCGAAGCCGACACCGCCGCCGACGACAACGCGCTCACCCGACGCGTGCACGACGTGCTCGCCACGAACGACGTCGATCACGCGACCGTCGAACTCTGTCCACCCGGCGAAAGCGGTCACGCTCACCTCACCGCCCACGATCATCGCTGACCGACAGACGCCGACCCGCTCGACTCCACGTGGACGGGTCGTATCGACGGACGAGCGAGAGGAAGGAAAGGATCGAACCGGCCGGTATGGCGTGCGCACCGATCGCCGCGAGGGCTACGACTCGTAGTGGTGCCAGATGTAGAGCGTGGCGAGGCTGCGGTAGGGTCGCCAGCGCTCGGCGATCTCACGCATCTCCGCACGTGTCAACTCCTCGCCATCGCCGTATAGCGATTCGATGCCGCGGCGCACCGCGAGATCACCCAGCGGGAGGACGTCCTCGCGACCGAGCGCGAAGATGAGATACATCCGCGCGGTCCACTCGCCGATCCCACGGATCTCACCGAGTTCGTCGATGACTTCCTCGTCGGACGCGTCGGCGAGCCCCTCGCGGCCGAGATCGCGCTCGCGGAACGCGCGGGCGGCGTTTCTGACGTACTCGGTTTTCGCCTCCCCGAGACCCGCATCGCTGAGTGCGTCGGCGTCGGCCGCGAGCACCGTCGCCGGCGTGATCTCGTCGAATCGTTCGAAGACGCGTTCGCGGACGGCGTTCGCCGAGGCCGTCGAGATCGACTGGTTGATGATCGAGACGACCAGTCGCTCGAAGGGATCCTCGGCGGTGTCGATCTCGATCTCGCCGAACTCCTCGATCAGCGCGCGCAGTACGGGGTCCTCGCGGAGCGTCTCGTGGGCGTCGGACACGTCTCGAATGGGTGTGTGACGGCGATATCGATTGTGGTCGCGGCGATCGCTCGCGAGCGAGGCATCCGAATCGATCTCAGCCGAGCGCGACGTCGAGCGAGAGCATCACGACCAGTCCGACGATCGTGCCGAGCGTCGCTACCCGCTCGTGGCCGCGTTCGTGGGTCTGGGGGACGATCTCGTCGATGATGACGTAGAGCATACCGCCGGCGGCAAAGCCCATCGCGTAGGGCAGGAGGGGCGCGGCGAACGAGACCGCGACCGCGCCGAAGACGGCGATCGGGAGTTCGACGAGTCCCGAGCGGATCCCCGTAACGCCGGCGTAGAACAGCGATCCAAGCCCGGCGTTGCGGGCGGCGACCGCGACTGCGAGCCCCTCCGGGATGTTCTGGATGCCGATGGCGAGCATCAGCGCGATGGCATTGCTCAGGTTGCCCGAGCCGAAGCCGACGCCGACCGCGAGCGCCTCGGGCATGTTGTGCAGCGTGATCGCGACGATGAAGATGATGAGCGGGGTGATGCGGCGCTCGCTGGCAGCGCGGTGGGCCGCAACCGCCTCGCCCCCGTCGGTCGAGAGCTCCTCCCTGCTGCGACCGGTGACGAGACGCTGCACGTAGGGAACCCACTTCTCACCGCGGTCGAGCACGATCGCGCCGAGCAGGACGCCGACGACGACCGGAAAGAGGCTCCCGTTGGCGTACTCCTCGATGCCGGGGATGATGAGACTCGTGAAACTCGCCGCGAGCATGACCCCGCCGGCGAAGCCGAGCGCGCCGTCGAGCGCGCGCTCGCTCGGATCGCGCCAGACGATCACCGACAGCGCGCCGACGGCGTTGAGCCCGGCGATCACCAGCCCGCCGACGAGCGCCTGCCAGATCGGGTCCGTGCCGGCCAGCCGGACGAAGAACTCCTCTAACATGGGTCCGCCGTCCGACGGTAGTGCCCTTCGGGGGATATCGTATCGTTCGTCGTAGCCGATAAACGGCTCCTGTGCTGCATCCAACGACTCGTTTAGTCGGATGAAAGGATATGTGTTTCGTCTCCGAAACAGTTCGTTGTCGTCGGTGCTACCGTTCGTGATCGCGAGCGAAAAACGGGCCGGCCGGTTTGGCCCCCGGCCCGTGGTTCGCGTATGCTCCCACACTCGGCGGCCCCGTGTCGGCCGAGCGTAGCGCAGACCCCGCGTGTCTGCGTCGCAGTGTTGCACAGCCAGTCGCTTAAATGTTGTTACCAATTGCCACGCTCTGCTGGTGATCGCCAACTCAGAGCCGATCGGATCGCAGGACTGGCCTCAAAAACGATCGAAAACGGGAAATCGTCGGGTTACAGCAGCTCTTCGACGTTGTCGGCGACTTCCTCGGGCGTGTCGCCGACGGGCACGCCGGCGTCGCCGAGCGCTTCGATCTTGCTCTCGGCGGTGCCGGCACCGGAACCGCTCACGATCGCGCCGGCGTGACCCATCCGCTTGCCGGCGGGCGCGGTCCGGCCCGCGATGAAGCCCGCCACGGGCGTGTCCATGTTCTCGTCGATGTACCGGGCGGCCTCTTCCTCGTCGCTGCCACCGATCTCGCCGCACATCACGACCGCCTCGGTTGCCGGGTCCGCTTCGAACAGCGAGAGCGCGTCGACGAAGTCCGTCCCGATGATCGGGTCGCCGCCGATGCCGATCGCCGTCGTCTGGCCCAGTCCGCGGTCGGTGAGGTTATCGACGACCTGGTAGGTCAGGGTGCCCGAGCGCGAGACGAGTCCCACGTTGCCCGACGAGAAGATGTTGCCCGGCAGAATTCCCAACTTGGCCTCGCCGGGTGTGATGACACCGGGACAGTTCGGCCCGACGAGATGTTTGTCGGTCTCGCCGAGGCGCTTCTTGACGCGGCTCATGTCCTGGGTCGGAATGCCCTCGGTGATCGCCACCACCAGATCGACGGGCGAATCGAGCGCCTCGAAGATGGCGTCGGCCGCAAAGGCCGGCGGGACGAGGACGACGGATGCGTCGGCGTTCTCGGCCTCGGCAGCGCCGGCGACGGTGTCGTAGACCGGCACGCCGTGGACCTCCTCGCCGCCCCGCCCGGGGACCGCGCCCGCGACGACGTTCGTCCCGTACTCCATCATCTGACCGGCGTGGAACTCGCCCTCGCCGCCGGTGATCCCCTGGACGACGACGCGCGTGTCCTCGTCGACGAGGACGCTCATTGCGCACCTCCGGCCTGCTCGACGGCTCGCTGGACCGCGCCTTCGAGCGTCTGCTCGACGTCGAGCGCGTCGGCGTTCAGGATCTCCATGCCTTCCTCGGCGTTCGTCCCTGCCAGCCTGACGACGACGGGTTTCGGAAGCTCGTCGAACTCCTCGATGGCGCTGTTGATGCCGCGTGCCACCTCGTCGCCGCGGGTGATGCCCCCGAAGAGGTTGAAGACCACGCTGTCGACGTTGTCGTCCGAGAAGACCATGTCGAGCGCGTTCGCCACGCGTTCGGCCTTCGCGCCGCCACCGATGTCGAGGAAGTTCGCCGGTTCGCCCCCGTAGTAGTCGACGAGATCGAGCGTCGTCATGACGAGCCCGGCCCCGTTGCCGATGATGCCGACGTTGCCGTCGAGACGGACGTAGTCGAACCCGTACTCGTTGGCCTTCGCTTCGAGATCGTCACCTGCCGCGGCCTCCTCCATCTCGGCGAGATCGGGCTGGCGAAAGAGCGCGTCGTCGTCGATGTTCATCACCGCGTCGGCCGCGACGACCTCGTCGTCGCCCGTGATCATCAGCGGGTTGATCTCGGCCTCGCTCGCGTCGCGATCCTCCCAGAGATCGAACAGCGTCGTGAGCACGCTCGCGACGTCGGAGGCGACCTCGCGATCGACGCCCGCGTCGTAGACCGCCCGGTTGGCCTGATAGTGGTGCATGCCGAAGGCGGGATCGACGTGTTCGCGCGCGATGGCCTCCGGGCTCTCCTCGGCGACCGATTCGATGTCGACGCCACCCTCCGAGGAGACCATCGCCACGGGCTCGCCCGCGCCGCGATCCATCGTCACGCCGACGTAGAGCTCGTCGACGAAGTCCACGGCCTGTTCGACGAGCACGCGCTCGACGGTGTAGCCCTTGAGATCCATCCCGAGAATCGAGTCGGCGGCCTCGCGGGCCTCGTCGTCGCTCTCGGCGAGTTCGATCCCGCCGGCCTTCCCCCGCCCGCCGACGTGGACCTGTGCCTTCACCGCGACCGGATAGCCGATCGATTCGGCCGCGTCGAGCACCTCGTCGGTGCTTTCGGCCAGCGCCGACTCGGGCGTCGGCATGCCGGCCTCGGCGAAGACTTCCTTTGCCTGATATTCGTGGAGTCGCATCACTTCGTGAACGGAGTGGCGAGCGCATAAATCCCCGCGATTCACGACGTCGCTCGCCCGGCGAACTGGCCGTTCGTTGGACAGATATCAGACACGTTCGTCGCTGACGGCTCACTGACGACCACTGTTCGCCGATCCGTCCCCATCTCAGAGCACGTCCGGCGAATCGGCGATGACGCCGTCGACGCCGGCCCGTTCGAGCAGCCCGATCGCGATCGAACTATCGATCGTCCAGACGTTCACCTTCATCTCGGCGTCGTGGGCACGCTCGATCGCGTCGGTCAGCAGCCAGTGGCTCCAGTGGACGTGGATATACCCACAGTCGAGCGCGAGTGCATGCTCGAAGTCCTCGTCGGTGTTCAGTCCGAAGAGATAGGCCAGCTCCACGGTCGGATCGTCGGTGTCGAGCTGGTCGAGCGCCTCGCCGTCGAACGACGAGACGATGACCTCGTTGTCGACGGTCGAAGCAGCCGCGATCGCCTCGTTCGCGATCCCGCGCTCCTTCAGTTCGAGGTTGATCCCCGTCCCGTCCGGGATCGCGTCGGCGGCCGTCGCGAGCGATGGCACTCCCGTGCCCGTCCCGTGTACGTCGAGCGCTTCGAGCCGCGAGAGCGGGAGTTCGTCGACGCGCCCGGAGCCGTCGGTCGCCCGGTCGACTACCTCGTCGTGGAAGACGACGAGCTCGCCCGAGCCACACCGTCGAACGTCGAGTTCGATCACGTCCGCGTCGGCGACCGCGTTCTCGATGGCGACGAGCGTGTTCGCGGGATAGCGGTCGGCGAAAGCGCGGTGGGCGATCAGCCGCATCGGGGTCGTTTGACCGCCGACGGACAAAGCCCTCTCGGAGGTAGATTTTTCCCGTCGGTCGACGAGTCACCGTCATGCGCGCCGTCAGATATCACGACCACGGCGGTCCGGACGTACTCACGACCGAGGAGATCGACGACCCAATGCCAGGCGACGATGAAGTGCTCGTCGATGTCCACGCCGCCGGCGTCAACCCAGTCGATACCTACTTCCGAGACGGGGGATACGAACCGTTCGCGCTCCCGATGATCCCGGGAACCGATGTCGCCGGCGAAGTCCACGAGACCGGCTCCGCGGTCGATGGATTCGCGGCCGGCGATCGCGTCTACGGGACGGGCATCGGCCGCGACCACTACGGTGGCTACGCCGAGCGCGTCGCCGTCCCCACGGATCGACTCGTCACGCTGCCCGACGGTGTGGACACGACTGCGGCGGGTGCGGCGGGCGTCGCCGGCGTGACGGCCTGGCGCGCGCTCGTCGATCACGCGGGTCTCGAACTCGGCGAGACTTGTCTGATCCACGGCGGCTCCGGCGGGGTCGGCCACGTCGCGGTCCAGCTCGCCGCCGCGACCGGTGCACGGGTGCTGACGACCGCCAGTCCGGACTACCACGACCGCCTCGCCGAACTGGGTGCCGACGCGGTCTTCGATTACTCGCGGGACGATCTCGTCGACGCGGTGCAGGAAGTCGCGAGCGCGGGTCCGGGCACCGACGGCGTCGACGTGATCCTCGACCATCGCCTCGACGACTACCTCCAGTTCGACGCCGACGTCGCCGCGACCGGCGCGCGGGTGGTCGGCATCGGCGAGAGCGATCCGGCAGTCGGGCTGGAGAACGACGGCGTCGCCCGGAGCAAGGACGTCTCCTACCAGTTCATGAGTATGTTCAACACGCCGGACTTCCGCGTGCCGCTCGCCCGGCTGGCCCAGCTCATGGATGCTGGCGATCTCACGATCGACATCGCCCGCGAGTACGGACTCGACGAGGCGGGCGATGCCCAGCGCGCCGTCCTGGAGGAGAGTTTCCTGGGCAAACTCGTGCTCGTTCCGGAGCGATGAGCGGACAGAATCGTCTCGCAACGTTCGTAACCCGGTGTTGAGTAGGCCGAGCCATGTCGCTGCTCTCGGTCTTCGCCACGGCCATCCTCCCCATCGTCACCATCGCGGCGGTCGGCTTCGTCCTCGGACGCGTTCGCGAGATCGACGTCGGCCCACTCAACACCGTCACCGTCTACGTGCTCGTGCCGGCGCTGGTCTTCCACAGCCTCACGACGACCACGGTCGGCGGTGCGACGCTGGCGAAGGTGTTCGTCGGCGTCGTCGTCTTCATCCTGGTCATGGTCGGGCTCGCGGAAGGCGTCGGGCGCGTGCTCGGCGAGAGCGAGCCGATACAGAGCGCGTTCGTGTTGGTGAGTGCCTTCTCGAACTCGGGCAACTACGGGATCCCACTCTCGGAGTTCGCCTTCGGCGAGACCGGCCGGGCGACGGCGGTCCTCTATCTGGTCGCTCAGAGCGTCGTCATCTACACCGTCGGGGTGTATCTCGCCTCGCGGGCCGGCGGCGCGCGCGGCCTCGGCGCGCTCACGAAGGTGTTCAGACTGCCGCTGGTCTACGCGGTCGTGCTCGCGCTCGTCGTGCGCGCGCTTGGGCTCGTCCCGCCGGCCGACGGCGCGACGATGACGACGATCCAGCTCGTCGGCGACGCGTCGATCCCGCTGATGCTCATTCTCGTCGGGATCCAGCTGGCGAGCGCGAACTACGGGGCGGCGTTGTCGCGCGTGGGCCCGGCGAACGTCTTCAAACTCCTCGTCGCGCCGGCCGTCGGGCTCGCCATCGTGTCCATGCTCGACTTCGGCAACACGACCGTCGCGCGCGTGTTCGTCCTCGAATGTGCCGCACCGGCGGCGATCACGTCGCTCATCCTGCTCATCGAGCTGGGCGGCGAACCGCCGGCGGGCGTCAGCGGCCCGGAGTACGTCAGCGCGGCCGTCCTCACGACGACGCTCCTGAGCGTACCCGTACTGACGCTGTTGATAACGCTCCTCAAATCCGGCCTCGTCGAGTCGCTGCTGTAGCGGAGTTGGTATCCGTTATCATAGCTCTTAACAGCGCTTCGCGCCCATCGAACGTATGGCCGTCGACGACGAGTTCTACGACCCACCGGACATCCAAACCTCGGCCGACACGCTCGGTCACGATCACGCCGACGTCGCCGAGCATCGCGCGCTCGCCGCCGATCTCCGCGAGCAGGTCCGTGGCGAAGTGCGCTTCGACGAATACTCCCAGATCCTCTACGCGACCGACGGCAGCATCTATCAGGCCCGACCCGCCGGTGTGGTCTGCCCGCGCGACACCGAAGACGTCCGGGCGGCGATCCGGGTCGCCGCCGACCACGACACGCCGGTGCTCCCGCGCGGCACCGGTTCGTCGCTGGCCGGGCAGGCCGTCGGGCCGGGCTGTGTCGTGCTCGATACGACCCGCCACATGGATTCGATCCTCGACGTCGATCCCGATGGGCAAACGGCAACCGTCCAGCCCGGCGTCGTCCAGGATCACCTCGACGATCACCTCGATCAGTGGGATCTCAAGTTCGCGCCCGATCCCGCCTCCTCGAACCGGGCGACGATCGGCGGCGGGATCGGCAACAACAGTACCGGCGCGCACTCGGTGCGCTACGGCATCACCGACGCCTACACCGAGGAGCTACGGGTCGTGCTCGCCGACGGCTCGCTGATCCACACCCGCGAGGTGGTCCTCGACAGCCCCGAGTGGGATGGCATAGTGGGGAAAGAGGACCGCGAGGCCGAACTCTATCGCACGGTACGGAAACTGGTCGAGGAGAACGAGGCGGAGATCGCCGAGCGCTATCCGACCCTGAAACGGTCGGTGTCGGGCTACAACCTCCACAAAGCCATTTACGAGAACGAGGCCGGCGAGAAAGCCATCAACCTCACGAAGCTGTTCGTCGGTGCGGAGGGGACTCTGGGGACGATCGTCGAGGCAACGCTCGAACTCGTGAGCAAACCGGACGAGACCGCGCTCGCGCTCTACTGTTTCGAGAGTTTGGGCGACGCGATGGAGGCCGTCCCCGAGGCGCTCGACTTCGACGTGAGCGCCGTCGAGCTGATGGACGACGAGGTGTTCCGGCTGGCGAGCGAGTCGACGGAGTTCGCGCAGTACGCCGAACCGATCCCCGAGGGGACGGCCGCGGCGCTGATGCTCGAATACGACTCGGAACTCCGGGACGACTTCGAGGACGCGATCGGTGAGACGAACGCCCACTTCGTCGACGAGGGAAGCGCCTTCGAGGTACTGGAGGCGTACACGCCGGAAGACCAGTTGAAGCTCTGGAAGCTCCGTAAGGCTGCGATTCCGCTCCTGATGAGTTTGGAGGGCGATCCGAAACCCTACCCGTTCATCGAAGATGCAACTGTGCCGCCCGAGGAACTCGCCGAGTACGTCGATGAGTTCGAAGAGGTTCTGAAGGAGCACGACACGTCGGCGGCCTACTTCGCGCACGCCGGATCGGGCACGCTCCACATCCGACCCATTCTGAACCTCAAGGACGGCGAAGGGATCGAGACGATGCACTCGATCTCCGAGGACGTCACCTCGCTCGTGCTGGAGCACGACGGCTCCTTTTCGGGCGAGCACGGCGACGGGCTCGCGCGCACGGAGTTCAACCCGAAGATGTACGGCGAGGCGCTCTGGAGCGCGTTCCAGGAACTCAAACTCGCTGCCGATCCCGACCGGCGGATGAACCCAGGGAAGGTGGTCTACTGGGACGAGGAGCCGGCCGACATGCGCGAGAACCTCCGGTACGGGGCGGACTACTCCTCGCTCGAGCCGCAGACCGAGATGGATTTCGAGCGCGAGGGCGGCTTTTCCCACGCCATCGAGCTCTGCAACGGCTGTGGCACCTGTCGGCAGACCGATTCGAACACGATGTGTCCGACCTACCGTGCCTCGAAGGAGGAGATCCAGACGACGCGCGGGCGGGCGAACATGCTCCGGGCGGGGATCTCCGGCGAAATTTCGGAAGAGGAGATGTTCTCCGAGCGGTTCCAGGAGGAAGTGCTCGACCTCTGTGTCGGCTGTAAGGGCTGCAAGAGCGACTGCCCCACCGGCGTCGACATGGCGAAGATCAAGACGGAGGTCAAACACGAGTACCACGAGCGCGAGGGAGCAGGCCTCCGCGAGCGCCTCTTCGCCAACATCGACAGTCTGGCCGCGCTCGGCAGCCGATTCGCGCCGCTGTCGAACTGGGGAACGAAACTGCCGGGCGCACGAACCACGATGGAACGAGTCGCCGGCATCGCCGCTGAGCGCGAACTCCCCCACTTCGAGCGCGAGAGTCTGGAGGAGTGGTTCGCCGCCCGCGGCGGCTCCAAGGTCCCGCTCGCCGACGCCAACGAGAAGGCGCTACTCTTTCCCGACACCTACACGAACTACAGCAACACCACGCCGGGGAAGGCCGCAATCTTGACGCTCGAAGCGGCGGGCGTCCACGTCGAGATCCCCGACGACGTGGTGTCGAGCGGTCGGCCGGCCTACTCGAAGGGCTTTCTCGACGAGGCGCGCGGGCGTGCAGAGACGAACGTCGCGGCGCTCGACCCCTACGTTCGGGACGGCTGGTCGGTCGTCTTCACCGAACCCTCGGACGCCGTCATGTTCCAGGACGAGTATCTCGATCTCCTGCCGGACGACGACTCAACCCGGCGCGTCTCGGGCAATGCCTACGGCGTGCTCGAATACATCGACGTGCTGCGACTCGACGAGGAGATCGAGTTTACAGGACAGGAGGAATCGCTCACCTACCACGGCCACTGCAACCAGAAGGCGCTCAACAAGGACCACCACGCGGTCGGGGTTCTCAGACGGGCCGGCTACGCGGTCGACCCACTCGATTCGGGCTGCTGTGGCATGGCCGGCTCGTTCGGCTACGAGGAAGAGCACTACGACCTCTCGCAGGCGATCGGGAACATCCTCTTCGAGCAGGTCGACGAGAGCAGCGGCGAGGAAGTCGTCGCACCCGGCACCTCCTGTCGGACCCAGCTCGGCGATCGACCCGGCGAAACCGCGCCGCGTCACCCGATCGAAAAAGTCGCGCTGGCGATCGCGCGCTGACACCGCCCAGTCGCTACTTCCACGTTGTCAAACGTCCGCGACAGATCGATTCTCGAAAACCCGATCAGTTCAGGAATCGCGCTGCTGGCGGGCACAGTCGGCGATGGGGGCGAGCACGCTATCGGCGATCTCGTAGGGATCGGTCTCGCCGGCCGTGACGCTCGCGACCAGTTCGTCGATGCCGCCGCGGGCGGTGATCTCCTCGGTCAGGAGGTCGGCAGTGTCCTCGCGCAGGAGGGTTCGGATCTCCTCGGCGTAGCGGGCGCGCGCCTTCGCGTCGAGTTCACCCGTCGCTTCGAGATGTGCGCGATGGTCGTCGAGCGCCTCGACGTACTCCTCGACGCCCTCGCCGCGGGTGGCGACCGCTTCGACGATCGGCGGTGTCCAGCCGTTCTCGGCCTCCGTGCGCTGGAGCGCGACCGCCTCGGCCGACTCGGCGTGATGGCCCGCGTGGTGGTCGGTCGAGGAGCGCCCGCGGTCGTCATCGCGCAGCTGGAGCATCTCCTGTAACTCCTGAACAGTCCTATCGGCACCGTCGAGATCGGCCTTGTTCACGACGAATACGTCGGCGATCTCCAGAATGCCGGCCTTGAGCATCTGCACGTCGTCGCCGCTGCCGGGCTGGACGAGCACCGTCACCGTGTCGGCGGTCTTCACGATATCGATCTCGTTCTGGCCGGCGCCGACGGTCTCGACGATGATCCGGTCCTTGCCGAAGGCGTCGAGCGCCTTTACCGCGTCGGCGGTGGCGATCGAGACACCGCCGAGGCTCCCGCGCGCGCTCATCGAGCGGAAGAAGACGTCCATGTCGCCCACGTTCGAGGCCATCCGGATGCGGTCGCCGAGCACCGCGCCGCCGGTGAACGGCGAGGAGGGGTCGATGGCGATGACCCCGACGGTCAATCCCTGATCTCGGTAGTGTTCGGCGACCTTGTCGACGAGGGTGGATTTGCCCGCACCCGGACTGCCGGTGATGCCGATGACCTCGGCGTTGCCGGTGTGGTCGTAGAGCGCGGAGACCAGTTCGCGGTGGCCCGGCGTTCGGTTTTCGATCTTCGTGATCGCCCGCGCCAGCGCACGGTGATCGCCGTCGAGCAGGCGGTCGAGCAGCCCGCTCATTCGCGCTCGGGGGCGTTCTCGCGAACGAACTCGATGGTGTCCTCCATCGACGCGCCGGGGCCGAAGATGGCCGAGACGCCCCGTTCCCTGAGCTCGTCCTCGTCCTTGTCGGGGACGATCCCGCCGACGATGACGAGCGTGTCGTCGAGCGCGCCGTACTCGTCGAGTCCGTCGAGGATCTTGGGAACGAGCGTGTTGTGTGCCCCCGAGAGAATGGAGATCCCGAGGACGTCGACGTCCTCCTGGACGGCGGCCTGAACGACCTCGTCCGGCGAGCGATGGAGGCCGGAATAGACGACCTCGAAGCCCGCATCACGGAAAGCGCGCGCGATGACGTGTGCTCCGCGGTCGTGGCCGTCGAGTCCGACCTTGGCGACGAGACAGCGGATGGGCCGCTGTGTCTGCTCTGCACTCATGCACGCCCATTCAGTCGCCGTCGATTTGTGTTTATCGGTGAAAAACGATGCACGATCGTCAGTAGCCGTGCGGCCCGAGCTGTCGGCGCTCGTGCTGGACCGCCTCGAAGACCAGCCAGAAGCCGGCCAGCGCGGTCAGGATCGGGACGAACGACCCCGGGTTCGTCCAGTCGACCGCTCGTCTTGACGTGAACCCGTAGAACGTCCCGTCGCGCGAGACGTACTGCGGCAGGCTCAGACCGTCGTCCTCGAAACTGTAGCTTTGCCCGTCGATGGCGTTGTCGACGATGCGTTTCGTCTCGGCGTCGAGCTGTCGGTACGGCGTCGTCTGCGTTTGCTGCTGGAAGCTCGGCTCGTCGACCTGGCCGTCGTAGCCGAACTGGTAATCGAAATCGGCCGTGCCGAGCCAGATCGGCCCGCTGGCGAGCAGCACGCAGACGCCGAGGAGCATCAGGAGAAATCGGAGCGACGAGTATCGCGTGAGCAGCGTGCTCTGAAGGAGCGACCGGACCATACATTTACTGTCGAAACCGTCGATAAATATCTTCCCCCGCCGCGCCGAACCAGAAGACCGATAGTTCGAACGAGCCAACGGCCGGGAATGGCAACAGCCAGCACGCACGGCCCCGTCAAGGAGCATCCGCTCGCGGCGACCGCCGTCCTCTCGGTGATCGGCTACGTGCTCGTCATCGGGACGTTCGCCGGCGTCCTCGATATCTTTCCGCCGATCGACGACGGGACGGTGCTCCTGCTCTCGGACGCCATCGCCGTCGTCAACAGTCTCGCGCTGACGGCGCTGCTCGTCGGTTTCTACTTCATCCGGCACGACGAGGTCCGTCGCCACCGCGCGGCGATGCTCACCGCCTTCGGACTCATCATGGTCTTCCTCGTGCTCTACCTCTGGAAAGTGGGTGGCGGGTTCGAGAAGGAGATCGTCATCGAACAGGGTCAGTTCCTCGCCGGCTACGCCGGCCTCATCAGACCGCTCTATCTGGTGATGCTCGCGATCCACATCCTGCTGTCGGCGATCGCGGTCCCCGTCGTCATCTACCCGGTCGTGCTCGGACTGACCCACACCCCGGCCGAACTCAAGGAGACCGCCCACGCACGCATCGGCCGCATCGCGGTCGCCTCGTGGTCGCTCAGCCTGTTTTTGGGCGTCGTGACCTACTTCCTGCTGAACCATCTCTACAGCTGGATGCCGCGGTAGCACCGTCGAACTGAGAGCACCCTCGATCCGGTCGATGCGCGGCGATCCCTGTTACGACGATTCCGTTCCAGAATGAAGATCGAGTCGCAACTCGCCGATCAGTCCGTGCGCGGCAGGGCGTACGCCCCGAGTGCGAAGAAGACGACCGCGAGCACGCAGAGGACCACGAGATCGAGCTCCCAGCCGCCCCCACCGGTGACGACCGTGCGCACGCCGCGAGCGAAGTACGTCAGCGGCGAGACGTTCATCACCGGCTGGAACCACTCGGGGAGCAGATCGGGCGGCACGAACGTATCGGACAGGAAGAGCAGCGGGAGTGCCAGCGAGTTGCTCGCCGCGATGACCCCATCTTGAGAGTCGGCGAGGCTGCCGAGAAGCGCGCCCACGCCACAGAACAGCGCGACCGAGACGACGACGAACGGGATGACGACGACCGAGAGCGTCACGTCCGCACCCGTGAGGAGGACGACGAGCCCGAGGATGAGCAGGCCCGCGAGCCCGATGATCAGTACGTTGACCAGCGTCTGGGCGAGCAGCCACTCCGAGCGGGTGAGCGGCGTACTGGCGAGTTTCTCGAAGCGATTGCCCTCGCGATGGCGCGCGACCGTGCTACCGACGCGCGAGAGCGGCGTGAAGAGCACGACGACGGCCAGATAGCCCGGGACGTAGTACGCCGGCGACTCCGTAAAGAGTCCGCCGCCGGTCAGGCGCGTACCGACCAGCACGCCGAAGATGAGGATGAGGATCACGGGGAAAAAGAAGGTGAAGAAGACGGCCGTCCGCCGGCGCAGGAACGAGCGCCACGCCGCGCTGGTCGCTGCACCGATCCGCCCGGTCGCGGTCACTGTGCCACCTCCGTCGTCCGCCCCGTCTCCGCGAGCGAGCGATCGCCGTCGATACCGTCGCGCGAACGGCTTTCGTCGGTCACTGTGAGATAGACGTCCTCCAGGTCGGGCTGTCGCCACGCGAGCTCGCCGTAGTCGATGGCGTTCCGTTCGAGCGCGTCCACCACCGTCCCGATCTCGGTCGCCGAAACGTCGCCCACGACGATACCCGTCGGATGGGGGTCGATCGTATGGTCGAGCCCGTCGAGCGATGTCGTGTCGGCGTCGGTTTCGATTTCGAGACGCGACCGACCACCGTATTCGGCGACGAGGTCAGTAGGGGAACCGACGGCGGCCAGCTGGCCGTCGGCGAGCAGCCCCACCCGATCGGCGAGCCGCTCGGCCTCGGCCATGTAGTGGGTGGTGAGGAGGATCGTCGTGCCGCCGGCCGCGAGCCCCTCCAGGAGTCGCCAGAGCGCGCGCCGACCGGCCGGATCGATGCCCGTCGTCGGCTCGTCGAGCACCAGCAGGTCGGGATCGTTGACGAGCGTCGCGCCGACGCAGGTCCGGCGTTGCTGGCCGCCCGAGAGGTCCTCGTACCGTGTGTCGGCGCTGTCGGTCATCCCGACGTCGTCGAGAACGCTCTCGATGTCACGTGGATCGTCGTACAGACCGGCGTAGTAGTCGAGCAGTTCGCGCGCGCTCAGCCGTGCCGGCGGCGAAAACGATTGGGGGAGCACGCCGAGGCGTGCGTTCTCAACCGCGTCGGGCGACGAGTCGAACAGCGACACCGCGCCGTCGACCGCGGTGGTGCCGGTCAGCGCGCGCACGAGCGTCGTCTTGCCCGCACCGTTCGGGCCGACCAGCGCGAACACCTCGCCGGCGGCGACCGACAGCGAGACGCCGTCGAGCGCCACCGTCTCGCCGTACTCCCGGCGAACGTCCTCAGCACGCAGTACCGCATCCATGCTGGATCGACGGTCGCGCCCGTTCTAAGGGGTTCGATTCGACGAGCGTCAGAGTCGACCGCGCACCTCGCGGGTGATGCCGTCGACGTCGTACTCGTCCTCGCTCTTGTCGAAGACCGTCTCGCCGTCGACGTTCACTCTGAAGACGCCGTGATCGCCGGTGACGAGTGCCACCCGGTCGAGTTTGGCACCGAAGTTCGTGAGCAGCGCGTGCTGGACGTTTTCGGCGCGTTCGAGGAAGCCACAGGGGACGCAGTATTCGATCTCGACTGTCGCCATGGTGAAGATTGCGTCTCGGCCGATTTACGCCTATCGCCGGCTCAGAGCAGGATGGCGTCGATGACGATGGCGAACAGCAGCGCGCCGAGATAGGCGTTCGAAGCGTGAAACGCACGGAAGGCGGCCTGTTCGCTGCGCTCGCGATGGAGTCTGACGACCGTCCAGAGGAACAGTGCGCCGAAGGCGACCGTCGCGCCGGCGTAGAGCCAGCCGAGCGATGTGACTGCGGCGAGGACGCTCGCACCGAGCAGCGTGGCCGCGAGATACCAGACGATATGTCGGCGGGTGACGCGCTCGCCACGAACCACGGGCAACATCGGAAAGCCACCGCGGGCGTAGTCGTCCTTGTACGCGAGCGCGAGATTGTAGAAGTGTGCCGGCGTCCAGAGGAAGATGACGCCCGCGAGCGCGAGCCCCGGCACGCCAATCGTTCCCGTCACCCCGACCCAGCCGATGAGTGCCGGCAGCGCGCCCGCAGCACCACCCAGAACGGTGTTCTGCACCGTGTTCGGTTTGAGCACGAGCGTGTAGATCACGCTATAAAAGAGGATGGCACAGAGGCCGAGCGCGGCCGCCAGCAGGTTGACCGAGAGGAACAGCGCGAGCGAGGCGGCCGCCAGCAGGACGCCGAAGGCGAGTGCGTTCGTCACGCCCACCTGATCGGTGGCGATCGGGCGGTCGTTCGTCCGCTGCATCTTCCGATCCTTCTTGCGTTCGAGCACGTGGTTGAACGTGCCGCTCGCGCCGATCGCGAGCACGCCACCGCCGAGCACCCTGACGACGATCCCGGCATCGAGCGACGGCCCGGCCGCGAGCGCCATCCCGGCGGCCGCCACGAGACAGAGCAGCCACATCAGTCGGGGTTTCATCAGTCGGAAATACGCCGCGCCGATCCGTTTCGCACGGGCGAGCGGGCCGGATGGCCGTGACGAGGGCTGTAGTGACGGGGTCTCGCCGGTGTCGGTCGGTTCGGCCGTGAGTGGATCCGGATCCGTGACCGGTGCCGTGTCGTCGGTGCCGAGCTCGAGCGTCCACGCGAGCGCGAGGACGAGCCCGACGAAGATCGCCATCCCGGAGAGCAGGTGAAGCGTCGAGAGCCAGTCGGCCGAGGTGGTCGCGGCGAGCGCGCCCAGTCCGATCTGGACGGGGTAGAGAACGAACGGGACGAGGAGGACAGCCTTCGCGCGTCGCGACGTGGACGAGCGCCAGGTCGTGACGAGCGCCGCGAGGACGACGACGCCGACGACGAGCGCCGCGAGGCGGTGGCCCCAGGCGATGAGCACGCGCGGATCGGAGAGATCGGTGCCACAGAGCGGCCAGGTCGAGCAGGCTTGCGTCGCCTCGGTCAGCGCCGTCGTCGCTCCGACGACGATGAGAAGATAGACGCCGATGGCCGCGGCCGCAAGCAGCGTCGTCACCCGTCTGCGCTCGGTGGCTGTGTTGGCTGTCACGGTGTTGTGACTCGATTTTGATCTTCGCAATCGGCGTACTTAGGCCCCGCGTTTTCGGCTATCGGCGGGGGAGTCAGCAGGTATTTATGCTCCACTACCGAAGCGCGGACAGATGACCAAAACGCGTCTCGGGCGGTACGCCCTGCTGGTGGTCGGGGTCGTTCTCGCCGCGACGGAACCGGTGTTGGCACAGTCGGTCAACGCGGACCTCATCTACGGACTGAACGCGAAGCTGCTCTACGTCGCGATCCCGATAACGCTGCTCGTCCAGATCATTCTGGTCTACGCAGTCTGGAAATTTCGGAACAACGACGATCCGCAGCCGACCCGCGAGAACCGGCGGCTCGAGATCACGTGGACGGTCGCCACCGCGATCATCCTCCTGTTCGTCGGCGTCGCCTCCTACACGGTGCTCGGCAGCCCGGCGATCGCGCTGACGGCCGACGAGAATCAGGCACAGCCCCAGGCCCAACAGCAGATCCAACCGTCGGTCACGCATCCGAACCGCTCGGGGGCGACCGCCCCGGATAGCAAACAGGCCGTCGAGATCGAGATCGACGCCTTCCAGTGGGGCTGGGAGTTCATCTATCCGGACGCGGGCGTCAACTCCTCGACCGAACTCGCGGTACCGGCGAACAAGTCGGTCTATCTCCACATCACCTCCCGTGACGTCATCCACGCCGTCCACGTGCCGGCGCTCGGCCTCAAACAGGACGCCATCCCCGGCGAGTACAACACGATCATGACCAACGCCACCGAACCCGGCACCTACCAGCTCTACTGTGCCGAGTTCTGTGGCTCCGGCCACTCGAAGATGCTCGCCAACATGACGGTCATGCCACAGGACGAATACCAGTCGTGGCTCGACGAGCAGAAATCCGGTAGCGGTTCGAACGAGAGCGCTGGCGGCTCGGCGAACAGTTCGTCGCTGGCCCCCGTCGCCGCGAACCCGGCCTAAACCCCTTCTTCGACCGCTTCGAGACCGTCGTTCGTGATCGCGAACCGGCAGGTCTCGCCGGCAGCTTTCGAGCCGTGTTTTTCGAGCGTCGCTCGGCGGTTGCCCGCTCGGAACCGTTCGAGTCTGAGGATCGTCCCCGTCAGATGGGAGAGCGTGTGGCCGCCGAGTGCCCGCGCCCGCCCCGACTCGCTCTCGGGATCGGCGAACACCTGATTGGTGAGCAACACGGCGAGATCGTGTTTGCGCGCGAGCGACAGCAGATGCGTCACCTGGCGACCGATCTGTCGGAGCGCCTCGCCGTCCTCCCGGTTCGTCCGCTCCAGGCGATAGAAGCCCGTCGCGCTGTCGAGCACGATCAACGAGGTGCGCTCGGCGAGCTGTTCGGCGTCGCGGACGGCCTCCTCCTGTTCGTCGAAATCGAGCGCCTCGGCGACGACGATGCGCGAGGTGAGATCGTCGAGATCGGCGCTGCGTGCCTGTGCGAGCTGCTCGAAACGTGCCACGGAGAGCCCCTCGGTGTCGACGTAGTAGCTCGCATCGCCGTCGACGGCCGTCTCGACGGCCGCCGACAGCGCGAGATTCGTCTTGCCGGCGGCCGGCGGGCCGTAGACCTGCGTGACGGCCCCGCGCGGGAGCCCGCCGCCGAGGAGGTCGTCGAGCACCCCACAGCCGGTCGAAAGCGGTTCGCTCACGGCGGCCGTTGCCGCCCGTCCACCAAAAGTCGTCCTGTCGCCGCGTGGTGAGCGTTTATTTGTGCCGGCGATCGAGTGTGAACGTGATCGTCGTCGCCACCGCCGACTTCGAGCTCTATCACGGCGTCGTCACCGAGCTCCGCGAGCGCGGCGTCGAGTTCACGACGGTGGAGCCCGGCGACGAACTCCCCGAGCGGACGCACGTTCTCGTCGTCGGCGACGAGGACGACGTGCCCGACAGGGACGAGACACCCGACAAAGAGATCGAGATCATCCGTGCCGATCCAGCGGAGCCACAGCGGGCGGTCGAGAGCGCGCTCTCGTCGCTGCGCGACGGTGGCCGGACGATCGTCGGCGTCGATCCCGGCGATCGACCCGGTATCGCCGTGCTCTCGGGCGACGTGGTGGTCGCGGCGTTTCACGTCCCGCTCGCCGACGCTGCCGACGTCATTGCCGACGAGATCGCCGACGCGGCGGATCCGATCGTCCGTGTCGGTGATGGCGCACGACTCACGGGCGCGTCCCTCATCGACGAACTCGACGTTCCCGTGGAACTGGTCGACGAGACCGGCACGACGCCCTCGCTCGGAACCGGTGCGCGCGGGATGGGCGACGTGCTCGCCGCCGTCAACATCGCCCGGCGCTCGGGCGAGCAGGTCCGCGAGCGCACCGTCGAACCCACCGTCGGCGAACTCGACGTGATCAAGGCGCGCTCGCGCGAGCAGTCGGATACCAATCGCGAGATCGACGAGGCGCTCGCCCGTCGTGTTGCGGCCGGCGAACTGAGTATCCAGGAAGCGCTTGCGGAGCACCGCGAGCAGTGACGGCACTTCGAGCTACTCTCGAACAGTATTCTCGGCCCGCCGCATGACCTCTCGGATCGGCACGTCAGTCTCGGCGGCGATCACGCTCGCGTCGTCGTATTCGGCGCTCACGTCGTAGACCGTTCCCTCAGAATCGCTGGCGATCTTCACCCCGACCTCGTACTCCTCGCCCTCGATGGCGATCGTCGCGGTCTCAAAGGCGCGCTCAGCGACCCAGCGGTGGCGCGCGCCGGTCTCGCGCACGCCGAGGGTCCCCGTTTCGACGGCGAGTCGGCGGGCGACTTGCTCTGCGTCCTCGGATTTGACGATGACCTTCACGAGATGGCCCGGACGGGATTTCTTCATCGTCGTCGGGATGATCGAGACGTCACGCGCGCCGGCCGCTTTGAGACTGTCGTGCAACCCGCCGAGCACCTCCGGCGGGGCGTCGTCGAGGTTCGTTTCGAGCACGCGAATTCCCTCGCGCGTGAGGCCCTCGCTACTGGTACCGACCAGCGCCCGGAGTACGTTCGGATAGTCGGGAAAATCGTGATCGCCAGCGCCGTAGCCCGACGCGTCGAGATCGAGCGCGGGCAGTCGTTCGACGCCGTCGGCGACGTGTGCGAGGATCGCCGCACCCGTGGGAGTCAGGAGTTCGCCGTCGACCGGGCCACCGTGAAGCGCCCAGTCGGCGCGTTCGACGACATCGACCACCGCGGGTGCCGGCACGGGATAGGTGCCGTGGCTCATCGCGACCGTACCGCCACCACCCGCGATCGGCGTCGTCACGACGCGCTCGACGTCGAGCGAATCGAGCAGTAGCGTCGCCCCGACGACGTCCGCGATGGCATCGTCAGCGCCGACCTCGTGGAAGTGGGTTGCATCGAGGTCGGTGCCGTGGACCGCTGCCTCCGCCTCGCCCAGAATTTCGAAGATCGCCGTCGCGTCACGTTCGACTTCCTCGGGGAGCCCCATCGACTCGACGAGTTCGACGACTTCGGTGTACGATCGGGTCGGGCCAGCACCCTCGGCGTGCGTGTGATCGCCGTGATCATGCCCTTCGTGGTCGTCATGAGAATGCTCGTGCGTGTGCTCGTGACCGTGATCGTCGTGAGAATGGGGGTGGGTGTGGTCGTGCGTCTGCGCGTGATCGCCGTGGTCGTGCGATCGATCGTCGTCGGTTTCGTCGTGGTCGTCGGTGGATTCGTCATCGAAAAGGACGGCAACGGTCGTCGCGTCGATACCGTTCTTCGTCGTCGTATCGATCGCGTACCGGACGTCGAGTGCCTTCTCGATCGGCTCCAACACATCGGGATCCGCGCCGGCGGCGAGCAGCGCGCCACAGAGCATGTCGCCGCTCGCGCCCATGCGACCGTCGAACGCCAGTGTTCGCATGGTCGGGGTGGGGCTGGCGTGGCGAAAAGCCGTCCGGTCGTGGTGGTCCGGCATGGGCGGACAGGCAAAAGGCATAACCCCGCCAGCGACGGAGTATGGGACATCAGCCAGCCATGAACGAAGTCCAACTGGAGGTGGCGAAGGCGTACCCCAACGACTCGGGCCGCGGCATCGCCCGCCTCGATCCGGATACCCTGTTGCATCTCAAACTCTCGCCGGGCGACATCATCGAGATCGAGGGTGGCGACACGACCGCCGCGAAGGTCTGGCGCGCCGATCGGCAGGACTGGAACACCGATACGGTTCGGATCGACGGGTTCACGCGACAGAACGCCGACATCGGCATCGGCGAGCGCGTCGAGATCCGCAAGGCCGATCCTGGGACGGCCGACCGGCTCGTGCTCGCCCCACCCGAGGAGGCCTCCGTCCAGTTCGGTAGCGACGCGGCCGGCATGGTCAAACGCCAGATCCTGAAGCGCCCCGTGGTGGAACGCGACATCGTCCCCGTGATGAGCTCGACCAACCATCCGTTCATGCGCTCGCCGGGGCAGGCGATCCCGCTGATCGCCGTCGACACCGAGCCCGACGGGGTGGCGCTCATCACCGAGGACACCGACGTCGAACTCCGCGAGGAGCCGATCTCGGGGTTCGAGAAGACGGGCGGCGGCATCACCTACGAGGACATCGGCGGCCTCCAGAGCGAGATCCAGCGCGTCCGCGAGATGGTCGAGCTGCCGATGAAACACCCCCAGATCTTCCAGAAACTCGGCATCGAGCCACCTCAAGGAGTGCTCCTCCACGGCCCGCCCGGCACGGGGAAGACCTTACTGGCGAAAGCCGTCGCCAACGAGACTTCGGCGAGTTTCTTCTCGATCGCCGGCCCGGAGATCATCTCCAAATACTACGGCGAGAGCGAACAGCAGCTCCGAGAGATCTTCGAGGACGCGACCGAGGAGTCGCCAGCGATCATCTTCATCGACGAGCTCGACTCGATAGCGCCGAAGCGCGAGGACGTGACCGGAGAGGTCGAACGGCGCGTCGTCGCCCAGCTGCTGACGATGATGGACGGCCTGGAGAGCAGAGGCCAGGTCATCGTCATCGGCGCGACCAACCGCGTCGACTCGGTCGATCCCGCACTCCGCAGACCGGGTCGGTTCGACCGCGAGATCGAAATTGGGGTACCTGACGAGCGTGGGCGTGAGGAGATCCTCCAGATCCACACGCGGGGGATGCCGCTGTCGGACGACGTGAACCTCTCGGGGCTCGCCGACGAGACCCACGGGTTCGTCGGTGCCGACATCGAGAGCCTCACGAAGGAGTCGGCGATGAAGGCGCTCCGGCGCTACCTGCCCGAGATCGATCTCGACGAGGAGGACGTCCCGCCGAGCCTCATCGATCGGATGATCATCAAGCGCGAGGACTTCGACGGCGCGCTCAACGAGGTCGAGCCAAGCGCGATGCGCGAGGTGCTCGTCGAGCTCCCGAAGATCACGTGGGGGGACGTCGGCGGGCTCGAAGATGCCAAGGGCGAACTCAAGGAGGCCGTCGAGTGGCCGCTGTCGAGCCCCGAGCGCTTCTCGCGGCTCGGTATCGAGCCACCAGCGGGCGTGCTGCTCTACGGGCCACCGGGAACGGGCAAGACGCTGATGGCCAAGGCCGTCGCCAACGAGACCAACGCCAACTTCATCTCGGTGCGCGGGCCACAGCTGCTCTCGAAGTGGGTCGGCGAGTCCGAGAAGGCGATCCGACAGACGTTCAAGAAGGCACGACAGGTCTCGCCCACAGTCATTTTCTTCGACGAACTCGATAGTCTCGCCCCGAGCCGCGGTGGCGACATGGGCTCGAACGTCTCCGAGCGCGTCGTCAACCAGCTCCTCACGGAGCTCGACGGGCTGGAGGACATGAAGGACGTGATGGTCGTCGCCGCGACCAACCGACCGGACATGATCGACCCGGCGCTCATCAGATCGGGGCGGTTCGACCGACTCGTGATGGTCGGTCAGCCGAGCATCGAGGGTCGCGAGCGCATCCTCTCGATCCACACCGACGACACGCCGCTGGCGGCCGACGTGAGCCTGCGCGAGATCGCCGAGATCACCGACGGCTACGTCGGCTCGGATCTCGAATCCATCGCTCGCGAGGCTGCGATCCAGGCGCTCCGTGACGATCCCGACGCCACCGTCGTCGAGATGCGCCACTTCCGGTCCGCGCTCGAAACCGTTCGTCCGACGATCACCGAGGACATCCTCGACTACTACGACCGCATGGCCGAGGAGTTCAAGGGCGGTGCCGCGGACCCTGCTCGCGGCCGCAGCGGCGGACGCATCGGATTCCAGTAGTAGTTTTTACTGCACCGGGTGGCGGCGGTCGATCACCACACTCTGCTTGCGTCGGACGACGCTCGCCGTTCGCTACAGAATTTCTTGTCAGTCGAATCTCGCCCCGTTCGCGAGGAGACCACGACACCGCAGTCGCAGAGTATCGCCCTCGCTCGTGATCGGTGAAGGAAAACGTATTTGACTGGGGCCGGGTAACTCCGAATCGTCAGGGCCGGTAGCTCAGTTAGGCAGAGCATCTGACTCTTAATCAGACAGTCGGGGGTTCAAATCCCTCCCGGCCCGCTTCTGCGACGAACGAACGTGAGGAGCGAAGCAGCCACGGTAGATTTGAATCAGGGAGTGAAGCGAACGGAGTGAGCGAAACGACTGTGGTTCAAATCCCTCCTGGCCCGTTCACTTCGTGACTCGTTTTGAGTCACTCCGTTCACGTCGTGTCCGTCGGAGAACACTCCACGCTTTGGGTTCCAAGAAGGGTGTAGAGACGAGTCGGAATGGATCGGGGTCGATCGGCCTCCGTTTGGCCCGCCTCCCGTGCGGTACGTTCGTCGATCCGACATGTTTCTGTCAACACATCTCGATATTACTATCAAAACTGCGCGCGCCTTCGAAAATAAGGGGTGACCTTCTGGATCGCTGTTCGTGGAAACGCGATCCGACTATACGTTTCGGAGCCGGACTTCATCGTCGTCGATCGTATCGACGTCGTCGCTCCGAAGCTCGTGGCTGTCATCGTCGTCATCCCAGTTGAGCGCCGACTTGATTTTGTCCGTCAGGCTGGAGTCGTCGTCCGTTTCGACCGTTCCACTTCCGTTTTCCACGTTCGTGATCCGGCCCACTCTGTTGCCCTGGTAGTCGAACACCGATTTGCCTCGATCGTCGTCGGTGAAATCTCGTGCCATCGCATCTACGACGTATGTCCCCACGTTTCAATTCTATTCGGCAAGCACAAGCAAGTTGGCGCCGTCCAACCTATATAATATATCATTGCTCTCCATCGTCGAGCTATGCTCTCGGAAGAGTTAGGCTGCTAGACGATTTCCGACCGGAACACCGCCAGCAGCAGATCGGCGGTTGGCTCGTTGCTCTTCGACTTTCCGGGCGAGCATTAGTGACATCGATGAGTTCCCCCCCCCCGCGAACCGACGAAGACACGTTGGAAAAACGGGTAACGGAAATTCCTCTATGGTGCTCAAAGAAGGAGGGGGGGAAGTCGAAGACCCCTCTCGGTCGGTAAAGCGAGCCAACGAGTAGGTGATGGGGATCGACAACTGACCTTTCGGTTCTCTATCGTGTCCGGTGCGTCGATCAGTTGTCGATCCGTTCCAGGATGGCCGAACAGAGCCGACTGTCCGCATCGAGAAACCCCTCGATCGCGGTGTAGTGGTTGGTCGCTGGCTGTGCCAGCCCGGTGCCGTCGAGGCCAGCCTGCTGCCACGCGGTCAGGAAATCCTCGGACTGGCGACGCAGTTCCGCGGGCTCGTCCGCGCCATAGCTGACCAGCAGCGGCGGTGCCTCCGACGGAACGTGGCGGATCGGGCTGTTGCGCCGGACCTCGTCCCAGGTCAACTGCAGTTTCGGCTGGAGCCAGGTGTAGGGAAACGGGGCGAGATCGAACAGGCCGCTGATCGTGCAGGCGCTCTCGATGATATCCGGCGATCGGTCGTATTCGCCCGCCCAGTCGGTCGTCAGCAACATTGCGGCCAGATGGCCACCCGCCGAGTGGCCGGCGACGTGGATGGAATCACCGTCGCTGCCGAACTCGTCCGCGTGATCGGCGAGCCAGACGACCGCAGCACGGGACTGGCGGACGATCTCGTCGATCGAGACCGACGGACAGAGTGCATAGTTCATCACGACGGTCGTCACGCCCGCCGAGACGGGACCACGGGCGACGAAGTCGAACTCGTCGCTGGTGCGGCTGTGCCAGTAGCCGCCGTGGATGAAGAGGAGGATCGGGGCGTTCTCGCAGTCGGCGGGGAAGACGTCGAGCCGTTCGGCCACTGTCGGACCAAACGAGACGTCGCGGTGATGATCGATCTCCGCACGAACCTCTCGACTCTTCTCGGTGTAGAACTCCGCGTACTCGGAGGCATCGTCGACGGCCTGGCTCACGTTGTACTGTGCATCCAGCTCCGCCTGGGTTTCGAACTCGCGATAGAGCATGCGTGGGATTCCGGTGGTCGGCACTTAGCCGTTGGTCACTCGCAGGGACGCTACGTGACGGTACCGTCGGGATCGAACCGTTCGTACGCGCCCGATTCGGCGATCTCGGCCAACGTCGCGACGAACTCCCAAACGTCGACGTAGCTCGTGTACAGCGGTGCCGGACAGACCCGGACGACGTTCGGCGGGCGGAAGTCGACCACGGCGTCGCGGGCGGCGAGTGCCGCCGCGAGTCGCTCCGCGTGGGGATGCTCGATGGCGACGTGCCCACCGCGTCGGGCGCGTTCGCGGGGTGTTCCGATGACGAACGAATCGTCGAGCTGTTCGTCGACGAGTTCGATCAGGTACGCCGTCAGATCGAGCGATTTCTCGCGGATCGCGTCGATACCGGCCTCGTCGACGATGTCGAGAGCACCCTCCAGCGGTGCGGCGCTCAGCATCGGAACCGTGCCGATCTGCCACGCGCCCGCGGTGTTGGCCGGCGTGTACGTCGAACGCATCGCGAACTGGGTCTCCTTCTCGTGACCCCACCAGCCGGCGAGTGCGGGCTGGGTGCCGAAGTGGCGTTCGTTCACGTAGAGCCCGGCGATGGCTCCCGGGCCGGCGTTGAGATACTTGTAGCTACACCAGACGGCGAAGTCGACGTTCGAGAGGTCGTGGGGAACGACACCGATCGAGTGCGCGAGATCGAATCCACAGATCGTTCCTGCGTCGGCTGCGGCGGTCGCGATGCGATCGACGTCGAGCAGCTGACCGCTGCGATAGAGCACCGATGGCAGTAAGAGGAGATCGACGTCGTTCGTCTCCAGTGCTGTGACGACGTCGTCCTCGTCGATCGTCCGTCCGTCGTCGCTCTCGACGACCACGAGCCGATTGTCGGGATCGAACCCGCGCTGGCGGAGCTGGGCACGGACGGCGTAGCCGTCGGTCGGGAAGTTCAGCTCGTCGACGAGCACCGTCGGCCGCCCGTCGATCGTGTCGAGAAACGTCCCGACGAGCGTGTGGATGTTGACCGTCGTGGCGTTTGCCGCGACGACCTCACTTTCCCCGACGCCGAGCAGCGGTGCGAGACGGTCGCCGAGATACTCCCCGTAGCGAAACCAGGGCGGATCGCCGTCGGTCCAGCCGCGGATGCCGAGCTCTCGCCACTCGTCGATGACGCGTTCGAGCGTGCGGTGTGCGTCCGTCGAGAGCGGACCGAGCGAGTTGCCGTCGAGGTAGAGTTCGTCCGAGCGGTGAAAGCGATCGGCGAACCCGGCGAGCGGATCGGCTTCGTCGCGGGCGGTCGCACCCTCGCGACTGGCATCGAAAGCGGGCATACTGCACGGAGTCGGCGCGCGTACAGTATCCTTTCGCTCACTACTCTTCGAGGAAAGCGAACGGCAGCCGCGCGGGGAACTCGCCGTCGATCGAGAGCCGGTAGCCCGCGTAGACCAGGAGGCCGACGACGAGCCAGATCCCCAGCAGAAGAAGGCTACTGGAGAGGAGTGCTCCGCCGACGTCACCGGCAAGTAGTTGCTGGACAGCCGGGCCGAGATCCGCCAGCGAGATCGTCTGTGAGAGGAAGACGAGCATCGAACCGGCGCTGAACAGCCCGATGACCGCGACTGTGACCGGCCCGAATTTCAGTCCACTGCGCTCGTACAGTGTCGGATTGACGTGCGGCAGGGCGACGAGCGAGAGCGCGTGGGCGATATACATGAACAGGAGCGCGGCCAGCGAGATGCTCAGCGCGTACGAGAACGTCGAGGTGAGGACGAACGCGACGGCGATCGCCCACGTGAGCGTGAGCCCGACGTCCGGCGTACCGAACCGGTCGTTGACGTGTGTGAGCGCGTCGGGCAGCAGTCGATCCCGACCGAGCGCGTAGAGGATCCGGCTCGGGGACATGTAGCCGGCGTTGGCGGTCGTCGTGTACGCGAGCAGGCTCCCGACGGCGACGATGCCGGCCGTCCCGACCGGGAAGTACGTCGCCGCGGCGTCGGTGAGCGGCGTCTCGCTCCCCGCGACCTGCTCCCACGGCAGGATGCCGAGGACGACGACACTTACGAGCAAGTAGAGCAGTCCGATGAAGAGGACGCTGCCCGCGAACACGCGCGGCAGCGTCTTCCGGGGGTTCTCGGTCTCGCCGGCGGTCTGGGCGAGCGATTCGAAGCCGATATACGAGAAGAAGAGCGCGCTCGTGCCGGCGACGAACGGACCGACGAGCCCGTCGGCATACAACTGTGTGGGAAACAGCGGCGAAAAGTTCCCCGGATCGATCTGGAACAGGCCGGGGAGGCCGAGCAGCAGGAGGACGGCGACGAGGAGACCCGTCAGGATCGCCTGTGCCCGGCCGAAGACGTCGACGCCGACGAGGTGGAGGACGAACAGGACGGTGAGAAAGGCGATCGCCCACCACTCGGCGGGGAGAAATCGGAGGGCGGGCCAGTAGCGGATCGCGTTGCCGAAACCGATCGCGAAGACCGCCTGTGCGCCGATGAAGGCCACGACTTTCAGCCAGATGAAGACGTAGCCCGCGAGCGTCGAGTTCCACGTCCGCGAGATGTGCATGTAGGCACCGCCGGGATGGTCGCCGAGCGGGCCGCTCATGAAGACCGCGTAGACGAGCGCGGTCGAGAACACGACCGGCAGTCCGGCGAGGAAGCCGAGCGGGACGGCCGGCCCCATGAGCTCCGCCGCCGTGCCCGTGACGACGAAGATCCCCGCACCGACCATCGTCCCGACGATGACCGCGACGCTGTGTATCCACGAGAGGTTCCGACTGAGACGTCCTGCTGTACCCATCGATGCAGGAGCAACGAAACGGTCACCGATCACCTTTGCCTTCCGCCCCGAATGCAGTCGCCGACTCGATCAGAGATATCGAAACCATCGCCGTCCTGGATCGGTTTCTCGTCCATCAGCCGACGGAGCGAGCGTCACTCGTCGGGCCGGATGCGCGAGAGCCGCATCGCGTTACCAGTCACACCGACGGTCATGCCGGCGTCGCCGGCGAGCACGGCCAGCCAGATCGGGACGTAGCCGAACGGGACCGCGACGGCGAGCCCGGCCTTGAAGAGGAGGCTGCCGACGATGTTCTGGCGGATGACGCCGTTGGCGTCGTTCGCGAGCTCGTAGAGGTAGGGCAGTTTCGCGAGATCGTCGCCCATCAGCGCGATGTCGGCGGTTTCGAGCGCCGTATCGGTACCCGCAGCACCCATCGCGACCCCGACGGTCGCGGTCGCGAGCGCCGGTGCGTCGTTGATCCCGTCGCCGACCATCGCGACGCCATCGTAGTCGTCGACCAGCTCGTCGATCGCTTCGACCTTCTGGTCGGGCAGCAGCTCCGCGCGGTGCTCGTCGACGCCGACTTCCTCGGCGATCGCACCCGCGGTACGATCGTTGTCACCCGTGAGCATCACCGTGTGCTCGACACCGAGTTCCTGGAGATGGGCGACCGTCCGTTTGGCCTCGTCGCGCACCTCGTCGGCGACCGCGACGACGCCCTCGATCTCGTCTTCAGTTCCCACGAGCACGACGGTCTTGCCTTCGGATTGGAGTTCGGGCACCGTCTCTTCCAGCAAGTCCAAGCAATCGTTGCGCTCGCAGAGCTGGCGGGTCGTCTCCGTGACGACGCCACCGTCGGTCGTCGCGTGGACGTGCGAGAGATCGAAGCCGAGATCGTCGAACAGGCCAGGTTTGCCGGCGAAGTGTGGCGTGCCGTCGAGTTCCGCCCGCACGCCCTTCCCGGTGATCGATTCGAAATCGTCGATCTCGCGCTCGGCGACGCCCGCACTGCCGGCTTCGGCGACGATCGCCTCGCCGATCGGGTGCTCGCTGCGCTTTTCGAGCCCGCGTGCACACCGGAGGACCTTCTCTTTGGTGTTGCCGTTGAGCGGAACGACGTCGGTCACGGTGAGTTCGCCCTTCGTGAGCGTCCCAGTTTTATCGAACGCCACCACGTCGACCGCGCCCATCGCTTCGAGGTGGTTGCCACCCTTGATGAGCACGCCGTTGTCCGCGGCGCTCGTGATGCCCGACACCACCGAGACGGGCGTCGAGATGACGAACGCGCACGGGCACGCGAGCACCAGCAGGGTGAGACCGTGGACGACGGCCGTCGACCACGTCGTTCCGAGGACGAACGGACTGCCGAGCGTGACGAGGACGGCGAAGGCGACGACGACGGGCGTGTACCACGCGGAGAACCGCTCGACGAACTGCTCGCGCTCGGTCTTGTTGGACTGGGCGTCCTCGACCATCTCCACGATGCGCGAGAGGGTGTTGTCCGCGGCCCCGGAGGTGACCTGCACTTCGAGATAGCCCTCCTCGTTGATCGTCCCCGCGTACACCTCGTCGCCGGTGGTCTTATCGACCGGGACGCTCTCGCCGGTGATCGGGGCCTGGTTGACCGCGCTCTCGCCCTCGACGACGTCGCCGTCCATCGGGATCTTCTCGCCCGGGCGCACCACTACGACCGCGCCGACCGATACCTCGTCGACCGGGATCGTCTCCTCATCGCCATCGCGCTTGACGGTCGCCTCGTCCGGCGAGAGATCCATCAACTCCTGGAGCGAGTTGCGGGCCTGATCCATCGAGGAGCGTTCGAGCAGCTCGGCAATGCTGAACAGGAAGGCGAGCGTCGCGGCCTCGAAGTAGAGCGCCTCGCCGAACACGAGGCTCGCGACCAGCGCACCGAGAATGGCGATCGACATCAGGAAGTCGATATCGAGGTTCAGATTTCGTGCCGAGTAGTAGCCGTTGCGGAGGATCTCCTGGCCGCCGAACGCGACCCCGACGAGGAAGAGGAGATCGGCGACGAACAGCTCGCTCCCGAGAACCGTCCCGACGACGGCGTTCTGCGCCCCCAGGACGAATTCGAAGAGGAGTCCGAGTCCGAGGAAGCCGCCGCTGATCCAGGTCTTGATCGCGCGCGGACCCGTCCAGATACTGCCGTTCGAGTCGATCCCATCGGTGCTCGATCCCTCGCTCGCGGCGTCGGTGACTGTGTAGCCGGCGCTCCCGATGGCTCCGACGAGCTCGCTCTCCTCGGTGGTCGTCGCGTCGTAAGTGACGGTCACCGTGCCGGTCGTCGGCTGAGCCTCGTGTGAGGTGACGCCATCCAGTTCGTCGAGCGCGTTCTCGACCTTGCCCGCACAGGAAGGGCAATCCATGTCCGGCACGGAGAGCTTCGTGGTCGTCGTGCCCGGCTCCTCGACGGTGTAGCCGGCCTTCTCGACCCGACCGGTGATCGCCTCGCGGCTCGTCGAATCGTCGAAGGTGACGGTAAGCATGCCGGTCGTCACTTGCGGGTCGACGTCCTCGATCCCGTCGAGTTTCCGGACGCTGCGCTCGACCTTCCCCGCACAAGAGGGGCAGTCCATATCGGGAACCGAGAGCTGGACGACGTTTCCCTCGTCTATCGAAGCCGAATTCGACGGCTCGTCCTGGGTTCCGGCTTCGCGGTCGGGATCGTCGTGCGTGTCGGATGGCGGGTCGATCCCGTCCTCCGACCGGTCGGATGCATCCATTACCGACGCTACGGGACGCCTTTTTATTAATCTAACTGCTAAAATAGCGGCCGCTAATAATAGTGATTATGAACGAAAGCGGAGCGGAGTAACAACCCGCCATTTAGTTCGATGCTTCGGCGTTGACTGCCATGACCGGGACGTCGGTTTCGCGGATGACTCGTTCGGTAACACTGCCGAGGAGCCGATGCTGGAGCCCGGTACGGCCGTGCGTTCCCATCACGACGAGATCGATCCCGTTCTCGGCGGCGTACTCGGGGATCCGTCGATCGGGCGCTCCTTCGAGGATCTCCGTGACGAGTTCGACACCGGCATCCCCTGTCACGGCGTTGACCTCCGCGAGGACTCGTGTCGCGGTCTCGCGGCCGACCTCCCAGAGCGCGTCGTGGACCTCGACCTTCGAGACCGTCATCCAGCTCTTGTCGGTATCGACGACGAACAGCGCGTGGAGCGTCGCGTCGTACCGATCGGCGAGATCGAGCGCGTGCCGGACCGCGGCGGCTGCGGGCTCGCTGCCATCGGTTGGGACGAGGATGCGGTCGTACATGTCAGTTTTGGCCTCCGATCCGTCCGATCGATCGTCGGCCGTCGACGCCCGTCATCCGAGCACCCCGAAGCCGAACTGTGCGTACGGCCAGAAGTAGTAGACGAGAATCCCAACGAGAACGCCGGGGATCGTCGTGTAGATCGTGGCGATGATCGCGGCCTTCAGATCGATCGCCATCAGCGGGAACAGTGCGTCGCCGTCCTGACTGATGGCGTTCGCCACGAGCGCCGAGAACGGGATCGCCTCTTCGAGGGCGTACAGCTGCGCAAAGACGATGTGTGCCGCACAGCCAGGAATCAGCCCGAGCACCGCGCCCGCGATCGGCGCGAGAACACCTGCGGCCGCCGCGAGCGACTGGATCTCGACGCCGGTGAGCAGGAGGCCGTACTCGTAGAGCAGGTAGCCCGCGATGACCCAGACCGTGACCATCGCTGTCTCCATGGCGGCGTGCTGGAAAGTGTTGTAGAGACTTTCGAACGAATCGCGAACGCGGCCGGTCTCGCCCTCGCCGATGTAGTGGCGGCCGACGAAGTAGAGGTAGAACGACAGCGTGGTGCCGACGAGTCCAGTGATCGTGAACAGGCCGTCGTAGGTGGCCGCGACCTCCCAGACGGGCTCCTGCGCACCCTTCGCGAGATACAGCACACCGGCGACGAGCGCGCCCGCGAGAACGACCCACCAGAGAACGTGGATCGCGTGACTGACGCGTTCGAGCAGCCGAGACTGGGGCAAGTAGCTCGGGAGATCGCCGCCGTGATCGTGGTCGTGGCTGTCCGGCTCGTCGTAGTCGGCGATGCTCGGGCCGCCGTCGGCGACGCTCGTCGTCGCGAACCCGCCGTCGGTCATTGGACGGCCGATGCGTTCGACCGCGGTGTCGACGTAGCCGACGCCGAGCCCGAAGATATCGATCGCGTAGCCGAACAGCACCGCCGCGACGAACGCCATCCCGTAGGCGTACAGCGCCGCCTCGGGCGCGAGCGCAAGGATGATGAACGCCGAGTCGCCGGCGGTCGCCGCGAGCGCCGCGACGACGGTCCCGAAACTGACCGTTCCGCGGATGTAGAGCGGCATGGCGATGATCGCACCGCCACAGCCCGGCGTGAGCCCGAGCAGCGCGCCAGTGAGCGGCTGGGCGTGCTCGTTTTCTTGAAGCCACGTGGTGAGGCGGCCATCGAAGCGATACTGGACGAGACTGAACAGCAGGATCGTCGCACCGACGAAGCCCGAGACCTGCACGAAGCCTTCGCGCCACGAGCCGACGAGGATCTCGAAGACCTCCGGCAGGCCGAGTTGAAGCGGGAGCATCAGCCAGGAGACCCCTCGGATCGGGTACGACGGTCGAGTCGGGAGGCGATACACTCGCTCGAACGAGGGTTGTCGTTCATTCTCAGACGACTGTGAATTGGCGAAGGAAATAAAGATTTGTATCGAAATCTTGTATTAGTAGTCGCTAATAGTGGTAGCGTGCCCCAAAACCCTCAGCGGTTTCTCAACACAGCCTCGATAGCACGAAAACGGACTGCTGGCGTTCGGATGAACTGCCGAGTGGCGACGTTTCTCCCGAGAATCCGCACGATAGCGCGGTAATTGCCGAGATCATCGAGGCCCATCCGTGAATGCTGTTCTAGAGTTCCAAAAAATATAAATTAGTATAGTCTAATATCCGGGCAGGAGGTGAAACACAACGGTTGAACACGCCACAGAGACCGGCTCGAACACTCGTATGTTGACACACCTGTCTACACCAGTGTGCCTCTACCGGAATGAATGACGTTCTGCATTCCCTAGTGTTTCGTTCTCGATACTCGTCCTCCAGCGACCGCGATCGAACCGATACGATACTCTGAGTGGCCGATATCCGATTCCGACGAGCGATCCACCAGCGGCCGCGGTAGTGTGGCTGCTGGCGACTGTCACGATAGCCCGAACAGAAGAATCGTCCGACGGGACGGGAGGGCAACCTTGTCCACGCTAACCGACCAACGACATCTCGTTGTCCGACGGAGCTGTGTCGAGTTCACGGACGTACATGCTGGTGGTGATCTCGTCGGGAAGCGAGATCGTCTCATCGCCATCGCTTGGCGCGACTGTCATCAGTCCAAAGGGGGCGATCTCGGTAATTTCGAGGTGGGTGCCAGGTGTGATACCGGCGTCGGCGAGATAGGAGAGCACCTTTGGATCGCTGTCGGCGACCTGTGTAACGACGACCGTCTCGCCCTCGCTGCAGTCGGCGAGCGTTGCATCGTCGTCCGCGGTCGGTTCGAGATCCTCGGTCGGGATCGGCGCGCCGTGGGGATCGGCGCTCGGATCGCCGAGACTCGCCGCGAGCTTGGTTTCGAGGCGCTCGCTGATGTGGTGTTCGAGCCGGTCGGCCTCCTCGTGGACCTCCGCCCAGTCGTAGCCCAGCTGCTCGGTCAGGAACAGTTCGAGCAGGCGGTGGTGGCGGATCGTTTCGAGCGCGACGAGTTCACCCTCGGCAGTCAGCTGGACGCCTTTGTACTCCTCGCGCTCGGCGAGGCCGGCATCTTCGAGGCGCTTGGTCGTTGCTGTCACCGTTGGAGGCGTGACGCCGAGCGAATCGGCGATCGCCGACGTGGCGACCGGTTCGTCGCCCTCGCGGAGCTGGTAGATGGCTTTGAGATAATCCTCGGATGTCGCGCTTGGCATACCGCTCCCTTGGTTGTCGAGCTACTAAATCGTTGTTGTGAACGGTCTAAAGGGTCGTAAGAGGGGGATGGCCGGTGAATGAAAAGGAACGACTGGTTCCGACTCACGCCCAGCGCGACGAGTGATACAGCACGGCCAACACGTACAGCATCACGATCGTGAAGAAGACCGTGAGCATGAACATCTGGAACGTGACCTCTGGGACCGTGAGTGCTGGTTCTACATCGATCGGTGGACGTGCCGACGTGACGAGCCTCATGCGTCACAACTGTGTTTACAGGAGAATCCCATAATTGTTTCTCTCGAAATATTTGATTAGTTATATCTAATAAAGCGTAGGTCAGTAGTCGTACATCGGTTCGCCGAGGGAGCGAACATGGCCCGTCGTCCAGTATGTCAGATCGCCAACTATCGCTTGCGTTGGACATCCGGATGAAACGAACGATGTCGAGAGCGATAGAAACAGTCAATGTCGGTGAACGACAGGAATTATAATCACGAAAGCTCGTCAAAATCCGGTTCTTTATCACGAACCAGTTTCTCTACGCACTACAAGGAACGATTCGTTATGTTCAACGAAACGCTGGTGATCGGCGGTGACGGGTCGGTGGGGGAGACACTCGCTCGCCGACTCACACACAGCTCGGCCGTCGTGCTGTTTCTCGGGGAGGACGAGCACGCCGTCGAACGCGCGACAGCGGCGGGTGTCGACGCCCGTCTGGCCGATCCGAGCGAGACGGCCGCGCTCGACCGCGAGGCGATCGAGTCGATGGGAACGGCCATCGTCGCCTCGCGGACGGACAGACGGAACCTGCTGGTCGCACAGCTGCTGGGATGCCGCCGGACCGAGCGCGTCATCGCACTCGTCAACGTCCCGCGGAACGTCGACGCGTTCGCCGCGGCCGGCATCGAGCCGGTATGTGCCGCGACCACGCTGGCGTCCGCACTCGCCCGACAACGCCATGACGGCAAGCGTCCCGAGATCGAGCGGCAGTCAGAACAGGCGGCGGGGGAGTCGTCGACCGAGCAATCCCCGAAAGGGTCGGCCGACGGATCGGAGCGCGAACGGCTCCGATCGGACGGAACGGGTGGTGATCGCTAGTGCCAAAGAGCCTCGAACGCGATCTCGGGCTGTTCTCCGTACTCGCCATCAGCATCGGCGCGATGATCGGCAGCGGGATCTTCATTCTGCCCGCGGTCGCCGTCGAGTACGCGGGGCCGGCGGTCGTCGTCGCCTACGTCCTGGCCGGGCTGGTCGTCCTCCCGGCGGCGCTCTCGAAGTCGGAGATGGCGACGGCGATGCCCGAATCGGGCGGCACCTACCTGTTCATCGAGCGCGGCATGGGACCGCTGCTGGGGACGGTCGCCGGCATCGGTACCTGGTTCTCGCTATCGTTCAAGGGCGGGCTGGCGCTGGTGGGCGGGGTGCCGTATCTCCTCTACCTGTTCGACGTGCCGCCGTCGATCACGACGCCGCTGGCGCTCAGCCTCGCCGTGATCCTCGTGCTCGTCAACCTGTTCGGCGCGAAACAGACCGGTCGCATCCAGGTGATCATCGTCGCGATCATGCTCGCGGCGCTCGGCTGGTTCGTCGTCGGCGGGGTGCCGTCGGTGCGGCCGACGAACTACGCGGGCGTCTTCGAGACCAGCGCTGGCGGGATCCTCGCGGCCACCGGGCTCGTCTTCGTCTCGTACGCGGGCGTGACGAAGGTCGCGAGCGTCGCCGAGGAGATCGAGAACCCTAGCCGGAACATCCCGCTCGGCATTCTCGGCTCGCTCGCGTTCACCACGCTGCTGTACGCGCTCATCGTGATCGTCATGCTCGGCGTCACCGACACATCGGCGATCGCCGCCTCCGAGGCGCCGATGGCGGTCGCCGCGGAGGCCGCACTCGGTCCGGCGGGCGTTCTCGTCGTCGTGATGGCGGCGCTGCTCGCGCTCGTGAGCACCGCCAACGCCGGCATCCTCTCCTCGTCACGCTACCCGTTCGCGATGAGCCGCGATGGATTGGTGCCCGCTTCGCTCGGCGAGATCAGCGACCGGTTCAACACGCCGAGCTCATCGATCACGCTCACGGGCGTCGTGTTGCTCGTCCTCATTGCGTTCGTCCCGCTCGAAAGCATCGCCAAGCTCGCGAGCGCGTTCCAGATCCTCGTGTTCGTCCTGATCAACGTCGCGCTGATCGCGTTCCGTCGCGGGGCGATGACCTACGAACCGACGTTCGAGTCGCCACTGTACCCCTGGATGCAGGCGTTCGGCGTCGTCGGCGGGTTCGTCTTGCTCACCCAGATGGGGCTCGTCCCGCTCGTCGGGGCCGCCCTCATCACGGGCGGCAGCGTCGCGTGGTATCTCTGGTACGCACGTGATCGCGTCGAGCGCGAGGGCGCGGCCGTCGACGCGGTCCGCCGTGAGGTCGGACGGCAGGCCGTCGAACGGACGCGGGACGCGATCACCCCGACCGAGGGCTACGAGGCGCTCGTCGCGGTGCCGGAGGGGACGACCCCTTCACACGAGGAGACACTCGTCGGCATCGCGGCGGATCTCGCAGCACCACAATACGGCGCGGTGTCGGTCGTCCGATTCGACGAGGTGGCCGATCAGGTGCCGCTCGAAGCTGCCACCGAGCAGTCAGGTGCCGACGTCGAGTTCGAGCGACGGACGGACGCGCTCGCGGCCGAGCTCGACGTCCCGGTGCACGTCGGCGAGATCGTCAGCCACGACACCCGCCACGCGCTGGCGAACTACGTCGACGAGCACGACGTGGACACGCTCGTGATCGAGCGCCGACCGTCGCACCGCCGCGAACGACTGTTCGATGCGGACGACGAGTGGGTGCTCGCCCACACCGGCTGTGACGCCGTCGTCGTCGACAACGCCGCGGCGAACCCCGAGATCGAAACCGTGACCGTGCTGACCGACGACGGCCCCCACGATCCGGCGAAGATCGCCGTCGCCGACGCGGTGGCGGCGGCACACGACGCGGCGATCGTCCTGGAATACGCCCGCGACGCGTCCGTTTCCGACGAACAGCACCGAACGATCGCCGACTACCACGAGGAGATCGCGGCACTCTGTTCGGTGCCCGTCAGAACGGCGCTCGTCAGCCCCGACGGCGGTTCGAGGGATCTCGAGGATGACGACGCCGACGTTCTTGTCGTCGGGACTGACGCCCAGTCGCTCGCCGACGGCACCGACGGACCCGTCCTCGTCGTGCGTCCGCGCGAGGAAAGGACACCGGGGCGGGTCGGGCGCGCGCTCGAAGGACGGCTACTGTAGGGCGAACGGCAAACGCTTTCCCGAGCGGCGATGCCTTCTCGGAGTATGCCACCGCGCGAACTCGACGAACTGGACGAGTACGTCGTCTTCCGACTCCAGGCGGACAGTCACGGAACGTCGGCGGCCGAGATCGCCGAGGACTACGGCGTCTCGCCGAGCACGGTCCGCAAACGCATCGCCCGTCTCGAGGACGAGGAGATCATCCGTGGCGCGCATCTCGATATCGATTACGAACGCGCGGGTTACCAGCTGTTCACCAGCATCTTCTGTACCGCACCGATCCCCGAGCGCGAAGCGCTCGCCCGCGAGGCGCTGACGATCTCCGGCGTCGTCTCGGCCCGTGAGCTGATGACCGGCGAGGAGAACATCCAGATCGGTGCCGTCGGCCGTGACGGCGACGATCTCAGCCGTATCAACCGTGATCTCGCCGCGCTCGGCCTCGAGATCGTCGACGAGGAGCTCATCCACAACGAGTACACCGGCCCGCTCCAGTGGTTCGACAAAGACGACGAAACGGAAACGAACGAATGACATACCGCAGTATCGGGGCTCGGTGAGCGTGCAGACCTCGATGCTGACGAGGAGGACGCCATGCGGCGGTTTTTCATCCATCACCTATACGAACTGTCCCGCTGCACACCGATCGGCGATCGGGAGAATTTCCGTCGTTCGCGAGATAGCAGACAACTCGCCGATACGTTTAGGATACTACAGTTCGTGTGGCCGGACATGCCCGACGAAACGATCACGGCCGAAAACGAGCAGATCACGGCGGATGCCGACTTCGTTCGAGAGTCGTCGGGGGCGTCGATAGCGTCGACCGAATCGATGGGACGCTCGGCCCGTGCGGTGGTACTGTTCGAACTGATCGAGGGTCCGACGTCCGCTCGGGCGATCGGTGATGGCACGTCCCTCTCCACCGGACAGGCCTCGCAAGCGCTGAGTGATCTGGAAAACCGCGATATCGTCGAGCTGCTCGTCCCCGAGGACGACGCCGACGGATCGATTTTCGGCGTGCTGCCACGGGGCGAGAAGGCAGCAGTGAACCTCGAGAAGTAACCCGGCAATATCTGTTTGGTGCAATCCGTTCGTCGAAACCGGCGGTCACGATCCAGTACGATGGACGATCGGTTGTGGAACTCCACTACAACGGGAGACGGGTGTGGAGGTAGTTGCCGCACGATCGGTTCGCGATGGGTTCTCTCCGACAGTAGCAGCGACCGGTAGTTTCTATTCCGTCGCTGAGCGGTAAGGATTAGCAAAGAATGATTTATATGATTCGGGTCTGTCGCCTTCTACCGAAGGATGGACGAGGAGAGAGTATGCCACGCAGTCCGGCGGCGTGAGGAGCGGCGACGGATCGCGATATCACGGGTTCCAGCAACTGCTGCGACGACGGGCTGGCGGTCTCGTGATGCGGTTCACCGATCGATCGACGGCTGACGCGCCGAGACAGCGCTCTCTAGACGGGAGTCCGTCTTTCGAGAAGAGAGCAGTCGACCATCACACCACCACACAGATGCCACGCAACGACAGCGGAAACGGACGGAGGGAGAACGGACAGCAAAGCGCATTACCGATCGATCGACGATCGTATCTGATCGCCGCAGGGGCCGCGGTCGGCCTGGGCGGAGTGGCCGCTCGGGAGGCCAGTGCCGCCACGGAGCGACGAGGAATACGGTTCGATCGGGTCGTCGACATGGTCGAAGACGCCGGTTGCGATCCGACGGGCGGCACACCGTGTGACGAGGCGCTCCGAGCGGCCGCCGCGGACAACACACTGTTGAAATTCCCAGCGGGAACGTACAAACTGACCGAACAGAACGTCGTTCTCGGGAAGACGAATCTCGGATTCCTCGGCGAGGGTGACGTCCGGTTCACGGTGCCGGCGGGGTTCAACGAGAAGGTGCTCGTCGTCGACAACGGCACGGGGCTGCTCTTCGAGAACATCGATCTCGATCTGACTGCCGACGGTGCGACACCGGGACTCCATTTCGGGGCCGACGACGATCTCGAAGTGCACGACGTCGAGTTCGTCGGCCAGGGGATCCACCCGGACAGCGATCCCCGAGGCGGGGGCAACGGCAACCCCGACGTCACCAACGCGTTCACACCGATCGTCAGATCGCCCGACGGTACGGGCAACGTCAGCAACGTCGTCGCGAAAAACGACGGGTTGATGGGTGCGTACAACGCCGGTGACGGCCGCGTCGGCGTCTGGATCGGCGTCACCACACAGGGGACGATCACGCTCAAGAACTGCCGGTTCGAGGGATTTCCCAACAACGGGCTCTACTGTAGCCGGACGAACGGTGTCGTCCGGATCGAGGGCGGCGAATTCAGCAACAACGACATCTCGCAGGTTCGTATCGGCAGCGAGGGAAGCTACGTCGACGGTGGAACGCTGACGGTCGACGCCGGAGCGAGCGCCAGCCCCAACCCGAACGACATGCTCAACGGGCGCGGCGTGCGCCTCGAAGTCGGTTCGCTCGATACGGCCGGCCCGGAGGTCAGAAACTGCGACATCACCATCGCCGACGTTCCTCACTCCGGTGGCGGGGTGGTCGCATCGGGCGACATCGGCTCCTTCGCGGCGCTCGACACACGGATCAACGTCAGCCCTGCCGGCGTCCGGGGCGTGCTGGCGAAGGATCCGACCGGGGGAAGCTACACGACGGATCCACCGTACGACGGTACGCTCCGCAACGTCAGCGTCACGGGGGCCGTCGGTGATACCGCGGCGATCGAACTCCGCAAGCGCCCCGAATCCGTCGTCGAGGGCTGCTGTGTGCAGACCGACGGTGATGGCGTCGAGATCGTCGATTCCGATGGTGCGGTCGTCCGGAACTCGACGCTCAACGTGGCGGGCCAACCGGTCGTGACCGAGAACGCCACGATCGATACCGCCGCGATCGCCAACGGTGGAGGATGTCCGATGCCCAACGACGCGACCGCATCGCCAGATTCGTTCGAGAACACGCTCACCATCGAGGCGGCCCCGGGAGCCGACTACGAGCTCGCGGCCAGCGGGACGCTGGAGTCGAACGCGTCGTTCGGCGCAACCGACGATCCCAACGACGAGCTCACGGGGTCGAGCGCGTCCGGACAGGTCGGCGGAGGCGGCCGCGACAGCTACACCTACACGGGAACGATAACGAAGCTCCTGCTGCACGGTGGCGTCAACCTCTATCACGATGGACGGCCGGTCGATCCGGCCGACTATCTCCCCAACACGGTGACGATCGAGAGCCAGTCGAGCGCGACCTACGAGATCACCACCAGCGACGGTATCGCCAAGAGCGAAGCGATGGGTGCGGCCGACCCGAACGACAGCATCAGCGGGCGAACCGCGACTGGACAGGTCGGCAAGGGAGGGCGCGACAGCTACGCCTACCCCGGCGAGGTCATCAGTATCGCTATCGATGGCGACGCCACCGTCTATCACAACGGCGACGAGATCGACCCCAGCGAGTTCGGCGTCGGCGGGACGCTCACGATCGAGGGGGCACCCGGAGCCGATTACGAGATCGAGGCGGACGAATCGCTAGAGCGGACCACGGCGGCCAACGCGACGGTCGATCCGAACGACAGTCTCTCGGGGCAGCGTGCGACGGGACAGGTCGGTGGTGGCGGCCGCGACAGCTATGCGTTCACGAGCGAGATCACACGCCTCGTTCTCGACGGCGGTGCGAACCTCTACTACGACGGCAAGCCGATCGATCCGGCCGACTATCTCCCCAACACGGTGACGATCGAGAGCCAGTCGAGCGCGACCTACGAGATCACCACCAGTGATGGCATCGTCAAGAGCGCGGTCATCGGGCCAGCGGATCCGAACGACAGCATCGACGGACGGACCGTCGCTGGACAGGTCGGCAAGGGTGGACGCGACAGCTACGCCTACCCCGGCGAGATCACTAACATCGACATCGACGGCGATGCCACCGTCTATCGCAACGAAACGGTGCTCGAAACGCCCGAACAGCTCTGATCGGTATCGGTCGAGACGACTTCACAGCGACGAACGATCGTCGTGATTTCTCGGTTCCCACACCGAATCAGCCGCGGCGCCCGAGATCGTTCCGCCGAAAACGGCTGTGGACGTCCCGTTCCACGTCGATTCAGCTATTAACTCGATGCGTAGTAAACGTTTTACCCACGGCGCTCGACGTATGCATATGGCTACCGCATCGGCCGCAAACGATCGAGAGCCGTTCATCGACGGGGAGTGGCGGGGCGGCGACACGGTCATCGACGTGACCGATCTCGCCGATGGCGGCGTGTTCGCCCGGGTGAGTGCAGCGGACCAGAGTCAGGCCGAATCGGCGCTCGCGGCCGCCGAAGACGCACAGTCCGCGCTCGCCGCGACGACGGTGCCCGAGCGCGTCGCGTGGCTCGAAACGATCGCGGCGGAACTGCGCGAACGGAAGGCCGAACTGGCGGAAATCATCGTCCGCGAGGCGGGCAAACCGATCGCCAGCGCGCGCGGCGAGGTCGAATCGGCCGCCGAACGTTTCGAGCGCGCCGTCGGCGAAGCGCGCGATCTCACCGGTGAATATCGGCAGGGGACCACCGCGGGCCACGAGGGCTGGCAGGCGATCACCACACCCGAACCGATCGGCACAGTGTTGTGCATCACGCCGTACAACTACCCGCTCTCGACGACCGCGCTCCAGGTCGCGCCCGCGCTCGCCGCCGGCAACAGTGTCGTCCTGAAGCCCGCGAGCAAGACACCCGTGAGCGCAGCGATCCTGACGGAGATCATCAGTACGACCGACATCCCCGAGGGTGGGTTCAACTTCGTCCCGGGCCACGCGGGCGAGATCGGCGACGTGCTCTCCGGCTCGTCGGCCGTGAACGCGATCGCGATGACCGGTTCGTCGGCCGCGGGCGAGCACGTCGCGCGCGAGAGCGGGATCGTCAACCTCCACATGGAACTCGGCGGCAACGCGCCCGCCGTGGTGTTCCCCGACGCCGATCTCGACGCGACCGCCGGGGATTGTGCGAAGGGCGCGCTCAAGTACGCCGGCCAGCGCTGCTCGGCGGTCAGCCGCGTGCTCGCTCACGATGCAATCCACGACGATCTCGTCGCAGCGATCAACGACGCGATGGACGAGTGGTCCGCCGGCGACCTCTTCGACGAGGAGACGGCCCTCGGCCCGCTGATCTCCACCGACCAGGCCGACTGGGTCGAAGAACTCATCGAGGACGCCCGCGGGAAGGGCGCGCGCCTCGTTCGCGGCGGCGAACGCGACGGTCGATTCGTCGAGCCGACGCTGCTTGCCGACGTCCCGCGCGACGCGCGCATCGTCCGCGAGGAGCAGTTCGGGCCGGTGATCCCCGTGACCAGGATCGAGAGCGCGGACGACGCCGTGTCGGTGGCGAACGCGAGCGACCTCGCGCTCGATGCGGCGGTGTTCACCGCCGACCACGACCGCGCGATGGACGTTGCCGAACGGATCGACGCCGGCGCGGTCCGGGTCAACGGCGCGCCGTCGCACGGTCTCGGCGACGTTCCCTTCGGCGGCAACGAGCGCTCGGGCATCAACCGCGAGGGAATCGGCGTGACTATCGAACAGTTCGTCCGCCGGAAGTCGATCGTTCTCTGAGCGCGCGAAAAGATACCTCTTGTTCGTCGCTCGTCAGTGGACGGCCGTACCGTCGCTCACCGGCGTTCGATGCGGAGTTCGTGTGCCTCGATGTCCTCGTAGGTGGCGGCCTGTCCGCCGACCGAGATCGTGCCCGCATCCGTCTCGACGGTGAGGCGTGCCGTCAGGTTCGTCGTGTTGCTCTCGACGTCGACGACCGGGCCGGCGACCGATCGGCGCTCGCCGGTCTCGACGTCGCGCCCTTCGACGTGGGCGTCGAACTCGCCCTCGCTTTCGACGAGATCGGCCACGCAGCGCCGTATCGAGGCGTAGCGCCGTGGGAACGAACGCTCGTTCCCACGGTCGAGCAGCACGTCGGCGGTCGTCCAGAGGAGCGTGTCGAAGAACCCCGAGACGAGAAACCCGAGCTCCGAGCGGTTGAAGACGACGCCGTAGCGCTCGCGATCGGCGACGAGCGCGTCCTGTGTGGCGTAGACCGCGTGGGTGCCGTCGGCGACCGCGAGGACCGGGGTGGTGATGCCGTGGCGGGCGCGGACGGCGGTCGCGATCGCCGTGTAGTCGTAGTCGTCAGGCGAGGGGACGTCGCTGGCGGGTGTGAGGAGCAGTTCGATCGTCACGCCGGCCTCGCGACGGGCGGTGAGGGTGTCCTCGAAGCGTTCGACGAGCGCGGGCGTCAGCGAGAGGTTGAGTTCGTACTCAGCGTTCTCGATCGCCGTCTCGAGATAGCGGAGGATCGTCGAGCGGGATTTGACGAGCGCGGCCGCCTCGGCGTCGCGTGCCGGCGTCGTGTACCGGCTTTCGAGATCGCCGACGAGCGTGTCGAGCGACGCGTGGATATCGCCGAACGCTTCCTCGGGGTCGATGGCGAGCACCTCGATCGGGCGCGATTCCTTGAGTTCGACGAGCCCGCGCTCCTCGAGATCCCGGACGGTGTCGTAGACGCGTGGCTGGGGGATGTCGGTCCGCTCGGTGATCGCCGCGGCGGTCAGGCGACCGTGATCGAGCACGGCGAGATAGGCGCTCGTCTCGTACTCGCTCAGGTCGAAGCGCTCGTTGATCCGCGCGAGCTCCCCACCGAGATCCTCGGAAGCCATGCCCCTCCTACAGAGACGACCCAATTGAGGTCTGTGATTCGCCTGCAATGGTCATCGATCGCTGCTGCACGGCATCTCGTCCTCGTCTGTCCCACGATCGACGGCCGACCGTCGATGCACCCAGCCGACGATGTTACCCGAAATCCCCCGTCCGCTCCGATTTCCGTGCAATGGCGATGAACGTCACGCCGCCGTCGAAGGTGGCTATCCGCGTCGATGCGAACCGATCGGCGAGTTGTGCCGGAATATCGGTGTCGGGAAACCAGTTCGTGGCCCACTTCGCGAGCGGAACGACCACGGGATTGAGCAGTGTCCACGGGAATTTTTGGAACGGTTGCGCGTCGAGCACCACGATCCGACCGCCGGGACGCAGCGCCCGGTAGGCAGCCTCGATTGCCCGCTCTGGCTCCGGCATCGCACTCAGTGACATCGAGGCGTAGACCGCATCGAACACCCCGTCGGCGATCCCGAGTCGGTCCGCATCGCCACGGACGACGTGGACGTTCGCCCAGCCCCTGTCGAGCGCTCGCCGCCGGGCCTGGCGAGCCATCCCGGGGCTGTAGTCGAGGCCGACGACGCGCCCCGCGCTCCCGACACGGGTTCGGAGCGCCGGGAAGGAGTTGCCCGGTCCACAGCCGAGTTCGAGCACCCGCTCGCCCGAATCGAGCGAGAGCGATTCCATCGCCCGCTCGCGGCGCTCGGACTCGCGGCCCAGGAAGGCGATGTCGTAGAGTCGGCCGAACAGATCTCGATGACGACTCCACCAGTCGTAGAGTCCCTGTCCGCGACGGCTCACGAGGCGATCATACCTCGGTGACGTGTCCCCAGCACGAACGAGGATCGTACCCGTTGGAAAATAAAACCCGTCACGTTTCGATTTACACTCACTCTTTCTCCGGCTTCAGTAACGATTTCCAGCCATATCTCGCCGAATCCACGGAAGAGATGTCGGAATTCGAACGGCAACCGCGCACGAATCAGTAGTGTGAGCTCGTCGCCGAACCGACGTCGATCTCGATCAGCGTTCCCTCGCCGTCCTCTTCGTCGTCGGTCTCGCGGTATTTGCCGAAGACGCGCTTGCGGGCGGCCTGTGTTCGGTCCGAGTCTTCGACGACCGTGGCCGTCCCGAGCAGCGAAACAGACCATTCGGGACCGTCATCGCCCTGTTTTTCGATCGAAATCGCGACACGGGGGTTCTCACGCACGTTTGCCAGTTTCTTCCCGGTCGTGAGCACGCTCACAACGCCATCACGGTAGCCGTACCAGACGGGCGCAACGTGTGGGCGGTCGTCGGCAGCGGTCGCGAGATGGGCACTCAGCGGTGCATCGGCGATCAGTTCCTCGACTTCCTCGGGTACGGTCATACGTCGATCTCGACGCGATCGGCGATAAAAACGTTGGCTAGTGGAACGGTTCTCCGAACTCGCAGTTTCCCTTAGCTGTCCGGGCTGTAGTTCGGCGCTTCGTCGGTGATCACGACGTCGTGGGCGTGGCCCTCGGTCTGGCCGGCCGCCGAGACGCGGACGAACTCGGAGCGACGCTTGAACTCGGGGATCGTTTCGGCCCCGACGTAGCCCATCCCGCTTTTCATCCCGCCGACGAGCTGGAAGAGCTCGCTCTCGACGCTGCCCTTGTACGGTGTCGCGGCCTCGACACCTTCGGGGACGTAGTCCTCGTCCTCGTCGGTGTCCTTGAGATAGCGCTCGCCACCGCCGGACTGCATCGCGCCGACCGAGCCCATCCCCCGGTACTGCTTGTAGCGCTTGCCGTTCATCGTCACCACGCGCCCCGGAGCCTCGTCGGTGCCGGCGAAGTACGATCCGAGCATGACGGCGTCCGCACCCGCCGCGATCGCCTTGATCGCGTCACCCGAGTAGCGGATGCCCCCGTCGGCGATCACGGGGATGTCGTGCTCGCTGGCGACGTCGGCGACCTGCGCGACGGCGGTGATCTGGGGCATGCCCGTGCCCGTGACCACGCGTGTCGTACAGATCGACCCCGGACCGATACCGACCTTGATGCCGTCGGCGAACCCGACGAGCGCCTCGGCGGCCTCGCGCGTCCCGACGTTGCCGACAACCACGTCGGCCTCGACGCTCTCCTCGATCTCGCGGGCGCTCTCGATGACGTTGCGGTTGTGCGCGTGCGCGCAATCGATGAAGAGCACGTCGGCACCGGCCGCGTCGACGGCGGTGGCGCGCTCGCTCTCGAACGGGCCGACGGCGACGCCGACGCGCAGTCGTCCCTCCTCGTCGCGGGCGGCCGAATCGTACTCGCGGCGCTGGAGGATGCCCTGCATCGTCACCAGCCCCGTGAGGTGGTTGCCGTCGTCGACGATCGGCACGCGCTCGATCTTGTGCTCGTACATGAGTTCGAGCGCGTTGCGGGCGTCGACGTCCTCGGGGGCAGTGATGACCTCGTCGGTCATCGCCTCGCGCACCTCGTCGCGATCGCCGACCTCCAGATACGGTCGGATGTCGGTCGCGGAGATGATGCCCAGTACCTCGTCGTCGCCGCTCACGACGGGCGCGCCGCTGACGCCCTCCTCTTCCATCATCGCGTCGACCTCCCGGACGGTTTGATCGGGGCTCGCGGTCACGACCTCGCGGATGACCAGTTCGTCGGCGCGCTTGACGCGATCGACTTCCGCGACGGTCTCCTCGACGTCCATGTTCTGGTGGAGCACGCCGAGCCCGCCCCGACGCGCCATCGCGATCGCCAGCTCGCTCTCGGTGACGGTGTCCATCGCGGCCGAAAGCACGGGGACGGAGAGTTCAACCGACGTCGAGACGCGGCTCGCGGTGTCTGCGTCGTCCGGTTCGACGCGGCTCTCCTTCGGGCGGAGCAGGACGTCGTCGAACGTGAGCGCTTCGGGCACGCGGAGTTTCTCGGAAAACGGCTCCGAACGGTTAGTCGCCATGTAATCGGTGTGGGACCCCGAATCAAAAGCGTTCCGAGAGATCCGTAACTATGCCGATCGTTCATGGGGTTCGTGTGGTCGCGTCTCACAGAACGCTTATAATTGTAACAGTAGTTGTTCGTGTATGGACGTCGCCAGTCCGCCAACCGCACGCATCGCCGCCCCGACGACCCTCGATACCGCGGTCGCCTCGATTTTTACAGCGGCATGCAAACTCACGCTGGCGACGCGAGTCACGAACGGCTGGCGCAGCTCCCCGAACCGTGACTCACACCACCCGTCGGCTCAGGGAGAGAGCCACGCGTCGCCGTGAGTCACTCCCAACACCCGGTCGCGCTCCGCCTCGAGCAGCGCGTCGGCGGCGCGGCCCGCCTGCTGGCGACCGTGATGGCGCTCCCGCTCGTCGACGGCATCTTCCCCGCGATGGTGCTCGCGGGCGCGCTCTCCGATCCGATCGGCATCCTCGAGGTCGGGCTGCTGGTCTTCGGCGGCAGCGCGACCGTCGCGGTGATCCTCGCCGAGATGAGCGGTAGCCGCCGCGAGCGCGTCGAGACGACGCTCGCCGTCGGCGTGGTCGTCCTCGTGCTCGCCGGCGTCGAGGCGGCGCTCGCACCGACGATCGAGAGCCTGCTCGATCTCGTCGTGTTCGAGCGGTTCGCCGCGCTGGTCATCCTCGCGATCGCCGCCAAGACCGCGAGCGCGCGCGTCGGCGAGTATCTCCCGCGCCCGGCGGTCATCGTCGGATTGGGGATGGTCGCGAGCCTCGACCCCGCGAACGCACAGCTCGTCCTGGTTCCCGACTTCACCCTCGTTCTCCGGGGTGTGGCGGCCGCCGGGACGGGCGTGGCCTTCGCGCTCGCGGTCGCCGTCACCAGTCCGTGGCTGCACGACGCCGTGGACATCGACCGCTTCCGCTTCGGCAGCGCGGTCGCGCTCGGCGTGCTCGGACTCTCGGTGCTCGGGCTCGTTCCCGACGACGCACCGCTCGCGCTAGCGGTACTCGGGGTCACGACGCTGCTCGCGTTCGATCCCGGCGAGGTCGACGAAGAGTCGGGCGAGGCAACGGCCGAGGAGACCACGGCGAGCACGACGGCCGACGAGGAGACCGACATCGGTCCCGACCGCGCACCCTGGTTGTAAGGGTTTAGGGTTCTCGTCCACAAACGCCGCGCATGGCCGACAACCGCGTCGTCGAGGGACGGATGGTCACGCCGGAAGCGCTCGCCGAACTCATCGAGGGCGACGACGTGATGGACGCCGAACCGATCACCGACGCCGACCGCGACTGTCCGGAGTGTGGCGGCGGCGTGCTCGAAGTCGGCTACATGCCGTCGATCACCGAGTTCGTCACCGGCCAGAAGTGCCAGGACTGTGACTGGAGCACGACCGATCGCGAGTAGCAACCGAAATGGGTTTAGGTGGTTTCGTTCTATGGTGGGCCACGGGGTCGTGGCCAAGTCAGGTATGGCGACTGACTCCAGAGGCACCGCGCCCGGGACGACACTCCAGACTGATATACAGAGCGGCCGACTGATCATCGCCCGCCGTGACGACCCTCTGGAGGACCGAGGCGCGACCGGAGATATCAGTCGATCGGGGGTTCAAATCCCTCCGACCCCACTTGCTGTCGCGAACAATCCGTGAGCGACAGCAAGAGGAGGGAAGAGGATTTGTGGCAGAGAAGTCGAAACCTGCGAGCGAAGCGAGCAGGTCCGTCTTCGCGTGGTTCACGATCCCTCCAACCCCACTGTGCCGTTCGAGAAAACGTCAGAATCGTCGAGCTGCGCGTTCGTGATCGGGGGAGAAAACCATCCGATCGCCGTTACGGGTCGAGATGTTCGGTGTTGCTCTCCTCTGCGGTGTAGCTGAGAGCGAGCGCACGCCGGAGCCGCCGGAGGGGATATCTGATTGCCGTCATGTTGTCTGACGCATGTCACTGTTTCACAGTATCCGTAATAAACTTTGTGTCGATCCGACGTGTTCGATCGGTCGTTTGGCAACCCTCATTGGTGTCGCGCGAGTGGTTGTCGTATGGCCGAACACGGCGGACAGCGCCTGCCCGGCGTCGACGACGGCGCTCCCCGCATCGTGTTCCACGTGGACATGGACTGCTTCTACGCCGCCTGCGAGCGCCGCCGAAAGCCCGATCTGCAAGACGAACCCGTCGTCGTCGGGATGGGCTACGAGGCTGGCGAGAGCCACGGCGCGGTCGCCACCGCGAGCTACGAGGCCCGCACCCACGGGATCGAGAGCGCGCAGGCCATCTCGACGGCGCTCGACCGCCTCCCCCGCATCGAGGACGCGAGCGCGGACGAACCCGCCGGCCACTATCTCCCCGTCGATCTCGACTACTACGAGACGGTGGGCGAGGAAGTACGAGACATCCTCCACGACTGCGCCGACGTCGTTCGCGAGGTGAGCATCGACGAGGCCGCGCTCGACGTCACCGAGCGAACCTCGTGGCAGCGCGTCGACGATCGGACACTCGCCGAGGGCTACGCCCGCCACATCAAGGAGCGTATCGCCGACGAGGTGGGCGTCGTCGCGAGCATCGGCGTCGCACCGAACATGAGCGCCGCGAAGGTCGCCGCCGACAGCGAGAAACCCGACGGACTCACCACCGTCGAACCCGGCGACGTGGCCGAGTTCTTCGCGCCGCTCGACGTCGAGGACGTCCACGGCGTCGGCCCCGTCACCGCTCGCGAATGTCGCGAGATGGGCATCGAGACGGCGGGCGATCTCGCGGCGGCCGATCCGAACAGACTCGACGAGCGCTTCGGCGAGCGCGGCCGCGAGATCCGATCGTTCGCCCGCGGTGACGACAGCCGCCAGGTGACGCCCGTCGGTCGCCCGAAGAGCCTCTCGCGCGAGTCGGCGTTCACCGACGCCACCGACGATATGGGTGCGCTCCGCGAACGCGTCGCGGCGCTCGCGACCGCCGTCGCCGAGCGCGCCGACCGCGAGGACGCGCTCTATCGCACCATCGGGATCAAGGTCGTCACGCCACCGTTCGACGTCAACACCCGCGCGCGTTCGCTGCCCGGGCCGGTGGCCGACGCCGATCTCGTCTCGGAGGTCGCGCTCGATCTTCTCGACGAGTTCGACGACGCCACAGTCAGGAAGGTCGGGGTCAGAGTGTCGAACCTCGCCTTCGCGACCGGCGAGCAGGCCAGTCTCGACGGTTTCGAATCCTCGACCCGCGGACGAGCCGACGGCGGCACCGAACGATCCGGGGAGACGGATACCGACGAGACAGCCGATCGGTCGGAATCACCCGCCGAACCGACCGACGGCCAGGCGCACTTCGACGACTTCGCGGAGGAATAAACAAGCTACAAGCCGGCCACCATCCAAGCCCGAGTCATGGAGTTTCGCGCACGTAATCACGTGCCAGCGCTGACAGGAGTGCTCTCGCTGCTCTCGCTCGGCCTCGTCTTTGGGGCCGTTCTCGGACTGTTCGATGGGGCTCTCCCCCGAGCGCCGATGGCGGTGCTCGATGCCATCCCCACAGTGAACGCCCTCGTCAGCGCGCTCGCCGTCGGCACGATCGCAACCGGCTGGCGGGCGATCAGACGCGGCGCTGTCGCCCGCCACCGCGCACTGATGGGTGTCTCGCTCGTGCTGTTCGTCACCTTCCTCGCGCTCTATCTCTACCGCGTCTCGCTGCTCGGGCCGGCACCGTTCCCCGGTCCCGAGACGATCTATCAGTTCGTCTATCTGCCGGTGCTCGCGATCCACATCACGCTCGCCATCGTCTGTATCCCGCTGCTCTACTACGTCCTCCTGCTCGCGCTCACCCGACCGATCGCGACGCTCCCGGAGACGAACCATCCGCGTGTCGGTCGCGTCGCCGCCTCGCTGTGGATGATCTCGTTCGCGCTCGGGATCGTCGTCTATCTGCTGTCGTACATCATCTACTGACGGTTTTTGCTCCCGCTATCGATCGAAACCCGCACGCATTTGTTCGCAGCGGCCGGACGCCCGCCGTGCAAAACGTCACCGATCGCACGAGCAACCCCTTCGGCATGCGTCCGCCCTGCGACCGGTTCGTGCCCGGCTACGGCGACGCGAACGCGGCGCTCCACCTCGTCGGCGACCACCCCGGCGTCCACGGCGGGCTCGACACGGAGGTTCCGTTCACGAACGCCGCCGGCCGTCGCCTGCTTTCGGTCTTCGCCGACGTGGGGCTGCTCGACGACCCCGACGCCGACACCCCCACCCTCGACGATCTGTATCTCTCCTATCTCCACCTCTGTGCCGGCGATCCGACGCCGGAGTCGTACGCCGACTGCGAGCGCTTCTTCGACGCCGAACTCCGCGCCATCGGCGCGCACGTCCTGCTCCCCGTCGGCGAGCGCGCGACCGAGCAGATCCTGCAGACCTACACCGCCCGGACCCCGCCGCAGCCGCTGGCGATGGAGGACCTCCACGCCACCGAGCTCCGCGGCAGCGGCTGGCTCGTCGTCCCGATCGTCGATCCACGGGACTGGACCGACGACCACGCCGATCGGCTGCGCGAGTCGCTCGAAACGCTGCTGGCCACCGACTACCGCCGCGAGGCCGAGCTCGGGCGGTTCATGCCCGGTGACGAGCCGTATATCGTCCGCTGATCGGGCTCATTCGGTCGGGTCGGCCGTCCTGTCGCGCAGCTCCGTCCGTCGGATCTTTCCAGTCACCGTCTTCGGCAGTTCGTCGACGAACTCCACCTCGCGGGGGTACTCGTGGGCCGAGAGTTCCTCGCGGACGTGGGTTTGGAGCTCGTCGGCGAGCTCCTCCGAGCCGGTTCCCTCGTCGGTGAGCACGACGTAGGCCTTGACGATATTGCCTCGTTCTCTGTCGGGTTTCGGGACGACGGCGGCCTCGGCGACCGTCGGATGCTCGCCCAGAGAACTCTCGACCTCGAAGGGACCGATCCGGTAGCCCGACGAGAGGATCACGTCGTCGGCGCGGCCCTCGAACCAGAAGTAGCCGTCCTCGTCGAGATGGGCGAGATCGCCCGAGAGATACCACTCGCCGTCGGGCCCGTCGACGAAACAGTCGGCAGTCTTCTCGGGATTCTCCCAGAACTCGGCGAAGAACGAAGGGAAATCGCCGCGGTGGGCGATCTCACCCGTCTCGCCCGGATCGAGCATCTCGCCGGTCGCGGGATCGACGATCGCCGATTCGATGCCGGGCAGGGGTTTGCCCATGCTCCCCGGCCGGAGCTCCATCGTCGGATAGTTGTTGATCACCATGTTCCCGGTCTCGGTCTGGCCGTAAGTGTCGAGGATCGTCACGCCGAGTGCCTCCTCACCCCACTCGACGACGCCGCCCGAGAGCGGTTCGCCGATCGAGAGCGCGTGGCGCAGATCGAGATCGACATCGGTGAGAACGGTCTCGTTGGTCCGAAGCATCCGGTAGGCCGTCGGCACCGAGAACAGCACTGTGACGGGGAGCTCGTCGAGCACGCCGGCCCACTCGTCGGGATCGAACTCGCCCTCGTAGGCGAGCTGGCTCGTCCCCCAGAACCACGCGCCGAGCGCGTTGATCGGTCCCGTGAGCCAGCCGAGATCGGCCGTCGACCAGTAGAGATCGTCGTCCTGGAGATCGACCGCGTAGCGCTGAGTGGCCGCGACGCCCGCGACCCAGCGATGCTTGTGCAGCACGCCCTTCGCCAGCCCGGTCGTGCCACTGGTGTAGTAGAGCAGAGCGTTCTCCTCGCCACTCGTTTCGACCGCCTCGTAGTCGGCGCTCGCGTCGGCCGTCGCCGCGGCGAAATCCACGTCATCGTCGGCCACGCCGTCGCCTCGATCGACCGTGATGACCGTCTCGACGCTCGCAACGTCGTCGAGCGCACGCTCGACCGTCTCACGGTTCTCCGAGGTCGTCACGACCGCGCTGGCATCGCAGTCGCCCAGTCGATAGGCGATGCCCTCGGGGCCGAACCGTTCGTTGACGCCGCCGAACACCGCCCCGCGCTTCAGCGTGCCGACGAGGGAGACGTAGTGGGCCGGGATCCGCGGGAGATAGGTGAACACCCTGTCGCCCCGTTCGATGCCCTCTGATTCGAGCACGTTCGCGAACCGGCTCGACCGGTCGGCGAGATCGTCGAACGTCAGCGTCTCGCGCTCGCCGGCGGTGCCGACGTACTCCAGTGCGATGCGTCCGGAGCCGTCGGCGTGGCGATCGCAGACCTCGTGGCCAATGTTGAACGTCTCGGGCGCGTCCCAGTCGGCCTCGGCGTAGATATCGTCCCAGGAAAACTCCTCGCGGGCGGCCTCGTAGTCGGGCAAGTTGTGCGTTGCCATACCCCGACTACTGCCACGCCCATCATCAATGATGTTCATACAGAACTGACAGCTCTACGCGGGCGCGAACGACGGACGGCGGGTGTTACGAAAGCGGTTCGACCAGATCGGCGAGCGCTGCACGCGGATCGTCGGCTTTCGCCACACCGCTCGCGAGCAACACTCCTGTGGCGCCCAGCTCGCCCGCCGCGTCGAGGTCCTCACCCGACGAGATGCCCGCCCCGCAGAGCACGTCGACCGAGTCGTCGACGGCCTCGGCGGCCGCGACGGCGTCCTCGACGATATCGGGATCGGCCTGGCTCACCGAGACATCGCCGCCGATGAGTTCGGGTGGTTCGACTGCCACGGCGTCCGGTCCGAGCGCCGCCGCCGCACCCACCTGTGCAGGGTTGTTCGCACAGACGATCGTTTCGAGATCGGCCCGTTCGGCGGCGTCGAGCGCTCCGTCGACGTCGGCGAGGCGAAGCCGGCGCTCGGAGTGATTGATCAGGGTACCGTCCGCGCCCGCCATCGCCGCCGCCTCGGCGAGCGTGCTGCCCGTGTGACTACCGTGCTCGACGGGCGAGACGTGCTGTGCCCACGTCTCCACTCCTGTGTCGGCGACCGCCGCGAGCCGGGCAGCCTGGGGCGCGACGGCGATCCGGACGCCCGATTCCTCGCCGACCTCGCGCGCCGCAGTGGCGATCCCGACCGCGTCGGCCGCGTAGGCCTTCAGATTGACCAGAACGAACATGGTTGGACGGGAGCCGCGACGAACAAATAGGTTGCGAGGTCGGTGTCGGTCTCAGGAGTCCTTTCGCTGCACGACGTCGCCGAGGGTGTACTCGCCCGTCGAGGCACCACCCTCCCATTCCGTATCCTCGACACCGCCTTCGGTGAGCGTGATGTCGAGCTTGCGTTCGAGCTTGCCCTGCACGCTGTCGCTCGGCAGGCTCGCGCCGCGTTCGAGCTTGCGGATGAGGCTCGCCTTCTCGTTGAGCTCCTTGGCCAGCTCGTCCTGGCTCAGTCCCGCCGACTCGCGCGCGTTCCGGATGCGCTCGTCGTAGTCCTGGACGACCTCCTCCATGTCGTCGAACATGTCGTGACGCCGCGTGTTGCTCGAACCGCTCGCCCCGCCGGCGCTCGACGAGCCGTCCGACCCACCCGACGAGGAGTCGGTCGAGTACTTCGTCGAGGCACTCCCGGTCGACTGCTGCTCGACCTCGGTGCCGAAGTCCGCACAGTCGTCGCAGACGTCGAGTTCAGCACCCTCGATCTCGACCGTCGTCGGAGAAGACGTCTCCGCACCGCACATCTCACACTGAACCATGTCGGTGGAAGGCCACCCGCCCGTATAAAACGTCCGCCGTGCTCATCGCCCGGGCGAGAGCGCGTTCCAGGCGTGCGAGAGGCGCTGAAGCGCGGTCAGATGGCCGACGACGGCCAGCACGACCAGCAGCCAGCCGACCAGTCCCACGTCGAAGAGGGAGGGAGCGACGAACGCCGCGATCGCCGTCACGATCCCGATGAGTGCGAGCCGATCCGCACGACCGAGCAACCCTCCGTACACCCGATCGAGACCGACCGCCTGTGCCTGCGTGCCGAGATAGGAGGTCATGAGCACCCCTGTCACGGCGACGATCCCCAACAGCATTCGCTCGATACCGATCGCGAGCCCGACGACCAGCACGATGTCGGCGTACCGATCGAGCACGTGATCGAGCAGGTCGCCGGCCGGCGAGGCAGTATTGAGTCGGCGGGCGAGCGCGCCGTCGAGGAGATCGAGCGCGCCGTTCAGCCCCACGAGCACTGCACCGACGAGATACCACAGCGACTCGCCGCCCGCGAGGGCGTAGGCGACACCCGCCGCGCCCGCGAGGACGAACGCGAGCGCGCTCACCCCGTTCGGTGTCAGCCCCGCGCGGGCAGCCAGGCCGACGAACGGCTCCAGGAGTCGATCGGCGAGCGAGCGGTACTGATCGAGCGTCATCGACGGTCACTCATAGCGACACCGTGTCGAGAAACGACACCGTTCCGGCGCTCGGCTCGCGCTCGCCGGCGACGACGCGCTCGATCTCGCTCGCGACGTCGTCGGGATCGCGCTCGGTCGCGTCGATCTCGTAGACGTTCTCGATCCCGTGCTCCTCGACGGCCTCGGAGAGGATCACGTCGAGCGCCTCGCTCTCTCGGTTCTCCGCGATCGTTTCCTCGGACTCGCCGCGGGCGGTGAGACGCTCGCCGAGTTCGTCGGGGTGGCAGCGCAGTACGACCACTCGGTCGGCCGGCAGTCGGTGGGCGAGATGTGACTCGACGAGTTCGATCTCATGGCTCTCCCCTTCGTCGAGAGCAGCAGCGACCGCGTCCATATCGGCGACGAGACTGCCGCGGCGCTCGTCGGTGCCCGAATCGAGTCCCTCTGCGCGAATACGATCGTTCAGATGCACCACCGCGCGATCGAGGCGCTCGGTCGCGGTCGTCTTGCCCGTGCCTGGCGTCCCAGTGACGACGATCCGCATGCTCACGCGAGCACCTCGTTGATCGTTTCCACCGCGCGTCGCGTTTCGGCCTCGGTGCCACAGGAGATCCGGATGCAGTCGGGGAGTCCGAAGCTCGAACAGTCCCGGACGATGACGCCCTGTCGTTTCGCTGCCTCCGCGACCGCCGTGGCGTCGCCCACCTCGACGAGGACGAAGTTGCCCGCGCTCGGGTAGGTTACGGCATCGAGTTCGTCGTGCATGAACTCACGCGCCCAGCGGACGCTCTCGACGGTCTCCTCGACGTGTTCGTGATCGTCGAGCGCGGCGAGCCCGGCCCGGCAGGCGATCGCGCTGGCCGCGAACGGGGTGTTCACACGCTCGTACGCTTCAGCCCATTCGTCGGGCACCAGAGCGTAGCCGAGACGCACGCCCGCCAGCCCGTACACCTTCGAGAACGTCCGGAGCACGGCGACGTCGTCGCGGGCGTCCCACCCGTCATTGCCCTCGACGAGCGCGAGTGCGCTCGGAACGTCGGCGAACTCGCCGTAGGCCTCGTCGACGACCGTGAGGGTTTCGTCGTCGGTCCCCTCGGCGATCGCCTCGATCGTGTCGAGGCTCGCGGTCGTTCCGGTCGGGTTGTGCGGGCTCGTCAGATAGACGATACGCTCGCCGTCGTACGATTCGAGCACGGTTTCGGGCGTCTGTGCGAACCCCTCGGATTGGGCCAGTTCGTACGTGTTCACGCATCCGTGGTGATAGCGCGCGCTCATGCCGTAGTAGGCGAACCCGGGCCGGGAGACGAGAACCGAGTCCCCCGGATCGAGCAGTGCGCGCGAGAGGTAGTCGAGCGCGCCGTCGCCGCCGTTGGCGAGCCAGACCTGCTCGGAGTCGACCGCCCAGCGCTCGGCGATGCGCTCGGTCAGATCCGTGTGGGCGCTCTTCGGATAGCTGTGGACCGTCGCGGCACCGTCGCGGATGGCGGCGGCCGCCGCCGGACTCGGCCCGTGTGGGTTCTCGTTCGAGGAGAGCGTCACCAGCTCGGCGGGATCGAGCCCCAGTTCGCGGGCGACCTCCTCGCTCCCCCGGCCCGCCGCGTAGACGGCGTGGTCGGAGAGGTCCCGTGGCTGCATGGTTGGACGAACGGATGACGGGGTTTAAGCGTACTCACCCAGCGCGGCAGCGACACGATCGTGGTTCGACCCTCGCCACGCGCCGACTACCCGCGTCTCGACCGACTCGGTTCATAACTGTACGATTGCTGGCATCCGAAAGCACATAATCCACCCGGGCGAGGAGTCCGTATCGGATGGATCGCACGGATACAATCGCCTTCACGGTGCGCTTTCTCGGTGCGGTGCTGTTGGCCATCGGCATCGGTGCGGCCGTGGTCGGCGGCTACGCGCTGTTCCAGGAGGACCTGGGGCTGTGTGGCAACCCGCTCCTCGAAGTCAGTTCGCCGAGCGCGTCGGCCAGCGGCCCCACACTCGCCGCGAGCGACCTCTCGGGCCCCGAACGCGCCGCGCTCGACGAGGCGGTCAACGGTCCCACGAGCGACGGAGAGATCGACGGGCCGATCCGGACGGACGCGCTGCGCGAGGGCACGGTCGTCAGCTATCAGGGCGATCGCTACTACGCGGCCATCGGCTCGCTGAACGAGTGCGTATCGATCGATCCGCTCGTCTTCCCGCTCGGGATGGCGCTGGTCGCACTTGGCGGTATCGCCTACGTCAGCCCGACGCTCCGGCGCTGGTTCGAGTCGCTCATGGGATCGTAACCGAGTGCGAGAGCGTGCCGATCCCCTCGATCTCGATGGCGACCTGATCGCCGTCCGCGAGCGGGCCGACACCAGCCGGCGTCCCCGTCGAAATCACGTCGCCCGGTTCGAGCGTCATGTAGGTCGTGATCTCCGCGACGAGTTCGGGGATCGAGAAGATGAACTCCTCGCGCGAGGAGTGCTGTCTGCGCTCGCCGTTGACCCGGAGTTCGATCGTCGCGTCGTCGGGCACTTCGTCGGGGCTCGCGAGCAGCGGTCCCATCGGCGCGGCGTCGTCGAATGCCTTCCCGCGCACCCAGTTCTGCTCGGCGCGCTGGTCGTCGCGGTTCGAGATATCGTCGACGCAGGTGAACCCTCGAACGACGTCCATCGCGTCGGCTTCGGCGACGTTGCGACACTGCGTATCGATGACGACGCCGAGCTCCGCCTCGTAGTCGATGCGTTCCTTGTCGGGCAGCAGTTCCACAGTTTGGTTGTGGCTCGCGACGGTGTTCGGGCCCTTGAGGAAGAGTAGCGGCCGATCGGGGATCTCCTTGTCCTGTTCTTCGGCGTGGCCCCGGTAGTTCAGCCCGACGCAGACGATCTTCGAGGGGTCGGTCGGAGCGAGCACGTCCACCTCCGCGGGCGTGTAACTGTCGTCCGAGACGGAGAGACGACCCCCGGGGCCGGCGCTGGCGGTGATGCGGTTCTCGGCCGCGTCCCAGCTGCCGGTGCGGACGTCGCCGTTCGGATCGCGGAACCTGACGCGGTGCATGTCGGCCCCTCGTCGCCCGCCCTGATAAACCCATACACAGCGGGCAGCACGCCACGCGCTGCGTGCTCGCCTACAGTATTAAGTACGTCACGCGACTACCGAGGAGCGCAATGGAACTCACCTGGCACGGCCACTCGACCTGGCACGTCACCGTCGGCGACACCAGCCTGCTCATCGACCCCTTCTTCGACAACCCTCATACCGAGATGGAGCCGGCGGAGATCGACCAGCCAGATTACGTCCTCCTCACCCACGGCCACGCGGACCACATCGCCCACGCCGGCGAGTTCACCGACGCGACCGTGGTCGCCCCCGTCGAGGTCGCCGCCTACGTCGAGGAAGAGATGGGTGCCGACGACACGATCGGCATGAACATCGGCGGCACGGTCGAGTGTGGCGACGCCCACGTGACGATGCACCGCGCCGACCACACGAGCGGCATCGACATGGGCTACGAGTACGAACTCGGCAACCCGGCGGGCTATCTCGTCAGCGACGAACAGCCGGGCCCCGACGGCACGGGCACCTCGTTCTACCACGCTGGCGACACCGGACTGATGAGCGAGATGAAAGACGTCATCGCGCCCTACCTCCAGCCCGACGCCGTGGCGCTCCCGATCGGCGATCACTTCACGATGGGCATCTGGCAGGCCGCCATCGCTGCCGACTGGCTGGAGGCCCCACACGTCTTCCCGATGCACTACGACACCATGCCACCGCTCGAAGCCGATCCCGAGGAGTTCGTCGACGCAGTCGACGAACACGCCCCCGACAGCGAGGTCCACGTCCTCGACGACGACGGCTCGTTCACGCTCGACTGATCGTCGTTCGTGAACGGCCCACACGACCGGGATGCTTACGGGTCCGGCGCTCGCATGGCCGGTGCAATGGCAGATATCAACGTTACGAGCACGTCCGACGAAGGGTTCGCCACGACCAGTCAGCTCGGCGACTTCGAGCTCACGATCGACGCCACCGGCGAGGAGGGTCCCGACCCGAACGAGACGCTCGTCGCCGACTACGCCTCCTGCTACATCCCGGCGTTCCGCGTCGGTGCCCAGCAGCGCGACCACGACGATCTCGGCAAAGTAGAGATCGACGCTGCAGCCGATCTCGACGATGACGACGACCTCGAATCGATCAGCTTCGACATCAGCGTCGAGGCCGACCTCGACGGCGAGGAAGACGAGATCGCCGAGCGCGGCGAGGAGATCTGTCACGTCCACTCGGCGCTGCGCGAGGAGCTCCACGCCGACATCTCCGTCGAGAGCGACGCGTTCTAGAAACCCACTTTTTTAGAAGGGGTCCTCGGTCGCGCTTCGCGCTCCCTCGAACCCCTTCCAAAAACCTGGACTAAAAACTCCCGCTCACTCGCGCCTTCGGCGCTCGTTCACGGCGAACCGCCTCACTGCGTTCGTGCGGACGCATCACCACCGCAACCGCACAGCACCGCAGAAGCCCTCGGGCGCTCACTCCGTTCGCGCCCTCGCCCTTCATCCACCAGGCACCGCACGGCAACCGCACCGCCGCGGCCGCACCGCCACGCACATTCAGTCATGATTCATCGATCACTCGCTCGAAGCAGTTGCTTTTGTTACAAAACGTCGTTTCAGGGAATCGTTTTGTGGGCGTGTCACCAACTCGCAGATATGGCGGTCGAAGACACGGGCTACGTGCAGGTCGCATCGCTGTCGGAGCTCGAAGACGAGGGCCGACAGGTCGTCAGCAGCGGCGGCCGACCGATCGCACTCTTCCACCACGAGGGCGAGGTCTACGCCGTCGACAACCGCTGCCCACACATGGGCTTCCCACTCACGCGCGGGACGGTCGAGGACGGTATCCTCACCTGTCACTGGCACCACGCGCGCTTCGAACTGGCAGAGGGCGACACCTTCGACCTCTTCGCCGACGACGTCCAGACCTTCCCGACCGAAATCGATAACGGCGAGGTGTATCTCGATCCCGACCCCGAACCCGACGTCCCGCCGGCGACACGGTTTCGCAATCGGCTCGCCGACGGACTGGAAGAAGACATCTCGCTCGTGATGGCCAAATCGATCATCGGCTTAGATGAGGAGGGCGAGGGGTTCTACACGCCGCTCGAAACCGCCGTCAACTTCGGGACGCGCTATCGCGCGATGGGCTGGGGGCGCGGCCTCACGACCCTCGGCTGCATGGCGAACCTCTACGATCACGTCGGCGGCCGAGACAAGCGCCGCGCGATGTTCACGGGCGTCCGCGAGGTCGCTGACGACTCGGCCGGTGAACCTCCACGCTTCCAGCAGTATGCCTTCGACAATCGAAACCTCTCGAAGGAACGACTCAAATCCTGGTTCCGGGACACCTGCGAGGTCCGCGACGCCGACGGCGCGGAGCGATGCCTGCTCACCGCGATCGACACCCTCCCGCCGGAAGACGTCGCGGAGATCGTCTTTTCGGCCGCGACCGACCACCGCTACATGAACGCCGGGCACACGCTCGACTTCATCAACACGGCCTTCGAAACCGCACAGCATCTCGGCTGGGAGGAGCACGCCGACGCCGCACTTGCTTCGACGGTCGCCCAGATCACCGACGCCACCCGAAGCGAAGAACTCTCCTCGTGGCGTCAGCCGGTGGACATCGCCGGTCTCTGCGCCGATGCGAACGACAGGCTGAGCGATCTCGTGGCCGCTGGCGAAGGCAAGGAGTGGGAGCGCCCCGAGAGGTTCGTCGAAACGCTGCTCGCAGACGACGCCGAAGCGATCATCGATGCGCTGACCGAGGCCATCAGGGCGGGGGCGACGACCGAACAACTCGCGGATGCGGTCGCACGCGCAGCCACGCGTCGAGTGCTCTGGTTCGCCACGAACAACGAGTTCACCGACTGGAACACCGTCCATCACACGTTCACCTACGCCAACGCGGTCCACCGCGCGAGCGAAAAGACCGACGCGACCGAACTCTATCGGGCATGCTTCGACGGCGCGATGTCGGTCTATCTCGATCGGTTCCTCAACTCGCCGCGCGCACCTGTGCCCGACCCCGACGAGACCGACCGCACACCCGCGGACGTCCGCGAGGACCTGCTCGCTGCGTTCGACGAACAGGGCAACACGAACCGTGCGGCCGCCCTCGTGAGCGAGCACTTCGACGCCGACGGCGATCCCGACGATCTCAAACGCACGCTCGGCCGCGGGCTGCTCCGCGAGGACGCCGACTTCCACACGTTGCAGAGCCTGACAGCGGCCATCGAGCGCTTCGAGGCCGTCGGCGAGAAGAGCGAGCAACGGACGGCGCTGATGGCGGCGGCGCGCTACATGGCCGCGCACTTCCCGACGCGGCGCGCTGCCGAGCAGACGTTCTCGATCGCGACGCGCCTGCACCGCGGCGAGCGCCTCCACGAGGTGGAGTAGCTCTCCCCTCGGAACCTACCGTCGAACGCCACCGTTTAGCGCGCGCCGCTCGCAACAGGGGTATGACCGAGCAGGCCGATCACGACTGGCCGGTTCTCGAATCGGAAGTCGAGTACGAGACCGGCTGGTACACCGGTGGCTACGATCGCGTCGAACAGCCCGACGGCAGCGAGAAGAAATACTACTGGGCGGAGCTGCCGGCGGCGGTCGTGGTGGTCGCCTGCGACGGCGACGACATCGTCTTCGTCGATCAGTACCGACCGGCGATCGGCGAGCAGTGTCTCGAACTCCCGGCGGGCATCGTCGAGGACGGCGAATCGGCCACCACGGCGGGTGCGCGCGAACTCCGCGAAGAGACCGGCCTCGAAGCGGCGGGCGTCTCGCTGCTCGAGGATTTCTGGGTCGCCACCGGCGTGCTTCGCCACCGCCGCGCGATCGTCTTCGCCGAGGGACTTTCACCGACTGACCGCGATCTCGACGACAACGAGTTCCTCACCGTGACGTCGCTGCCGATCGACGAGGCGCTCGCCACCGCGCGCGAGGAACCGGCCAACGACGCCACGATCGAGGGGCTGCTGCTCGCGCGCGAGGAAGGCCTGCTCTGACGAACGGCGGTTTTATTCGCCCGAAACCGGTAGGGCTCCCGTGAGCGACGAAATCACGCCCGAGAAACTCGCCGGCCTGCTCGACGAGGAGGAGCCGGTGCGCGTCGTCGATATCCGGTCGCCGGCAGCCTTCGAACGCGGCCACATCCCCGACAGCGAGAACGTCCCGTTCGGCGAACTGCCCCAGCGCATCGAGCAGTTCGCCGACGCCGAGCACATCGTGACGGTCTGTCCACACGGCAAGGCCAGCCTCCAGGCCCTCCAGCTCCTGCGCTCGGCCGAACCCGTCGACGACGCTCACGTCGAGAGCCTCAACGGCGGGCTCGAAGCGTGGGACGGCCCACTCGATGCCACCGAGCACGAGACTCCCACCGATCGTACGGGCGACGCTCTCGCCGACGGTGCGGTCCCGTCGGGCAACGAGACCGACGCACCGTTCTGATCAGTCCAGGAACTTTCGCAGTCCATCGTAATCGCGCGCGTTGAGCACGTCGCCCGTCTCGGCCCAGCCGCGTCGGGCGGTGTGGACGCCGTATCGAAGCAGGTCGTAGCTCGCCGGCTGGTGGGCGTCGGTGTCGATGGCGATCGTCGCACCGGCCTCGATCGCCGTCCGGACAGCACCACCCGAGAGATCGAGTCGGCGTGGGTTCGCGTTCACTTCGAGCGCGACCCCATGCTCTGCGGCCGCTTCGGCGATCCGCTCGAAATCGAGCTCCAGACCCGTTCGCCGATTGAGATAGCGCCCCGTCGGATGGCCGATGATATCGACGTGGGACTGCTCGATAGCGCCGACGATCCGCTCGGTGCCGTCGCCGTCGAGTCCGCTGTGCGGCGAGGCGACCACGACGTCGAGCTCCTCCAGAACGCTCTCGCCGACCGAGAGCCCGCCGTCGGCCTCGATGTTCGCCTCGACGCCTGCAAGGACTTCGATGTCGGCGTTCTCGGCGGCCGACTCGATCGCTTCGCGCTGTGATGCGAGATCCGCGTCGTCGAGGCCCATGTCGGCGACGATCCCCGGCCCGCTCGCGTGATCGGTGATGGCGAGATACTCGTGACCGAACTCCGCAGCCGCCGTGACCATCTCCGCGATCGTGTCGTCGCCGTCGGACCACCCCGAGTGCACGTGGAGGTCGCCGTGGATATCGTCTTCCGCAAGTAAGTCGGGCAGATCGCCGTCGGCCGCGGCGGCGAGTTCACCGCCGTCCTCGCGGAGTTCGGGCGGGATCCAGGGCAGTCCCACGGCGTCGTACATCCCCTCCTCCGTGTCGCCCGCGACGCGCTCGCCGACCCGCTGGTCCGCCTCGATGTCGTCGACCCTGGAAACGTCGAAGACGCCGTACTCGTTGACCTTCAACCCCCGTTCGATGGCACGATTCCGGAAGCCGATGTTGTGGTCACGACTCCCGGAGAAATACTGGAGCGCGCTGCCGAACTCTTCGGGGACGACGACCCGCAGATCGACGCGCATCCCCTCGGAGCGGATGCTCGCCTTGCTCGATCCGGCCTCGATGATCTCGTCGCGGTCGTCCCAGTCGGTGAACCGCTCGATGACGGTTTCGGGTTCGTCGCTCGCCACGAGCAGATCGACGTCGCCGATGGTTTCGCGCCAGCGCCGCAGCGAGCCCGCGATCTCGGCGTCGGCGACCGCCCCCGATTCACTCACGTAGGCCTTCAGTTCTTCGCCAAGTGGGCGTGCGTCGCCGAGCAGCGAGCGCTCGCCGGCCTGTCGGGCGAAGTCGATCCCCGACAGGATGTTCTCCTCGGTCTTCGCGCCGAACCCGTCGATCTCCTGAATGCGTTCCTCGCGCGCCGCCGTTTCGAGATCGTCCAGGTCTTCGACGCCGAGCTCCTCGTAGAGCGTGCCGACGGTCTTCGGGCCGACGCCCTCGACGCGCGTGAGCGCCGCCATCTCCACGGGCAGCTCATCGCGCAGCTCCTCCAGTTCCTCGATCTCGCCCGTCTCGACGTACTCGACGATCTTCGCGGCGAGCGCGTCGCCGACCCCCTCGATCCCCTCGACGGCATCCGTTCCGTCGGCGACCAGCGATGCGACCGATTCGGGATGGGCGCGGACGTTCTCGGCCGCCCGGCGATAGGACTGAGGTTTGTATTCGACCCCTGTGGCTTCGAGGCGGTCGGCGAACTCCTCGAATCGGTCGGCGACGGCGTCGTTGTCGTTCATCGGCGTGCCCTCGAACTGTCCTGTCCGAGCGCCTGCTTCAGGAAGTTCATCCAGCGCTTGCGGTCGGCGGTCTCGCTCGCCGTCGCCTCACGCTCGATATCGTCCGTCCCGAGATCGGACAGCGCGTGCAACGCGCGCTCGATGCCGATGATGCTCTCGACGAGCTCCTCGCCGCGCTCACGGCTGATGTCGCCCTCCTCGATGCGCTCTCGGCGTTCGATGCGCTCGCGCCGGAGGTTGCGCTTGGCCTGCTCGACGGTCTCGCGCTCGCCGGCGGGCACCGATTCCCGCGAGCGCGTCTCGAAGACGAACTCGGCGAGTGCGAGACGCTCTCCCTGGACCGTGATCTCCTCGGGGATGTCGGCCCCGACGGTCGCGCCCTCACGATCGACCCGCGCGAGGAGCTGTTTTCGCTCGTACGGTTTCATGACCGCTCTCGGGGCCGAGTCCACTTCGACCCTGCGGAGGGACGATCTCAGACGTGTGGCTTGGCCATCAGCGCGTCGCGGGGCTGGTCGGCGAGCCAGTCGAGCAGCTGGACGAGCTGGTCGGCAGCGGCTTCGAACAGCTGCGCGCCCTTCTCGGGGGTGGCGTCGGTCTGGTCGCCGAGAACGCCGCTGTCGGTGTTGTCGATCGAGTCGTAGAACGTCCGCGCGCCGTGGACCGTCATGCCGCCTTCGTCGAAATCGACGAGTCCGTCGTCGCGGGCGGTCTCGAACTCCTCCTCGCGGACGAGATCGGGCGCGATATGCTGGATCATGGCCGTCTCCTTCGGGCCGCCGTGAGGACCGTTCGTTTCGAACAGCTCGTCGACGAGCTCGGGAATCGAGTCGTTCCACATCCACTCGATGGCGAAGGCGTCGCCAGCGTCGCGCAGGCGGCGACCGACCTCTCTGAGGTGGTCGATATTGCCACCGTGGGCGTTGACGAAGACGATCCGGTCGATGCCGTGATAGGTGAGGTTTCGCGCGAGACTCTCCATGTAGTCACGGAAGGCCGGCGGGTCGACCCACATCGTGCCGTTGAACTGGCGATGGTGGGGGCTGACGCCGATTTTCACCGTCGGCGTACAGAGCACGTCGGCACGGTCGGTCGCCTCGTGGGCGAGCGATTCGGCGATGAGATGGTCGGTCGCGAGCGGGAGATGCGGGCCGTGCTGTTCGGTCGAGCCCACGGGGACGACCGCGAGCGATCGCTCGTCGATGTCGTCGAGTTCCGGCCACGTCCGATCCGCGAGGTACATACCGAAAATTCGCCGGGCCGCGGGATAACGGTGTTCAATCGGGAACGAACGGGAACATCCTTCTATGGGGCCCGCGTTTTTCGACATATGGATCCGCTCGACCTCCGCGAGGAGATCCCGGTCCTCGACGAGGTTACCTATCTAAACACGGGCGCTGCGAGCCCCGCACCGACGAGCGTCGTCGAGGCTGCGACCGACGAGATCGAACGCCAGCAGCACGTCGCTCCCGCAGCGGAGGGCGCGTATCCCGCGCTGTTCGAGACGTTCGAAGAGACCCGCGAGCGCGTCGCCGAATTTCTCGGTGCCGACGCCGACGAGATCGCGCTGACTCAGAGCACCGCCGACGGGATCAGCCGCGTCGCGACGGCGCTCCCCTGGCAGGAGGGCGACGTGGTGGTGCGCACCGACTGCGAGCACTCGGCCGGCGTGCTGCCGTGGCAGCGTCTCCGCGACACGCAGGGGATCGAGGTCAGAGTACTCGAAACGGAGGCAGGCCGCATCGACCGCGAGCAGGCCACGGAGCTGCTCGCCGACGCCGACCTGCTCTGTCTGAGCTCGATCACCTGGAACTACGGCACTCGCTTGCCCGTTTCCGAACTCACAGAGATCGCCCACGATGCCGGCGCGCGCGTGCTCGTCGATGCCGTCCAGTCGCCGGGCCAGGTCGCCGTCGACGTCGGCGAGTGGGGCGCGGACTTCGTCGTCGGTGCCGGCCACAAGTGGCTCTGCGGCCCGTGGGGTGCCGGCTTCCTCTACGTCGCCGACGAGGCGACAGACGCGCTCGTGCCCGAACGGGTCGGCTACCGAAGCGTGACCGATCCGGACGGTGACGGCTACGAGTTCTCGGCGGGCGCGAAACGCCTCGAGATCGGTACGACCTCGCCCGCACCGTACGCCGGGCTCCAGGCGGCGATGGACGCCATCGACTCGATCGGTATCGAGACGGTCGAAGGTCGCATCGAGCGACTCACCGACCGACTGAAGGACGGGATCGACGACGATCGACTGCTGAGCCCGCGCGAGTACGAATCCGGGCTGGTGACGATCGCCGCCGACGATCCCGCGGCCACCGTTTCGCGCCTCGCCGACGCGGAGGTCACGATCCGATCGATCCCGTCGCCAGCAGCCGTCCGCGTCTCGGTCCACGTCTACAACACCGACGAAGACATCGACGCGCTCTGCGAGGTGCTCTGATGTCGTCGACGGAGGACGGTAGCACTAAAGGGTTCGACCGCAACGACTCAGGCATGAACGTTCCGCAGCTGACGACGGTCGACGGGGCCTACCAGTATCTGATGGGGATCTTGCTGTTGCTCGTCGTGGTGTTCGGGCTGGTCTTCGGCGGGATGTATCTCGGCTATCTCCCGTTCTGAGCCGTCCCACACTACGATCCCTCTTTTCCGGAATCAGTCCGCGTCGGTCTCGTGCAGACGAACCCCTTTGCCCGCGAGATGGCGGAGCTGGTTTCTGGCGAACTCCTCCTCGCGGGTGCCGCGGGTGGCGAGCACGTACATTTGCGAGTTGCCCGACGGGCGCATCGTCCGCCCGGCGCGCTGTGAGCCCTGCCGGCGCGAGCCACCGAGCCCGGAGGCGACGATGGCGACCTCCGCGTTCGGCAGATCGATACCCTCGTCGCCGACTCGCGAGACGAGGAGTCTGCTTCGCTCGCCGCGCCGGAACTCGTCGAACAGCCGCTCGCGCTCGGCGTAGCGTGTCTCGCCGCTGATGAACGGGATGTCGAGCGCGTCCGAATACTCCCGTCCCTGATCGAGCCACTCGACGAAGATCAGCGTCTTCGCGTCGGCATGGTCGGCGAGCAGTGAGCGTATCGCGTCGAGCTTCGCCGGGTTCGTGCCGGCGACCTGCCGGCGCTCGTACCCCTCGACGCTCGCGTACTCGGTGCGATCCTCCTCCGAGCGCCACGGCACGTAGCGGAGTTCGACCTCTGGTTCGGCGACGAACCCCGCCTCGAACAGTTTCGCCCAGTCCGTCCCGATCGGCGGGCCGATGAGCGTGAAGATCTCACCCTCCTTGTCGTCCTCCCGAATCGGCGTCGCCGACAGCCCGAGGCGGTGTTTGGCCTGAAGATCGGCGCTGCGGCGGTAGATGGCGGCCGGCACGTGGTGAACCTCGTCGTAGACGATGAGTCCCCACCGTCGCTCGTCGAACAGTTTCCGGTGGCGATCCATCCCCGCGGTGCGGTAGGTGGCGATCGTCACCGGGCGGATCTCCTTCTCGCCGCCGTGGTACTCGCCGATCTGCTCGGGATCGAGGGAGGTGTGGGTGAGCAGTTGCTCGTGCCACTGGCCCGCGAGTTCGCGACCCGGCGCGAGGATCAGCGTCTCGCCGCCGATCTCGGCCATCGCGCCGATGGCGGCGATCGTCTTCCCGCTGCCCGGCGGACCGACGAGCACGCCCGCGCCGGTGTCGAGAAAGCGATCGAGCCAGTCCTCCTGGTACTCGCGCAGATCGACGCCGAGGTCGATATCGAGCTCCGCGCCGCCCTCGAGTTCGCGCTGGTCCTGGACCGGATAGCCGGCGTCGTAGAGCGTGCGCTTGATCGAACCTTCCTTGCCCTCGACGACCCAGCTCTCGGTGTCGGAGATCGGCCCGTGGAGCTGGTCCGCGTCGAGTTTCTGACGGGCGACGTTGCCCATCAGTTCGGGGCTCTCGGCTTCGAGGACCGTGTAGCCGTCCTGGTGGGTGGTCAGCGCGAACTTCCGGGCGCGCGTCCACTGGCGCTCGACCCACTCTTCGAGTTCCGGTGCGGGTTCGCCCAGCACGTCGCGCATCGTCCCGACGAGCCCGTCGATGTGGTCGTAGGGAGCCCACCAGACGTCTTCCTCGCGGATCTCGTAGATGTATGCCTCGTCGGCCGAGTCGACGAGATGGGCGAACTGCGTGAGCTGCGCGCGGGTGAACTGTTCGGGCTGCTCGACGACGAGCTCGCGGCGTTCGGGGAAGACGACGACGTGCTCGGGATCGACGAAATCGGCGAACTCGCGAGGATACCAGACGACGGGATCGTCGCCCACGTCCTGGCGGTCGAGTTTGCCTGCCTCGGCCAGCCGATCGAGCGCGTCGCTCGCGTCGGTCTGGCTGCAGTCGAGGACGCGCGCCACCGCGCTCGCGGTCGCCACGGGCTCTTCGAGTTCTTCGAGCGCCGCACGGAACGTGGCGGCGGTGATGGCGGTCCCGTCCTCGGGCTGCTCGCTCGCGTTCGTGTCCGTCACTACTCGATAGCAGCGCCGCTGTGGACAAACGACTTCCGCCTCGCCGATCCTCCGTCAGTCGTCGAGCGGTTCGACGAACTCGATCACGTGGCCGTCGGGATCGCGGACGAACGCGATCCGCGTGCCGGCGGCCTGTACGTCGGTCGGTTCCTTGACGACCCCGTGGTGGTCGACCTCCTCGAAGGCTCGATCGACGCTCTCGACGCTCACGGCGAAGTGGTCCCAGGCGGTACCCTGTTCGAGCTCGTCCACGTCCTCGGTCTTCGACAGCTGGAGTTCGACGCCGTTCTCGGCGACCAGATAGCGATTCTCGGTCTCCCCGTCGGGTGTCTCGAACGACCACGACTCGGTGAAGTCGAGCTCCTTGGTGTAGAACGCGACCGCACGATCCATGTCCGTGACGTTGAGACAGGGGTGAAGCAGCTCCATGACACCCCGTGCGGCCCGCTGTGAATAAATCGGCCGGTCGCTCGTCACGCATCCTTATTCTCCCCGCCGCTCGGCGAATGTCACCACAGTGTGAACATTTATCATGTACCAACACGATCGACCGTTATGGACGACCTCTTCGTCGGTCGGGTGATGTCGACCGATCTGCACACCGTGGCCCCGGAAACGCTCGTCGCCGACGCGGCGGAGCTGATGCTCGACAACTGCGTCGGCTCGGTGCTGGTCGTCGAGAACGGCGAGCTGCGGGGCATCCTCACGCGAACCGATTTCGTCGATATCGTCGCCAAGAGCCGCCCGAAGGCCGCGACGCCGGTCTCGGACTACATGACTGCCGACGTCGTCACGACGACCGCTCAGGATCCCATCCGCGACGTCGCGAACACGATGACCGAGCACGGCTTCCACCACATGCCGGTCGTCAGCGACGAGGAGGGCGTCATCGGAATGATGACGTCCGCCGATCTCGCGGCGTATCTCTCGCACGTCCAGACGCCGAGCCCGGCCTGAGCCGGAACCACCACTCATCCGAGGGCGTACAGTTAACACCCATCAGTGTGAGTTGTTCACAGACAGGTGGATTGCGAGATGAGCACCGACAGCCGACGGGGAGACCGGAGTGAAAAGGGATGACCGAGCGAACGGCGGCGGGAAACGACGCGCTCGCCGTGAGCGAGAGCGACGACGGACTGGTGATCCGGGCGACGATCGACCGGCCCGACGAGCGCAACGCGCTGAACGAGGCGGTGATCGAGGGGCTGCTCGACGTGCTCGCGGTCGCCGACGCGGGAGCGGCGCGGGTGGTCGTCGTCCGCGGTGCGGGCGGGACCTTCTGCTCTGGCGGCGATCTGAAGAGCATGGCCGCGAACTTCGGTGCGGGGCCACAGACCTATCGTGAGGGGTTCACGGGGCTGTCGCGACTGATGGAGCGACTCGTCGAGACGCGCGCGCTGACCGTGGCGGCCGTCGAGGGTTACTGTCTCGCGGGCGGGATGGGGCTCGCCGCGGCGTGTGACATGCTGCTCGCGAGCGAGGCGGCCACGTTCGGTACGCCGGAGGTCGACATCGGCCTGTTCCCCGCACAGGCACTCGTCCCGATCATGCGCACCGTTTCGGAAAAGCGCGGGCTGAAGCTCCTCTTCACCGGCGAGCATATCGACGCCGCGAGCGCCCACGAGATGGGGTTGACGACCGATGTCGTCTCGGAGAGCGATTTCGAGAGCGAACTCGACGAACTGGTGGACGATCTCGCGGCCTCCTCGCCGGTGCTGATCGAGATGGGCAAGCGGGCCTACTACACACAGCGCGACATGGGCTTCGACGAGGCCCTGTCCTACATGCGCGAGATCATCGCGCTGATCGCCATGAGCGAGGACACGGAGGAGGGGATCAACGCCTTCCTGATGGACGAGGACCCCGACTGGAGCGACCGATAGATGGAGAACCCATGACGATACGAGAGCAAGAATCCGTCAAAGGCAACGATCCCGACAGAACGATTATCTCGGCGGCGCTCACGGGCGCGCTCACCACCCGCGATCAGTGTGAAGAGATCCCCTACACGCCAGCGGAGATCGCTGAGGACGCCGCCGCGGCGCGCGAGGCGGGGGCGGCGATCGCCCATATCCATGCCCGCACCGAGAACGGAAGCCCGACGTTCGACACCGACGTCTATCGGGAGATCCACGACGAGATCCGCGAGCGCACCGATATCGTCATCAACTTCTCGACGGGTGCGCTCGACGTGCCGCCCGAGGAGCGCATCGAGTACGTCGAGGAGGTCGGGCCGGAGATCGCCGCGCTCAACATGGGGTCGATGAACTACGCGAAATACTCCGACAGTCGGGATGAATTCGTCTTCGACATGGTGTTCGAGAACCCCTTCGACGAGATCCGTCGGTTCGTCACCGCGATGGAGGAGGCAGGTGTGCGCCCGGAACTGGAGTGTTTCGACACCGGCCACGTCGGGAACACGCGGCCGCTTCTGGAGCAGAGCGAGCTCACCCACCCGCTTCAGTTCAGCCTCATCATGGGCGTGCTCGGCGGAATCCCGGCGACCGTCGAGAACTTGGCCCATCAGGTGCGCCAGCTCCCCGCGAGCGCGAACTGGCAGGTCATCGGGATCAGTCGGGACCAGTGGCCGCTCGTCGCCGCGGCGCTCTCGATGGGCGGCAACGTCCGCGTCGGTCTGGAGGACAACTTCTACCTGCCGGACGGCGAGATGGCGACCAACGCCGAGCTCGTCGCGCACGCGGCCACACTCGCTGATTCGGTGGGTCGCGAGCCGGCGACGCCCGACGAGGCACGCGCCATCATGGGGTTGGACTGATGGCGGGGCTCGGCCCAACGCCGCCCGTCGAGGAGCTTTTCGCCGACGATCTCCTCGCGGGCGAGGTCGCGCTCGTGACTGGCGGCGGAACAGGAATTGGCCGGGCGATCGCGCTCGGTCTCGCCGAGTGTGGTGCGGACGTAGCCATCGCCAGCCGCGAACTGGACCACCTCGAACCCGTCGCCGACGAGATCGAAGAGCGAGGGGTCGAAGCGTGTGCGACCACCGTCGACGTCCGTGAGTACGACGCGGTCGAGGCGATGGTCGATACGGTGGTCGAAGAACTCGGCGGCATCGACGTTCTGGTGAACAACGCGGGCGCGAACTTCCTCGGGCCGACCGAATCGCTCACGCCGAACGGATGGCGCGCGGTCGTCGGCACGATCCTCGACGGGACGGCCTACTGCACCTTCGCCGTAGGCGAGCAGATGATCGACGAGGGCGGCGGCGCGATCGTCTCGATGGGCGCGACTAACTCCGTCAGGGGCGCACCGTATCACGCCCACTCCGGCGCGGGCAAGGCCGGCGTCCACAACCTGATGCAGACGGTCGCGAGCGAGTGGGCCAGTTGTGGAATCCGGGCGAACACGGTCGCACCGGGAATCGTCGAAACCGAGGGCGTCACCGAAGCCGCCGGCGGCGAACTGCCCGACGCGTTCCTCGACGACGTGCCCGCCGACCGGTTCGGCACACCCGCCGACTGCGTCCCGACGGTGCTCTTCCTCGCTAGTCCCGCAGCCGCCTACGTCACCGGCGGCTACTTCACCGTCGATGGCGGCCAGCTGCTCGCGCCGACGCCGTTCTGAGCGACCGATGAACCCCTGCGACGAGCGAGTTCCGTGACCGTTAGGCGATCGGGAGCCATCGATCGATCATGCCCGGCGGAACGTACACCCTGCTCGTCGCGATGCCCGAGCGCACGACGATCACCGTCGGCGCGCTCGGCGACCACGTCTTCGAGCCTGGCTGGTACGCCTACACCGGCAGCGCGTTCGGCACGGGTGGATTCACACGCATCGAGCGCCACCGCGCGGTCGCCGCCGGCGAGAACGACACCCGTCACTGGCATATCGACTACCTGCTCGGTCACGCCGAAACGACCGTCGCGGCGGTCGCGCGGACGGCCGAGGCGGACATCGAATGTGCGGTCGCCGACGCGCTTCCCCGCCAGCCAGTTCCGGAATTCGGTGCCTCAGACTGTAACTGTGAGTCCCATCTCGCGTTCGCTCCCGACCGCGAGCGGCTGTGGCGGGCGATACGGGGCGCACACCGGGCGTTCGCACCTTAGAACAGGACGGTGCCGTGGTGGCGCGGGCGATCGTCACGGCGCTTGGTGGCGAACGCGGCGAGGCGGGCTTTCAACTGTTCGCGCAGGTCGCCGGCGGGGAGCAGTTCGTCGACCTCCATGTTCGAGGCCTGGGCCTCGATGTCGACGTAGTTCTCGAACTCTTCTTTCGCGCTCTCGACGAACTGCTCGCGCGCCTCCCCGTCGAGCTCGGCGATCTGCTCGCCGAAGAGGGCGTGGACCGCCGCGTCGGGTCCCATCACGGAGATCTCGGCGGACGGGAGCGCGAGCGTCGCGTCGGCCCCGAAGGCCGGTCCGCACATCGCGTAGATCCCCGCGCCGTAGGCCTTTCTCGTGATGACGCAGAACTTGGGTACCTGTGCGTTCGCCGTCGCGTAGATGAGCTTCCGGCCCTTCCGGAGCACGCCCTCGCGCTCGACCTGCGAGCCGATCATGAACCCCGGCGTGTCGCAGAGATAGATCAGCGGGATGTTGAAGGCGTCACAGGTCCAGACGAAACCCGCGCCCTTGTCGGCCGAATCCGGGAAGATCGCCCCACTGATCCGGTTCGGCTGGTTCGCCACGATCCCCACCGGTCGGCCGTCGATGCGCGCCAGCCCCGTCACGAGTTCGGGCGCGAATCGGGGTTTGAGTTCGAAGAACGACTCCCTGTCGACGAGCCGATCGATGGAGTCGTGAACGTCGTAGGCCTCGTTCGGCGCTTCCGGGATCACGCCGTCGAGACCCTTCGGATTCTTCAGCGGCGGTGCAGGCGCGCTCTCGGGCGGTTTCTCGGCGTAGTTCTGCGGGAGATACGAGAGGAGATCGCGGGCCGTCTCGGCGGCGGCCTGCTCGTCGGGAACGACGAGATCGGCGCTCCCGCTGCGGGTCGCGTGTACCTCCGGTCCGCCGAGCGACTGCATGTCGACCTCCTCGCCGGTCATCGCCGCGACGATGCGCGGCGAGGCGATGGCCATCCCCGAGATCCCCTCGACCATGATCAGGAAATCACAGAAGACCGGTGTGTACGCCGAGCCGGCGATGTCGGGGCCGTAGAGCACACCGATCTGGGGGACTTGCCCGGAGAGCCGACACTGGTTGTAGAACATCCTCCCGCCGTGATAGCGACCCATGTGGGTGTCACCAGGATCGCGCTCGGCGGCATCCAGACGCGCGCCGGTCGAGTCGATCAGCCTGAGCATCGGGATGTCGAGCTCCATCGCGCGCTCCTCGATGCGGATGACTTTCTCGACACCAGCAGTGCCGAGCGAGCCCGCCTTCACGGTGTAATCGTTCGCGGTGAAGGCCACCCGGCGATCGTCGATCAGCCCCACCCCGGTCAGCAGCCCGTCGGCCGCGAGGTCGTCATCGTCGCTGTGGCGTGCGAACGTGCCGTCCTCGTACTCGATCCGGTCGAAGACCATCTCCAGGCGATCGCGGACGAACAGTTTGCCGAGATCCGCGATCTTCCCGTGGCCGCGCTCCGGTCCGCCCGTGAGGACGTCTTCGATATCGTCGCGAAGGCGCTGCTCGCGGTCGGTCATCACCGTGCCGGCCTCGTTCCAGTCACCCTCGCCGGCGTCGGCGATCCGTTCGCCGTCCGCGACGAGTTCGACCGATCGTCCGAGATGCTCCGAGACCGCGGTGGCGAGCGCGCGGGCGGTCTCACCGTCGATCTCCTCGCCGACGTCGATCTCCATGCATGTGTCTCGCACCCACATGATTTCAAACTACTGCGCCGTATCCGTGGTTACCCCACTACACGGCCGGGGGCGTCACGTTTATTCGCGCCACGGGACTCTCGGGGACAATGGCCCAACGCGAGCGGGCGACGGCGGTCCACCGCATCGAGTTCGACGTCGACTGGCCACCAGGCCACGTCGCGAGCTATCTCGTCGACTGCGAGCGGCCGACGCTCGTCGATGCCGGCATGCCGGGCGACGACAGCGAACGCCAGCTCCGCGAGGCGCTCGCGGCGGTCGATTACGAGCTCGCGGAGATCGATCAGCTCGTCCTCACCCATCCCCATATCGACCACATCGGCCAGACCAACGCCGTGATCGCGGCGGCCGACCCCACCGTCTACGCGCCCGTCGGGGTCCGCGAGCGGTTCGCGCGCGACAGCGACGATCTCGCCGCCGTCGTCGCGGAGAACGCGACGCGCGCTGGTCTGACGGGCGACGACCACGAACGGGCAGTCGAGATGGCCGTCGAATCGCTCGAACGCAACCGCGATCTCCTCCCGCCGGACGCGGTCGACGTCTGGGTCGAGGACGGCGGATCGTACGACGTCGGTGGCGTGCCGGTCGACGTGCTCCACACGCCCGGCCACCAGGCCGATCACTGCTGTTTCGCGGTCGAACTCGACGGCGAGCGGGCGCTCCTCGCCGGCGACATGGCCATCGAATCGTTCCGCCCCGTCACTCTCCACACGGGACTCGATCGCGGCGTCGAGGAGGCGATCGGGGCGTTCTACGGCGCGCTCGACCGTCTCGCGGCGCTCGATCCGGACCGGGTCTACCCCGGCCACGGCCCCGTCCACACCGCATTCGAGCGCACCATCGAGCGCGACCGCCAGAGCCTCGACCGACTGCTCGACAACACGGTCGAATCGCTCGACGAGCCACGGACCGCCGCCGACGTCGTCACCCGACGGACGGACGACGACGATCCCACCAACCTCCTTCCCGAGACGGTCGCGGTGCTCGCCCATCTCGCCGACAGGGACAGAATCGAAACGGAACTCGTCGACGGCGTCCGCTACTACAGCCGTTAGCGCCGCTCCCGCACGAACACTTAATACGCCGCGCTCGACGTGTCGTACCATACCATGGAGTATCACGACGGCGGCCCCCTTCGACGGATGGGCGACCTCCCGGCGATGGCGGCCCATCGCTACGGCGAGAAGACGGCGTTCGTCGCCTTCGGCGAGGAACAGTCCTATGACGAACTCGACGACGAGGCGAACCGAGTGGCGAACGTGCTCACCGATCACGGCGTCGAACTGGACGAGCGCGTCGGACTGTTCGTCCCGAACACGCTCCAGTTCCCGAGCGCCTACTTCGGGACGATCCGTGCGGGCGCGGTGCCGATCCCGCTCAACCTGCGGATGGACCCCGAGACGCTCGCGTTCGTCCTCGACGACGCGGACGTCGACACGATGATCGCCTCGCCGCTGCTCGCCGAGGAGGCGACGGAACTGGCCGCTGCTGCCGGACTGGAAACGACGTTTCTGCCAGGGGTCGCCGAGGAGGGCATCGTCAACCTCTCGCACGAACTCGACGTGATGGACGACGAGTTCGCGGGGCCGGAACGATCGTTCGACGACGTGGCCTGCCAGCCCTACACCTCCGGGACGACCGGCAAGCCGAAGGGCGTGTTGCTGACACATCGGAACCTCCTCTCGACGGTCGAGTCGTACGCGACGGGCGGTCTCAACGTCGATGCCGAGGACTCGGTGTTGCTCGTTCTTCCCCTGTTCCACATCTACGCGCTGAACGCGGTCATGGGCACCTTCCTCTACACGGGCGCGGAGATGGTGCTCCAGCCCCAGCCCGAGGCCCAGCCGATGCTCGACGCCATCGGCGAGCACGCCATCACCCACTTCGCGGGCGTCCCGGCGATGTACACGATGATGCACCGCGAGTACCGACGAAATCCCGACGCGTACGACCTCTCGTCGCTCGACAGCGTCACCTGCGCGGCCGCGCCGCTCGCGGACGCGACCCGGCGGGAGATCGAGGAGGCCTGGGACGTCCCGATGACCGAGGGGTGGGGGATGACCGAGACGTCGCCCGCGGGCACGACCGAACCCTCACGCGGGGTGCGCAAGGCCGCGGGCTGTATCGGCCCGCCGGTGCCGAACATCGAGTGCAAGATCGCCGATCCCGCGACCCGCGAGACGCTCGTCGGGCCCGACGATCTCACCCCGTTCGTCGATCCCGAGATCGATTTTACGGACGACGAGCGCGTCACCGGCGAGATCGCCGTCCGCGGCCCGCAGGTGTTCGCGGGCTACTACGAACGGCCGGAGAAGACCGAGCAGGTGTTCGACGACGAGGGCTGGTTCTACACCGACGACATCGCGCGCGTCGACGCCGACGGCTACTTCTGGATGGTCGATCGTGCCGACGACATGCTGATCGTCGGCGGCGAGAACGTCTATCCAGCCGAGGTGGAAGAAGCACTCTACGACCACCCCGACATCGCTGAAGCCGCAGTCGTCGCCGCCGATCACGAGGTGAAGGGCGAGGCACCGGTCGCGTTCGTCGTCGCCGAAGACGGAACCGAGCTCGGCGAGGACGCCCTTCGGGAGTTCACGCTCGATCACGTCGCGAGCTACGCCCATCCCCGACGGGTGTTCTTCGTCGACGAACTCCCCCGGAGCGCGACGCGCAAGGTCCAGCGGTACAAGCTCGAAGCCGACGCCACGGAGCGACTCGACGAGCCCCTTCGGTCGACCGGTGAGGAGTTCTGAGCGCGGGCGAACTACCGTTGGCCCTCGTCGTCGGAGTTCGTAACGAGTGTCGTCGGATCGCTCGTGTCGTCGCGTTGCTCGTCGGTTTCCGACCGGTGGACGTCCGAGTGATCGCTGAGCGTCGAGATGTCCGCGACGGCCGTGCCGAGCAGCCGCTTGCCGACACGGATCACCTCGTCGTGAGTGAGTCCGTAGGCTCTCACGGCGACATACACCGCGATAACCGGTAAAACGAGGCTGAAGACGAGCGTGACGGCGAGATGGAACAGCACGCCAGCCGGCCGCACCGCCGTCACGGCGATCGGGACGAGCAGCACGAGGGCTGTCAGTACGCCTGCGCCGACCGCGAAGAGCCGTCGGCCCCAGTTGCGGAGCGCGCGCCGCGTCTCGGCGTTCAAAACGGCGTCAGCCTCGGTCATATCGGTTCTCTCCCTCTGCCATACTGGCCGCTACTCGCTCGTGCGCACTCAAAATTCCGATTGGAGCCGGGACAGCGACAGCCGCTCGTCCGAGTCGCCCTTCGATGAGCGGCACAACCACTATGGGTGGTGGACGCTCACAGTGTGCATGGCTGCCTTCGAGACCGACGTACACGAGATGATCCGGGAGGCGACGCGGGAGATCGCCGCCGAGTACGACGCCGAATACTGGCGCGAGTGCGTCACCGAGAAGCAGTTCCCCGAGGAATACTGGCAGGATCTCGCGGACAACGGCTGGCTCGGCGTCGCCATCCCCGAGGAGTACGGCGGCGAGGGGATGGGGATGCTCGAGATGGCCATCGTGATCGAGGAGCTCTCTCGGGGCGGCGGACAGGGCGGGATCATCTTCGTCCTCACACCCGTGTTCGGCGGCGTCGGCATCGAACGCCACGGCACCGAGGCCCAGAAGGAGGAGTATCTCCCGAAGATCGCGAACGGCGACATGCGCTTCTGCATGGGACTGACCGAACCGCGTGCGGGCACGAACACGCTCAACATCGACACCGAGGCCGAACGCGTCGGGCGTGCCGGCGGGCACGCGGGCGACGAGTTCGTGCTCTCGGGCCAGAAGACGTTCATCAGCGGCGTCGAGAACGCCGACGAGATGCTACTCGTCGCGCGCACGTCCGAACTCGACCCCTCGAACCCCACCCACGGGGTCACGATGTTCCTCGTCCCGGAACCGGCCGATCAGGACGGGATCTCGCTCACGCCCGTGGAGACCACGGTGCCGTGGTTCGAGACCCAGTATCAGGTCGATATCGACGGGCTGCGCGTCCACGAGGACCGTATTCTCGGAGCGGAGGACGGCGGGCTCTATCTCCTGTTCGACACCCTCAACACCGAGCGCATCGGCGGCGCGGCGAGCGCTCTCGGAGGCGGACTGCGCGCGATCGATCTTGCGGTCGAGTACGCCAACGATCGCGAGGTATTCGGCCAACCGATCGGTGCCCACCAGGCGATCCAGCATCCGCTGGCCGAACACTACGCCAAGCTCACCGCCGCCCAGCAGCTCACCTACGACGCCGCCGCGAAGTGGGACGACGGCGAGGACTGCGGCATGGAGGCCAACGCGGCCAAACTGCTGACCAGCGAGTTCGCCACCGAGGCGGCCTCGCAGGCGATCCAGACCCACGGCGGCAACGGGTTCACGCCCGAGTACGAGGTCTACGATATCTGGCAAAACTCCCGACTCACACAGACCGCGCCCGTCTCGAACGAGATGGCGAAGAACTTCATCGCCGAACACCACCTCGGTCTGCCCCGGTCGTACTGAGAACACGTACTTCGACCGGTTCAAGAGAGGGGAATGAAATCGACCGAACACACATAGGTTCCTCCCTGGGTCGCGTGGGTTTATGCGCCCGCGGCGACAGCGGATCGCATGGTCATCCGTTCGTTCGAGGGCACCGAACCCACCATCCACGAGTCGGCGCGCGTCGACGAATCGGCGGTCGTCATCGGCGACGTCACGATCGAGGCCGAGGCGAGCGTCTGGCCGAACGTCACCCTCCGTGGCGATTCCGGAAAGATCGTCCTCCGCAAGGGTGCGAACGTCCAAGACAACGCGGTCTGTCACGAGGGCTGCGAGATCGGCCCCGGCGCGACCGTCGGCCACACGGCCATCGTCCACGCGGCCACGGTCGGCGAGCGCGCGATGGTCGGGATGAGAGCGACCGTTCTCGGCGACGCACACATCGGCGAGGAGAGCCTCGTCGCGGCGGGCAGCGTCGTCACGGAAGGGATGGACGTCCCGCCGAACACACTCGTCGCCGGGACGCCCGCCGAGATCCGCAAGGAGGTCGAAGATTCGCCGTGGATCCACGCTGGCGAACATTACGTCGAACTGGCGAAACGCCACGAACAGTCGTCCGAGCGCATCGACTGACTACCACAGCCGCGCTGCCGTGGCGAGCACCCAGAGCGAGAGACAGGCCAAGCCGACGAGCTCCGGCAGTGCGAGCCCGCCCGGCGTGCCCGCACCGAGCCACACCGCCCAGCCGAGAACGTGCACGAGCGCAAGTCCGAGCGTCGCGAGACCGCGAGCCCGTGCGCCGGTGCGCACGTCGCCAGCGCCGTCGAAGACGAACGCGACGGTGAACGCGAGGAAGAAGCCGACGGCGACGAGCCCGTGCTCCGGGGCGGGCAGCGCGAAGACACCGATCGACGAGAGGCAGACCGCCGCCAGCGCGAAGGCGAGGCTGCCGGCGGCGTGGAGCAGCGTGCGGGCGTTCCTGGCGAGAACGACGGCGAACGGGAGCGCGAGCAGACCCGAGAGGAACAATCCGTAATTGAAGACGGCGGTCAAAGCCCAACTCGCGCGCCCGAGATCGGACAGTGCACTCGTCGAAAACGAAAATCGCGTCGAAAGCAGGATGGCCGCAGTGATCGCCCCGAGCGCGACGACGATCGAGAGCACGCCGAACGCCGCGGCGACCCTGTTCGCTCGTGTGGATGGTGTTGACTCGGACGTATTCGTCATTCTCGTTCAGGACCGCGGCCGGTCGTCCCTTCAGCCTACCGTCGCGCTCGACACACGACACTCGACGATCCGCAGCGTCGATCCGTCAGCCGAAGAAATCGGCGAGTCGGCGACCCGCCGTCTCGATCTCGGGCGAGACGAGCGCGAACCGGAACCAGTCGGCGCGCGCCTCGCCGAAGGTCTCGCCGGGCATGGCGGCGACGCCGGCCTCGTCGACGAGCCGTTCGGCGTTCGCCATCGTTCCGGGGAACTCCGGGAAGCGCGCCATCACGTAGAACCCGCCGTCGGGGGCGGTGTACTCCGCGCCGGCGTCGTCGAGCGCGTCGGTGAAGCCGTCGATGCGGCGCACGAGGCGCTCGCGGTTGCGCTCGTAATACTCGGGCCCGGTCCCGCGGAGCGCGCGGAGAACGGCGTACTGGGCGGGCCGGCTCCCGGCGACGTTGACGAGCATGTGGCGACTGCGCACCCCATCGACCAGTTCGTTCGGAAAGACGCCGTAGCCGACGCGAAATCCCGTGATGGCCATCGACTTCGAGAAGGCGTTCGTCACGATTCGATGTGGCGAATCGACCGCGAGCGCGCTCGCGAACTCCCCCGTGTAGTCGAAATGGTCGTACACCTCGTCGCTCACGAGGATCGCGTCGTGTGCCGCGGCGATGTCGACCAGTTCGGCCATCGTCTCCTCGCCGTAGACCGCTCCCGTCGGGTTGTTCGGCGTGTTGACGACGATGGCCGCCATCTCGTCGCTCGCGCGCTCGCGGACGGCGGCGGGATCGAGCGAGCCGTCGGCGTCGACCGGGACGTAGCGGGGAACGCCGCCGAACAGCTGTGTCTTGCCGGGGTAGTAGGGATAGACCGGATCGGTGAGTAGCACCTCTCTCCCCGCGTCGCGGTCGAGCGCCGCCGCCAGCGCGAGCGAGTTCGCCTCGCCGGCCCCGTTGGTGACGACGACATTTTCGATGGCGACGCCGCGCCGGGCGGCGATCTCCTCGCGGAGCTCCGTGAGCCCCGCACTCGGTGGATACTGGTAGTCGTTGCCGTCCAGATCGGCGAACTCGTGAAGTCCCTCGCCGATCGCCGAGGGTGCGTTCCAGTCGGGGCCGCCGCTGACCAGTTCGACGACGTCCCGCTCGGCGGCCGCCGCGTACTGCATCAGCCGGAAGAACTGCGGCGTCTGATACTCCATAGGTCGCCTGACGGTCGCTTCCTATTCGGTCTTTCCGCTCCGGGAGGGGTGAGGTTTTTGCCCGCGGCGGGCGAGCGATCCGTTATGACGGCCGCCGACGCGATCGAACGACGGCTCGGCGACGCGCTCCGGGAGAGCGACGCGACGATCGCGGTCGCCGAGTCCTGCACCGGCGGGCTCGTGGGCTCGCTGCTGACCGACGTCCCTGGATCGAGCGACTACTTCGATCGGTCGCTCGTCACCTACTCCTCGCGTGCCAAGCGCGCGCTGCTGGGCGTGAGTCGCGAGAGTCTCGACGCCCACGGCGCGGTGAGCGAGTCGGTCGCCCGCGAGATGGCCCGCGGTGCGCGCGACACCGCCGATGCGACCTGGGGGCTCGCCACGACGGGCATCGCGGGCCCCGACGGCGGCACCGACGAAAAACCGGTCGGCACGATCTACATCGGCGTCGCTCACGCCGGCGAGTGGGGCAGCGGCGAGTCGACGAGCGGCGTCGAACATCACGTCTTCGACGGCACGCGCACGGAGGTCAAGGAGAAGATCGCCCGGCGTGCGCTCACCGCGGTGCTCGAGTCGCTCGACGATCGCGAGCAGGAAGCGACTTAGGGGACACCCGCATCGGAAGAATCGAGAATGAACAAGCGCGGCCACGTGCTCAACGCGATCGTCCTGAGCGTCGGGCTCGCCTGTCTCGCACATCCGACGCTCGACGCTGCGACGGTCCGAGCGGCAGTCGCCATCGGCGTGCCCGTCACCCTCGGCGCGCTCATCCCCGACGTCGACACCGCCTTCGGCACCCACCGCAAGACGCTGCACAACCTCCCCGTTCTGGTGCTCTTCTTCGTCTATCCGCACTACTTCGGCAACCTCCAGTTCGTCTGGATCGGCGTCGCCACCCACTACGTGCTCGACCTGTTCGGATCGAAGCGAGGGATCGCACTGTTCTACCCGTTCGATCGCGCCGAGTTCGACGTCCCGGTCGGCGTCTCTGCACGGAGTCGCTACGCCGGCGGGCTGATGGTGCTCATCACGGCGTTCGAGCTCGTCGTCGCCGCCGCGCTCGCGTACGATCTCCCGCGCCGGCTCGTCGCGAGCGGCCTGCGCGCGAGCGGGCTCGCCTGAACGTGATGGGGTTCGCCTGAGCCGAGAGCAGAACAGGTATCACCGGCGAGCGAATCACAGGAAACGATGACTGCAGGCAGAACCGTCGGCGTCTGTGTGGTCGTTTTCGCGCTGCTCGCGGCGGGCGTCGCCGGCACCGCGAGCGCACAGAGCGCGCCGACACCCATCGACTCGTGTCGGACGATCGCCGACGACGGCGAGTACGTGCTCACCGCCGACATCGCGAACAGCTCCCAGTCGACGTGCGTCCAGATCCTGTCGAGCGACGTCACCTTCGACGGCGGCGGCCACACGATCGGTGGCGCGAACGCCAACGGGAGCGTCGGCGTGAAGGTGAACAACTCGCTGACGAGCCTCTCGAACGTCACCGTCAGAAACGTCTCGACGACCGGCTGGACGACCGGCGTCCAGTATCTCGACGTCGCGAACGGTAGCATCGAGGACGTCGACGCGAGCGGCAACGACCGCCACGGCATCCGCCTGCGCGCCGCGAGCGACGCACGCGTCGAGAACGTCACCGCGACCGACAACGACCGCTGGAGCCTCTACGCCGTCGGCAACACGACCGTCACCGGCACGGGCTTCGCGACGGGCTCGACGGACAACGCCTCGTTCACCGCCAGCGACGTCGCGCTCACGGGCGTCGGCTCGCCGCCGGGCGGGCTCGACAACCGCTCGACGGTCGGCCAGCGCCTCGGCGCGGTCGCCACGAGCGACAACAGCTCGCTCCGGCTCGGCATCGGCTACGACGAGGCGAACGTGACGCGCGCGAACGTGACCGAGAACAGCCTCCGGATGTGGCGCTTCGAGGGCAACTGGAGCCAACCCGACGGCGTGAACTTCGTCAACATCGAGCAGGACCGGGTCGTCGCCGAAGCAGAGGATATCGACAACGCGAGCGTTCTCGCCCCGGTCGGCGACGTCCAGACGCCGACGCCTACGCCGACCCCGACCGCCACGGCGACCGAGGCGGCCGCCAACACGACGAGCAGTTCCAACGGACCGGGCTTCGGGATCGGACTTGCGCTCGTCGCCGTTCTCGCGAGCGCGTTCGTCCTTCTGCGCCGGAATCAGTAGACTCGTACGTCGTCGAACCGTCCCTCGTAATACTCCTGTGCAGGATGGGTCGGCTCGGTGCCGGAGAGAACGAGCCGATCGAACTTCGTCACGCTGTTTTCGTAGCCCAGATGTGCGAACTCCGCGGCACGACGCAGGCGATGGATCGCCCCCGTTCGGTGCTCGACGCACCGGGGAGCTTCCTCGCGAAACGCCGTCAGTAAGTCGTCTACACCGTCGATCGCTCGCTCGAACGCCGTCCAGACCTCGCCGACCGTCCGCTTGCGGTGGGCGTACGAGGAGCCGAACGTCGGGAGCGAGAGCGAGGCGGCGATCGAGCGCGCGCGGCGGTTGTGGTGGGCCCAGAGTTTCGGGTTGTAGATCTCGACGGCATCGACGATCTCACGATACCGGTCGATGGCTGCACGATCGAGACTGACGTTGAGGAACTCCGGGTGGGGAACCAGAACGACCGCGTTCTGGCGGCGGAGTTCGGCCATCGTACCCGCGAGTGTGAGGAAATCAGGGATTGGCTCGTCGAGCCCGAGCGCGAGGACGTGTCGCCGGTTGCGCCACGATCCCGTGAACAGCTCGCGACCCGGCACCACCAGCAGTTCGTCGTCGGTGTATTCGCGCGCTTTCGCGCGGATATCCGATAGCTGAGTGAAATGGGGCGCGTAGACCAGCGCGTCGAGACCGTACCGTTTGGCTCGACGGACCACGTGCTCGTCGAGAACTTTGACGTGCGGATCGACGCGAAACGACTCGTTCGGCGTCACTGATTCAAAGGGAGAATCGTTAGCGTATAGCGGTTTCCGATCGTCCGCCGTATTTCACGATCGGGCATACCGGTCGGGAAGAGAAATCGTCAGCTTCCTCGCGATCCGCTTACGGCGCACTGCGCCGTTCGTGGGTTGGTGAGTATCGTTCTTCGCGCTTCTCGCGGGCGAAAACCAGTTCGAACTGTGCGAAGGACCTCTCAGCGTTCCTCGCTGTCCAGCACGCGGATCTGGTCGCCACGGACGGTGACGGGAATCGGGACCGTCGCCTCGTACAGTTCGACCGTCACCTGATCCTTCCCCTCGTCGATGCGCTGGACCTGTGCCTTCTCGCCCTTGAACGGGCCGGCGACGAGCTCGACGATGTCGCTCTCGGCGATCCCCTCGACGTCGGGTTTCGGCGAGAGGAAGTGTTCGACCTCCGCGATCGAGGACTCGCCGGGAACGAGGTTGCGGGCGTGGGGGATCTCGTCGAGCACGCGTTCGAGGATCGCGTGATCGTCGGCCTCGACCATCACGTAGCTCGTCAGCGAGTCGGGCGCGAGCGCGGCGTGGATGTCATCCGCCTCGCGCTCCATGATCATGTCGGCGACGGTGCGCTCCTGGCTCGCGGTCGTCTTGACGGCGTACATCCCCATCTCAGACACCCCCCGGGAGGAAACTCATCACGGTGAAGATCAGGAAGCCGACGATGCCGACGAGGAGGATTCCCGCGCCCGCGATCAGCGCGATACGCGAGAACTCCTCCCACGATGGCGTGCTGGCGAGTTTCAACACGCGCGTGTAGCTCGAAAGGTCGTATTTGATGTCCATACGGCCGGTATTCCCCGGACGAATTTCTATCTTGTGACACCGGCCGCCCCGCGTGGCGAGAGCGAGGGAGCGATACCGACCCCGTCCCGACCGGCGATCCGGACACAGCACGGGAGAACGAGCGATCTTGCACCGAGCGATCGGCGGGGATCACGACTCTCGTCGTCGCGATGCTCGCAAGCGTCGTGAACGTCGACGGGGTCTCCATCGAAAACGAGCGGCACGGGAACCGTTCTATTGATACGGGGTCGAGCTATTCGACGTAGTCGATGTCGGAGTCGACCTGGCCGCCGGACTCGTTGGCGAGATCCGAGCGACCGTAGATCTGCGGCGAGTCGACGCCCGTGACGACGATCATCGTCTCCATCTTGCCGGAGAAGCTCTCGTCGACCGACGCGCCCCAGATGATGCGCGCGTCGGGATCGATCCGGTCGTAGAGCTCCTCGACGACGCCCTCGGCCTCCTCGATCGACATGTCCGGACCGCCGACGACGTTGACGAGCGCCGAGCTGGCACCCTTGAACTCCACGTCGAGGAGTGGCGAGCGCAGCGCCGACTGGATCGAGTCGCGCGCCTTGTTCTCCGAGTCGGATTCGCCGAGCCCGATCATCGCGACGCCGCCGTTCTCCATCACGGTGCGAACGTCGGCGAAGTCGACGTTGACGAGACCGGGCTTGGTGATGAGCTCGGTCATCCCCTTCACCGAGCGCATCAGCACGCGATCACAGATGGTGAAGGCGTCCTGGAGCGGGAGGTTCGGCGCGTATTCGAGCAGGCGGTCGTTCGGGACGACGATCACGGTGTCCGAGACCGCGCGGAGTCGTTCGAGCCCCGCATCGGCGTTCGCGCGCCGGCGCTCGCCCTCCGCGGTGAAGGGGATCGTGGCGATGGCGATGGTGAGCGCGCCGGCCTCCTGGGCGGCCTGGGCGATGACCGGTGCCGAACCGGTTCCCGTCCCACCGCCGAGGCCCGCCGTGACGAACACCATGTCCGAACCCTCGATCGTCTCGGTGATGTCGCCGATCGTCTCGCGGGCGGCCTCCTCGCCGATCTTCGGCACCGAGCCGGCACCGCGCCCGCCGGTCTTGTCACGACCCATCAGGATCTTCGTGTCGGCCTGCACCTGCTCGACGAGGTGCTGGGCGTCCGTGTTGGCCGCGACGAGCTTCGCGCCGTGGATCCCCTCCTTCGCCATCCGCGTGACGGTGTTCGAGCCGGCCCCGCCGCAGCCGATCACTGTGATCTGTGTCTTGAGGTCCTCGACGACGCCCGCGAGTTCCTCGTTGGTCATCGCTCCTGCATCGCGCTCGCCCGCTGGCCGCTCGTCCTCGTCGTGGCCGTTTTCGGCCTCGTCGATGGCGTCCTCGATGATCGAATCCATTTGTCTTCGAGTGGCGGAGGCCGCCTATTTATCTTTCCCCTTTCCGCTCGCAGCGCCGTCGAGCGGAAAGCGTCGCTCGCGCTCCTCGTGGACGGCCACCGGCTCGATGGTCCGCCCGTCGACGGTCACAGCCTCGCCGTCGGCGAGACGGCCGAACTTCGGTCCTTCGGGGACGTCGAGCGTCCGCGCCTTCGCCGGCGAGAACGCCTGTTCATGCGCGGTGACCGCTCCGTCCACCCGTTCGACCGTCTCGTACTTCTCGTCCAGGAGAGCGACGAGCGCGTCGACGATCGCTGTCCGCCCGGCGTCGTCGAGCAGCGCGCGCTCGCCGAGGCGCGTGCCCGACTGTTCGGTCTCGAACGCGAGCGCGTGGCGTTCGACGCTCTCGCGCACCGCCTCGGCGTCGATCCCCTCCGCCTCGGCGAGCAGGGCGCTCGGCAACGTCCAGCAATCGACGCTCCCGACCGGGGTCTTCGCTGCTTGCGCGCCGAACCGGAGCCCGTCGTCGACGTTCGTGAGCCGCCGCTCGGCGTCGGCCACGGTGTCGAGCGGGATTCCGGTGGTTTCGCGCAACCACGTCTCGCTCACGAGGTCGTAGCCCAGTTCCTCGATCGTGTCTTCGAGCGCGGGCCGCTCGCCCTCGACGAGCGCGCGCTCGGCACCGCTTCGCTCGAAAGCGCGGCGGATCACGGTCTCGTCGATGGCTCCCATCGCGTCGAGCGCCCAGTCCGCGCCGATGTGGCCGACGGCCCAGTCGGTCTCGCGAACGACGCGCTCGAATCGCGGGACGTAGTGGCCACCGCCGAACCCCACGATCTGGCGCTCGCGTTCGGGAGCGACCTCGCGTAGATCGAGGATGGCACGGGCGACCGCGCGTGCACCCTCGGGATCGTCCCACTCCGATTCGGCGCTTCCCAGTTCGACGAACAGCGATGGCGCACCGACGTCGGTCGGGCCGTGGTGAGTGCATTCAATACCGACGTCGTAGTTCGCGGGTGCGTAGTCGGCGAGCGCGTCGAGCACCGCCGAATGGGCGTTCGGTGCCGCTTCGGCGAATTCGCCATCCTCTCCACCGGCCTCGGCGGGACCGAAGTTGCCCGTGTGATGGGCGGTGAGGAATCGGCCGGTGTCGCCGGCGTGTTTCGAGGCGAAGACGACCAGTCGCGGGTCGGTGAACGTTTCGGCGACGTTGACGAGGTCGAGGTGGAGCGCGTCGAACTCGCGCAGTTCGATCCCCGGCGCGCGGTAGACGGTTCCGCCGCCCTCGCCGTCGGGGCGGGAATCGTCCGTATCGTGCTCCCAGTCGATGCACTCGCGGAGTCGGGCGGCGATGTTCGTCGAAGCCGTGTCGGCGCGGCTGACGACGATGGCGAGCGAGCCCGCCATCAGTCGGCACGCTCCGGCTGACTGGACCCGATCGCCTCGCGGGCGTTCGTCGCCGTGCGTCCGAGCAGTTCGCGCAGGCTCTCGCGGTGGCGGACGAACAGCGCGAGGCCGAGCACGACGTAGACGACGGTGTAGCCGTGGAGGATGAGGATCGAGACCTCGTTCGCCGCCTGTGCGCTCATCGTCCGGATGACGTAGAATTCGGCGATGACCTGCGAGGCGAAGAGGACGAGCAGCCCGATCGCCTCGCGGACGGAGATCTCGAAGTTCGAGAGGATACCGATGGCGAAGAGGCTCTGTGCGGCCGTGATCCAGATCTCGGCGACCTGTTTCTCGTCGATCGGCAGCCCGCCGATGTGGCCGGCAGCGATCGAGAAGACGATCGCGAGCGTCCCGATCAGCAGCGTCCACTGGTTGAGCTTCGAGGAGATGAGCGCGTTGAACCCGGCCGTCGAGCGCGCCTTGTTGACGAGATAGGCGACGACGATGAGCTCCGGGCTCTCGGAGGCCAGCGGCGCGAGCCACTGGATCATGAAGAACTCGGGGACGCCGTACTGAAGCCCGAGCCGTTCGAGACCCATCGCGAAAGGATGGACGGCGATGTAGATGAGCACGCCGGAGAAGGCGAACAGGAAGAGCACGACCGCGATGCGCGGAACTTTCGAATACGCCTGGAAATACGCCGGCACGCCGACGTTCTCTTCGGGTTCCTCGATGTCGCCCCGGATGACGATGGCGATGTAGAGCACGTAGAGCCCGAGGAGAACGACGGTGTCGAGAATGCCGATGGTGCCGCCGAGCGGGACGAAAAACGCGAACGCCGTCGCGGCGAGCAGGAAGGCGATTTCGAGGGCGATCCCGTGATCGAGCGTGACGACGTCAGCGAGAAATCCCGATCGATGTTCGACGGCCTCGTCGCCGAGATGCTTGGCGCGATAGACGGTGAAGAGCGCGATGCCCGCCCAGCCGATGCCGATGAGGATGCGGTTCGCGCCGGTCATGTTGGCGATGGCGAGCTGTGCCGCCCCGCTCTGGCCGGAGCCGGCCTGCCAGGCGTAGAGGGCGTCGACGGCGTACTCGGGCGCGACCGCGAGCACCGCCAGCACGGCGATGGCGAAGGCCGTCGGGACGTCTTTTTCGGCCGTCTCGGCAGCCCACGCGAGCAGGAACGACGCGCCGAGGATGGCCGCCCCGCCGGCGAGCACGGCCATCGCCGGTGTGATGTTCGCGCCCGGTGGCTCCGGGGAGAGATGGAGGCCGTGTGAGACGAACAGCCCGAGGAACGGAACGGTCAGCAAGAGCGCCGCCGCGACGGCGACGAGCGGATGACGAAAACGGTCGAACATGGTCGAACCGAGCGAGGCACGCACCTATCTCTTTTGCTGTCGGTTGCGCGGATCGGCCCGTTTATCGCCCCGGATCGTGATGGGTGTCCATGCAGGTGTTCGGACTCGTCGGCTCGCCGGTCGCGCATTCGCTGTCGCCGCCGCTACACGAGGCGGCCTACCGCGAACTGGGGATCGACGCACGGTACGTCACCTTCGAACCCGATCCCGACGATCTCGCGGCGGCCATCGACGGCGCTCGCGCGCTCGGGATCCAGGGGCTGAACGTCACGATCCCGTTCAAGCGCGACGTGCGCGACTACTGCGAGCCGGACGAACTCGCAGCACGGATCGGCGCGATCAACACGCTCGATTTCGGCGGAGAGCGAGTGACTGGCCACAACACCGACGCGATCGGCGTCACGCGCGCGTTCGCCCATCACGACGTGTCGCTCTCCGGGCGGGCGGTCGTCGTCGGCGCGGGCGGGGCGGGCCGTGCGGCGGCGTTCGCGCTCGCCGACGAGGGAACGACCGTCGCGATCACCAACCGGACCGCCGAGCGCGCCCACGAACTCGCCAGCGAGATCGACGGCGCGACGGGCCACGGCCTCGACGACCTCGACGAACTCCTCGTGGACGCCGATATCCTGGTGAACGCCACGAGCGTCGGGATGGACGAGGACGTCTCACCCGTCGACTCCGAAGCGTTGCACGGCGATCTCGCCGTTCTCGACGCGGTCTATTCGCCGATCGAGACGCGGTTGCTCCGCGAGGCCGCCGCCACGGGGGCGACGACGATCGACGGCGGATGGATGCTGCTCTATCAGGGCGTGGCGGCCTTCGAGCGCTGGACCGGGCGCACGGCCCCTGTCGAGACGATGAACGAGGTGCTTCGGGAACGGCTCGCGTCGGACGACGATGGCTCGGACTGACGACTGAAGAACTATCGAACCGTCAACGCGACCGGCATCGTCCTTTTTCGGACTTCCGTCCGACAGTATATTTAACCCCGGGGATGGTAGGAGCGGCCATGACGCTGCTCGATACCATCAAATCGCTGCTCGGTCTGGACGACGGTCGGTCGGAGGATCGCCGCGAGCGCTCGCGGACGACACCGACGACGGACTCCGAGGACGCCGTCAAGGGAACCGATACCGACGAACCGGCAGCCGCCGGCGGCGACGCCGCCGGTTCGACCGAATCGATCGTCGACGAGGACGCCGAGGGCGGTGCCGAAACCGGTGAGGTCACGGGATCGGCGTCCAGCGAGAGCGGTGACGATCTCGCCGTCGAGGGGGACGCCGACGCGGACGAGTCGGCAGCGGCCGGCGGCGACGCGGCCGCCTCGACCGGGTCGATGACCGAGGAGAGCAGTTCCGAGGGTGCCGCCGAGCCCGGCGAGGCGGTCGGCCCGACCGACGACGAGGAACTCGAAGACGAGGTGAGCGACGAGGCCGACGAAAGCGAGGTGGACGCGGGCGACGAATCCGAGGACGACGAATCGGAAGCCGTCGACGTGGGAGACGGCGACGGCACCGCCGACGAGGCCGCCGCGGCGGGCAGCGACGCGAGCGGTTCGACGGGCTCGATCACCGAGGAGACCAACGAGTCGATCTCGGCGACCGAGGACGCCGAAGCTGCCGGGCCGACCGACGCGGATCCTGATGTCGATACTGCCGACCACGACGTCGACGCGCTGAAGGGGATCGGCCCGTCCTACGCCGAGCGACTCGGCGAGGCCGGTATCGAGAGCGTCGCCGATCTCGCCGACGCCGACCCCGAAACGATCTCCGACGAGGTCGACGTCGCCGAGAGCCGGGTCGAACGCTGGAGCGAACGCGCGAAAGCCCGCCGACAGTAGCTCGTTTCGTGTGAGATGGCCACCCGGCGAACGGAACCACAACACCGTTGACCGTGCGGGTGCGTTCTCGATGCAATGGACCGGACCGTCGTCACGTCCCGTGAATCGTTCCGCGAGGCCGTCCGGGACGCGCCGGGCGCGTGTCGCGTTCCGGTCGAAGTTCGGACCACGGTTCGGGACCCGTTCATGGCCTACCGGCGTGCACGCACCGGCGAGGGCGGCGTCTTTCTGGAGACTTCGGGCGGGCAGTCGGGCTGGGGCTATTTCGGCGTCGAGCCGCGCGCGTTCCGAACTGTCGAAGCGGATGGCGAAGGTGCGTTCGACGCGATCGACGACCTGTCCGACGAGCAGTTGAACCGTGCCGGCTGTGACGTTCCCTACCCGTGCGGTGCCATCGGCTGGCTCTCGTACGACGTCGCCCGCGAGTTCGAATCGCTGCCAGCGACGACGATCGACGATCGGGCGTTCCCGCGCGCACAGATCGGGTTCTACGACCGCCTCGCCGCCTGGGAGGAGCCCCGCGGCGAGACGACGACGCTCCGCGTGACCGCCTGTCCACGCGTCGACGGTGAGGATCGAGCCGTCGAGGAGATCGACGAGATGTACGAGACGGGTCGCGAGCGCGCGCTCGCGCTGGTTCGTGCCGTCCACGACGGCGATCCGTCGGTCGAGGAAGCGACGAGAAAAGGATCGATCCGCTTCGAGAGCGACTGTTCCCGCGAGGCGTTCGCCGAGCGCGTCGCGACGGTGAGAGAACGGATCCGCGACGGCGAGACGTTCCAGGCGAACGTCTCCCAGCGCCTGTGCGCGCCCGCGACCGTCCATCCCGTCGAACTCTTCGCCGCCCTCCGGACCGTGAACCCGGCACCCTACTCCGCGCTGGTCGAGTTCCCGAACGTGGACCTCGTGAGCGCGAGCCCCGAACTCCTCTGCGAGCGCGATGGAAGGGTCGTGACGACCGAGCCGATCGCGGGCACCCGACCGCGCGGGGAGACGGATGCCGCGGACCACGAACTCGAAGACGACCTCCTCGCGGACGAGAAGGAGCGCGCCGAACATGCCATGCTCGTCGATCTCGAACGGAACGACCTCGGCAAGGTCTGCGAGTACGGCTCGGTCGCGGTGAGCGACTACCGGCGCGTCGATCGGTACTCGTCGGTGATGCATCTGGTCTCAGTCGTCGAAGGTCGCCTGCGTGAGGGGACGAGCCTCGCCGACGTGCTCGCGGCCGTCTTCCCCGGCGGGACGATCACCGGCGCGCCGAAACCGCGCACGATGGCGATCATCGACGCGGTCGAGCGCTCGCGCCGTGGGCCCTACACCGGGAGCCTCGGCATCGTCGGACTCGACGAGCGCGCGACGTTCAACATCCTCATCAGAACGCTCGTCCGGCGCGACGGGACGTACTCGCTGCGCGTCGGTGCGGGCATCGTCCACGATTCGGAGCCCGAACGCGAATACGGCGAGACGCTCACCAAGGCGGGCGGTCTCGTCGACGCGCTCTCGCGGGCGCTCGACGCCGACGTGACGATCGCGGATCGGGAGGGGGTCGAGCAGTGATACTCGTCGTCGACAACTACGACTCGTTCGTCTACAACCTCGTCCAGTACGTCGGTGTCCACGACGAGGTGTACGTCAGGCGCAACGACGCGATCACGGTCGACCAAATACGCGAGCTCGATCCCGACGGCATCGTCGTCTCGCCGGGTCCCGGCACACCGGAAGAAGCGGGCGTCTCGATGGCGGTGTTCGCCGAGCTCGACTACCCGATTCTGGGGGTCTGTCTCGGTCTCCAGGCGCTCTGTGCCGCCGCGGGCGCGCCGGTCGGCCACGCGCCGGACGTCATCCACGGTAAGCCCTCGCGTATCGGCCACGACGATCGCGGGATCTTCGCCGACCTGCCGAACCCCCTGGTCGCCGGTCGCTACCACTCGCTCGCGGTCGAGCGCGACGACCTCCCGGAAACCCTCGACGCCTGCGCTGCCACCGACGACGAACGCCGGGTCGTGATGGGTATCCGCCACACCGAGAAGCCACACGTGGGGGTGCAGTTCCATCCCGAGAGCATCCTCACCGAGAGCGGCACGGACCTCGTCCGCGCGTTCTGCGAGCGCTGCGCGAACGGAGGAAAGCCATGAAATACCACGTGAACGGCGAGATCGTCCCCGAGGACGAGGCCACGGTGAGCGTCCGCGATCGGGGCTTTCTGTACGGTGACGCCGTCTTCGAGACGATGCGCGTCTATGGGGGACAAATCTTCGAGTGGGACGCCCACGAGAACCGGCTCCACGACAGCGCCGAGCGACTGGGCTTCGCCGACGCCGTGCCCGACGACCTCCACGAGCGCGCTCGCGAGACGATTGCGGCGAACGAGTGTTCGGAAGCCTACCTCAGACTGACCGTCTCGCGGGGCGTCCAGTCGCGCGGGCTCACCCCGAATACGACCGTGGACCCGACGGTCGTCGTTCAGATCGGCGAGCTCCCCCGCGGTGGCGTCGATGGCGAATCGGTCTGGGCGGAGCCGGCGACGGTCCAGATCGTCAAGACGCGCCGCGCGCCCGACGTGGCGCTGCCCGCCGATGCGAAGACCCACAACTACCTCGGCGGCGTTCTCGCGCGCCTCGAACTCGAACGCGCGGCGACCGAGCAGTATCGCGCCGACGAGGCGCTGCTCCGGGACATGGACGGCACCCTGGTCGAGGGGACGACGAGCAACGTCTTCTTCGTCGAGGACGGGACGCTCAAGACGCCGAGCCTCGACGGCCCGATCCTCCCCGGCGTGACGCGCTCGGTCGTGCTCGATCTCGCCGCCGACGAGCGCTTTCCCGTCGAGACGGGCGAATACGTCCCGGCGGACGTCCGCAGCGCCGACGAGGCCTTCCTCACCAACTCGACGTGGGAACTGCGGCCGATCGGGCGCGCCGACGGCATCGCGGTCGGTTCGGGGCCGGTCACGGAGCTCCTGACGCGACTGTTCGACGAGTACGTCGAGCAGCGACACTACGACGATTGATCGTGTACGACCGGCAGTATCTTCATCCCGTCCGCCGATGAGGGCGACATGCACGAGGAACTCGACGCGGTGATCGTGGCATTCGACGAGGAGCAGGGCGTCGGTACGCTGACGCTAAACCGACCTGACGCGCTGAACGCGATGAACGGGCAGATGCGCGCCGACATCGAGACAGGCCTCGAACTGCTTGGCGAGCGCGATGCCGAGGCGGAGGGCGTCGCGGTGCGTGCGGTCGTGATCGAAGGAGCCGGCGAGAAGGCGTTCTGTGCCGGCGCGGACGTCACCGGATTCGCCGATGCATCGCCGGCGGCCTTCGACGCACACGGACTGCGCGCTGCGATCGGCGAGTTCTCGGCTCCAGTGGTGGCGAAGATCGACGGCTACTGTCTCGGTGGCGGGCTCGAACTCGCGCTGGCCTGCGATCTCCGCCTCGCCAGCGAGTCGAGTCGGCTCGGCTTCCCGGAGGTCGATCTCGGACTGTTGCCCGGTGCCGGCGGCGTCCAGTACGTCTCGCGGCTGGCGGGGCCCGCGTTCGCGAAGGAACTCGCCATGACCGGCGAACACATCGAGGCCGAACGCGCCGCCAGCGAGGGGATCGTCAATCACGTCTACGACGACGAGGCGTTCGCCGACGAGGCCGCAAGTTTCGTCGACACGATCGCCGACAAGCCGCCGCTCGCCGTCCGCGCGATCAAGGATTCGGGCAACGTGAGCGTCGAGGCCGGGCTCCGGGAGGGGCGGAAATACGATCGGCGGATCTTCGGGACGCTGCTCGAAACCGACGATCACGAGGAGGGCGCACGCGCGTTCGCCGACGACGAGTACGATCCAACGTTCGTCGGGAAGTAGAGGCCTGAACCACCGGTTTCAGTATCGATTACCGTCGTTTCAGGCACAACCCTTAATTGAAATCCAGCCCTATCAAGAGTATGGCAGAAAAGAACATCAGCGAGGAGAAGCTCGACCGTGCCGAGGCCGCCGAGCGCCTGCGGGCGATCGCCGACGATCTGGAGTCCGACGAGGAGTTCCACATCGATATCGACAACAAGACGATCACGCTCCATCCGCGCGATTCGCTCGGCTTCGAGGTCGGCGTGCGCGAGCGCTCGTCGATCCTCCGGGGGAGTCGTGAGTCGGTGACGATCAAGATGGACTGGAGGGCGAAGTAATGGCGATCCTCGACAGTCTCGTCATCTTCCTCGTCAGCCTGCTCCTCGGGACGATCGGCATCTACGCCGGCGTGCGCCTCGTCGCCGATCGGGACATCGGCTACGGCAACGCCGCCCTCACGGCCCTGCTCGGCGCGGCCGCGTGGGGGATCGTGAGTTTCTTCGTCGGCTTCATCCCCGTCCTCGGCGCACTGCTCGCGCTCGTCGTCTGGATCGGCGTCATCAACTGGCGCTATCCGGGCGGCTGGATCACTGCCGCCGGCATCGGCTTCGTCGCGTGGCTCGTGGTCTTCGTCGTGGTCTACGTGCTCGCGACGCTCGGGCTCATCACGCCCGACGCGCTCGGCGTGCCTGGCATCTAAACGATCTCGACACTGCGCTCGCTTCGTTCGTCCTCCTCGAAGACGAACACGCGCCCGCGAGCCGTCTCCGGGTCGGCCTCGACGGTGACGCGATGGCCCTCCGCGCGCACGCTCACGCCCGGAAAGAGCGTCGTCTCCTCGCCGTCGTCGACGAGCACGCGCCCGACGCCGGTCTCGGTGATGATCTCGTCGACGGTCGTCCGATCGTTGACGTAGACGAGCACGCCCTCGGTCTCGGTTGGATCGGTGACGAGAACGTGGACCTCCTTTGCCGGAGCGGTCGTGTGGCTCTCCTCGACTTTCGCCGGAACGCCGTGATAGAACGCCTCGCGGCCGTCGGTGTACTCGACGGCGATGCCCGCCTCCGTGAGATCGATCGACAGCGTGTCGGGCGAATGCTCGCTGTGGTAGCTCATGGGAGGACTACTGGACTCTACGGCAAAAACGGCGTGTTCCGCGCGGACCGCTATCGGTAAGGCCACTGGGGTGAACTCGCCGGCATGGACGGACGCGCGAGCGCGCCGGCGGCCGGGACAGTGATCAACGCACTCGCCACCGGCAGGGGGAGTGCGTTCGCCATCGACCGCGAGACGACTGCGACGGTCGAGCTCTCGGGCGGTGGCGACGTGGCCGGAACGATCGCCGGCGCGCCAGAGGCCGACACGCGCCTCATCGAGCGCTGCGTCGAACTCGTCGTCGAACAGTACGGCGACGGCCAGGGTGGGTGGGTCGAGACCGAGAGCGAGGTGCCGATGGCCGCCGGACTCAAGAGTTCGAGCGCCGCAGCCAACGCCACGGTGCTGGCGACCTGCGACGCGCTCGGCGTGGCCGTCGGTGAAGGCGGTGCGCTCGCGCGCGCTGACGCCGCCAGACTCGGCGTGCGCGCCGCTCGCGACGTGGGCGTCACGGTGACGGGTGCGTTCGACGACGCGAGCGCCTCGATGCTCGGCGGTGTCACCGTCACCGACAACACGACCGACGAGCTGCTCGCGCGCGGAACGGTCGATTGGGACGTCCTGGTGTGGACACCCGACGAGCGCGCGTTCAGCGCCGATGCCGACGTGGCGCGCTGCGAGCGCGTCGCGCCGGTCGTCGAGGTCGCCCTCGAAAAGGCGCTCGCGGGGGCCTACGAGCGTGCGATGACGGTCAACGGGCTGGCGTTCTGTGCGGCGCTCGACTTCCCGACCGCGCCGGCGATGGCGGCGCTCGAACACGTGGCGGGCGTCTCGCTTTCTGGCACTGGACCGAGCTACGTCGCGGTCGGCGAGCGCGATCGACTAACGAAGGTACAAGAGGCGTGGAGCGAGTACGATGGGGATACATGGCTGACGACGAGCCGGACCGACGGCGCACGGACGAGATGAGTCTCGACGAACTGCGTGAGGAGATCAAAACCATCGACCGCGAAATCGTCGAGCACATCGCCCGGCGCACCTACGTCGCCGACGCCATCGCCGAGGTCAAACGCGAACAGGGGCTGCCGACGACCGACGAGTCCCAAGAACAGCGCGTGATGGACCGGGCCGGCGAGAACGCAAAGCGCTTCGACGTCGACGACAACCTCGTGAAGGCGATGTTCCGGCTGCTGATCGAACTGAACAAGGTCGAACAGCGCGAGTCGCGGTGAAGTCGTCCCACATCGCGAGCAGCCGTCACCACTATTTATCACGGTCGCGGTCGTAGCCCGCGCCGATGACAGAGACAGATGTCGCAGTCGTCGGCGGCGGTCCCGCAGGGCTCAGCGCGGCGCTGTTCACCGCGAAGAACGACCTCGAGACGGTCGCGTTCGACACCGACGAGACATGGATGCACAAGGCCCACCTGTTCAACTACCTGGGCATCGAGAGCGAGGACGGCTCGGCGTTCGTGGACGACGCCCGCGAGCAAGTCGACGAGTTCGGCGTCGATCGCCATCAGGGCACACAGGTCACGGACGTCTCGGAAAACGGCGACGGCTTCACCGTCAGCACGGAGGACGGTGATCACGAGGCGAGCTACGTAATTCTGGCGACGGGCGCCGATCGCGACCTCGCCGACGAGATGGGCTGTGGGTTCACCGACGAGGACGTCGTCGATGTCGACGTGACGATGGAGACGACGGTCGAAAACGCCTACGCGACGGGCGCGATGGTGCGCGCCGAGGAGTGGCAGGCGGTCATCTCGGCAGGCGACGGCGCGGCCGCGGCGCTCAACATCCTCACGAAGGAGAAGGGCGAACACTTCCACGACTTCGACGTGCCGGCCGACGCCGAATAGGGCGATCACAAGCGGTAAGCACCCGCTCGCCGTCGGATCGGCGTGAGCAACGTTTTCGGTCGTATCGAACGCGCGACGCCGCCGTTCGCCGCGCTCGCGATCGCCGTCGTCGCTGTGAGCACGAGCGCGATCCTCGTCCGGTTCAGCACCGCGCCGAGCATCGTGAAGGCGTTCTATCGGGTTCTCTTCACCACCCTCCTGCTCGCGCCGTTCGCCGTCGCCCGCCACCGCGACGCGTTCTCGCGACTGACGATCCGCGACTGGCTCGTCGCCGGGGCGGGCGGGGTCGCGCTCGCCATCCACTTCGCGTCCTGGTTCGAGAGTCTCGAATTCACCAGCGTCGCCGCCTCCGTCACCATCGTCCAGTCACAGGTGTTGTTCGTCGCGATCGGCGCGTCCTGGCTGCTCGCCGAGCACGTCACCCGGCGGACGATCGCCGGCATGGCGCTCGCGCTGGTCGGCATCGCAGTGTTGTCGATCGGCGATTCGCTCACCGGCGCGGTCGCTGGCCCGGCCCCGCTCTACGGCAACGCTCTGGCGCTCGTCGGCGCGGTCTGTGCGGCGGGCTATGTGCTCGCCGGGCGCTCGCTCCGCCAACGAATCCCCCTGATCCCGTACGTCATCGTCGTCTATTCCGTCTGTGCAGTCGTCCTCCTCGCACTCGTGCTCGCCGACGGCGCGGTGCTCGCGGACTACCCCGCGAGCGAGTGGTTGCTCTTCGTCGGCATGGCGATCGGCCCGGGGATCTTCGGCCACACGGTGTTGAACTGGGCGCTCGCCCATCTCGAATCGAGCGTCGTCAGCGTCTCGCTGCTCGGCGAGCCGATCGGCAGCGCGCTGCTCGCCCTCCTCCTGCTCGGCGAGGTGCCGAGCGCCCTCACCGTCGGCGGCGGAGCGGTCATCCTCCTCGGTATCACCGTCACCGCGCGGGCCTGATCGTCGACCGCGTGGCCATCGGCTTCAGAAATCGAGGAGTCGAAAGATTCCAAGGAAGCGTGCGTGCCGGCGGTCTCAGAAACGGCCGAATCAGTTGCGACGGTGGATCCCCATCAAGATCTCCTCTTTGGGCCGGGAGGTCACCGTCGGGATCACCTCGATGTTCCGATCGGAGGCGAGTTCGAGGTGGTAATCCTGGTAGATCATCGCGAGGATGAGGCGGGCTTCGAGCATCGCGAACCGATCGCCGATACACCGGCGTGGCCCGGCCGAGAACGGGAAGTAGGCGAGATGCGGGAGCGAGCGCTGGAACTCGTCGGTCCAGCGCTCGGGCTCGAACGCCAGCGGATCGTCGTACCACCGTGAATCGCGATGCACGACCCACTGGTTCAGGAAGATGTTCGCGCCCGCAGGGATGGTGTAGTCGCCGATCTCGTCGGCCTCCGTGGCCTCGCGCACGATGCCCGGGACCGGCGGGAAGAGCCGCATCGACTCCTGAACCACCTTCTCGGTGTAGGTGAGGTCGGAGAGATCGCCCATCGTGGGGCGCTCGCCGTCGAGCACCGCATCGAGTTCGTCGACGAGTTTGCGCTCGATCGCGGGATGCTGGGCGAGGAGATAGGTGGTGTAGGTCAGCGAGACGGCCGTGGTCTCGTGGCCCGCGGCGATCAGGGTGATCGCCTCGTCGCGGATCTGCTCGTCCGAGAGGGGGTTGCCGTCGTCGTCGCGCGCCTTCAGGAGCATCGAGACGACGTCCTCGCCGGGATCGGCGCGTTTCTGTCGGATGATGTCGTCGACCACCCCATCGAGCGTTTCGCGGGCGCGCGCCATCCGCCAGCGCGACGGAAGCGGCACCGATTCGGGCAGCATGAGGTTCGAGAGGCTGCTCGTCGCGGGGAGGAAAGTGTTGATCGCCGATTCGATCTCGTCGACGTACCGATCGATATCGACGCCGAACAAGGCTTGAGAGACGATCCGGAGGGTCAGCTCCATCATCTCCTCGTGGATCGGGCGGGTCTCGCCGTCCGCCCAGCCGTCGAGCAGATCGTCGGTGAGATCGGTCATCATCCCGGCGTAGACCTCGATGCGATCCGGGTGGAACGCGGGCTGGACGAGATGGCGGTTACGCCGCCACTCCTCGCCCTCGCTGTTCAGGATGCCGTTGCCCGTGAACGGGCCGAGCACCTGCTGGAACTGCTCTCCTTTGCGATAGTTCCCGTTGTTCTGGACGAGCACGTGTTCGATGTCGTCGGGGTGGTTCAACTGATAGACGTGCCCGCCGGGGCGTTCCCAGTGGACGATGTCGCCGTACTCGTCAGCCATCCGTTCCCTGAACTCCAGGCCACCGAGAACCGAGGCCGGCATCGATCCCACCACGGGAAGGCCGGTGGGGCCGGGCGGGAATTCGACGGTCGCTGTATCGTTGCTCATCGATAGACTGTACGCCCCGAAGGCGGTTGAAGATGTATTCTCGCATGCTAGAACCATTTATATACGATGTCGGAGTCAAGAGCCAACCATTACTCTCGGGACGCCCGAATCGGGGTATGGCCTCGGAAACGCTCCGTTACGCGACACTGACGCTCACCGGGGTGGTGCGCACGCCGATGGGGCGACGGTTCGACCGTTCGCCGGCAGTCGAGATCGAATCGATCCGCTATCTCGGCCCCGTCGAGGACGGCCAGCACGTCGGGCTGTCGGAGCTCGCCGGCGATCTCGATACAGCCCGCGAGCTACTGACCGCGAGCGACGAGGTGCTCCGCTACGACATCGCGGGGACCGACGGACGGGGTATCGTCTACGGCTACTACCGAAACGTCGGCCCCATCGGGGAGCTCCTCGATCTCCTCTACCGGAACGACATCGTCCTCGACTGGCCGATCGACTACCGCGAAACGGCGAACGGTCCCCGAATGCGATTCACGGTCATCGGCACCGAGACCGGCATCCAGGAGGCCGCCGACGGGCTCCCGGACGGGATCGGCCTCGCAGTCGAACGGATCGGTCGATTCGAGACGAGCACCGAATCCACACTGTTGACCGACGAGCAAGCCGCACTGCTCGCGCTCGCGATCGACGAGGGCTACTACGAGGTGCCCCGGGAGACGACCCAGCGGGAACTCGCCGATCGTGTCGGCGTCACTGCGGGAACCATCGGCGATCGTCTGCAGCGGATCGAGCGCCGTGTGATGACCGCGTACGCGAACGATCACGCAACAGCACCCACCGGAACGGATCGCGGCGGTTCCGGTTGATCACCATCGATCGGTGGCCGTCTCACGGGAATTCGATTCTCTCACCGAGTGGTTCGGGATCAGAGGGGAGCCAGTTCTTCGGGCAGCCACCGATCCCGAAGCAGATACGCACCGACGATCACGACGGACGCGACGCCGATGATCGCGTAGAGTTCGATCTCGGTCAGCGAGCGCGCGGCCCCACCGGCGACGATCGCCAGCCCGGCTTCCAGGACGTATCGGCCGCCACGCCCGGCGATCGATGCGAGGAGATACGTTCGTGGACGCAGACCGAAGACGCCCGCGGCGATCGAGAGCAGTTCGTAGCCCTCGGGAATCGGTGCGAACGCGCCGACGAACAGGACGGCGAACCCGTACTCCCGAACGTACGCTTCGGACTGTCCGACACGTTCGCTCGAAAAGCGCGATTCGAGCACCCGCCGACCGCCCTTGCGCCCGACAGTGTAGCCGACGAGCCCCGCACTCACCGAACCGGCGGTCGCGAGAGCCGCATAGATCGGACCGAGCGCCGGACTGATGACGGTGAGCGGCACGAGCACCAGATCCGGCGGCACCGGCAACAGGAAGAACTCCAGAAACGCCACCGCGAACACGCCGAGCGGCCCCAGCGAGACGAAGAACTCGCGCGAGAGACGGATCCCATCCAACAACGCAGGCAGTGACACTACCGTTCGGTTCGCGGAGCGCCGATGAAAAGCTCCCCGACTTCGCGATGGTTGCGGCTCGCGATCGTATCGGAGGGGTAATCCGATTCGGATGTGGTCGGTGAATCCGATTGCGACGATCTCGTCGTCGACACCCGGTTACTGCTCGTCTCGTTTGTCGTCCGCACTGGATGCTGATTCCGTGCCGGACGGTTTCTCGGCCTCGTTCGACGTTTCATCGCGTTTTTCCGTTGCTTCGGAACCGTCCCGTCGCTCGTTCGATCGGCCGAATACCGACCCGATGGCGGACTGGAATCGATCCAGCATGCCCGACGGAGTGCCCGATCGTTCGTCGATAGCGGAGTCGGGGTCGGTTCGTCTCTCATCGACAGCTGGCGGGCTGGAGAGCTCAACGACCGCGGTCGGTTGTGCACCTCCGTCGCCGTTCCCATCAGCCGATTGTGCAGGTGTGCTTGCGGTCGCGTCCACACCGTCGCCCGTGCTCGCGCTCACCGGGGTTTCATCGTCGCTACGGCCGTCGAACGTGGGTTTGGACGCGTCGGTCGTCCAGTCGGGAACGAATCGATACCGAACGTCGCCGTCGAGAACGACGTACGTGCCGGTGTCGCCGTCCTCGACGATGCGTCGATCGGAGTCGATGGCGACATCGACCAACCCTTCCAACGAATCGACCGTGACCACGGTTCGGTCGTCCTCGGCGGGCACCGTTCCGGTCGTGATCCACTCGGCGAACTCGGAGCGGAGCGTCGCACGCTGTATCTCGGCACGATCGGGTTGGGAGACGTCGAACCAGTCGTTCGCTCGACCGTAGAGGAGGCCGGTCAGCGCGATCAGCGGAACGAACAGTCCGACGAGCGAGGCGAAGACCACTAGCGGCCCGTAGTCGTTTTCGACCGTCATCGGGCGTGTGACACTGAACTGCGTCGTCGCCGGTGTTTTTGGGGGATAGACGGCGTAGTATCCCTGTGAGCTGTTGATCGGCAACGTGTAGTCGAACGACCGACCCACGCGCTCCCCGGCCACGGTCCCGTTGACCCGCACCGTGACGGCGACCGACGTTCGGTCGTCTGACACGCGGGAGATCGGCCCGAGTGCCTGATCGATGGCTTGGGTCCGCTCTCGTATGTCACTGACGTCGACCGAAAACGTGGTGTTCGTCGTGCCATCCGACCCGACCCGCGCTCGATCGGTCGTGAGCGGCGTCGTGAGCTCCCACAATCGTCGTCCGGACCGATTTCGTGGCTTCGATTCATTGCCGGCAACGGGCTGGCTTCGGATCCCGGACTGGCTGCCGGTTCCGGATCTGGTCCGGACGGCGTAGTTGACGAGCGTCGCTTGCGTCGTCACCACCGCGTTTTCGACCGGTCCCACGATCCGGAACCGGAATCGGCCGTCCAACACCGGCATCGGGTTCGTGAAGTAAAAGCGCTGATCGGCACGCACCGCCCCGCGTTCGGAGATGGGCGTCTCGTTGACGACCGCTGCGCTATGATTGAAGCCACCGGTGACGCCCCACGATGCGACGTCGCGCTGTTCGACGTGCGTGCCCGGAGCGGCCGCAGTGGTATACGTCGCCCACGCGCCGCCGGCTGCAACGACGGCGAGCACGAGCACGATCACAAGGAAGTGCTCGTCGAACAGTATCTTGAGCCGTGTTCGTCGATCTGAAGCCATTCAATATATCACCTGAGAAGCCGCTTGATGCGGCGCACGATCGGATGTCGATTCGTGTGTGGCCGGATCGTTCCGCGACCGATGATCGGTACGGCGACCGCGACGAAGCCACCGAGAACCAGCGCGTCGATGACCACGACGGGGAGCCACGGATGGACGAGATACAGCCCGTGAATCCACGACTGTGGCAGGACGGCGAGATACCGATGTTCGACGACGTAGCGCGGGTAGTAGCCGGTCGTCGGTGGAACGGAGAGTTCAACCCCGACGGTCGCCCGTTCGCCGGGTTCGACGAGAACACCACCACTCGGCGTGTCGACGCCGGTGCTGGCTGGATCGACGTACGCCACGATGGGGACGACACCGTCGTTCGGAACGCTGTAATCGAGCCGCTCGGACTGTCCGGTGGGAATGATCGTCGCTTCCGGCGAGTCCTGCTCGGCGCTGACGACGCCGAACTCCTGTACTCCGCCGGCGACGGTCATCGTCACAGTCAGCGATACGACGAGGAGACATCCAAGCACGAGCGCGATCCAGGGTCTCGGAATTCGTCGCGGGAGAAATCCACCGCGTCTGCGGCTGCGACGCCGAGAACGCCGTTGCGATCCCGAGCCACGCCGCTCGGCGACGACGCTGCCCGCATAGAGCAGCCCACCCACACCGAGCAGTAGATAGGCCAGCCCACGCGTCCCGAGCAGCGACCGCATGCCCAGTTTGATCGCTAGCCACCGCTGCGCGCCCGTCATCGCGTCGCGAATGGCTGTAAGCGCTGTCCCGAGGGACGGAATCACGACCGGCCCACCACCGACCGAAACGGCCTGTCCGACGACCTGTACGGACTTGACCGGCGGTTCACCGCCCGACTGGTCGGTAAAGGGGTTGTTGTCCCCCTTCGTGAGGAACCCCTGTTCGGTCTCGCCGACCACGCGGTGGGTCGTGAGCCCGCCCGTCCCACCGTGGAGCGTCTTGGCGTTGAAGACGACGATATCACCCTTCTCGACCGATCCCGCGACCACGGATGGAAGCACGAGATAGCCGTCACCGGTCGCGATCGTCGGGGCCATGCTGTCGCTGGTGACGTAGGTCACCAACACCGGCTGTCCGATGAGCTGCCCCGCGACGATAGCCACGAGAACGAGAACGACGATCGCCTGCACCACCGTTCCGAGACGGTACCGAACCACTACATCGCCCCCGTCCGACGACCGTCGGTTCGGTCACCCCGCGTTTCGTCCTCGTTTCGACCCCGGATCGATACCGGCTGCTCGTCTCGGGAGCCGAGTCCACCGACGACAGCGCAGTTCGAACTCATCTCGAACCGCCGCCCGCCCGCTGTGGAGACGGCGGTCGCGACGGGTTCGGCGGTGACGACGACGTTCGATTCACACACGTAACGGGCATCGTCCGCTCGGCCGTGGCACGGGTGTCCGTCCCCGTGGCCTCGAACGTGATCGTCACCGTACCGCTTGACACGCCCCCACAGTCGACGGTGGCCATCAGACTCGTGCGTGCGCCGGATCCGAGGGGAAGGTCCCGCACGTGGACATCGCTCACGGTCACTCCCCCGGATGTTTTCGACACGGTGGAATCGATGGTATCGAGCTCCGCCGGGAAGTAGTTCGTCACCGTCCCGAGAACGACCGTGGACGCCGTTCGTCCCTCGTGGGGACGAGCCGTGTTCGCTCCCATTCCGTCGTTGCTCCCGTTGGTGGCCACCGTCGCCCCGGACGCCGAAACATCGAGATACGAGCTCGATTCCCCGCCAACGCCGACGAACAGCTGTCGGTTCGCCTCGACTGTGCTGAACGCGCCCACCCCCGCGGTCGAGAGCACCAGTCCACCGACGAAGAGCGCCACACCGGCGTATTTCACCGCTGTGCGACTCATGGATCCCTATCCACCTCCGGCGGGATATCTGCACGATCGACTCGCATCAAACGTGACTGGTAGGTATGGACGGCCGCGGAGAGCGTGAGCGTGAGTCCGATGAGTGCCGCCAAGCCGAGGTTCGGAATCGTCGCGAAGAAATCGCCACTGACCGCCACGAAACCGACCAGGATGCAGCTCAACACACCGATCCCGAGATAGTAGCTGCTCCACGGGATATCGCGATCGGCAACGACTTCCAGATAGAGATCGAGCGTTCGTGCCTTCTCGGTCGCTTCGACCACGCCGCGATCGGCCTCGAATTCGATGACCCCCGCCTCGGCGAGCGTCGGGAGATGGGTCTGCTGCAGCGCGGTATACGTTCGTTTGCGCTGTTCATAGGCCACCCGTTCGACGGTCGTGCCGTTCTCCCACGCGGCGATCTGCTCCGCAAGTTCGCCGAGCTCCGTCCGCCCTTCGTGTTTGAGATATCTGAGCACCCATCGGCGTCGCTGACTGCCGAGAAGCTGGAACCGTTCGTCCCGCGTCAGTTCTCTTTCATTTTCCGCCGGTGTGTCGTCAGACCTCGCCTGCACGCGTTGTTCGTTCATATGTATGGATGCGACTCGTCTTTCGGACTGTTCCCGCCACCTCTTCATTTATAGCGATTATGATTCGACGATTTTTGAGTATCGTATTAAATTTTCCGATAGTAGTATTGTATTCCCAATCGTTGCGACGCAGATGGAACACATCAAGCCCTGCTTGATTGATGTCGGGCCGAGCGTGATGGTGCATCAAGCGGGCCAATACTACGTGGGTAGCGCTGGAGGTGCTGGCTGTAGGATGGTTAAATCGGGCCGACTATCGCGTCTTCCGAGCAATATCAGGCAAAAAATACTGAACAGACTCCACGGTAAGCTGATCGACGCCGATAGTGGGTCGACGCCCGCAGGCAGATGATGAGACAACTACTATCAGGGGACAGAGATTTCAACCGTGAAGAATCCAGTACTGCCCCGAAGTCGTGCACGAAGAGTAGCGCTCAGGCATCTCCGTACGTATCCCTCGTTGCACGAACCGCGTCGGGATAGTACGCGCTCAGAACCCGTCGCAGTGTCGCGATCACCTCCTGCGAACGCTCATCGCCCTCCGCCGCAGCGTCTTCCGCCCGCTCGACGGTCTCGCGTGGGAGGCTGAGGGTCATGCTTCGATGGGTGAATCCCCCGTCAGCGTCGTCGGGTATCTCACCATCCATCGCGGTCAGATCCAGTCCGTCGATGGCGGCAAGTGCTTCGACAGCGCTTCGTCGCTCCGCCGAATCGTCCGCCGAGAGCTCGATTTCGAGCGTCCGCCACTCCGCTGGGATCCCGTACGCTCGCATATCTACCTCGTACCGGCTGACGGCCATCCGAATCCGTGCCAGTTCCTGTTGCAACGCGCTGACGTCGCTGTCGTCCGCGGAACGGGATCGTCCAGCAGCGACGACCCATCCGACGGCGAGCACCGCGACGATGCCACCGATGGCGAAGAGTCCGACGAGACTGCCGCTTCCACCACCAGCGCCGGGATCGTCACCGCTTGCTCCTGCTTCGCCACCGGATCGGTCGGTCGTTGCTCGCTGCCCAACGCCGTTTGCGCTCGTCGATTCGAGCACGGCCGTCGTTGGCGGTCGTTCGGGAGACAGCATCGTCGTTTCATTCCCGGGAGTGGCAGTGTTGTCGACCCGAACGCTCGTGACGAGAGGGACACCGCTCTCGTTCAGATACGGGGTGTCCGTCCCGTGCGATAGGTTCCGGAAGTCGAACTCCCCGTTTCTGTTCGTATCGCGATAGAGGCTTACGTACAGCTGTTGAGATTCGTTGAGCCGGTGTCGATCGAAATCACGACCCGGAATGTCGTAGAGTTCGATGGTACTGTTTCGGAACGTGCCGATCCGCACTCGCTGTGACCTGCCGATGATCGTCACCGTGGACGGCGAGGAGACGTCATAGCTGCTGTTGTGAACGACGATCCAGCTATAGGTCGGGAGCCTGACCGAATCGACGGTGATCCGGTCGTTGATCGCGGTCTGGTTTTCGATCGTGACCGATGGACTCGCCGGGCGATCGTCGAACGCGTTGCCGACGCCCGATCGTGGAAGTCGTTGGATCGTCGCGACCCCGCTGTCGGAGACGGGCGTTCCGTCGACACCGAATGCAGTATCGACGAAACCGTTCGCGCTCGCGTAATCGAAGTTCCCGTTCCCGTTGCCGTCCCGGTGCACGACGGCGGTGAGCGTCTGGTTCGCTTCGAGCAGTCGTCGAAACACGACCGTGACGTTCTCGTGTTGCCCGGCAGCGAGAGACGACGAAACCCCGACGATGCTCGTACCGGATTCGTTGCCGGTCGACCGATACGAGCGGTTGTGTATCGTCACGAAACCCGGCTCGGGGAGCGTGACCGAACGTATCCGTGCGGTCGTTCCGGTGGTGGTTTGATTGTCGAGCGTGACCGAAACGTTCGATACGGTACTGTCGTTCTGACTCCCGGTAGCGACGCCAGTACCGTTCTGCTGGAACTGTCGAATATCGCCGGTCGTGGCGTCCACATCGCCCACCGGATCGAGAGCAGGAAGCGACACGATCCCGGCGGAGAGACAGACGACGACCGCGACCAGCACGACTCGATTGTGACGTTTAAACATGGCAACTCATCAAGACATTACGCTCGGATCCAGTACATTGAGCTATGTCCAGTAGCGTATTAATTCGTCAAACTCGAACTGGGATATAATGGTTTCGATCGTTCGAACGCCGTTAACCGCTTATCGACGGCTCGACGGTCGTGTTCGTTACCGTTGACGACGAGTTCACCGTCGTGGATTCGGTGGACGATCCGGTCGTTTCCGTGTCGGATGGCCGATTGGCTGCCGCCGCGTTCGTCGTGGCAGGACCGGACGGGAGCGGTGTCTCATCGTCGGTCGTCGGTGTCGAAGTGGGTGTTGTCGTTTCGGTCGATGTCGGCGTTTCCTGCACGAGGACGACCACCCTCGCGGACTCGCTCACGGGTTCGCCGTTCGCGCCGAGAGCCGCCATATCTATCTCCTGACTGTACTGCCCGTCGCCGTCCGTGTCGTCGATGAGGACGGCCGTGAGCGTCTGCACGGAGTCGAGTTGCGGATCGACATCGATCATGACGTTCTCGGTCGTGCCTGTACCGAGTTTCGAGATACCGATCGGGGTGTCGTCGATCTCGTCGAAACTACTGGCGTTGTAGATCGCCACGAACCCACCGTTCTCGTCGTCGACCGTCGCCGCCATCACTTCGACCGACGACCCGTCCTGTGACGGCTGATTGCGGAACGTGATACTGGGCTGCTCGTCGTCCGGTGTTCCCGGCGTCTCGGTCGGCGTTGGCGTCGGGGTCGCGGTCGGTGTGGAAGTCGCCGTCGATGTTGGCGTTGGTGTCGGGGTTGCAGTCGACGTGGAAGTCGTGGTCGATGTGGGGGTTGCGGTTGGCGTCGATGTCGGGGCTGGTGACGGTTCGGACGGTGACGTCTCGGTTCCGGTCGATTCCGGAGTGAGCGTTGCTGTTTCGGTCGGATTCGACGTCTCGGTCGGAGCTGTAGCCGATTCCGACGTCACGGTCGATCTCGCAGTCCGTTCTGGAATGTCGGTTGCCGTCGCGGTCTGTTCCGAAACGGCTGTCGCCGACGCAGTCGCCGTCACCGGTTCCGTTTCGGTCGTCGACGGTGTCGAGGTGGTATCGGTCTGGTCTGCCGTTTCCGTCGCGGCCGTGTCGCTGCTGGGCGGGAGATCGACGCGGAGCGTGTAGGAACCACCCGATTCGAAGGTTCGTGTATCGGCCCCGACGAACTCCTGGAGCGGTTCGGTCTCGGGCGACCAGACCGGTCCGGGCTTGGTGTAGCTTGCGAGCGTCAGTTCGAGCGGCCCACAGCCCTCCGCAACGCTGAACGTCACGTGTGCGATCCCGTCGTCGACTGCGATCTCTCGGCTCTCGACACACCGTGCGAGCGTCCGATTCGTCGTGAGCTCGCCCTCCGAGCGGCGAGTGATCCCATCCATGGCGCTCCCGTGAGCGAAGCGGATCAGATTGCCGTTGGTGTAGGTCCCCTCGGGTCCACGGAGGTTTTCGATCGGATCACCGCGCACGAAGTCGAGCTGATAGTACGTCGCGTTCGGGTCCGAACTCTCGCTCGTACGCTCGTCACCGGACGGTTGGGTTCGATTCGCCTGCTGCAGCAACTGTTCGATTCGACTGGCTGCCGCCTGCGAGCTCGCATCGCCACCAGTCGCGACCACGACCGTCGCCACGTGGTTCTCGACACTGGCGATCTCCAGGCTGCTCGCCCTGATAGCCGCGTCATCGACGGCGTCCACGAGTGAATCGCTCAATTGTTCGCGATCGAACGCACCGCGAAACGAGATCGCGAGTCTGAGGCGATCGTTCGTCCGATCGAGAACGCTGACGTTCTCGATACTCATGGGTTTCGTCTCGCTCGACTGGCTTTCGTTGTCTCGGTGAATCCCGTTCTCGCCGTTCGTGGAGACGAACGCACCCACCCCAACGGTCGACAGAACGAGTCCACCAACCACGAGCCATATCACGACTCTGTTGTTCATTGGTTCATTGGCTATCTATTTGATTAATAAATCTATCGCTATAAAATCCTTAGATGTATTGCAAAATATATCAATTGTACGAATTTAGACTATTGAAAATTCTTAATCGAGGCTACGTGTAGTATGGAACGTTCGCGTCGGACAAGGCATACAGCGGTCGGAGATGGCTGACCTATGAATGGACCACAGCGACGTTCCGACCGGCGAAAGAGGGATTCGTTCACGCGTGGTCTTCGTCGCCACTCACTCGATCCGGCACGTCGTCGGCTGGATCGTTCGTGGTCGAAACGTCGCGGCGCAGGGCGAGACTCTCGTCGAGCCGTCGGCGGACCGTCTCGCGGAGGGTTGTCGCCTCGCCCGCGTCGAAATCGACCGCACGTGCGCCGCGATCGGTCACCGACAGCGAGCCGGCGGTGTCGATGGCGACGCTCGCGAGCGATCGCCAGCGCTGGAACGGCGTCGCGGTCTGGATCACCGTCTGGATCCGGTAGGCGGGCACGACGGCGATCGTGCGCCGCCAGAACCCGTTGCGCGTCAAGACGTGTTCCGCTCCCACGTCGTAGCCACGACTGAGCCACTTGTAGTGGGCGGCGAACGGGACAGCAACGAGACCGACGAGTGGCAAATACCAGTAGTCGAGGAGGGTGCTCCAGCCGCCGAGCGAACGACCGACGACGGCCGTCGCGACCCCGGCGCGCAGCGCGTAGAGTACGCCCGTGATGACGGCAATCACGAGCGCATAGCGGACGGCGTAGCGCCGTCGAGCGCGGCGAGGTGGACGGGAGAAGTCCGGATCGTCGAAGGCGAACCCGTCGATCGAGCGCGCGAAGGCGAGCACGCGCTCGCGCTCGGCCAGCGGGATCGCCGCCTCCGATCCGCCCGAGGGGCCCTCGCCGGGTGTGTAACCCGCGGTCTCGACGGCGAGCGAGCCGTAGCCGAGCCGGCGCATCAGGACGTTCTCCCGGATATCGATCTGCTGGATCTTGTCGATCGGGATCGAGCCGTCGTAGCGCGAGAGCAGACCGCGTTCGTAGCGGAGTTCGTCCCCGAAGCGAGTGAGGCGGAACTCGTAGTAGCGCGCGGCGGTCACGGCAGCCGTCCCGACCCAGGAGACGATCGCGAGCGCCGCCCCGCGTGGCCCGACGCCGAACGCACCGCTCTCGGCGAGCAGATCGGGGATCGAGATGCCGAGGGTGGGCACGGCGAAGAAGAGCACCGGCAGGAGCGCCCGGAGATCGGGCGCAACCAGACCCAAAATGACGAGGTTTCGGTGTGTGAGCGCGAACAGCAGTTCGCCCTGGGACTCGCTCTCGCCCTCGTCGGTTGTCGGTTCGTCGCTCGCGCCGCGCTTGCGCCGCCGGATGTCGTGCTGGAGGCGTTTGGCCTCCTCGTAGCTCACGTAGCGGAGGTCGGCTTCCGTTTCGCCGCCGCCGGCAGTCTCGATGCCGACGGCCGCGATCGAGAGCGCGCGCTGGACGATCCCCCGCGAGATATCGACGTTCTGTACCCGCCTGATCGGGATCTCGCGCTCGCGCCGCGAGAGCACGCCCGAGCCGATATCGAGCGTGTCGGCCGTGAGTTCGTACTCGAACCGGCGGTAGTAGAGCAGTTCGTAGCCCACACCGACGAGGAAGCCGCCGATCGTCGCTATCACGGTGAGGGCGAACCAGCCGGGTACTGCCGCCACCGTCGTGGTCGCCACCGTGACGGCGAAGAAGCCGAACGAGCCGAGCTGGACGCCGCGCGGCAGCGCCCGAAAGACGAGCGAGAGCGGGTGGAGTTTCACACCGCGTCCTCCGGCTCGCCCGGTTCGCTCTCGATGGCGAGCCGGCGCAGTCGTTCCCTGATGGCGTCGGCGCGCTCGGGCGCGAGCCCCGGGATGGTGACGTCGGCACCGCGCGAGCCGGCGGTGTAGACGACGACGCTCGACAGGCCAGCGAGACGCTCGATCGGCCCGCGCTGGGTGTCGACGTGCTGGACACGAACGAACGGCACCACCGACGTCACGCGGGTGAGGACGCCCCGTTCGAGCGTGACGGCGTCGTCCTCGATCGCGAACCGCCAGATCCGATAGCGGGCGAGCTCGTAGCCCGCTCCGAGAACGGCGAGCACGACGAACGCGACGGGCACGATCCAGAGGCCGCTGTCGAAGAAAAAGCGCCCGGCTGCACCCACGAGCGCGCCACCGATCAGGCCACCGACGAGCGCGCTCGCGAGCCAGACGATCCTGACGCGCGAATCGAGCCGCTCCATGCGACGAACACCGGTCCCTCCCCACATAAACCGCCGCCTCCCGCGGGCGGTGTCGATCCCACCCGTCGAACCGACGGATCGCTATCGGTGGATTTGTCCGTGCGTAGCGGCTACGTCGGGCGATACGATGCAACGAACGAGCGACCCCGACATCACCGGTGCTGGCTCGACGAGCGACGGACTGCGATCGGCCGTCGACGACAACCGCGATCCGAACTACGACGTCGACCCGCTGTTGGTCAACCGCTGGTCGCCGCGGACGATGACCGGCGAGCAACTGGCCGAGGACGAACTGCTCGCGCTGTTCGAGGCCGCGCGCTGGGCACCATCCTCGTACAACAACCAGCACTGGCGGTTCGTCTACGCGACGCCCGACGACGATCGCTGGGAGGCGTTCACGGAGCTGCTCGCCGAAGGTAATCGCCAATGGGCGAACGACGCCGCGGCGCTCGTGGTCGTGCTCTCGAAGACGACGTTCGACCACAACGGCGAGCACGCGCCGACCCACTCGTTCGACACCGGCGCGGCGTGGGAGAACCTCGCTCTGGAGGGTGCACGCCGCGGGCTCGTCGTCCACGGAATGCAGGGATTCGACTACGACGGCGCACGCGACCTGTTCTCGCTCACCGACGAGTACGCCGTCGAGGCGATGGCTGCCGTCGGCGTCCACGACGAGACCGGAGCACCCGACGACGAGCAGCCGAACCAGCGCAAGCCGCTCGACGAGATCGTCTTCGCTGGCGAGTTCACGCCGAGCTGAGCTACTCCTCGCGGCCCGGAATCCCGCGCTCGGTCATCGCGCCCGCGTCGAGGACCTCCGCGGCTTCGTCCTCGTCGAGATAGCCTTCGTCGACGACGACCTCGCGAACCGTTTTGTTCTGCTTCAGGGCATCCTTGGCGACCGTGCTCGCGTCGTCGTAGCCGATGTGGGCGTTGAGCGCGGTGGCGAGCGCCATGCTGCGCTCGACTTGCTCCTCGCAGCGCTCGCGATTGGCTTCGAGGTTGTCGACGAACTTCCCGGCGAACGCCTCGCTCGCGTTCGCGAGCAGTTCGATCGACTGGAGCGTGTTGTAGGCGATCACCGGTTTGTAGAGGTTGAGATCGATCTGGCCGTTCTCCGCACCGGTGGCGACGGCGGCGTCGTTGCCGACGACCTGGACGTGGGTCTGGTTCACGGCCTCGGCGACGACGGGGTTGATCTTCCCCGGCATGATCGACGAACCCGGCTGGTTCTCGGGCTGGTCGATCTCGCCGATGCCGTTCCGGGGACCCGAGGCCAGCAGTCTGAGATCGTTGGCGATCTTGTGCATCGACCCCGAGACGGTTCTGAGCGCGCCGTGGGTCTCGGCCATCGCGTCGTGGGCGGCCTGGGCCTCGAAGTGGTCGGTCGCCTCCTCGAAGGGCAATCCGGTTTCGCTGGAGATGTAGTCGGCGGCGAGTTCGGGGAACTCCGGATGGGTGTTCAACCCTGTGCCCACCGCCGTGCCGCCGAGGGCGAGCTCCGAGAGGTTTCGAGTGGTTCGACTCACCCGCGAGATGCCCTTGTCGATCTGGGTGCGGTAGCCGCCGAACTCCTGGCCTAGTCTGACTGGTGTGGCGTCCTGGAGGTGTGTGCGCCCGGTCTTCACGACCGTATCGAACTCGGCTTCCTTCTCGCCGAGGGACGCCCGGAGGGTTTCGAGCGCGGGCACGAGATCGCGCTGGATCGCTTCGAGCGTGGCGACGTGCATCGCGGTCGGGATCACGTCGTTCGAGGACTGGCCGAAGTTCACGTCGTCGTTCGGATGCACGGCCTCGGAGCCGACCTCGGCTCCCTGAATCTCGCTCGCGCGATTGGCGATGACCTCGTTGGCGTTCATGTTCGTCGAGGTGCCCGACCCAGTTTGAAAGACGTCGACGGGGAACTGGCTGTCGTGCTCGCCGTTGATGACCTCCTCGGCGGCGTCGACGATGGCGTCGGCAGTGTCCTCGTCGACGAGGTCGAGTTCGCGGTTGGCCTGGGCGGCGGCCTTCTTCACCGTGCCGAGCGCGCGGATGAACCGTCGGTCGAAAGTGATGCCCGAGATGGGGAAGTTCTCGACGGCGCGCTGGGTCTGTGCGCCCCAGTAGGCCTCCGCCGGGACGTCCATCTCGCCGAGGCTATCGGACTCCGTTCTGTAATCATCGCTCATGCACGTCCGCTTCGCGCCGGGGTGAATAAAACTCACGGGAACCGGCGGCGCTCTCACTTCTCGGCGGCGTACTCCTCCGGCGTGTGGGTCGTCAGTTCGAGCGCGTGGATGTCGGTCGTCATGTGGTCGCCGAGAGCGTCGTAGACGCGCTCGTGCCGATCCAGGACGCTCTCGCCCTCGAACGCCGGCGCGACGACCACCGCGGCGAGATGGTCGTCCTCGACCCCGCGCGGTCGCGTGACCGTCGCCTCGGCGTTCTCGATGTCGTCCTCGATGAGTCGTTCGACGTCGGCCGTGTCCATACCCGAGGGGAGTGCGGCCGCGGTAAAACCCTCACGTCCAGCGGTCGAGTCCCGACTGCACGACGCTCTCCTGAATGCGCTCGAACCCGCGCTCGACCTCGCTTGCGGGGATCTCCCACTCGTCGGTGACGTACGTGCGGGCGGCGTCGAGATCCGGCTCGATTGCGGGGTCGAAGTCGGTGTCGGTGACGTCCGGGTTCACGAACAGCTCGCGAACGAGGTCGGCGTTCTCGATGTAGGCATCCTCGGCTTCGAGCACCGCCCAGAGATCGCCGTGCTCACCGACGAGTTTGACGGCCGTCTTCGGCCCGATGCCCGATACGCCGTCGTTGAAGTCCGTCCCACAGAGGATACCGACGTCGACGAGCTGTTCCCACGTGAGATCATGCTCGTCGAGGGTCGCGTCGAGCGCCATACACTCGGGATCACCCTTGCTGGTGAGATCGCGGAGGGTGCGCGGCGCGCCGAACAGCAGAGTGTCGTAGTCCTCGCTGCCGGCGTAATCGACGGTGCCAGTGCGGGCCATGTGGGCCGCCTGCGCCTCGCCCTCGGCCGGTGCTTCCACGATCGGGACGTCGAGGAGAGCGAGGAGTTCGCGTGTCGTCTCGTGAATGGTGTCGGTCAGGCGCTGGGTGCGCGATTCGAGCCGAGCGGCCTCGACGGCGTCGCCCGCCTCACGGGCTTCCTTTGCTCGCTTTGCGGCCTTCTCCTTCTGTTCGCGTCGCTGCTCGATCTCGTCGGTCTTCAGGTCGGTGACGCCGCCGTCGAAGACCATCACCGGGGTGATGTCGTGCTCGAAGAACTTGGGCAGCCCCTGGACGACGCCGACCAGGTTCGCGACCTCCTCGCCCGCGGCGGTCGTGTAGATCGCGTCGCTGGTCCATTTCACCGTCGTCGTGAGATACCGATAAAGCCAGTTGTGCGCGTCGATCGCCACCGTCGCGCCGGCAAGCTCCGAGAACTCGATCGGCTCGATGGCCGCGAGCTGGCGGAGGTCTGCGTTTCCCATTGCCAGCCGTAGGCGAGAGCAGCGCTTGAATCCCCCGACTACCGACTCCCAGGACGTGCCAGCGGGCACGAAAACCACTATGCGGAGCACGATGGTTGCCCTCGATCAGGGACAAACGATCAGTCCGGTGCAGCGATCACCGACGGTGGGCCGGTATCGTTTCGTGCGGCCAGAAACTCCTCCTCGCCCTCGGTGAGGTCGCGCTCACGATAGACGTCGAGACCCGACTGGTAGGTCGCCCGCGAGCGATCGCTGGGACGTTCGAGGACGAGTTCGGCGAGGCCGGTCTCACGGCCCGTGTAGCCGAAACCGGCCTTGTGGAGCGCCTCGTAGGCGAAGGGGTTGTTGACCGCGATCCGGAGGCGGTCGTAACCGCGGTCGCGGGCGCGCTCGGCGGTGAAGATCGCGAGGCGCGGACCAAGCCCGTCACCGCGGCGGTCGGCGCGCACGGTGATGTAGCGAAACCAGAGCGTGTCGGGGTCGGTGCGGTCCTCGTTGAAGGCGATCGCCGCGATGATCCCGTCGTCCCACTTGCCGTCGGTTTCTTCGCACGCATCGCGGACGACGGCTTTGCCGGTCGAGGACATGACGAACTTGCCGGCGTAGGCGAACTCGCGGTAGTCGAGCCGGAGGGTCGGCCCGTCGGCCGGCCAGCCGCAGACCGCGTACTCCATGGCCGACTTCGACGGCGGATCGGGATAGACCCTGCGCCGGACGATTTAAGCGCCGGCCGGTGCGAGGAGGAGTCATGCACACGCCGGGCGACGTCGCGCTCTTCGAGCGGGCCGCACGCTACTACGAGCGGCTCTCTCCCGCGACCAACGAGCGCGCGCTCCGGGCGGGACTCGCCCTCGCCGATCGGGAGATCGAACGCGCCCTCGACGTCGGCGGCGGGACGGGACGTGCGGCACGCGTTCTCGACAGCCCGAAATGCGTCGTCGTCGACGCTGCAGCGGAGATGCTCGCCGAGGCGCGGCGAGTCGGGCTCGACTGCGTCCGCGGCGACGGGGCGACGCTGCCGGTCGCCGACGACAGCGTGGACGCGGTCGTCATCGTCGACGCGCTCCACCACATCAGCGACCGGGCCGGCGCGCTCGCCGAGGCCGAGCGGGTGCTTCGGCCCGGCGGCGTGGTCGTCTGTCGGGAGTTCAACCGCGCGACCGTCCGCGGCCAGGCGCTGGCCGCCGGCGAGCACATCGTCGGGTTCGACTCGGAGTTCTTCACACCCGAGGAGCTCGCCAGAGCGGTCGAGCGCACGGGACTCGACGCCGCGATCCCGGATCGCGGGTTCGGGTTCACCGTCGCGGGCGTCAAGCGGTGAAAGCGAGCCCTACATACCGCGCGCACTCGAAGAGAGACGCATGAGCACCGCCGCATCGCTGCGGACGCGCGTCGACGCCTCGCCGCGGACGCTCGCCATCGCTGTCGGCGACATCGCGCTCGTGTTCCTGTTCGTCAGTATCGGCGAGCTCCAGCACGGCTACGACCTCCTCGCCCAACCGGGACGGGTCGTCGGGACCGCGCTCCCCTTCCTCATCGGTTGGGTAATCGCGTCCGTCCTCGCCGGCGTGTACGCGCCGCGAATCTACCGGTCGCTGCGCAGCGGTGTCGTCCGGACCGCGCTCGCGTGGATCGGCGCGGTGCTCGTCGGACAGGCACTGCGCGCCACGGCGACGTTCCACGGCGACTTCGCGGTGACGTTCATGTTCGTCTCGCTCGGCGTCGGGCTCGTGTTGCTCGTCCCGTGGCGAGCCACGGTCGGCTATCTCAGCCGCTGAGGAGCGCTTTATTCGTCGATAATTCTCTGTCGTGGGTGATCTCACAACCTCATAACTTACAGGTGTGGTATCTGTAAATAGCTGCGTTCGTATCTCTCGCCCACACCCCACCTATGGGGAACACTTATGTGGGTCCCTCTCCTACAATGGTGTATAATGACTCAGTACTACGATCTCTTGCTCGGGCTCATCCCGCTTGCACTGGGTGGGATCACCACCGTTCTCGCCACCGTCGGCGTCTCGCTCACGCTCGCGGTCCCGATCGCCGCGAGCGTCGCCGTCGCGCTCATCGGCCACGGCATGTTCGTTCGGGCACCCGGCGCGTCGGCCACACCGCAGCCCACCTCTCAGACCGTCAACGCCACCCCGGACAGTCAGATCAACTCCGCCGACTGAATCCGTCTTCTCTTCCGTTCTCCCGTTTTCACGAGCCACCAGCCATAAGCACTCGCCGCGCGTTGCCGAGATATGGCCGACACCGACGGAACCCTGTTTCTGACGAGCGACGAGTGTGCCGGGCTCGCGACGCCGGCGGAGTACGTCGCCGCGGTGCGCGAGGGCTACCGCCAGCGCGGCGAGGGTGCGCCCGCGGCGCTGCGCACGAAGCTCATGAACGAGGAGCCACCGGGGATGTTCACCGGGTACAGCGCCATCCTCCCCGAGACGGGCGCGATGGGTGGCTACATGTACGCGGCGGGGTTCGGTCGGCGGGACGCCCAGTTCGCGCTCCCGCTGTTCGACGCGGAGTCGGGCGCGCTGCTCGCGCTGCTTGACGGCGCGAGCTTCAACCCGTTCAAGACGGGCGCGGCCGGCGCGACCGGCGTCGACGCGCTCGCGCGCGAGGACGCCACGACGCTCGCGGTCATCGGCAGCGGTGCGCAGGCACGCGGCCAGCTCCGGGCGACCGCGACGGTCCGCGAGTTCGAGACGGTCAGCATCTACTCGCCGACGACCGACCACCGTGAAGCGTTCGCCGCGTCGATGAACAAGGAGCTCTCGGCGAGCGTGGCGGCCGTCGCCTCCAGCGCCGCCGCCGTCGAGGACGCGGACGTCGTCATCACCGCGACGAACAGTTCAGAACCGGTCTTCGACGGTGACGTGCTCGAAGACGGCACGCACGTCACCGCGATGGGCCAGTACGACGACGTGAAACACGAGCTCGACGCGACGACGATCGAACGCGCGAAATACGTCCCCGACCTGCGCGAGCGCGTCATGAACGACGCCGGCTCGTTCATCAACGCCGTCGAGGAGGGCGTCGTGAGCGAGGACGACGTCCACGGCGAGCTCGGCGAGGTCGTCGCCGGCGAAGTGCCGGGTCGCGAATCGGACGACGAGATCACCGTCTTCGATTCCGGCGGGACGGGCATCGAGACCGTCGCTGCCGCGTACATGCTCTACGAGAAGGCCCGCGAGCAGAACCTGGGTACCGAACTCGAGTTCGCCCTGGCGAGCGAGGCGCTCACCGGCGAGTAGAACGCGCCCGACACCGGGGAAAGAGACTAATCACCGGCGCGAGAGGAACCGATATGCCAGAGGTTCCGTTCGCGTCGGCAGCAGGGCTCGCGGAGGAGATCAGGGCCGGCCAGCGCTCGCCGGTCGCCGTCGTCGACGCCTATCTCGATCGTATCGTCGAGCGCAACGACGTGACCAACGCCTACGTCACGATCATCGAAGAGGAGGCTCGCGAGCGCGCCAGAGAGATCGAGGCGGCGATCGACCGCGGCGAGGATCCCGGGCCGCTCGCGGGCGTGCCGATCGCGCTCAAGGACCTGTTCGGGTTCAAGGCGGGCGTGCCGGCGACGATGGGCTCGGCGGCGGTCGGCGAGTTCGTCCCCGACGAGAGCGCGGTCGTCACCGAACGGCTCGAACGCGCCGGAGCGATCGTGCTCGGCACGACGAACGCGCCCGAGTTCGGGCACAAACTCGTCACCGAGAACCCGCTGCACGGCCGGACGGGGACGCCGTTCGATCCCGAGCGAACCTCCGGAGGATCGTCGGGCGGGAGCGCGGCGGCGGTGGCCGACGGGCTGGCGGCGTTCGCGCAGGGCTCCGACACCGGCGGCTCGATCCGGGTTCCGGCCGCCAACTGCGGCATCTACGGCATCAAGCCCTCCTTCGGTCGGGTACCGAACGCGCTCAGACCGGACGCCTTCGGCATGGCGACACCGTTTTCGAGCAGCGGTCCGCTCGCGCGCACGGTCGAGGACGCCGCGATCGCACTCGACGTGCTCTCGGGACCGCACCCGAGCGATCCGTACAGCCTGCCCGCGCCCACGACCAACTATCGCGCGGCAATCGACCGATCGACCGACGATCTCTCCGTGGCGTACAGCCCCGACCTCGGACTGTTCGACGTCGCCGAGCGCGTCCGGGAGGAACTCGACGAGGCGGTGGGCGATCTCGCGGGCGTCGTCGGGGACGTCGAACGGACCGATCCACCCTACGAGGGCACGCTGTCGGAACTCAGATACGCGTTCACGCAGCAGACCACGGTACTGTTCGCCGCGCTCGTTGACGGGCTCGAAGCCGAGGGACGGATCGGGGAGGGCGACCGCGAACAGCTCATGTCCTCGACGGCGACGCTGGTTTCCATCGGCGAGGATTCGGACGCACTCGGTTACAAGCAGGCCGAACGACCGCGAACTGCCTTCTACGACGCCGTCGAGTCGATCTTCGCGGAGCACGACCTGCTCGTCAGCGCGACCACCGCGGTCCCACCGTTCGAGCACGGCCGTGACGGACCCAGCGAGATCGACGGCGAGTCGGTCGCCAATCCTGTCGTCGACTGGTGTCTCACGTGGCCGTTCAATCTCACGGGCCACCCGGTCGCGTCGATTCCGGCGGGGTTCGTCGACGGGCTGCCGGTCGGCCTCCAGATCGTCGGCCGTCGCCACGCCGAGGGGACGGTGCTCGCCGCGAGCGCCGCGCTCGAACGCGTGCGCCCCTGGCAGGACGCCTACCCACCGGGCGAGGGAAGTTAGAGATACGGGCCGAGACCGAGCGCGCGGACGATCGGGATCCCGGAGAGTAGTGCGCCGACGAGATAGCCACCGATCGCGCCGCCGTTCAGCAGTGGTAGGCCGGCGTGTGCGCGCCCTTTCATGACGAGCCAGAGCAGGACGACCAGCCCACAGACCGTGCCGATCATCGCCGTGAGCGCCGGCAGCGAGAGGGCGAAACCCGCGACCAGGGGTTCGGCGGGTGAGAAGACGGCAGCACTCGCGACCAGCACGGCCGGCATCACCGCATCGCCGAGGCCGACGAAGAAGACGTCGCGATCGTCGGCGTCCGGGCGGTCGGCGCTCGTCTCCTCGGTGTCGCCGCCATCGGCCTCGACCGACTCCCGTTCGTCCCCGCTGTCGGTCGCTGGCGCGTCGTCGAGAAACGAGTAGGAAAGCGTGAGCGGGATCACCAGCACGACGGGGAGTTTGAGGTCGAGCACGCCGTCGGCGAGCGCGAGCATGTGCTCGGTGCCGTAGACAGAGATCGCGTCGTAGACCGCGAGAACTGTGAGCAAAACGATCGCCGGCAGGAGGCCGAAGCTGATGCCGAAGATGCCCGCTGCGCCCGCACCCATGACGACGCCCGCGGCGTCGATGACGTACCATTCGGGATAGAGCAGCAGGGCGAGTGCGAGGAAAATGGCCGGGCCGATCGCGAGCGGGTTGATCGCGACACCACCCACGACGATCGAGAGCGGTGGGGCGAGAACCGAGAAGACGTACAGGGAGATGAGTCCACTTGAGACGATGACGAACCCGCGCAGCAGCCAGTCGACGCCGAACTTGATGACCGCGAGCATCGCCGCCGTCGCGACGAGGATCGCGCCGATGTAGGCGATGCTGTTGGTCGGGTTCGACGGGTTCTCGACGGCGCGATAGCCCGCGCTCTCGAAGGGGCCGGCGAGCGCGACCGCGCCCGCCTGAACGAGGAGAAAGATGACGACCGTGGCCCCGCCGGCCACGATCGCCCGCGTGCGCTGGTGCATACCCCACGAACCCCGGGCGCGACCTTCGGGGTTTCGTTGTGTCGGCGAAGGCGAAGAGTTAGGCGTCGGCAGCCCTCTCATCGTACGAGGGTCGCATGAATCTCCGTTCGTCGCGCCCGGTCGTCGTCCTGCGGGCGATGATCGCCGAAACGACCGAGAACCACCTCACGTTCATGGCGGGGAGCCTGGCGTTCTACGCCTTCCTCTCGTTGATTCCACTCTTCATTCTGGCCTTCATCACCGCCTCGGTCGTCGGCGGCGAGGCGTTCGCCAGGGAGGTCACGGGGCTGCTCGAATCGACGCTCACCGACAGCGCGCGCGAGGTGCTTTCGGACGTGCTCACCGATCCGTCCGGCCAGACCGGGGCCTCGGCGCTCGGCCTCGTCACGCTGCTGTGGAGCGCGCTCAAGCTCTTTCGCGGGCTCGACATCGCCTTCGACGCGGTCTACGGGATCGGCGAGGCGAAATCGCTTCTCAAACAGCTCCGGGACGCGATCGTCGTGCTCGTCGCCGTCGGGCTGGCGATTGGCACCGTCGTGCTCGTCGGCGGCGTGCTCGCGGTCGTCCCAATTCTGCCGACCGTCGAGCGATTCGGCACGCTCCTGGTGCTCGTCGGCCTCTCCGTGACCTTCCTGCCGCTCTACTACTTCGTTCCCGACGTCGACGTCTCGGTACGCGAGGTCGTTCCCGGGACCGTCGTCGCCGCGCTCGGCTGGGCGCTCACGGAGTTCGTCTTCCAGTTCTACGTCGCCTACGCGGGCCGCTACGCCGCCTACGGCATCGTCGGCGGCGTCCTGCTGGTGCTCATCTGGCTCTACTACAGCTGCGTCGTCCTCCTGTTCGGTGCGGTCGTCAACGTGGTCCTCGCCGGGCGTTCCGAGCATTTCGGCGACGAGGACGAACCGTTCGACGCGCCGCTCGCGTTCGAACCCTCAAGCGAATCCGGCCGCTGGCGCTGGTGAACTCAGTCGCTGTACAGCCGTGCGCCGAGCAGCGCCGCCGGCCCGTTCGTCGTGTCGACGGAGAGGTAGGGCCGCTCGACGGGGCCGAACACGTCGACGACCTGGCCCGCGGTCGAGAGGTCCTGTTCGAGCAGTCGCGTCCCGATGGCGGGATGGCCCTCGTCGGGCGCGCGCACGATCGCCATCCCCTGTGCGACGCCGACGACCTCGCCAGCGCGCTTCATTCCCGGAGCGCGCTGACGTAGGCCGCGATCGCCTGGAGCAGATCGGACTTGCCGTCGTCGTCGGCGTCCTTGATCAGCACGCGCCCTCTGGATTCGTACTCGCGCGGATAGGTCTTCTCGCGTTCGATCGCCACGTCGTAGCCGACCTGCCCGGCCGCGCTCGCGATCTCGTCGACGGTCGGTTCCGGGACGGCGACGGTACGGGGGACGCGTCGGCCCTCGTTGCGACTCAACGACGCATCGAGATAGGCCGGCCAGATGACGTTCTCGACCATGGCCGCCGTTCGCCACCCGGGGAATTAAACCGCTTGCAACCGGGCCGCACCGATCGAGTCGCTCGTTACGTCCGCCGGGCGAGCAGCGCCGCGCCGAGCAGCGCGACGACGGCCACCGTCACGCCGAAGCCGGGGCCGCTGCCCGAACTCGTCGTGGTGGCGTTCGCGGCGGTGCCGGTCGTGGCGTCGTCGGTCGCATCGCCGGCCGCGTCGGTCGCTTCGTCGGCTGCACCGCTGCCATCGGTCGCGGCTGCCGTCGCGCCGTCACCCGCACTCGTCGAAGCGTCGCCGGCATCCGTCGTCACGGTGCCGCCGTCGGCCGCGATCGGCTGTGCGGTCGTCGCGTTCGCGCTACGGTTCGCCGGTCCGATGGACGTCTCGGAGAGGTTCGCCGACTGGATCGCCTCGGGGTGGAGGTTGCGGGCGATCTCGGTCAACGGGAGGATCACCCGTGGTGCCGGTTCGCTGATGTAGCTACCGTTCACGACGAGCGTCTGATTTCGCTGGACGGCGGTCGTCTCGGACCAGGGTGCCTCGTCGGGGACGATCGAGGGATCGGCTGTAACGATCCACTCGACGTTCTGACTGGCGACGACCTCGGAACTGATCTTCTGATAGCCCTCGATCCCCTCGCTCGCGGCGAGATTCTCCGCGCCACCGGTCGTGAGGACGTCACCGATGAACGTGCCGTTGCCGGGGACGAAACTGCCGGTCTGGAGGTAGAGCGCGCCCGGCGCGGACTCGTTGCCGACCGCCTGCCGGATCGCGTCGACGCGGGTTTCCATCTCAGAGACGGTGCGCTCGGCCTCGTCACACGCCCCGACGAGCTGGCCCGTCTGGTTCGTTTTCGAGGAGATGTCGGCGAACGAGCCCGCGAACTCGAACTTGAAGACGGTCAGTCCGGCACCGCGCAGCGTCTCGACCGTCTCGTTCGGAATGGTGTTCGGCGCGAGCACGAGGTCGGGTTCGAGTCCCGTGACTTTCTCGACGTTGACGAACTGCTGGCCCGCACCGGAGATGTTCGTCCGGCTTTCGGCCCCGTCGAGATAGCTGGCGTACTTGGAGACGCCGACCACCTTGTCGCGCGCACCGATCTCCCAGAGCGTCTGTGCCGCGCTCGGCTGGAGGCTGACGATCCGTTCGGGCTCCTCGTCGACGGTGACGTCGGTCCCCGTCGCGTCGGTCGCCGTCACCGGGAACGAACAGCTCGCCGTCTGTGCCGGCTGCGATCCCATCGCGGCCGGCGACGCTGCTGCCGGTCCGATGCCGGCGACCACTACTAATACGACCATCACCGCACTCGCTGTCTTCGGAAGCATACACTCCCAGCCTGCGGTGCTATGCAATAAATACTTATCTAACCCAAGCGCAGTTGGGTTCATGGACGGCGAGGGGGCGACGGCCGCGGCGCGGTCGGACGCCCGCTGGACGATCGGGTCGCGCGCGCTCGCGTGGTCGGCCGGTCTCGCGCTCGCGCTGGTCGGGGCCATCCTCGCGAGCGCGACGCTCGGACCGGTCGGCATCGAGTACGGCGTCGTGGCGCGAGTCATCCTCGACGCGTTCCCCTCGCTCTCGTTCGCGGTCCCCGAGACCGCCCGCACGATCGTCATGGACCTGCGCCTGCCTCGGATCACGCTCGCGGCGATCGTCGGGTTCGCCCTCGGCGCGTCCGGCACGGTGATGCAGGGCTTCTTCAGAAACCCGATGGCCGACCCCTCGATCATCGGCGTCTCGACGGGGGCGGCGACGGGCGCGGTCGCCTGGATCGTCCTCCCCATCGCTACTCCGTTCGCACTCGGGCTCCAGGGAGCGGCGTTCGCCGGCGCGCTGATCGCCGCCTTCGGGGTGTATCTCATCGCCACCGAGGGTGGACGAACGCCCGTCGCAACCCTCCTGCTCGCCGGCGTCGCGGTACAGACCTTCCTCGGAGCGGTCATCTCCTATCTGCTCATCAACGCCGGCGAGAGCCTCGAACGGGTGACTTACTGGCTGATGGGCCACCTCCACAACGCCGGCTGGGACGACGTCGTGACGACGCTCCCGGTCGCACTCGTCGTCTTCGTCGTTCTCGTGGCGTACACGCGCGACCTCAACGTGCTCCTGCTCGGCGAGAACGAAGCCCACTCGCTCGGTATCGAGGTCGAACGCAGCAAGCGCGTCCTGCTGGCCCTGTCGAGCGTACTGACCGCCGGCGCGGTCGCCGTTTCGGGCGTCATCGGCTTCGTCGGGCTCGTCGTGCCCCACGTGATGCGCCTGCTTGTCGGTCCCGATCACCGAATCCTGCTCCCGACGAGCGCGCTCGCGGGGAGCGTCTTCCTCGTCGCCGCGGACACGCTCGCGCGATCCGGCCCCGCAGAACTCCCCGTGGGGATCGTGACGGCGGCGGTCGGCGCGCCCTTCTTCCTCTATCTGCTCCGCCGCCGGGAGGTGCACGCGCTGTGATCGACGTCGAAGACCTCTCGATTGCCTTCGGCGACGTCCAGGCCCTCTCGGACGTAAACCTCACCGTCGACCGTGGCGAGCTCGTCGGGCTGGTCGGACCGAACGGCGCGGGCAAGAGCACGCTACTGGGGACGATCAACGGACTGCTCGAACCGACGGCGGGCCGCGTCACCGTCGATGGCGACGACGTGGCCGACCTCTCAGCACGGGCGCTCGCTCGCCAGGTAGCGACCGTCCCGCAAGAGACGAGCCTCTCCTTTGCCTTCCCCGTCCGCGACGTGGTGGCGATGGGACGGACACCCTACCGCTCGCGGTTCGAGCGCGTCTCTCCAACCGACCGCGAGCACGCCGAGCGAGCGATGGAACGCACCGACGTCGCACGCTTCGCCGACCGATCGATCGACGCGGTGAGCGGCGGCGAGCGCCAGCGCGTCGTCGTCGCCCGCGCGCTCTGTCAGGACCCGGACGCGCTCCTGCTCGACGAACCGACCGCCAGTCTCGACATCGATCATCAGGTGCGGATCCTCTCGCTGGCCCGCGAGTTCGTCGCCGAGGGACGTGCCGCGCTCTGTGCGATCCACGACCTCTCGCTGGCCGCGCGCTTCTGTGACCGGCTGGCGCTCGTCGCCGACGGCGAACTGCTCGCGGCCGGCCGGCCGGAGTCGGTGCTCGCCGAGGAGCACGTCGAGCACGCCTTCGGGACCGAGGCGACGGTGACGAGCCATCCCGTCACCGGAACGCCCGACGTCACCGTCACGGAGAGCCAGCCCGACCGCGACGCACACGTCCACGTCCTCGGTGGTGGTCACACCGCTTCCCGCGCGATCGCCACGCTCGCGACGACCGGATTCTCGGTCTCGGCGGGTGTCCTGCCGGAGGGCGACCGGGCGCTCGACACCGCCCGCGCGCACGACGTCACGACCGTCACGGCAGCGCCGTTCGCACCGGTCGACAGGAACATTCGGCGAGAAGTTTCCCAGTCGGTGCAGGCGGCCGACTGCACCGTGCTCGCCGGCACGGACGAAACCAATCGTGCGCTCGCCGAGCACGCTCGACGGCTGGTCGTCGTCCGAGAAGTTGCTAACGAAGTAATCGACGACGAGCACACAACGGATATCGAAACCGCACGCGTCGCCGATATCGGGGAGGTGGTCGCGGGCGTCGAGGCGCGACTCGATGGCGAGCCGCGACGGCTAGAGACACCGGCCGACGACTGAGTCCGTCGAGCGATGCGGCCGATCGCACACGACCAACGACCGATCGTATTCGACGATAGCTGATTGCACTCAGCCGAACAGCCGTTCGAGAAGGGAGCGTTCGCCCGAGCGCTCGGCGAGCAGCACGGAGCTCCCCACCTCGTCGATGACGTCGAACTGCAACGAGTCGGCGACGAGCCGGGAGAGCAGTCCCTCTTCGGTCGCACCCAGGATGATCCACGTGTGGTCGTCCGCGATGCGACTGATCTCGCGCTGGACGTCGCCGGAGTCCGCGACCGTGCTGTCGACGTCCGCCAACCCGTGCTCGGCCGCCCAGTCGGCGATGAACCGCTCACCTGCGTCCCGCTCGTCGGGACCGTCGACGACGTGGAGGAGCGTGATCGTCGAGCCCACGACCTCGCGGAGCGTCTTTGCGACCTCGGCGCTCAGATCGGAGTGTGGGCCGCCGGCGGTGGGGAGGAGGACACGCGAGGCGTCGTGTCCCTGATCCTTGAGCACGAGCACGTCGCTCGACAGCCGGGGGATCATCTCGCCGATCGGGCGGTCGGTGCGGCCCTCGGCCCACGGACGGTCGGTCCCCCAGCCCAGCACGACGAGATCCGCCCGCACGCGGTTCGCGGCGTCGAACACCTCCTGGAACGAGCGGTGCGAGACGAGGGTCGACGTCTCGTAGGCGACCCCGGCCGAGCGCGCCGTCTCGCGGAGCCCCTCCATGCGCCGATCCGACTCCGCGACGATGCGTGTCTGCTGGGCGTGGTCGTAGGTCATCGACGCCCGCGAGGGCGTCTGGACGATGTGGATCGCGTGGACGACGGCGTTCTCGTGCCGACTGGCGAGCGTGCACGCGAGTTCGACGAGTCGCGACTCGGTGCGCGGGTTGGCGATCGGCACCAGCACGCGGTACTCGTCGGCGTCCGGCGCGACCGTCGCGGCCGTGTTGATCATCGAGACGTACGACCGCCCGACCAGCCGCCCGAACAGCCACTCCCGGATCGAGAGCTGTCGGTCGACCCCCTCGAACCGGGCGGATTCGAGGCGGTTCTCGGTCGTCTGGAAGTAGTTGACGACCGTCACGAGCACGATCCCACCCACCGTGTTGCCGAGCAACACCGGAACGACGAACTGCGTCAGGCCGACCGTAAGGGCGAGATCGCCCGCGAGGGCCAGGTAGGTCATCTCGGTGAACGACACCACGACGTGGAAGAGATCGCCGAGCGGGATCGCGAGGAACGCCATGTAGACGATGACGAGCTGCGAGATGGTGTCCTGGGAGGCGTACACCATCCAGACGAGCCCGGCGACGATCAGCCCGGCGAAGACGGCCTTGAAGAACAGTGACGCTGCTGGCGTCTGAATGCCGTGCTGGGCGTGTTCGAGCGCCGCTCGTGACGCGCCGGGCGAGAACACGCCGCTCCAGGCGAGCGCGGCCGCGCCGATCGCACCGCCGGCGAAGTTGCCGGCGAGAACGATGAGCCAGTGGCGAACGAGCGCCGGGATGCTCGACAGCCGTTCGAGGGTCAGCGCCACCGGCGGCAGCGTGTTCTCGGTGTAGAGCTGGTAGCCGCCGATGATGATGTAGATGAACCCGAGCGGGTACAAGAGCGCGCTCAGGATCGGGTCGCCGCCGGTGCTGGCCGTCAGCGACGAGTAGAGCAGGAACGTGATCGTGATCGCAAACCCGCCGGCGAGCGAGCTGAAGAACAGCTCGCGGGTGCCCGAGGTGACCTCCTCGTCGGCGGCGGCGACGATCCGCTGGAACACCTCGTCGGCCGAAAAGCGGTCACGAACGACCGCTCCGGTGGCCGGAGCGCCGCTCTCCGATCGCTCGATCGCGTGTCGCACTCCCTGCTCGTGCTCCGAGCCCTCCGGGTCGCTCATCAGTGCCCCCCGGAGTCCAGCGAAAATAAGCGTTTAGTATTGCTCGACGGGCGACGCGCCGACTCGGATCCGCATCGAGCCGCCGATCGTGAGTCGTGCTATCAGCTACGTTTATGCTCGTCGGTCGCCGATCTCTCGGATGGAATCACCGAGTCCCTCGGAGCGCGGCCGACTGCTCGCGATCGGCTTCCTCCTGCTGTTCGTGCCTGCGGTGTTCCTCATGGTGACGCTGCTCATCCTCGTCATCGGGCGGAACATCCTGCTCAACGATCTCACGCTCGCTCGGATCGTGGAGCTCTATCTCGTCAAAGTGCTCCTGTTCACCGTTCTCCTCTTCGTGCTCTACAAACTCCTCGAAGACGTCTCGATCCGACGGATCCCGGGCGTGCTCGACGAGTCCGATCGACGCAAGTACGAGGAGGCGTCCGACGACGCGGAGTCGTTTCCCGACGCACCGGACTACCGCGAGAACCGCGAGCAGTGATCGTTTTGCAGGGTGACAGGGAAAGGAGGGAGCTACGCCGTCGAAGGCTCGTCGGTCGATCGCTGCGAGCGCCGTGCGCGGGCAGTCTCGCCGAGGCGGGTCGTCACGAGCGCGTTCACACGTTTGGGATCGGGCACGTCGCGCAGCGAGAGGTTCACCCCGCCGGTGCCCGCGGTGTAGACCTCGATATCGCCGTACGAGAGGGTGCGCTCGACGAGCGACTGCTCGAAGGCGGTGTTCTGGATGCGATCGAAACGGATCTGCGTGACCGTTCGCGAGAGCACGCCGCGTTTCTCGTAGATCGCCTTGGTCGTGAACACGTAGCGCGTGCTCCAGCGCGAGAGATACGCCCACACGGCGGCGAGCGCGCCGAACGGGACGAGCACGAGCGCGAACCACGACGGAAGCAGAGGGAGCGATCCGTCGCGGAAGAGCCAGACGCCGAAAATGCTCAGCACGAACGCGACCGCGAACGTGGGAATCGCCGGATAGAGACTCGGCATACCGGCCCAGAGCACCCGCTCCTCGCCCGTCAGATGTACCCAGTCGCTCGCTGCGGCTGCCGAACTCATCCCCTGATTCCTGGACGAGCACCGACTTACCGGTTGTGTCCTCGCGTCGTCTTCGGGTCGGCAACGCATGGCGAGGGTGCACCCGAAGTGCTAACGGTTTTTAGCCCCGGGCGTGGAGAGGAATCATCGTGACCGACCGCCCCAGCCAACGCGGCCGCGGAATCGCCCCCGACAGCAGGTCGGGAACGCACCACAGCAGCCGCGAGGAGCAGGCGACGGCGAGCCGCGGGCGCTCGGTCTCCATCATCATTCCGACGTACAACGAGCGCGAGAACATCGAGCGCGTCGTCGAGCGCTGTCGGGACGCCCTCGCCGACTACCGCTTCGAGATCGTCGTCGTCGACGACGACTCGCCGGACAAGACCTGGCAGCTCGTCGCCGACTCCTACGCGGACGCCGAGACGGTCCGTATCGTGCGCCGCACCGAGGAATCGGGGCTCGCGACCGCCGTCTCCCGGGGCTTCGACGAAGCCAGCTACGAGTGCTGTGCGGTCATCGACGCCGATCTCCAGCATCCACCCGAGAAACTGCCCGAACTGATCGCGGCGTTCGACGACGGGGCCGACATCGCCATCGGCAGCCGCCACGTCGCCGGCGGTGGCGTCGAGAACTGGTCGCGCTTCCGGCGGCTCGTCAGCCGCGGCGCGATGGCGATCACCAAACTCGTCCTGCCGCCGACCCGTGACATCGCCGACCCGATGAGCGGCTTCTTCGCCATCCGACGCGAGCTCATCGACGACGTCGCGCTCGCACCCACCGGCTACAAAATTCTGCTCGAAGTGCTGATGAAATGCGATTACGAGCGCGTCGTCGAGATCCCGTACGTGTTCACCGAACGCGAACGCGGCGAGTCGAAGCTCAGCGCCGACGAATACTGGGAGTTCCTCGAACACATCTATCAGCTCCGATGCAATCCCGACACGAACTGACGGCCGGGCGGATCAATGATCGACACACCCGCGCCGTCACCCGATCAGAAACGATCACACACCCCGATATATAGGGCGCGCATGCGCAGGCCCCGACGCCATCCTGCAGTCACTCTATGTTCAGATATGGCAAGCACCGTCTGCCCCACTAACGAGGGGACACCGGTCTGTGCTCGCCCCACCGGGGACGGGCCATGTCTCCACGAAGTATCGGTTCCTGGAGCGCCATGTCACGATCACACGGGGCTCAGCCCGGTCGAGGCCGGTCCCGTCACCTGGGAGCCGCTCGACCCGCAGTGGAGTCTCTAACACCCACTTTTTAGAGAGGGTCCTCCCTCGCGCCTGCGGCGCTCGGTCAAACCCTCTCCAAAACCTGGACTAAAAACGCCCGCTCGCAAACCGCGCGAGCGGTGAACCGCGCTCGTTACACTCGCGCGGACACCGACGCCTTCCCAACAGCTACCGCACAGTACCGTCGAAGCCCTCACTCGCTGCTCACGGCTCACTCCGTTCGCCGTTCGCACGGCGGCGCATCACTTCGTTCGCGCCGCCCACCGCTCGTTCGCCCTTCATCCACCAGGACCGCCACCGCCACCGCCACCGCCACCGCCGCCGCACCGCTGCCACACACTCAGTCGATGTAGCCGAGGTTCCGCAGGCGCTCCTGGACCTCCTCGTCGCGGTCGACACCCTCGCTCTCGCCGATATCGATCGTCGCCAGCCGGTCGTCGAGCACCGTTCGGAGGTCGTCCCAATCGTCGCCGACCGGGTCGGTGATCGGTTCGCGCTCGTCGGGGTCATCCTGGAGGTCGAACGCCAGCACCTCGCCGTTGGCGTGGATGAGCTTGCGCTCGGGCGTACGCACCGCGACCTGGAGTTCGTCCGGCGCGAGCCGACCGGGCTCGGTCGCCGAGGAAGCGACCTCCGAGATGGCCACCTCGTCGTCGATCCCCTCGCCCTCGACGGCCGGCCGAAGCGAGCGCCCGCGATAGGAATCGGGCTGCTCGGCGTCGGCGTAATCCAGGATCGTCGGCGCGATGTCGATGTGGCGCACCTGCGTCTCGACTTGTTCGGCCGTCGCGCCGCCCGGCGGACGAACGAGGAGCGGAACGTGCGTGAGCTCGTCGTACAGCGCTGGCTCGTGGCCGACCTGGCCGTGCTCGAACAGCGCCTCGCCGTGATCGGCGGAGACGATCACGAGGGTGTCGTCGTCCACCGCGTCGAGGAGCTTGCCGACCTTCTCGTCGGCGTGGCGGACCGAGGCGGCGTAGAGCCCACGGATGACTTCGCGCTCGCGTTCGGTGAACTCCTCGGGGCTGTGCTGAGCGCGCGTGACGAGCTGGGAGGGCGTCGCGTCGGTTTCTGGCACGCCGACGGCCTCGCGATGGCGCTTCGGCGGCGTGTACGGCGCGTGGGGTTCGAGCAGATGCGTCCAGACGAACGTCTCGTCGCTCGACTTTTCGAGCGCTTTCCGGGCGACCTCGATCTCGGCCGCGTCGCCACCGCCGAGCATCCGCAACGGACCTTGCACCGTTCGATAGAGCGACTGCGCCGCCCGATAGACAGGGCTATCGAGCGAGAAGTTGTCGAGCAGGAACTGCCGCCCACGCTCCAGTCCGGGAAGGCCGAACTCGCCGACGTCGCGGTAGATGTCGTAGCCACGGCCGTAGCCGTATTTCTCGCCGAGCCACGGGTTCGCGTGGACGCCCGCAGCGCTCCAGCCCGCGTCCTGGAGTGTCTCGCTCACCAGCGTCCGCTCGTCGCTCAGCTGCTCGTAGCCACCGTGATCGAGCGGCAGCGTCGAAGTGAACACGGACGGGAAGGCGTAGGGCGTCGCCGGACCGTGACTCACGGCCTGCGAGAAGACCGTCCCCTCCTCGGCGAGCGCCGCGAGGTTCGGCGTGTGATCGCCCACCGCATCGGGCGCGAATGAGGCATGCGAGGCGCGCCACGCGTCGATGGTCAACAGCAGCGTCTTCATTGGTCGTCACCACTACACGCCCGGCCATTTGTTTTACCATTCGTCTCGACAGTGCCCGTTCGCCGAACGTTCGACCCCGTACCACTCGGCCAGGGTTTATATCGTTGCTATCGGTAGTTCCGCCATGGCGTCACTCTTCGAGCGCGATACGTCCACGATCGGTACCGTCGTCGGACTGCTCGCGGTGGGAATCGCGCTGTTCGGCTCGACGGCCCTGGGCTGGGAGTGGGGCGCGTCCGGCCAGCCCGTCGCGTTCGTCGTTGGGGCCATCTGCGCGATCGCCGCCGGCTGGATCGTGCTGCGGAACTATCGCGACTGATATCGTCTGACGAATTCAGTCGGGGATGACCAACGACTGGCCATCGACCGAGGGACTCGTTCGTTGTTCTGGTCGAGAACCACAATCCGTGATCCGCCGCGAGGACCACTCATCAAATTGTTTTCACGGGGTACTGGCGAGGAGAATTCGTATAGTACATACGCCGAGGGGACGAGGCACCCACGTAATGAGCGATGCCCACGCAGCCGACGAGTACGGGGTGACGGGAACGCCGAGGCGAGGGCTGACACTGTCGACGTTCGTCTTCTTCGCCGGCCTCACGACGATCGTCTTCTATGGCGCTGCAGGACCCATCCTCAGTACCTCACAAAGCGGGTTAGGTGAACGGGCTGCTTGGTCGGTTGATGCGACCAGACCAAGCAGCCAACGAACTCACCGAAGAGCAGGTCCTTAACTTTCTCGTCAACACTCTTGACGAGGAGATCGATATCGAACTCGGCGAGAACGCCGATATCGACTCCGAGGACATCTGGGACGTCCTCGTCGGCGCAACAGCCGACGAGGACTCAGTCAGTCATCTCTGCGAGATCTCAGAGGAATCGCCCCACGCCAACACGATTCTCCACCATCTCCGGACGAAGTTCGAGCTCGAAGAGCTCGAACGAGTCGGCAAGACACTCATCCAGCAGGATATNCGCCAACACGATTCTCCACCATCTCCGGACGAAGTTCGAGCTCGAAGAGCTCGAACGAGTCGGCAAGACACTCATCCAGCAGGATATCCTCAAGCTGCTTCCGGATCGGCCGGTGGAGGTCGTCGCCGACCTCCACCTCCGTCCGTACTACGGCGAGGAGTACGAATCTACAGAGGAACTCTACAACTCACTCGCTAAAGCTGGAACGACGACGTTCCACGGCTATGCCACACTCTACGCCCGCGTACGCAACAAACGCTACACGCTGGCGGTGCGCCGTCTGACTGACGGNCTATGCCACACTCTACGCCCGCGTACGCAACAAACGCTACACGCTGGCGGTGCGCCGTCTGACTGACGGCGACACCGCCAGCTCGATCCTCGTGGAACTGCTCGGCGTGCTCGACGGCCTTGACCTTGAAGTCAAGGCCGTCTACCTCGACCGAGAGTTCTACGATACGTACTGTTTGACGCTACTCGCTGCCCACAACTACGCTTTCGTCATGCCGATCGTGAAGTGGGGCGAGGCGATCCAAGACGAACTGAGCACAGGCTGGAGCCGCGTGATCGACCACAACCTCCAGGGCGAAATCGACGGTCACACGTGGACCGTCGATTTCCCGGTCTACATCGACTGTACGTACCAACAAGGGAAGTACGATGAGGAAGGTGTGGCGCGTCACGGCTACGCCGTTGACGCGCCGTTCATCGAGACGCCACGCCAAGCCAGGAAACACTACAGCCGTCGCTTCGGTATCGAATCGACTTATCGTCTGTCCGAACGAAGCATTGCAAATACGACGACACAGAATCCAGCGGTGCGGTTCCTGTACGTGCTGATTAGCTTCCTCCTCCAGAATGCGTGGCGGTATCTCCACTGGGAGTACGTGGCGTCGCCGCGCCGAGGCGCGCGACGCCTCTGGTCGTGGCGATTCGACGAGTTCCTCGGAATGGTACGTCGTGCAACGGAGACGGTGCTCGCCGTGCGTCGCACCGTCCCCGCAAACAAGCCACCGGACGACCGCTTCGAGCGGTAATCCACCGACCAGGACCGCCCGCTCGGCGAGTGGCAACACCGTCGCGTCGGCGGCGTTCCGCCGCCGACTGCGACAGGTTTGATGCTCTCGGTGCCGATCTACCTTCTTCAGCAGTTGCTCGGCACCGATTCGTCCACCGAACTCACGCCTCAGAGGCACTCAATCGACAAGCTTTGTGAGGTACTGATCCTGGAGGACCAACTGGCTCTCACCGGCATCTTCCACGGACTCCTGCTGTCCTCTCCACATCTCAGCAAAGCGGTCCTCAGGATCCCCTTCGGTGCCTGGGTGGACGACGTCGGTGGTAAGAAACCGTTTCTCATCCTCATGGCGTCGACGCTCGTCGGGACCGGTGGACTGGTCGTGACGCTGTTTTTCACCTATCCCGAGAACTTCGACATGAGTCTCTATCCGCTGCTGGTCCTCTTCGGACTTCTTGCGGGTGCCGGCGGCGCGACCTTCTCGGTCGGGACCTCCCAGACCTCCTACTGGTATCCGAGCGACAAACAGGGGTTCGCGCTCGGTGCGTTCGCCGGGATCGGGAACATCGGCCCGGGGATGATCACCCTCGGGCTTCCGGTGCTCATCGGCCTCGTCGGGTTGACCGGAAGCTACACGATCTGGCTGGTCTTCATGCTCGTCGCTACCGTCATCTATGCGCTGTACGCCGTCGATCCCTACTACTTCCAGCTCCGCAAACAGGGCACCGATTCGGAGGAATCGAGACGGATCGCCGACGATCTCGGACAGGACATCTTCCCGTCGGGAGGCGCGTGGGACTCGCTGAAGACGTCCGCGAAAAATCGTCGCACGTGGGTTCTCGTCTTTCTCTACACGGTCTCCTTCGGCGGCGGGTTCACCTCCCTGTCGGCCTGGTTCCCCACCTACTGGGCACAGTTCCACGAGCTGTCGCTCGCAACGGCGGGGCTTCTGGCCGGGCTCTTCATCGCCTACGGATCGCTCATCCGCGTGCCTGCCGGCAGCATCAGCGACAGGTTCGGTGGCGAGATCGTCGCCATCGTCAGTTTCGCGATCATGGCGCTCGGCAGCGTGATCATGACCGTCGTCACCGGGTTCTGGCCGGCGATCGTCGGCATGATGGTGCTGGGAACCGGCATGGGGATCGCCAACGCCGCGGTGTTCGAACTGGTACCGAAGTTCGTCCCGGAGGCCGTCGGCGGGGCGTCGGGCTGGATCAGCGGCATCGGCGGCGGGGGTACGCTCGTCATCCTGCCACTGATGGGCTACTTCGCGGACGCGTACGGTGAGATCGGCTACGCACGCGGGTTCGGTGTCTTCGTCGTCCTCAGCCTGCTCTGTGTCGGGGTCGCCATCACACTGAAGTACGTCATCTCCGAGCCCGACGAATCCACGGACGAAGCAGCACTTCACTGACTCCGTCGAACCGATCGAGAAAATCCGATTGGTGAAACCACATCGAATCGAAAGCGGGCCTATTCGTCGGGATCGCGATGTACGGTGAGAACCGGGATCGCGGAATGACGGACGACGTCCTCGGTCACGCTTCCCAACAGCGCCCGTTTGACACCCGTTCGACCGTGGGTTCCCATGACGATCACGTCGACATCAGCTTCGTCCGCGTACGAGAGGATGTCGTCGTGTGGGTTCCCTCGCCGGACGGCCGCCGTCGTCTCGATGTCGCGCTCGCTCGCCTGTGTGGCGATCTCGTCGGTCGTGCTGTGACCCTCCTCTTCGAGCGCATCGAGCAGGTTGTCCAACCCCGAGAAGCCGTCACCGACGCCCGTGACCGAGGTGGGTGGATCGACGACGAAGAGCACGTGGAGCGTCGCGTCGTGCGTTTCGGCGAGTCCGAGCGCCATCGTCACCGCTGATTCGGTCGGATCGCTACCGTCGGTCGGGAGGAGTATTCGATCGAACATCGTAATCGTCCTGTGCGAAAATATCCGGCGACACGGTATAACGTTGGTCACAGCAACATCGTGCCGACCGACGTCGGTCCAAATGGCTTCAGCGTTGCTGACCGTCGTGTCAGTCGTCCATCGATGTCTCCGCTCCCGCCACGTCCGCACCGGCGTTCGATTCGGTGAGGTCCTGTTCGCGCCAGGTTCCACGCTTGAACCAGAGATACGCCACGATCCCGCCCGCGAGGTTCGAGATCGGGAACGCGATCCAGAGACCGATGGTGCCCAGCGCTGCCGCCCCGAGCCACGCGATCGGCAGCCGGACGAGTCCGAGCGAGACGAGCGAGATCACCGCCGCGACCATCGTCTTCCCCGCACCGCGGAACCCGCCGGTGTACGCCCGCATGACGCCGATGAATCCGAACGAGAGGGCGGAGTAGCGGAGGAAGGTCGCGCTCTGGGCGACGACAGCGGGATCGTCGGTGAAGATGGCGGCGATCGGTTCCGGAGCGATCAGAACGAGCGCCCCGAGGAGAGTCAGACCGACGAGCATGGCGCGAGCGCCGAAATTGTTCGTCTCCGCGGCGCGATCGAGTTTGCCAGCGCCGATGTTCTGCCCGGTCATCGTTTCGACGCCCTGCGAGACCGCCAGCGCCGGCAGGAAGATCACCGAGAAGATCCGCGTCCCGATCCCGTAGGCGGCGACGACCGATTCGGGAAACGCGGCGATGACGACCAACAGCAGGTTGATCGACAGCGAGCGCGCCGTCCCCTCGACCGAGGCGGGAACGCCGATATCGACGACCTTGCGCGCGAACGAGAGGCTGGGCACCATCTTTCGCAGCCGGATCTTGACGCCACGGTTGCCACGGAACATGACCACGAGACCGACTCCGAACGCGAGCGCCCGAGAGAACACCGTCGCGATCGCGGCCCCGGCGATCCCGGAGCCGGCGTAGCCCGTGAGGCCGAACAGCCACGTTTCGATCCCACGAGCGCCGAGCAGCCCGAACAGCGGGTTGTTCTGGAAGCCGAAGATGAGGATCGGGTCGAGCACGATGTTGATGACAACCGAGCCTGCCATCACGTACATCGGCGTGAGCGTGTCGCCGTAGCCACGCATCAGCGACATGAAGACGGCGAAGCCGAAGACNCCCTCGCGCCATCAGAGATGTGTATAAGAGACAGGCACCGAGCAAGGCGAGCAGTTCGTCGACGAAGAAGTAGCCGACCGCGCCGAGAGCGAGCGAGGCCACCACCGCGTAGATGACCGTCTGGGAGGCGGCGTACTCGGCTCTCCGTTCCTCCCCGGCCCCGGTGTACTGGGCGACGAGCACGCTGCCCGCGACCGAGAGCCCGAGCGCGAGCGAGATCAGCAGGAACACCATCGGGAACGCGAAACTGATCGCGGCCAGCGCGGTCGTGTCGTACTGCCCGAGCCAGAACGTATCGCCCAGATTGTAGGCGGTCTGGAAGAGGTTCTGCACGATGATCGGCAGGGAGAGATAGAACAGCGGTTTGCCGATGCTACCCGACGTGAGATCGAACTCCTCGCGGGACTTGAACAGGCCGCCGAGACGGCTTCGAAGGCTCACTCGGCGACAGCTCCTCGATCGATGGACACGTAACTGGAGAAACCGGGCGCTCCACGTGTCGCAATTTCGTGACCGACGCGGTGGATGGTCTCCGATCGAACCGTCGTGATCGTGTCGTTCGTGCTGTTCGTGGACGTCGTGATTCGCGTCCGCAACGCACCAGTACCGCACTCATACAGCGTGCGAGAGGTGGCATCCGTGATATCGGTGATCGTCTCGTCAGTCATAGTCGTCAAGTGCTGACCGTACAGTCAGCCGTTGTCGATACAACTAACCGTTCGGTTAAATATCTTCTGTCTCTCCGTCCACGAACGGATCCTCGCATTGTTCGGCTCGATCAGCTCTATCAGACAGTGTCGACCACGGTAGCAGGTCGAAGACTATCTCGTGGCGTCCGGGTTGTGGACGCAACACATGCATCGAGTCCGATAGGTAATACTTAATTGGTCGGGGTCGGTTCGTTTCCCTAATGAATCGTCCCTCGCGCGAACGGTCTCCGCGCGGTCGCTCGCCTCGAACCGACCCGGCGACCTCGCTACGACCTTGAGATGACGGGGACGCGAATCGCACTCTGTCCGCACCTCTCGGTCGAACACTACCGCGGGGGCGAGAAGTGGGTCTGCGCGCTCGCCAACCGGCTCGCAGCCGACGGCGTCGACGTGTCGGTGCGCGCGCTCCCCTACGCCCCCGGCGGCGAGCGCCGCGTCGACGTCCGCGAGGTGCTCGACTCCCGGGTTCCCTACCGCGAGGCCTGGCATCACGACCTCTCCGGGTTCGACACGGCCTACGTCTTCTACAACCCCTTCTCCGAACTGTTCTTCTCGGGCGGCGACACGCGGATCGCGGGCATCCACTCGTGGGTCTACGTCTCCGAGAAGCTCTACGAGGCCCATTATGGCCTGGTGCCGACGGCGACGAAACTGCTCTACCGGCTGCTCGGTGACCGCGATCTCTCGCGCTTCGACGTCGTCCACTCGGTCACGCCGGCCTACGGTTCGCCCCACGCGAACACGGTGCATATCCCGAACTTCGTCGACATCGAGCAGTTCAGCCCCGATCGCGACGAGCGCGCCGACGAGTTCACCGTGCTCACGACCGCCGCCCACATCCGCGAGAAGGGCTGGGACACGATCCAGGCCGTGGCCGCACGCCTCCCCGACGACGTCCGCGTCGTGACGACCGGCGATGGTGCGGGCGACGTGGAGGGTCTCGGCTTCCTCACCGAGGACGAGCTCGCCGACGCCTACGCGCGTGCTCACGTCGTCCTCCATCCGGCACGCGTCGACACCGACAGCATGGTGATCAACGAGGCCTGCGCATCGGGCACCCCCGTCGTGACGACACCGCTCTCGACCCACGTCCGCGAGAACGAGGCCGTCCTCCAGGCCGAAACCCCGCGCGGGCTGGCCCACGCGATCGCGCGCATCCACGGCGAGTGGCGACACGACGACGGCTACGACGAGCGCTGTCGCCGGGCGCGCGCCGAGGGTGAATCCCACGGCTTCGAGGAGGTCTACCCTCGACTCAAGCAGTTGCTCCTCTCGCCGCCGACCAAGAGCGAGAACGGCGCGACACGGACGGAGGTGCGCGCGTGAGCGTTCTCGACGATATCAGGGAGCGCTCGCTGTTCGACCCGCAGAACAAGCGACTCGTCAAATATCTCCTCGTCGGCGTCATGGGAATCGTCATCAACCAGGGCGTGTTTCTGCTTACCTACGAGGCCGTTGGGCTCCAGTATATCGTCGCCGGCCTGCTCGGCAGTGCGGTGAGCATCTTCGCCAACTACATCATGAACGACAGCTGGACGTGGCGCGAGAACGGCACCGCCGGCATTGGCCAGTGGCTCTGGCGCGGACTCAAATACGGTGCGACGCGGGTCGTCGGCGTCGGGATCGGCACCGTCGCGTTGATCGTTTTCGTCGATCTCCTGCATATCAACCCCTCGATCTCGAACATCCTCCGTATCGGCGTCGGCGTGCTCTGGGGATTCGGCGCGAGCGAGAAGTGGGTCTGGAGTTCGGACGGGTCGTCGATGTCGTTCGAGACGGTCAAGCGCTATCTCGGTGAGGACAAGCGTGAGTAGGCTCACGGAATCGCTTTCGATCGGTACGAGCGATTCGCTTTCCGATCGCGTGCTCGACAGCCTCCCCGAGCGCGGCAGTCCGACGTGGTACGTCCTCGGGCTCGCGCTGGCGCTGTTCGTCGGGTTTTCGATCTACACGGCGCTGATGCACGCCCGGTTCGAGACGACGGGCGCCGACCTCGGGGCCTACACCCACATGTTTTCGAGCACGCTCGACGGCGAGGGCTGGCTCCAGCACGGGAAATATCGCGCGAGCCATCCCTCCGGCTCGTACTGGGGGGCACACTTCTCGCTCACCCTCCTGCTGTTCCTGCCGCTGTTCGCGCTCGTTCCGTCGGTGTACACGCTGCTGGTCGCCAAATCGTTCGTCCTCGCGGCGTCGGTGGTGGTGCTCTGGCTGCTCGCGCGCGACCGCCTCGACAGCGATCGCCTCGCAGGCGTCGTGACCGTCTCGTACGCGTTCAACCCGTTTCTCTGGTCGGCGTGGTCGTTCGACTTCCAGGAACAGGTGCTGATACCACCCTTCCTGTTCGCCGCCTACTACTGCTATCAGAAGGATCGCCAGCTCCTGTTTCTGGGCTTTCTCGCGCTCGTGCTGTTCACCAACGAGTTCGTCGTCTTCCCCACGATCGGCTTCATCGGCGGGCTGTTCGTCGCCGCGGCGATCGCCGGCCGGCTCAGGAAACGCGGCCCCATGATCCTCGGTGCGGGCGTGCTCGTCGTCGTCGCACGCATCGTGTCGAGCGCCGCCATCGACTACTACAGCGTCTTCGGCGGTCTGCCGACCTACGTGGTCGCCGAACCGCTCCAGCCGTTCATCCAGGGCATGGGGCGCGTCTCGATCGTCGATCTCGCGATGACTGTCCTCGCGAACCCCATGCTACTGATCGATTCGGCGACGTTCGCGGTCGCGGACAAACTGCTCTTCTTCGTCGCGTTCATGCTGCCGGTGGCCTTTCTCGCGCTGTTCGACGAACTCTCGCTGGCGGCGCTCGCACCCTATCTCGGCTTCGCGTGGGTGTTCACCGGTGAGGCCAAGGCGGTCTATTTCGAGTTCGGCGCACACTACCCGCTCTACTTGCTCCCGTTCGTCTACATCGGCGCGATCCACACTCTCCGCCGGCTCTCGGGTCGTTTCGACGCGCTGCGATGGCCCTCGCGATCGACGCTCGCCGGGTTGGTTTCGGCGGTGCTCGTGCTCTGTCTCGTCAGCGGTGCGGCCTCGGGCGGCGGCCATCTCGCCGTGCCGCCGCCGGCCGACGACGATCACCGCGAAACGCTCGAGACGGCCATCGACTCGATCCCCGAGGACGCCTCGCTCATCGCACAGAACGACATCTACCCCCATGTGGCGACGCGACCGAACGCCTCGTTCATCGTGAGTCCCGGAACCTTCGGCGCCTACGAGAACCGCTGGCAGAACGTCACGCCGGAGTATCTGCTGCTCGATACGCAGCTCAACCCGAACGCGCCGTGGGCGCGGGCCGTCCAGCAGACCTACGCCGATCGCCTCGGCGAGGAGTACGGCCTCTATCGGTATCAGGACGGGATTCAGATCTTCAAGCGTGGTTACGACGGCCCCGTCCAGGGTGTCACGCAGTCCGACCCCGGTGCGCGCCGCTACGACGCCGCGAGCATGGCGACGGGTACCGCCGAGCGAGCCGACGGAACGATCGTGAGTGACAACGGCTCGGCGGGCGACTACCTCTGGTTCGGGCCCTACGACACGCTCACACCAGGTAGCTACACCGCGACCTTCCGGGTCAACGCCTCGGGAAGCGGCTCCAGCCCCGTCGTGACGGTCGACGTCGCCGGTGGGGACGATCACGGTCGCATCGCCAGCGAGTCCGTCGCGCCGACGGACGGCTGGCGGAACGTCACCGTCGACTTCACCATCGACGAGACGACCACCGACGTCGAGTTCCGCGGGATCCGCGAGGGGTCGGGCCGGGTCGCGTTCGACGAGGTACGGGTGAGCTACGAATCGAAAAACGCTACTACGAATGCCTCGGCGGGGAGTGCATGAGCACCACCGACCGGGTCGCCGCGACCGTCGGCGACTACCTCCCCGAGCGCTCCAGCCCGACGTGGTACGTCCTCGCGCTCGCGCTGGCGCTGTTCGTCGGCTTCTCGATCTACCTCTCCCTGCTCTATCGGAGCTTCTGGCTCACGGGGGCCGACTTCGGCAGCTACATCCACATGTTCGAGAGCACCCTCCACGGCCAGGGCTTCCTCGAACAGGGCAAATACACCGTCCGCGGGCCCGAGAGCTCCTACTGGGGCGGCCACTTCACGGCGACGCTGCTGGCCTTCCTGCCCATCTACGCGCTCGTCCCGTCACCGTACACGCTGCTCGTGATCAAGTCCGGGCTGCTCGCCGCGAGCGTGCCGATGCTCTGGATCCTCGCGCGCAGCCACATCGAGAGCGACCGGCTCGCGGGGCTGCTGACGGCCTCGTACGCGCTCAACCCCTTCCTCTGGTCGGCGTGGCTGTTCGACTTCCAGGAGCAGATCCTCCTCCCCCTGCTGATCTTCGCGGCCTACTACACCTACTCCGAACGGCGCTACATCGCCTTCCTCGCCTTCCTCACGCTCGTGTTGTTCACCAACGAGTTCACGACGATCCTCGTCGGCGGCTTTCTCGTCGGGCTCGTCGTGGTCTCCTTCCGCGGGGGACGACTCCGGCGCGAGGCCCCGTATATCGGCGTTGCAGCCGGCATCCTCGTCGTCGCACGAGTGGTTTCGGGGTGGGCCATCGGCCAGTACACGGATGCGTCGGGGCTGCCGACCGACGTGATCGCGGCCCCGCTCCAGCCGTTCGTCGAGGGCTCCCGGGTGGGGATCGGTCAGCTGGTGACGATCGTGCTCGGCAACCCCGAGCTGATCATCGACTCGGTCTCGGTCGCGATCTTCGACAAGGTGGTCTATCTCGTGCTCCTCCTCCTTCCCGTGCTCTTCCTCGCGGTCGCCGACGAACTCACGCTCGGCTCGCTGATCCCGTTCATCGGCTTCGCGTGGGTGTTCGCCGGTCGCGACGTCTACTACACGTTCGGGGCACACTACCCGCTCTACCTGCTCCCGTTCGTCTACATCGGCGCGGTGCGCGTGCTCGCACGCATCGACACCAGCGAGATCGTCGACACCGAGAGCGCGCGTGCCTCGGCACGAACGGTGTTGTCGGGGCTGCTCGCGCTCGTGCTGGTGGTGAACCTCGCGGTCGGCGTCGCCATCGGTGCGGAGAAAAACGCCGTGCCGAGCACGAACGAACACACGGAGATGCTTGAGGAGGGCATCGACACGGTTCCTGATAACGCCTCGCTGCTCACGCAGAACGACGTCTTCCCCCACGTCGCCGAGCGGCCGAACGCGACCTTCAGCGCCAATCGGACGCTGTTCTACCGGTATCAGCGCAACAACCAGAAGCCGACACCCGAGTATATCCTTCTCGATACGAAACTCGAAACCCAGGGTGTCGAGTGGGCGCAGCCGGTCAGGACGACCTACGCCGAGCAGTTCGGAAAAGAGTACGGACTCGTGCGCTACGACGACGAGGTATGGGTGTTCAAGCGCGGCTACAACGGCTCGCCCGACGGAATTCGCGGGAACTACACCGTCGAGCCGCGCACGTACGAGCTGGACGACTTCATCCCGAACGACGCGCTACGGATCGACGGCCAGCTCGTCGGCTCCGGCGGCGGTGAGGGAACCTACTACTGGTACGGTCCGGGCACGATGCTTCCGCCCGGCGAGTACATGGCGACCTTCCGGGTCAACGCGACCAGCGCCGGCGAGCAGCCGGTCGCGAACCTCGAAGTCGCCGCGGGCACCACGCCTCGGCCGGTCGCGACCGAGAACGTCACGAACACCGACGGTCTCGAAACCGTCACCGTCCCGTTCACGCTCGATCGAATGCACTCGAACGTCGAGTTCCGCGCCTCGCAGGCCGGCGGCGCGGGACGGCTCGCGCTCGAAAACGTCACCGTCCAGTCGGCTGCAGAGTCGAACAGCGGTACGGGCGCGAACTGACGGTCCGGCCGTGTCGAATGCGGAAGCTGTTTTTCGTCCAAGCACCGAGGAGTTGGTATGCGCGAGGAAGTGCGAGCGTATTTCCGAGCCGCCGTGTCGCGCTCGCGGCGGTTCGAGCGGCGGGAGTTCCACGAGTTCCGCCGCTGGCTGGAGAGCACGCGAAACCTGGTCCATCTGTCGGTCGTGCTGTTCGTCCCGCTGCTGGTCGGGCTGGTGACGCTCGTTGCGAACGCGACGAACCTCTCCTTTCTGCTCTTTCCGCCGCTGGCCTCCGGGGCGTATCTCCTGTTCGCCCACCCCGAGGAGCGCTACTCGTCGCCGCTACGGTTCGTCGCAGGGCTAACCGTCGGTGCGCTGTGTGGCTGGCTCGCCATCGAGCTGACGGACTTGTTCTACGCCGGCGGTCCCGAATCGGTCCACGCGCCCAGCGCTGCGCTCGCGATGTTGCTCACGGGCGCGGCGACGTGGGCGTTCAGCATCGAGGAGCCGGCGGCGTTCTCGACGGCGCTGCTCGCGGTCGTCGACGACGCACCGGGGTTCAGCTACGTGCTCAGCATCGCCGTGTCGAGCCTGCTCGTCGCCGGCGTGTTCGTCCTCTGGCATCGGCGTGTCTACCGCCACCGGGCGCGCTATCTCTATCAGTCGACCAAGGGTGACGATCACGTCCTCGTGCCGATGCGCGGCGATCACGCCGACGCGACCGCGTCCTTCGGCGCGCGCATCGCCGCCGCTCACGACGCCGGGAAGGTCGTCCTACTCGATATGGTCGAGTCACCCGACGTCGCCACCGACGGCGGGACGGAGATGGAGGCATCGACGGCGACGAAGACCCACGCCAGCCATCTCGAAGCGTACGCCGAGCGGATCGAGAAGACGATGGACGTACCCTGCGAGGTGGTCGTCATCGAACGCGGGGCGGAATCACCCGCCACGACGGCGCTCGGGGCCGCCCGCGAGGCCAACTGCGATCTCATCGTGACGCCGTACGAGCGCGCCGACGGCCGCACCGCCTCGTTCGTCACCTCGCTCTTCCGGACCGACATGGACGTGATCGCCCACCGTTCGGCCGACGGCCGCACCGACTGGTCGCGGGTGCTCGTCTCCGTCCGGCGCGCGAGCGACGTCGCCCACAGCATGCTCGATTTCGCCTGCCGGCTCACCGGCCGGTCGGGCAAGGTGAGCCTCTGTCACTGCATCGACAACGAACACGAGCGCCGCGACGCCGAGAGCATGCTCGCCGAACTCGTCGAGACGTTCACCGAGCGGATCGAGACCCGCGTCGCCCACGGCCCGATCGAGGAGTTCCTCGCCGACGCCTCGTCGCGCCAGAACCTCCTCATGCTTGGCGCGAGCGCCGACCGCAGTGCTGTCTCGCGGCTGCTCTCGCCGGCGACCTTCCAGCGCCTCCACGACATCGAGTGTGACGTCGCCATCGTCGATCGGCGCTATCGGCCGCTCGAACGAGAATGAGAACGCAAACAGGGAAAACAATAGAGCCGCCCTAGGTATCTTTCGGGATTGAGCGCAGTGCTTCGAACGATCAAAGGAAATGGTTCGCTGATTATACGAACCCGTGCACCTCGTGCGTTCAGCAATAAATGATACTCCGCCAGGATACAACGGGTGTGACTCTGCACAACGAGGCGGATCTACAACGCGTCCTATTCCGCAGATGTACCGCTATAACGAACAGATCTTCAAGAGCGGATGCACCATGCTAAGAGCACCGTTCCAGAATCTAGCCTTCAGGAAGCAAACCTTGTTGAACGAGTTATCATATGGATTATATCCAAATACGACGTTATTTGTTGCTAATACTACTACACTTTGACTCGATAAGTACCAAGAGTACTCATTCAGTTGATCCGATAGTTTCTACACCATACTCTTCTGCAAATTCGGGATTAGAATACCACGTATCAAAGTTGTTTTCGATATTCCTGGAATCGTCATTCCTCAATTCATACATGATTGATAGGTTGGATTCTAACGAATTAAATGAAGTGCCAATAGACAATCCCCCTTCGGATGTTAAAACAAAACGATCATGTATGGGGGTTGATTGGTCCCCTGGCACCCACCTGATCGACATTTCAATTCCTTTATCATTAGCTTCATCAATACAATCTTCAAAATCAGATCGCATCGAATCCATATCATTTGTCCGATAACCAACTAGAATCCAGAATTCTGCATCAGGGCTCGCTTCCTCAATGAACATCGAGAGGTCATCTGGTCGCAAGTAGGGGTCCATAATTTTCACTGTAGATGAGAAGCGACTATACAGTTCTTGGAGTACATCTGTGTAGTCCTCATCGGTTTCAATAACCCATGTATTTGTAGCAATTGTTGGGCCGAAGTCAGTAATTTGCTCTTCCCAAGCCGGAGGTCCCATTTTATAATCTGATTCGGCGAATATCTGAGTGGGGACCGGAATCTCTGGCTCTGAAGTTGAACCAGGCGTCATTACGTTCACATTGAACTCAAATCCTCTTACTATATCAACAGAGGCCTGATCAAGCGTTAGGCCGTTTTTTCTTACTGTGCAGATTTGGTCGGAACTTCCTGGCGCGATATACTGAGGAGTACGGTATCGAGTAGTTCCAGTTCCATCAGTTACTGCTACGACTGAATTGAAATTGCGATTTCTCGCGAATTCTGCAGCCTCATTGTTAGTTACCTCATTCGTTTCATCAAAGTCTAGCAATTCTTCATGTAGAAGATCGCCATATTCTTCCGATCTAACGACAACATCTACTTCATCTTTTGACACCTGTTGAAGATTTACTCTCCACCCGTCTGCGAGTTCTAGTAATGATTCTTCAGTGGGGACTGAACTGTCTTCGTGAAGCTGTTCAACAATACCATCTTCAGAGGATTCATGATGGTGGACTTTTGCACGGCGGTCTTCAATCACAACGAGGTGGTTACCTAATCTTTCGTGATGACGGTCTAATCGAATACCATAACGCTCAGAAAGGACATCAGTTAGAGGAGTGAGCTCCTGAGGATCCCATTCTTTACGCGTGGGACCTTTTGGCCAATACTCAAAACATAATGCGGGAAAATCAGATCCCCAATCAAGCATGTCTTCGGATGAACGCCTCGTAACACGCACATCTGTTGTTCTCCGAGTTTCGCTACTAGATGCACGATGAGGGGGGCTAATCTTTAGATAGACAGAATCATTAAAATCCTCTGGTATATAGTTTAGAAGATCTTCCTTTGAGCAGCGGGAGACTATTACCTGCATCCCGCTGTCTATTTCTAACTCCTCTTCCTCAAGTTGTTCAGTTGTTATTATCGAAAATACATTCACATAGTCACCATCCTTGTCTTTCCAAGCGCTGACTTCAAAAATATCATCTTTGGAATCATGTACCTCGTCAAGAAGTCTCTCTGCTTCAGCTTTCATATATGATCATCTGCCCCCAAGAATATAATCTTTGGGCCCATCTAGAGTGAGAAAATATCCTGTACAATATACACCCCGCAGAGTGAGTGGCCGGCCAAGAGATATCCACGTATTGCCGTTCAAACAGACAATTTGAGATGATTCTGAGGTTTGCTCATCGTGTATCCTGCAAATTACGGTGCATCATCCCGAGCTCGCATCCAATGTCAATCTGTAGGAACCCTGTTTAGATTTTTAGACCCCATTGGATCGAACACGACCAGTGACAACGGCATGGTCTCGCTCCGTCGCACCCGCCGAGAGCGTATGGGTGTGGCCGTATCGGCCCAGCATGGACCGGCCCCTGAACAAAGCGATGTCGTCGGAGGTGCAAATCCGGTCGCGGAAAACGTCAATGTTCTCGGCGGGAGTGCACATCAAGATATACGGAAAGCATCCCGTAGACCATGGTTCTAGGCGAGGAAGCCGGTGGGGGGATTTGAACCCTCGGCCTAATCCTTACGAAGGATTCGCTCTAGCCAGTCTGAGCTACACCGGCCTGTTTCCAACTGCGCCCACGAACGGTATAATCGTTGCGAATCGCCGTGATCGACTGCGATCGATCAGGCACGGAGTCGCACGTCGAGGCAGACGTTCAGCTCGTGGGGCGCGTACGAGCGCACCGATTGGCGGTTCTCGACCGTGACCTCGTACTCCTCGGCGGCCGCGCGGATCGCGCGCTCGCCGGGGCCATAGGGATCCGACTCGTGCTGGATATCGTAGTAGTGGAGCAAGCAGTCGTCGCTCGCGAGGCGCACCGCCGCGTCGAGGAACTCGTCGGCGCTGTGGGGGAGGTTCATCACGAGCCGGTCGGCCCAGCCCTCGTACTCGTCGGCGACCGTGCGCACGTCGCCCTCGATGGCCGTGACCCGCTCCGCGACGTCGTTGCGCCGCGCGTTCTCGCGGAGGTAGTCGATGGCGACAGGATTCAGATCGACGGCGACGACTTCCGCCCCGCGCTTGGCCGCCGGGATCGCGAACGGGCCGACACCGGCGAACATGTCGACCACCCGCTCGTCCGCCGCGATTGTCTCGGTCACGCGATGGCGCTCGGTCGCCAGTCGGGGCGAGAAATACACCTCGGCGATGTCGAGGGCGAACTCGCAGCCGTACTCGCGGTGGACGGTTTCGGTACTGCCGCCGGCGAGATGGTCCCACTCGCGGGTGCGGAACTCGCCGGTGACTTTCGAGGCACGGTCCAGCACCGTTTCGACGGGGAGCGCCGACTCCATCACCGCCGCCGCGATCCGCTCGGCACGCTCGGGATCGTCCTCGTCGACGAGCACGACGTCACCGAGGCGCTCGTAGGTCGGCTCGAAACCCAGGATATCGGTGGGCATGGCCTGCGTCTCGCGCACCGGTGCGTCGTGCGTCACGACCACGTACTCGTCGGGAACTGCCTCGCTGTCGGTGACGGGGATGAAGATCGATCCGTCGACGACGGTGATCTCGTGGTCGCGATCGACGAGGTCGCGCTCGGCGAGCGCCGCTCGCACGGCTTCGCCGTTCTCGCGCGCAGCGCGGACGCACGGCAGTTCCATGCCCGCAATCGCCGCCGGGCCGGCCTAAGCGTGGCGTTTCGATGCGACGATCCCCGGGGCGAGTCGTTTAATCCGCCCGCCGCCCGAGGCGGGCCAATGCTCACCTTCGTCGGGCTCGGTCTCTACGACGAGCACTCGATCACGGTCGAGGGCCGGGAAGCGCTCCGGAGCGCCGATCGGGTCTTCGCCGAGTTCTACACCAGTCGTCTCGTCGGAACCACGATCGAAGAGCTCGAAGACCACCACGGGGTCTCTATCGAGGTCCGCGATCGGGCGGGCGTCGAACAGGAGCCGGCACCGATCCTCGACAGCGCGGAAACCGGCTCGACAGTGTTTCTCGTCGCCGGCGATCCGATGGTATCGACGACGCACACGGATCTCCGGCTCCGCGCTCACGAACACGACATCGAAACCCGAATAATCCACGGAACGACCGCTCAGACCGCCGCGGGCTCGCTCACCGGCCTCCAGAACTACCGCTTCGGCAAGGCGACGACGATCCCCTTCGCCTACCGGGATCGACCCATACCCGAGAGCGTCGTCGAAACCATCGAAGACAACCGCGAGCGCGGGCTCCACACACTCTGCTATCTCGATATCAAGGCCGCCGAGGGGCGATACATGAGCGCCGACGTCGCCGCCGGACGACTCGCACCCGAACTAGACGGGTTGGGAGTCGTCGTCGCCCGTGCCGGCAGTCCCGACCCGCTCGTGGTCGCCGATCGACTGTCGGCGCTCGCGGAGGGTGCGTTCGGCGATCCGCTCCACCTGCTCGTGCTTCCGGGTGAGCTCCACCACCTCGAACGCGAGGCGCTCGAAGCGCTCGCGGACGCACCGCCCGAACTACTCTGAGCTGTCCGTGTCGGCGACGCCGCCGTCGGCGCGAACCGTCGTCCCGAGCGCATCTTGGAGATCGTACTCCGTACCGGTGGCCATGAACAGCGCGTCCTCGATGACGACCATGATCTCGGGGAGTTCGCGGACGACGACCCACGTGATGGCGACGAGCGCCAGCACCGAGAGGCTCTGGGCGAGGATCCGATCGACGACGAAATACGAGACCTTGTATGGATCGCTCGCACCGAACAGCCCCATCACGACGTCGGGAAAGACGTGGAACTTCTGGAGGCCGAAACCGAGCCCGATGAGGACGTTGCGAACGAGGTTCAGCGCGTAGATCACCGGGATCGAGACGGCGAGCGCGCGGAGTTTGCGCGAGAGCGGGGCCGACGTCGCGGCGATCAGCCCGCCGAAGATGGCCATGCTGCCGATGCCCGTGCAGGCGATCAGGATGGTGTAGGTGATCGTGTGGCCGCCGTCGGCGAACCAGAACGTACTCTGATAGGCAGGATAGGTTCCGTCCGGCACCATCGCCCCCGAGACGACCGTCGGCTCCGCGCCGATGAGCTCCATCAGAAAGGCGGTCTGACTCGTCACGCTCTCGATGAGGAACTCCTGAAGGGCGGTGATCGTCTCGAACGGGAAGAAGATGATACCCATCGCGGCGATCGCCCGCGAGAGCACGAACAGCGAGTCGCGCCCACGGGCGAGCAGGAGGCCGGCATAGATACTCGCCGGGATCGCCACGAGCACTCCGATCCCCTCGATGAAGCTCTTCTGGACGAACGCGAAGTGATGGAACACCGAGAGCCAGAAGACGGCGAACAACAGCCACGCGGCGACCGTCACCGGCCGGGCGAAGCGGCTGTCACGCCACGAGAGCACGCCGCCGGCGCTGAAGGCGAGCACGGACAGCCACGCCAGCGGATCGGAGAACTGGCCGAACCACGCGAGCGCGGCGAGCAGCCCGTCGATCATTCGCCGACTCTACGACGATCGGCAGTATAGGTTTTGCCGTTGGCCTCAGCGCCGCCGTGCCAGTCCGGCCAGCGAGAGGGCGAGCAGCGCGGCGACGATGCCGAACCCGGGACCGCTCCCGTCGGTCGTCCCGTTCGTCCCGGTCGCCGCAGCCGTGGTTCCCGATGCGGCGTCGGCGGTCGTCGTTTCGACGGTCGTCGTCTCGACGATCGTCAACTGCGCGTCCGTGGTGACGGCGCTCCCGTTGACAGTATAGGGTTCGTCCTCGCTCCCGTTGGAGCTGCTGAAGTCGTACACCCGGTTGTCGTTGCTGTCGGTGTGGGCCATCACCACGACGCGCGTGTCTTCGGCCAGCGGCTCGGAGAGCGAAACGGTAGCGTTCTCGGTGGTGCCGTTTTCGAGATAGCTCGACGCACCGAGGACGCTTCCCACCGGGTCCGACGAGGCGTTCGCCGCGTGGACCACGACGAAGCCGCCATCGGGCAGCGTCACGTTCCGGACCGCCACCGTCTCGCCGGCGGTGGTCTGATCGGGGACCGCGAGCGCCGCGGTGCCGTTCCCGGAGTCGTTCGATCGGTCGGGACGGACGGTGACGTTCGTCCGGTCGCCGGTGCCGAGCGGCCCCTCGGCGCGCACGGTGACCGTGCTCCGGGGCGCGACCGACGAGAGGTTGAACGTGGTGTCGAACGAGCCGTTCGGCTTCACCCGCGTCGTGTTGGTCTTGACGATCGAACTGCTGCCGTTGCGCTGGATGCGGACCGTCACCTCGCTACCGGGCGCGACGCTCGTCGTGCCGGCGACGGTCTGGTTGCGCCCGGCGGCAAGCGAGGGTTCGGCGAGTCCGAGCTCGGTGCCGACGAACGAGACGTTCGCACTCACCGACTCGTCGGCGTCCGCGAGCGTGCTCTCGCCGTCGATGGAGAGCGTGCTCTCGAAGCGATCGCCGGCCGAGAGCGTCCCGTTGTCGAACACCGCCGCCCTCGTATCGACGTTGACGTAGAGCACGTCGTTGCGCGGGTCGGGCACCACCCGGATCGAGTCGTTCGCGAGACTGCGGTTCAGATCGAGGCGTTTCGGCGGGCGGTTCGTCGACGGGTTCGTCTGTACCATGCTGAAATCGAGCGCGCCGCTTCGGAGCAGTTCCGTGACGTTCGAGACCGCGAGCGCGCCGTAGACCCCGGAGAGTTTGACCTGGTTGACCGACACGTCGCCGACGGCGACCGAATCGGACGCGGTGATACGGCCGTTGTCGACGGCGGCGGCGACCTCGCTCGCGTTCGTCGCGTTGTCGAAGCTCGCCGCCGGTGCGGTCCAGGTGATGAGCTCGCCGGCCGTGCGCTCGGTGAGCGCGAGGGTGGCCCTGTCGGTCCGACGGTCGTCGACTGCCACCGAGAGATTGTACTGACTCGTCTCCAGCGGGCTGTCGAGCGGGGCGGTCGACCGGTTCGTGCCGACGACCGCATCGCCCGCGGTGGCTCCGTACACCGAGTTGTCGGTGTCCAGACCGGCGATGTACGTGTTCATCAACAGCGTCACACGCCCGTCACCGTTGCTGTCGTTGACGGTGACGTTCGCCGCGTAGTTGACCGCCTCGCTGCCGACCGAGACGGTCGCGTTCGTCGTTCCGGAGAGATCGAGTTCGATCGCGGCGATGTCGCCGCGCTGTTCGGTCACCGTCGACTGGTTGAACGACGCCGTCGGGCGGTCGGTCGCATTGCCGACATCCTGTGCCGCCGCTGGCATCGCACCGACGAACGCGGCGAGAACCACGACCACCACGAGGACGAGTCCGGAGCGGTCGGTCACGGTCGCCACACACGCTGTCGGTACTCCGTACTCGTCGGCGATACGGGATGGGCTATCGAGGGGTCCCGGTGCGCTGACCGGAAGCGGGCATGCTGACCTGGCATCGTTGCTCGGCGTATGGCTGAAAGGATAGACTCCCCTTATAAGTGCTTTGTGGTGGCCGGCGCGCCGTCCGGCGACATCGATCGCTCAGCGTGGGGTGGCGACGACCGCGAGGTGGTCGGCGTGAAACGGGTCGAGCCGGCGGCTGTCGAGGATCTCGTACCCCTCACGGAGATCGTCGAGCACGTCGGCGAAGACGTCGTCCGGTTCGCGCGTCGCGTCCTCGCTTCTGGCTTTGATCGCCAGACAGAGCCGGCCGTCGTCGCTGAGGAACTGTCGGTTCGCCCGCGCGACCCGTGCCTGCCCGCGCGTCGCGACGTCCTGAACGAGCAGATCGAGACCGTCCTCGACGACGTGGGCGTAGGTCTCCGGGTTCCGAGCATCCTTGAGCAGCGGAAAGAGGTTCCCCCGCGTCTCGGCGACCGACAGGAGATCGCGCATCGGCCGGGCGGCGAACTCGACGGCGTAGGTCGGACCGGCGACGTCGGCGACGTGGCTGGCGGTCGTACCGTTGGCCGCGCCGAGATAGAGCACGTGATCACCGGCGTCGAGCCCCGGCTCCATTCCGAGTTCGTACATCGCGCCGACCTTCGAGCGGTGGGCATCCCACGCCCGCCAGCCGTCGGCGACCGGCTCGCCGTAGACCGGTTCGCCCCGAGTGGCGAGGCGTTCCTCGCCGTCGAACGTGCGGTACTGCACCCCGTCAGGCAGCGCCATCGTCCTCCCCGCCGGTACGGATCCGTCGCATCCGTTCGTCGAGATCGGCTTCGAGCGACGGTCTGCGGTCGCCAGCGTAGTGATCGATCCGTGCGGCGATCGTGAGCTTGCCGGCGAGTGCGCGCGCCGCCGAGCCGCGTTTTGCGGGGCGCGTACCGCGGACGTACTCGTGGACGTAGATGACGCCGTGTTTCGGCGAGGGTGCCTGCCCGCGGAGGTGCGCGAAGAGTGCCTCCTCCGCGCCGAGGACCTGCACCGTGCTGCTCGACGTCTTCGCCAGCGAGTCGAGCCCGCCGGCGAGCGCGAGCAGCCGTGCCGCGAGCGTCGGTCCGGCGAGTGCCGCGAGGTTCGGCGCGGCGTCCCTCACCACTCGCTCGACGTACCGTTCGAGCGCGTCGCGTTCGTCGTCGAGTTCGATCGCCCGTTCGGCGAGGGAGATCAGTCGTTCGTCGGCGGGCTCCGCGGGATCGGTGGCGGCGAGCTCTCGACAGAATTCGATGCCAGTCCCCGATGCTGCGTCGCGGCTCCCGGCCCACTCGGCGACGCGTTCGGCGAGTTCGTTCGCCATCCGTCCGGCGTCGTCCATCGCGCGCACGGCGTGGATTACCTGCTGATCGTCGGCACGCTCGCGTTCTTCCATCGCTGTGCGAGCCGCCGCAGTCGTCGCCTCGTGTAGGCGGTCGTAGTACGCCTCCTCGCTCGTGGCGACGCCCGCCTCGATAGCCCGTGTGGGCCATGCATCCGATGCGTCGGCGCTCCCCTCGCGAACGCGCTCCGCGCCCACCTGGTCGGCCGTGAGACCGGCGAACCATCCCTCGCTCATGGCCGGCGTAACCGACCGGCAGCGAAAAGGGGTCCGGTACGTGCTACGTCGAAAACGACCCACGGACCGTCGAGCGAATGGTGGCGTACACCGACGATCATCGTACAACGCGCATTGGTCGTCGGTACCGGCGAGATGCGTTCTACTGATGGAACACGAACGAATTTGGGTCCGTTTCTGGCATACGTTCATAAGGGATGTTGGCGAAGAATAGTCCGTGCGGCGACGCACGAGAGTACCATGACAGACGACGACACAATCCGAGAGGAGACGGACGGCGTTCTCGATTTCGTTGGACAGGTAAGCGACCAACTACGCTCGCGGCGCGGATTCATGGGCGATGCGGCGAAGGTCGGCGTCGGTGCGGCCGCACTCGGTGCGGTCGGCAGCGGCGTCGCGGCCGCCAACGACGGCAACGGCGACGGTGGCAACGGCGACGTGAGCGACGTGGACATCCTGAACTACGCGCTCACGCTCGAACACCTGGAGGCGGCGTACTACAACGACTTCCTCGACAACTATTCGGAGAGCGACGTCGAGCGCTCGGAGGTCGCGAACTACTTCGACCGGGAGACGCTACAGTATTCGGTCTATCAGCAGATTCAGGACGTCCGTGACCACGAGGAAGCTCACGTCGACGCGCTCAGCGAGACGATCAACGATCTCGGTGGGACGCCCGTCGAACCCGCGAACTACGAGTTCCCGTACTCGTCGATCACCGAGTTCGTCGCGGTCGCCGACCGTCTCGAAGCCGTCGGCGTCTCCGCCTACGCCGGCGCGGCCCCGATGATCTCGAACCCGGACATCATCCCGCCGGCGCTGTCGATCCACAGCGTGGAAGCCAACCACCAGACGTACTTCCAGCTGCTGAACCTCCAGCGGCCCGCGCCGAACGCGTTCAACCCCGCACGCACGATGGACGAAGTCCTGCCGATCGCCAAGCAGTTCATCGTCAGCGAGGAGGACGCGCCCGACATGGCGTCGGCGACGTTCGAGGATCAGAGCTCGGACGGATCGAGCGTCACGGTCGCCTCGGCCGCGCTACCGGACGGTGGCTTCGTCGCCATCCACGACAGCAGCCTGCTCGACGGCAACGTCGCTGGCAGCGTCATCGGCGTCTCCGATGCCTACGACGCCGGCACGGCGATGGACATCGAGATCCCGCTCTACGCCGAGGTCCCCGGCGGCGACTACGATCAGTCGAGCCTGCAGGGCGACCAGACGCTGATCGCCATGCCTCACAAGGACACCAACGGCAACGGCACCTACGACTTCCTCACCTCGGGCGGCGAGGCGGACGGAGCCTACACGCAGGACGGCGAGGCGGTCGTCGACGACGCGTCGATCACCGTTGAGTGAGCGCGCCACGAAACCGATAGCAGGGTCACGCGCCCTGCCCGAACCGCAGCCATTCTTTGACGAGCTCGTTCACGTTGTGGAACACGATCGCGACGGTGAGCAGCGTCGTGGCGAGCGAGAGGATGAACCCCACCGGGCCGCCGATCGACGCCCCAGCCAGTCCGCCGGTGATCGCGACGACGGTGAGTTCGATCCACGTCACCAGGATCCGCGAGAGCAGGTTCGGCGTCGACCGGTCGTCGAGTGCCGCTTCCGCGGTTTGGGAACCATCGGCAGCGACTCGTTCGTCGTGATCCATCAGTAGGACTCACCCGCCTCGATCGGGCCGCTGAACACCGAGTAGAGCACGCCGAAGTAGACGAAGATCAGCGGGAGCAGGAGTCCGGCACCGATCGTCATGACGTTGAGCGGCAGGGTCGAGACGATGGCGTCCTCGACGGCGAGGCCGCTCGCCCGGTCGATCAGCGGGTACATCGAGCCGGCGACGACGCCCACGAGGCTGAAGACGAGCCCTGCCACGGCGACGAACGCGAGATAGTAGCGGTCGCGTGCGGTCGCGAGCGCGTACCCGCCCGCCAGCACGAGCGTGACGACGACCAGCCCGACGACGAGCGGCGAGAGGAGCGCCGAGCGCAGTCCGGGCGTCGTCGCGTAGAGCGCGCCGAGCGCGATCACGACGAGCGCGAGATAGGCGGCGAGGGCGCGATAGCCGTCGGTCGCGAGGCTCTCGCGCAGCTCGCCGCGCGTCTTCAACCGGAGGAAGGCGACGCCGTCGACGACCGTCAGCGCGACGACCGCGAGCCCGACGACGATCCCCGGAAGCGTGACGATCGTCGTCGCGCCGAGCAGCCAGTTCGCCGCGAACAGGCCGATCAGGAACGGCGTCGCGAGGCTGCCGACGACGAACGCCCGGCCCCACCACGTCTTCCAGCTCGCGTCGTCGCGCTGTTCGTACATCTCGGGGGCGAGCCCGCGCAGTCCGAGCGCGGCGAGAATGGCGAACATCAGCAGGTAGTGCCGGCTGAACAGGTTCGCGTAGATCGACGGAAACGCTGCGAACAGCGCCCCGCCGAAGACGACCAGCCAGACCTCGTTGCCGTCCCAGAACGGCCCGATGGCATCGAGCAGTCGCTCCTTCTCGTGTTTACTGTCCCTGGTCGCGAACAGGATACCGACGCCGAAGTCGAACCCGTCGAGGAAGAGGAAGGTCCCGAAGATGAAGAAGACGAGCCCGAACCACAGCTCGGCGAGCGGCAGGCCGAACAGCGGCTCGCTCGCGAGCGTCCCGGGCTCAGTCATCGACGCTCACCGCCTCCTCCGTCGTCGGCGATTCGACTGCGGCGAGTTCGTCGCGGGTCGGCGGACCGCTCCTGACGAGTCGGACGACGACGTAGGTGTAGAGGATCAGCAGGAGCGCGTAGCCGCCGGCGAAGCCGGCCAGCGTGAACGTCGCCTCGGTACCCGTCAGGCCGGGCGAGACGCTGTCGGTGGTCTTCAACACGCCCTGGATTACCCACGGCTGGCGGCCGACCTCGGTGACGATCCAGCCGACCTCGACGGCGAGGAAGCCGAGCAGCGACGAGCCCATCAGTGCCTTGTGGAGCAGATCGTCCTCCAGCAGCTCGCCGCGCCACCAGCGGTAGGCCCCCCAGAGCGCGAGCAGGATGAACCAGAAGCCGAGCGCGACCATGATGCGAAACGCCCAGAAGACGATCGCGACGGGTGGCGCTTCCGTCGAGAAGGACTCGAGTCCGCGTATCGTCGCCTCCGCGTTCCCGCCGCTGGCGAGCCACGACGCCATCCCGGGGATGCCGATGCCGAACAGTTCCTTCGCTCGCGGGTCGAACAGGCTGTCGAGATCGGTCGGCACGGCGATGAGATACTCCGGCACGTAGGATTCGGTCTCCCAGACCGCCTCCATCGCGGCGAACTTCTGGGGCTGCGTGTCGGCGACGTGACGGCCGTAGGCGTCGCCCTGGATCGCCTGGATCGGGGCCGTGATGAGCAGGGCGACGAGCGCCACCTTGAGCGTCTTCTCCCAGAACTCGGGATGCTGGATCGGGTTCTCCCAGACGTGATGGCGGAAGACGTAGTAGGCCGCGATGCCGGCCATCAGGAGGGCGACGGACTCGACGGCGGCGTTCTGCATGTGGACGAACATCCACGGGAAGCGAGGGTTGAGATAGGCGGCGATCGGATCGACGAGATTGACGACCGACTGGCCGTTCTCCATCACCATCTCGAAGCCGCGCGGGGTCTGCATCCAGGAGTTGGCGATCAGGATCCAGGTCGCCGACAGCCAGGTTCCGAGCCCGACGGCGACGCTCGAAACGAAATAGACCAGGTTCGAGACGCGCTCGCGCCCGAAGACGAAGATCCCGAGGAAGGTGGCTTCGAGCATGAACGCCATCATCCCTTCGAGCGCGAGCGGGCCGCCGAACAGTTCGCCGGCGATCGTCGAGAAGGCCGCGAAGTTGGTGCCGAACTCGAACTCGAGCACCAGCCCCGTGACCGTGCCGACGGCGAAGCTCACGGCGAAGATCTTCGTCCAGAACCGCCGGAGCTGCTCGTAGATGGCTTTTCCCGTTCGGATATCTTTCCACGTGAAGTAGACGAGGAACGGTGCGAGACCCATGCTCACCACCGGGAAGATGATGTGGACGATGGTGGTGAGCGCGAACTGGAGCCGGCTCGCCGCGATCGGATCAACCACGGTGGTTCACCCGCGGCTGCGGTGTCGAGGCGTGTCTGCGGTCGCTGGTCGGTGCTCCCCGCGTGAGGGAGATTCGAGACGGGTTCATGACCGAGAGTTGGTGATACAGGGGGGTCAACTGACGGGCGATTCCCACTCCGTGGGAAACGAGACGGTCGCTGTCGTGAGTCGTGCGCACAAACATCACACATTACGCCAGGGTTATCAATTCGACGTGGACAAATCACCCATCCGGATCGTCGAACCGGGTGACCTATTCCGATCGCGGGCCACGGATCGACAATGGGACCTGCACCGCCGGACGACGGGGACGCGCCGGTGCAGGTCGTCCTCGACGCGCTCGACGATCCCGACTGCCGAGCCATCCTCCGGGAGGCCTCCCACCCCATGACCGCAAAAGAACTCAGCGATGCCTGTGACATCGCCGAATCGACGGTGTACCGCAAGCTGGATCTCGTGAGCCGGGCCACGCTCGTCCGCGAGTTTCACGACGTCCATCCCGAACGGGGACGCATCACGCGCTACCAGCGCGACGCCGATGGGCTGGACGTCGCCATCACCGACGACGGGGTCGACGTGACGGTCGATCGGCCGACGCGCACCGTCGACGAACGGCTCGCCGACATGTGGTCCGAGATGGGTGACGAGCTGTGAGTCAAGCTCTATCGATCGCGATCGTCGTGAGCAAGACCGTCATCTTCGTGCTGGGCACCGCCATCGCCTACATCGCCTACAGGGCCCACCGTCGGACCGGATCGCCGTCGCTCCGTGCGCTCGCGGTCGGCTTCGGGATCGTCACCGTCGGTGCCTTTCTCGCGGGGATCGCCCACCAGCTGCTCGGCGTCGGGCTCCGCTCCGGGGTCCTGATCAACAGCGTCCTGACGGCATTTGGCTTCGCGGCGATCGTCTACTCGCTCTACGTCGAATGAGTCCATCGAACCCAGTCACAGGAATCCGTTGATGATATCGGCCAGACGCTGGCGGTCGAACAGTCGTTCGTTCGCGGGGATCTCGCCGAGGCCGTGCCACGCGCCGAACTCGTCGGGATAGAGCTGCTTGGCGAGCATCTCCGTCTGGAAGAGGTTGATGATCGGGCCCTGCGAGCCCGTTCCGCCGGGGTAGAGCCGGTCGTTTTTGACTGCGGTGAGCTGCTTGCCGACGGGGTCGGTGCGGAGCAGTTCGAGCATTCCCTCGTAGGCGTTGGCGTTGCCGTAGACGTTGTTCCCGCCGAGCGCGTTCACCGCCTCGTCGAAGACGAGCACGTCGGGATCGACGTCGAGCAGCCCCTCCATACCGAGCTTGAGATCGTAGTGGGCGTTCTCGCTGTCGTACTCGTCCGCGAACGCGTCGACGACGCCGAGATCGCCGTACTGCTTCAGCTCGTAGGTCTTGTCGAGCTTCGGGATCGGATCGATGACGCCGAAGTAGCCCTTGTTCTCCGGGTTCGTGAACGCGCTCAGCAGGCCGACGCTGGGGCGGTCGCCTTTCGGCGGCACTCGCGACGTGATGTCGTCCATCGTGCGCTCGTAGAGATCGATCATCGCGCTCGCCCGGTCGCGTTCGCCGACGACGCGCCCGTAGCGCTCGACGAACTCCGGGATCGAGTAGTAGCGATAGGATTTCCCATCGGGCCAGTTCGGCCAGCTCGGCGCGCGCTTCGAGCGGCTCAGATTGCCGAAGAACGGCGCGACGTCCGTCGCCAGCGTCGACACCTTCGACGGTTCGAGCTGGTACGACGCGATGAACCGGTTCGGATCGGTCGCCAGCAGGTCAGGATCGAGCTCGTAGAGCAACTCCTGTTTGACGCTGTAGCTCTTGCTCACCGTGTTCGGGATCTCGTCCACGTTGCGGGGCTCGACCGACGGGAGATGTTCGTAGAACCCCTGATACCAGAATCCTGGGCGTGAGAGTCCGACGATGCTGTCGGCATGGCCGAGCGCCATCAACACGTCGGCGACGAACCCCCAGCCACCGACGATGCGCTCGGGTGGACGCTCGAACTCGACGCTGCCGACCGGCTCGATGGCGACCGAGTACGATCCGCTGTGAGTCGTCCTTCCCTGGGCGCTCGTCCCGGTCGGGGACTGGGTCCGATCGTCGGCTCCGCTCCCGGTTCCGGCCTCGCTTCCGACGCCATCGCCACCCCCGCTGCTCGATGCGGTACAGCCGGCCACCAGCCCACTGGCGACGGCGATGCCGCCGCGTTTCATCCAGCCCCGCCGCGTCAGTCCATCAGCCGTCGAATCGTCGCGTGCCATAATTTTAGGCTTGCCTAAAACGTGTTATGCGTTTCGGTTTTTCGGTGTGCCTAAAACCTGTGGCGCAGGCGAGGGTCGGATGGCGAGGAAATCCGACGAAAGAAATGGTTCCGGTCGATAGCGGCGGCGATGCTGGAGACGAGTGGAACGATGACGGCTCAGATCGCGCCCAGACTGTCCTGTTTGCGCATCAGATAGAGGAAGTAGGGGCCGCCGATCAACCCGGTGACGATGCCGACCGGGATCTGGACCGGACTCAGCAGAAGGCGTGCGCCGACGTCGGCGGCGACCATCAGCGCCGGTCCGACGAACAGACAGCCGACGACGAGTTTCTTGTAATCGCTCCCGACGATGTTTCGCACCATGTGTGGGACGATCAGTCCCACGAACCCGACGATGCCCGCGGCGGCGATGCTCGCGGCCGCGGCGAGAACGGCGACGCCCGAGAGCGCGAAGCGGACCTTCTCGACGCTCATACCGAGCGATCTCGCCGTGCTCTCGCCAAGCAGGAGCACGTTCAGCTGTCGAGCACTGACCAGCGCCAGCACCATCGCGACGACGGTCCAGGGCAGCACCATCCGGACCTGTTCCCAGTCGGTTCCTGTGAGCGAGCCGGTCGTCCAGGCGATCGCGCTCTGGACCACTCCGAGATCGTCGGCGAAGAAGAATATCCCCGTCTGGAGCGAGCCGAAGACCGTGCTGACGATCACGCCCGCCAGGACGAGCCGGATCGGCGAGGTGCCGTTCTTCCAGGCGATGAGGTAGACGATCAGGAAGGCGATCGCACCGCCGATGGCCGCGATCAGCGGCAGGACGGCCGACAGCCCCGAGAACACCACGAGCGTGAGCAGGATCATCAACCCTGCACCTGATGAGACGCCGAGGATGAACGGGCTCGCCAGCTCGTTTCTGGTGACGGCCTGGAAGATCGCGCCCGAGACGGCGAGGTTCATCCCGACGAACGCGCCCACAAGCACGCGCGGCAGGCGGATGTTCCAGACGATCAGGCTTTGCCTTCCCATCTCGGGAATCTCGCCGCCGAGAAAGAACGCTTCGAGCGCCTGCGGGTTCAACAGGACATCGGGATCGAACACCGCCTGCCAGGCCTGCGCGATCGACATCGAGTACGCGCCGAAGCTTACCTGGAGCAGGCCGGCCACGACGACGATGGCGACGCTCGCGACGACGAGCGTGAGTAGCGAGCCGTCGATCCAGCCGAGCCAGCGCTCGCGCGCGGAACGAGCGGCGTCGGTGGCAGGTTCGCTCGCCACGATCAGCGCCCCGCCGTGACGGGGATATGCTCGGCAGCGGTTTCTGGATCGCGGTCGCGATCAACGAGTTCGTTTTCGACGGGGAGAGAAGGATTCAGCCACCGTGTCGCGCCCGAGTCGAAATCGTTCCCTACTGTGGCTCTATTGTTGATTTGCGCCAGCTCTCCATGTGTCTCCGATTCGCGTTGCATGAGAATTAGGCTCGCCTAAAACCATATATCGGTTTCGTTCCGTCGATCGATCCGGGAGCCACAAGTGGACAGGGAAGAAGCGATCAGGTCTCGTCGGGACTGTCCAGGACGTTCTTCAGCGGTGGTGCCTCGTAGTCGGCGAACCGATCGAGCAGTTCGTCGGGCTCGTCCTCGATCAGGACGATCGAGCGGTGATCGGCGCTCACGAACCCTTCCTCGCGCTGGTGGTCGAAGAACGTCGCCAGCTCCGCGTAGTAGTCAGCGACGTCGAGGAGCCCGCAGGGGTTCGCGTGGAGGCCGAGCTGCGTCCACGTGAGCACCTCCATGAACTCCTCGAGCGTGCCGTAGCCGCCGGGAAGGGCGACGAACCCGTCGGCCAGATCGACCATCCGCCGTTTGCGTTCGTGCATCGAATCGACGACGTCGAGCTCGGTGAGCCCCTCGTGGGCGATCTCGCGCTCGCGGAGGCCGTCCGGAATGACGCCGTGAGCCTCGCCACCCGCTTCGAGCGTCGCGTCGGCGACCGTTCCCATCAGTCCGACGTCGCCACCGCCGTAGACGAGTCCGAGATCGCGCTCGGCGAGCGTCCGTCCGAGGCTCATGGCCGCCTCCTGGTAGGCCGATCGCGCGCCGCTACTCGATCCGCAGTAGACACAGATCCGATCCATACATCCTCTCCTCGACGCACGGCGAAGTAGCGTGTGATTCGGGTCGCCGTCTCTCCTCAGTGCACGCAGACACGCTCCCCACACTCCGCACTCGGTAACTGTTTTGCGTGCGCGGCACGTACTGAGAACCATGTCAGTGTCGTCCCGTCGCCCACGCGGGGTCGCCGTGCTGGCGGGGGTGTGGCTACTCGCCCTCGCCGGCGTCGGCGTCCTCGTCGGCTCGGAGCTGTTCGGTGCGCTGCTCGCGGACGGCGCGCTCCCCTCGGTGCTGTTCATCGCCGTCGGGTTCGCGCTCCTCTTCGGCTATCTCGGCTATCGGACGAACTCGAAACGACTGCTCTCGCGCCTCGACGTGGCTCCCCTCACGCAGGCGCGTGCGCCGCAGGTCCACACGAGCGTCGATCGCCTGGCCCGGCGCATGGAGATCGACCGCCCGGAGATCTATCTCGGACGGCTCGGCCAGCCGAACGCGTTCGCGCTCGGAAGCGACACGCTCGTCGTCGATCAGTCGCTCGTACGGCTCCTGACGCCGGCCGAACTCGAAGGCGTGCTCGCCCACGAATTCGCCCACCTCGAAGGCTACGACAGCCTGCTACGGACGCTGGGGACGAGCCTGCTACGGACCGTGACGTCGCTCCTCCTGGTTCTCCTCGTTCCGCTCGTGATCGTCGTTTCGCTGATCGGTTGGGGACTCTCGCTGATCGTCGGCCGACCGATGCGCGGTCCCGACAGCGTGGGCAGCGGGCTGCGGAGCGGCCTGCAACGACTGGTGAAGGGTCTGCTCGCCGCGCCGACGCTCGCCCTCCAGGCGTACGCGCGCCGTCGCGAGTACGCGGCCGACCGGCGGGCAGTGGCGGTGCTCGACGACCCGCTCGCGCTCGCGCGAGCGCTGCAGAAGATCCAGCGGGCGAACGAACCCGACCGGGGACTGCTCGGCTGGCTGCTGCCGTCGCGCGATCGGGAAACCGAACGCTCGCCGACCGAACGGGCGCTCGCGAGCCACCCGCCGACCGACGAACGCGTCGAGCGCGTTCGCGAGGCCGCGAACGACGTTGGCGGGGGCAACGATTCGACTCGATGGCATCGCGTGGACATCGACTGACCGCCATCGGGATGGAAACGAGCCGAAAAGGCACGTTCACGGTCAGTATTCGGTGCCCTTCCTGGCGCGGTGGCCTGCGTCGAACGGGTGTTTCTCCTTGCGGACGTTCGTGACGAGATCGGCACGATCGACGATGTAGTCGGGCTGCTCGTGGCCGCCCGTGAGAACGAGTTCGAGCGCGTCGGGCTTCGACTCGACGAGCGAGACGACCTCGTCGGGATCGACGAGCCCCTGCTCTGCTGCGTACAGGATCTCGTCGAGAACGAGCATGTGGACGCCGTTTTCGGGTGGGCCATCGAGCGCGAGCGGTGACGACAGATCGGCGTCGTCCGCTCCGGCGAGCAGTTCGCGGGTACGTTCGAGCGCACCGCGTGCCCGCGCGGCGTGTTCGTCGTCGGCCGACCCGTCCAGGAAGCCGTGCCAGCCGTAGTGGCCCGAGTTCTCGTAGCTGAATCCTTCGATCGCGGCGATGGCGTTGTACTCGCCGCGCGTCGCCTCGACGCTCGCGGTACCACCCTTCATGAACTGGAGCATGTGAACCCGGTAGCCGTGGCCGGCCGCCCGGAACCCCATCCCCAGCGCCGCCGTCGTCTTCCCCTTCCCGTCGCCCCACCAGACCTGGACCAGCCCGAACTCGTCGGGCGCTGCCGGCTCGATGGGGTCGGCGGTCGGCGATACCCCACGTCCCGGCGTCCCTCGGTGCTGTGCGTCGCTGTCATCGTCGTTGGCCTCACCGTCGCTCATGGCGCTCGTCTGCGGGCCGCCTCCCTAACGGTTCTGTTCGTCCCGATTCAGAGCTCGAAGACGTCCGCACGGCGATCGGTCACGACACCGTGGTCGGCATCGGCGACCGATCCAGGAACCTCCCGATCGGCGTATCGCGAACGAAAACTCGCCCGGATCGCGTCGCGAACGCACGCCCGCGCTGCGGCACCAACCGCGGTGGAACTGCCCGCGAACGACGCCGACTCGCCCGTGGCGTCGCTGCCGACGATCACCGCATCGCTCGTCGTTCCCGAAAATCCCGTCGTCGGCAGCAACGTCGCCGTCTTCGCCTCGACGACGGTGCCCAGGAGGCTCGCGAGCGTCGCCCGCTCCAGATCTCGGGTCGTGGCGACGATGAGGTTCACCGTGCCGACGGGCGGTGATTCGTCCATCGGTCCGTCGGCCGATTCGCTATCCGATTCGTCGACCGGCTCGTCGATTACCTCGGTCGATGTCACTGGCAGCGTGGCCGGATTCGACAGACCAACTGTCGCGTACGCCACGACGGGATCGAGCCGCGCACCCCGCAAGTGTTGCAGTTCGACGCCGGTCAGTAGCGCCGGTCCAGGAACCCCGAACCCGGCTCGTTCCCGGCGCTCCTCGACGTAGGTATCGAGATCCGTCCGCTCCCAGCCCTCGGGCACGCTGACGTTGTAGGCGGTGTCGGTTCGCGAGAACCCGCCACCCCAGCCCGTCGAGAGCCAGCGCGCGTCCGACGTGCGGAGGCCGAACACGCCGTCGGCCGTCGTCGCCTCAAACACCGAGCGCCTCCAGCAGACGGTCGTTTTCCTCGGGGAGTCGCACGGCGACGCGGACGTGCGAGTCGAGCCCGCGGAAGGTGGTGGCGTCGCGGATCGCGAGCCCGTGCTCGCGCGCACGGTCCAGCAGCCCCTCGACCGAGCGATCGCCAATGTCGAACAGCATAAAGGGTGCATCCGAGGGATGGACGTCGAATTTCGATCCGAGCGCCTTCGTCATCCGCTCGCGCTCGGCGCGCACTCGTTCGCGGGTGTCGGCGACGAACTCGTCCTGGGCCATGCAGAACGAACCGGTCGCGAGCGCCGGCGCACCCATGTTCCAGGTCCGTCTGGCGTTCCGTAGCGCCGCGCCGAACGCACCCGTCGCGACCGCGAAGCCGGCGCGGAGACCGGGCAATCCGAACAGTTTGGTGAGCGATCGCGCGACGACGACTCCCTCGCGACCCGCGAGTGACGGCCGATCGGTGAAGCCGAGAAACGCCTCGTCGACGAGCAGCGTCGTTCCGGCGGCCCGGCAGCGCTCGGCGAACACGTCGAGTCGGTCGGGATCGTAGGCGTTGCCGGTCGGATTGTTCGGGTTGCAGACGACGGCCAGCGCGTGATCGGCCGGGTCGGCGTCGAGCAGTTCCGCCTGCGGGACGAATTTCGGATCGCCGTCGTGCAGTCGGACTTCGCGTCCGTACTCGGCGAAACTCGGGTAGGGAACGAGCGCCGACTCGCCCGGCTCGATCGCGAGCGAGATCGTCGCCCGGATGGCCGCGAGCCCGCCCGGCGTCGGGATCACCTGTGCCGGTTCGCAACCGACGTAGGCGGCCGCCGTCGCGCGATACTCTTCGGGCGGCTCGGCCGGATACGAGCGCGCATCGGCGAACGCCTCGCGATAGACGTCCTCGATCCCGTCCGGCACACGGGGGTTGGTGTTCGCACTGAAATCGACGATATCGGGGTCGTCGCTGCTGCCGTGTGGCACCCGACCGACATCCCGCACCGTTTCAGGCCGCACGTCGCTCCTCCCGGCGGCCGCGACAATCGTCACCGCTATCGTCCGATTCGCTCTCGATGATCACGGTTCGTTCGGCGATTCGTCGATCGTTCGGCGTCGTGGCTATCGTGTTCATTGCAGTAGTGCCTCCGCGACCGCGGCATCGCTCGGGTGGTTCACGTTAACCGCGAACCGCTCGTCGTCGATCACGATCGTCCGATCGCCTTCGTCCTCCCCGACGATGTTGATCCCGGACGGTGCGACCGTCTCGCCGTCGACCTCCATCGTCGTTCCGACGCTGACACCCAGTCGTCGCTTGCACGCAGCGGGGACGGCGACCGTGAGCGAACCGGTATCGTGGCTGTCGAGCACGCGATCGACGGCAGCGCCGTCGAGCAGCGGGAGATCGGTCGCGACGGTGAGAATGGGTGGGTCGCTCCGGGCGAGCGCGTACTGAAGATCGCCGACGTAGCCCTCGCCGGGGGCTTCGACGACGTCGCGATCGAGATGTTCCCGTGTCCGTGGCGTGTGCGGCGAGACCACGTATCGGATCGATTCGATGCAGCTGTCGACGAGCGCCGTGCGCACGCGATCGAGCATCGGCAGACCGTCGACTCGGTAGAGCGGTTTCTCGACATCGGTGTCGAGTCGGGTGCCGCGACCGCCACACATCACCAGTGCGTCCACGCGACCACCCCCACGTGCAGCGCGACGATCCGAGTGATCTCGTTCGTCGCACCGAGGACGTCGCCGTTCACCCCACCGAGAGCCGTCCGTGCCAGACGAAGCGAGCCGAGCGCGACGACCGCGGCCGCGAGAAACATCGCCCCGGCGATCTCGATCCGCGGCCACGTGATGATCGCTGCCGGAACGGCGCTGGCGACGACGAGTAGTGCCGAACGAGGCCCGGAACGTCCGGTGAGTGCCGCACCGAGACCGTCGTGGGGTGCCGATCCGAAACAGACGAGCTGCGCCATCCCGCCCTTCGCCCCGACCTCGGCGACCACGACGAGCAGCGCGGCCCGCGACGAGAGCGCCGCGAGCGCGAGTCCGGCCATGAGAAGCCCGGCGATCTCGACCGCGACCGCGAGCGCACCGCCAGCGCCGACGTCGGTGTCCTTCAGCACCGCGCGGCGCTCGTCCGGTCCGCCGTGCACGGCGAGCGCGTCGCCGAGATCGATGACCCCATCCACGTGGTTGATCCCGGTGACGAGATAGACGGTGACGACGAAGGCGAACGCGATCGTCGGCGTTGGTCCGGGTAGTGCCATCGGGAGCGCGAGGAGCGCGCCGACGACGTAGCCCGCGAGCGGCATGCTCGCCGGCGTGGCGCGGAACGCCTCCCATGAGCCGCCGTCGTGGCCGACAGGTAGTCGTGAGAGGAATCCGAGCGCACCCTGGAGCGCCCTCAGCACCACGCGGCCACCCCCGCGAGCAGCACGGCCAGCGACCCCCCGACGGCGATCACTCTCATTGCGCGGCGCGCGTCCACCGTCGTCGGGAGACCAGCATTCGGGTTCAGTACGTAGGCACCGGGCTTGCGGAGTTCGACGTCGAGCACCGCAGCCATCGCCGCCATCGGCCAGCCGGAGTTCGGCGAGGAGGGTTCACTCTGCCATCGGCGCGCACGGGCAAGCGCGGTCGGCGAACCGCCGGCGAGCGCGACGAGCACGGCACTCAGTCGGGCCGGGAGCCACATGACGGCGTCGTCGAGGCGGGCGCTCGCCCAGCCGACCGGCTTCGAGCGATAGCCGAGCATCGAATCGAGCGTGTTGACTGCCTTCACCCAGATCGCGGCGGCGACCGCCACCGGGAGCGAGAGCTGCACCCCGAGCGCGAACGCCAGAAGCGGTGCGAGCAGGCCGTCGGCGAGGTTCTCGGCGATGCTCTCGACGACCGCGCTGCGGAGTTCGCCAGCCGAGAGTTCGGTCGTGTCGCGGCCGACGAGCCCCCGGATCGCCGTTCGGGCCTCTTCGGGATCGGTCTCGATCGTTCCGACGACGTCGGCGGCCACCGAGAGCAGCATTCGGAGGCTCGTCGTCGCGAACAGCGCGAGCGCCGCGATCAGCCCGCCGACGAGTGGATGCAGGGAGCCGGCGAACATCGTGAATCCGCCACCGACCGCGGCCGCCCCGAGCGGCAGCGCCAGGGCGACGACCGCTCCGACCGTTTCTGGATGGTCCCAGGATCGGTCGAACCGGCCGACGAGCCGTCCGAACAGCGCAACCGGATGGATGCGCCGCGGGAACTCCTCGAACACGAGATCCAGTACGGCTGCGGTTCCGAGCGCTGCCACCGCTACCGTCCCCATCGTCCTCCCGGTCGACCCGGCCGATCGCCGTGTGAGGGTCGAGCGCTTGGGTCCGGGGCGACGCCTGGCATCGTCGTCTGCTCGAACGGTGGCAGCGCGCCGGGTAAATATGTGTCTGCTGGGTCGTGTGGCGCGGTCCGCTACGGGGACGGTGGAACCCCTGAAGACAGGACGACGCTCCGATTCGGTGGCTGCGCGGGTTGGGACGGCTATCCCGTCGCTCAGCCCTCCGGAACGGCAGCATCCTCGCTGTCAGTATCGCTGCCGGCGTCGAACCGACGGCCGATGACGAAACCGATGGCCGACAGCACCAGCGCGAGGACGACGAACACGCCGAGGAAGACGAGATCGGCGAGCGAGAGGACGAACGGCCACGGAGTGACGCCGTAGCCGTCGGCGGCGAGCACGAACGCGAGATCGAGGACGATCGGCGTCAGCGCGATGAGGACGGCGAGGGCGTAGAACCCACTCACAAGCATCGCTGCCGGCGTCCGACGGGAGTAAAAGAACACACCAGTCAGTACCGCGACGGCGAGCAGAGCGGGCCAGCGAAGCCCGAAATCCGCCAGCAACCACGCGGCGTACGCGCCACAGAGCAGCGCGAGGACGACGGCGAGGGCGCTGGTACGGGCCGAATGACGCTGGCCACCGACGAGACGGCGAACCGACCGCGAGCGTCCGCCAGCGTCGTCGGTTCGGCTATCGCTCGCCATCTCAGTTTCTCCGTGGCCCGACGGCCTCGCGCGGCGGGCGTTCGGGGTTCGGCATCGGTTTTCGTTCGGGTGGATCGGGGCCGCCACGCCAGTCGCCGTGGGGATACTCGCCGAGTTCGGCCTGGAGATACTGCTTGCCGAGCGAGAGCGTCAGCCACGGGTCACCGACGCCGGTCATGAGATCACCGAGCATGCCGTCGTCGGTGAGACTGCCCGGCCGGGACGACGAGACGTCGTTGTTCGCAAAGCGGTTGCCGTCGCGGACGGGAGCACCGAGCGCGAGATCGGCCCGGCCGGAATCCGCGACGCGATTGTCGTGGACACGGTTGCCGCCCGGTCGCCAGAGGTTCGCGTCGATCATCGGGATGGCACCGATACCGAAGTTGACGTGGCCGGTGACGTCGTTGTCGACGATCTCGTTGTCCCGGCCGCCGGCGACGTTGATCCCGGTGCCGAAGGCCGCGTAGCCGAACGCCTTCGCCGGTGCGTCGGCGTTGTTGTTGTCGTAGACCTCGTTGTTTTCGATGCGCATGGCCGACTGCGGTGCGAGCGCCTCCGAATCGAGCGTGTTCGGGACGATGCCACCCATGTTGTGCCGCCAGACCGAATCCCTGAGGACGAGGTTGCCGCCGGCGTTGGTACCGGAGTAGCCGATCCCGTTGCGCTCGGCGACGACGTTCTCGACGCGTGCGTGCGAGGGGTTCGACTGACCAATGTAGAAGCCCGAGTCTGGATGGCCGGCCGCGTACGAGTGCTCGAAACGGCCGTTGACCGAATCGAACGCGTACAGTCCGTAATCGCCGTTGTTGACCGCAGTGAGATAGCTCCCCCGATAGCCATCGACGCCGGTCCAGTAGAAGGCGTTGTACGCATAGCCCGTCGCAGTCAGGTTCTCCATCACCACGCCGTCGGCCAGCGCGATGATCCCGTTGTACCGCGTCCCCTCGCCGTCGAGGACGACCCGATTCCGGTCGCGTCCACGGATCGTGATGTTCGGCGTGTCGAGCACCCGGACCTCCTCGGTGTAGCGCCCCGGACCGACGAGCACGAGATCGCGAGGGTTCGCCGCCGAAACCGCCGCCTGGATCGTGTCGTGATCCTCCGGAACGCGACGCGTCCGGTAGTTCTCGTACTCGCGGGGCGGGGCTCGGTCGGGAAGTGCCGCCGGAGTGGTGTGGGTATCGCCCGCGCCGACGGCCATCCGCCCGAGACCGACCGTCCCCGCTGCACCCGCTACAGCCCCGAGTTTCAGGACCTCGCGTCGGTGTCGTTTCGTGTCATCGGTCATCGCTACCACTAACCATACAGTTCACGGTCGAACAGTAATAATAGTTCGCCCGATACAGCCGGCGAACGGCGACCGTCAGCCGGTGGGTGAGAAGAGCTTGCACCAGCCGTCGGGATGGATACGTCCCTCGACCAGCACGCACGCACCGAGCTCGTCGTCGCCTTTCGCCGGGATGAAATGTTGGCAGCCGGAACAGCCCTGCCCATCCTTCGGGGACGACTGATAGGCGACGGTGTCCTTGGCGCTGAGCGACGACGGATCGCGCTGGCGATCGCTGAGACCCGTCGCCGTCTCGTAGCGTGCCGGCACGGAGCCGTTCGTCGTCCCGCCGGTGCGAGCGGTGGTGGTCGAGGCATCGTCGACGGCGGTGGTCGCGTCCCCATCGCCGGACTGGCCCGTATCGGATCCCAGACAGCCGGCAAGCACGGTGGTCGAGCCCCCGCCGATCAGCCGGAGGAACGTCCGTCTATCGTCCATGTCGGAGCTCACCCCTCGTGTGCCCCATCGCATCGATCCCGTGTGGATCCGACGATGGCCGTCGACGAGTGGTCGTCGAGCAACCCCTCGCTCGTTTCGCTCGATCCCGACACGAACGCCGGCTCGGAACAGTAGCGAGTTTTTCCGGCCGTTCTCTCGACGGACACTGAGCGCATCTGTGGGTGTAAATGACTGCCTATCCACGAAAACGTTTCGTACAGCCGATCGAACCACAGTTCGGGCCCGGATTCGGGTCGATCCGTCACGTCTCGTCCCAACCGTTATCCCACCGTGTGATCTACTGTCATGTGGAGGGACTAGTCATGCCTCTACGACAGCGCCGGGACGACTCCGGTACGGGGAGAGCGCCGGATCTCAACGAGGTGATCGACCGCATCCTGAACGGTGGCGGCGACCCGTCGCCGACACCCGGCCCGTAAGCCACCGCGGGCGTCCCGTCCCCTGATAGGGACGGGTTTTTCTCCCGATACAACTGCGTGCGTCGCTCAGCCACCAGCAGCCGGCAGGAGACCACGGAGACCGGTCATCATGGCGATGACGACGAGCATGAGGCCGGTCATCCCCATGAGCCAGCGCAGCGCGCGGTCGTTCAGCTGCCCGACGCGTCCGCCGTCGGGATCGGGCGAGGCCAGTTCGACGAGCATCGCGGTCTGCAGCGAATGGAGCGGACCGAACGCGATGAGGAGCATGATCCCCGTCACGCCGAGCGCACCCCAGAGATAGATCGTCGGCGAGGCCCAGTAGCCGAGGCGGTACGCGAGCGCGATGCCCGAGCCGATCGTTCCGACCGTCAGCGACTCGCCGACGACCATGATCTTCGGCGTGAGATGCGGGATGACCGCGGCGGCCGTCTCGGGACCGGCCCGGTCGAGCGCGGGAGCCATCACGTATCGGAAGAAGTAGTCGAGTCCGAACCAGAAGGCTCCGAGACCGACGTGGACGTAGAACAGCAACGTTTCGCTCCCGGAGAGAAAGGCAAGCACGGGAAGTCCGAGGATCGATCCCGCGGCGGCGAGCGCGTAGCGCGACCCTGCAGCTCCCACGACGAACCGGATCTCCTCGACGGACGACGTCGGTTCAGCTACTGTTGCCATACCCCTCCCGTGTCCGACGTCGACTTAATGGTACTGGCCTGAACAGTTCAGACAACAGATGTGGCGGCAGTCGGGGGTTCGACGATCGGATCCGGCGACGTGATCGGCGCGATATACTGCAAGCCGTCCGTTTAGGACGGTCGCGGCCAACCTGTGCACATGCCCTTCGAAGCGACGATCACGTCGATCCAGCGAATGACACCGCGGGTGAAACAGTTCGTCGTCGAAGCCGAGGAAACGTTCGACTTCGACCCCGGCCAGCACACGACCGTCCGTTTCGAGCGCGACGAGACGGACGACGAGGACGAACAGGTCGTCCGGCCGTACACGGCAACCAACACGCCGGGCAACGACCGGATCACGCTCGCGATCAAGCGCTACGACGACGGCACCGCCTCGGTCTACATGCACGAGCGTGAGGTCGGCGACACGATCACGCTCGGCGAGCTCGGCGGCAACCTCACCCTTCGCGACACCGACAGGGACGTCGTCTTCGTCTCGACGGGGACGGGCATCACGCCGATGATGGCCATGCTGAAACAGTATCTCGAAGTCGGCACCGGCGAAGTCCACTTCTTCTACGGCGAGAAGAACCAGGAGAACATCATGTATCGCGAGACGCTCGACCAGCTCGCGGCCGAACACGACGAGCTGTCGGTGATCTACTCGCTCTCCGACGAGGAGTGGGCGGGTCCGACCGGCCACGTCCAGAACCACCTCGACGACCGGCTCGACGGCCTCGACAGGGATTTCTACGTCTGTGGCGTCCCAGGGATGGTCGTCGACACGAAGGACGAACTCGCCGAACTGGACGTCGACGACGATCGGGTGTTCACCGAGGGCTGGGAGGACGGCGAGGTCGAGGACTGAGCGAGCGCTCTACCGACTGATGGATTCACGATTCCTGCTCGGCATCGACGATGCTTACCGAAACGACGACGGGTTTCGCAGGACGGCGGCCGTCGATCAGGACGCGCCGTCGGTTCCGTCGAATCCGTCGGCAGCCGCGACGAGATCGCCGGCGAGCGCGGCGGCTTCGATCGCGTCCGCACCGAGGAGGTAGGTCACGGGTTCGATGCCGAACGCGCCCTCGTGGTAGATGAGCCGCGGGATTTCCTCACGCTCGCGAAAGCGCTTGCGGAGGTGTTCGGCGCGGTTCTCGTAATCCGCGTCGAATCGGAGGGTATCGATCCCCCGGTCCGCAGCCGCCGCGAGCAGCGCGTCAGAAGTGGCGAGGTTGAGCGCGCCCCGAACGGAGGGATCGATCGCCATCGCGGCGAGCAGGGTCTCGGCGACGTGTTGCGAAGCGCCGAACTCGGGCTGTGCGGGGACGAGCACCCGGCCGCCGACGGCGTGGACGCGCCCGGGAACGGCCGCGACCGCGGTCGCGTCGGTCGCCTCCGGCAGCGCTGTGGCGACGTTCGTCCCGACCTTCGGGACGTGGGCGGCGATCTCCGGCGTGTTCGTCACGCGGCGCACGGCGGTGCGGACGGTTCTGAGGACGTCGCGTTCGGCGAGCACGCCGTCGTCGCTCCCGCGGACGCAGAGATCGCAGCCGAGACCGTCGAGCGCCGGCATCTCCTCCTCGTGGACGGCACAGATGGGGCCGCGATCCTCGAACGCACGGATCAGTTCGAGCAGTTCCGCGAGCGCCTCGTAGCCGCTCATCGTGTCGGCGGCGAACCCGTCGGCGATCCGCGCCATCGTCGCCTGCATCCGCTCGTTCTCCCGAAACCGCTCCTCGACAGCGCCGTCGCCGCCGAGTGACTTGCTGACGGCGGCCTGAGTCACGCCCAGTCGGTCGGCGATCTCCTGTTGAGTGAAATCGCGCTCGGCGAGTTCGTCCGCCAACATCGACCGAGCGGTCGGGAGGAACCGCTCGACCACGATCTCGCTCGGGAGGCGCAGTGACATGCGGCATCGTCGGGCGACGGCGTGTATAAATCGTGGTCATCACCGACCGTCGACGATCGGTCCGTCACCCATGCCGAGCTCACGGATCGGCTACATTATGTACCCGAATACCACGTTCGTTCTTCCGTTCTATCACCGTTGATGTAGCCGACGAGATACCAAAGCCCATATACTGCATTCGAGAGAACATCGGTGAGTGACTGACCCCAGCCGACGGCGACTGCTGACGATGCTCGGTACCGCCGCGACCGCGCTGGGGTCGGGCTGTATGGGCATTTTCGATTCGACGGCCGAAACGAACGACGACCAACCGACCGAGACCGACCGTCAGCAGTCGGCGACCGCCACCAGAACCCGAACCCGACAGCGGACGGGCGGGACGGATCGTGACGATCCCGGTTCCAGGCTGCGGCGGGCAGCGTGGGCGAGCGGTACGCCGCTGTCGGCCGAGTCCGGGCTCGGCGAGTGGACGGCGACCAACGGATCGGTTTCGTCCACCGACTGGCACGGCCCGGGCGGCGACACGGGCGTCGAGCTCGTCTCGCCGAGGGATGTCGAGCGAACGGCGATGCGGGCCTCGTTCGATCGGCCGATCGATCTGACGAGTTCGGCGCTGTCGTTCGGCGTCCGTCTCGATCGCGCGGCCGAGGAGACGATCGAGCTCCAGCTGCTCGCGCCGGATGCGGACAACCGCCTCTCGATGGAGCGGTATCTCAAGCGAAAGGAGGGCACCGTCCGGGTCGATTTCGCGCCGTCGTCGGTCACCGGCGCGCCCGACCTAACCGACGTCCGCGGGCTGGCGGTCAGATCGTACACCGGCGACGAGAAACCGCTCACGCTGCGCGTGGGCGCGCCGCGCCTTCGGAAACTGCCACAGCGGCGCGGTGCGGTGATCCTCACGTTCGACGACGGCCACCACACGCAGGTCGACACGGCCAAGCCGATCATGGACGAGTTCGGCTATCCCGGCGTCGTCGGCGTGGTTCCGTGGTTCGTCGGCAACGAGATCAGAGTGACCCGATCGCAACTCCACACGATGGCCGACGACGGCTGGGAGATGGCTTCGCATCCTCAGTTCGAGGAAGCACCGTTGCCGACGCTGTCGCGGAAACGACAACGGGAGGCCATCGAACGCTCGCAACGGTGGCTCATCGACGAAGGGTTCGACAGCGGCGGCGAGACACTGATCTGGCCGTTCGGCGATTTCGACGAAGGGGTGCTCGACATGGCGGGGCGATTTCACGAACTGGCGTTCGGCGGCGGCTCCTCGCCGGCCCCGTGGGCGATCACCGAGCCGACGTGGGTACCCCGGGTCAACGGCGACAACCCTGACGACGTGCGACAGGCCGTGGACATGACAGCTGGATTCGGCGGCGTCACGACCGTCATGTTCCACACGATCGGCCAGGCACGGCTGTCGACCGCGGCGTTTCGCGACGAGCTCCGCTACATCGAGCAGGCGGACGTGGACGTCGTCCTGCCGTCGACGCTCGTGGACGCACAGCCCTACTGACGGGTTCCGTCGCTGGCGACGATCTCGCTCGCGCTCACGACGTATCGCGGCGTCCGGTTGGTCGTGATCGCCCACTCCGGCGACGGGTCGTGATGGACGACGAGGTTCGCCGGGGCTCCCTCGGCGAGCGCGTAATCGTCGAGATCCAGAACCGTCCCACCCTGTTCAGTGATGAGGTTCCAGAGAGAGCGTAATCCCTGGTTCGTCGAATAGCCGTCGAGTGTGAGCGACTCGACGAGCATCGCTTCGAGCGCGTCGACGTTGCCGTGGGCACCCCAGAGATCGTGGATCTGGTCGGTGCCGTGGGCCATCGTGAGCCCCGCGTCGTGGAACCGGCGGATCGGCATGCCCCGTGGCGTGCTCTGATAGCAAGTGATGAAATCGAGCTCCGCCGCCGCGAACGTCTCCATCGCGTCGCCGAGTCGGCCCTGCCATTCCGGTGCCTGCTCGCTCGCGGCGTCGCCGAGCGCGTACGCGTGACTCGCCGTGACCCGGTTCTCGTAATCGTGTTCGATCGTCGCCTCGGCGAGATGGCGAAGCGTCCGCATCCCGGTCGCACCGCGTTCGTGGATGTGGACGTCGAGATCGGCGTCGTGGTCGGTGGCGATCTCGAACCACGTGGCGATCGTCTCCTCGCGGTCGCCGTTGAGCGTCGCGGGATCGAGCCCACCGACGAGATCGGCTCCGGTGTCGAGCGCCGCGCGGACGGCCTCGGCGGAGCCGTCGTCGCGGCGGATGCCATACTGCGGGAACGCGACGATCTCGATGTCAAGCCGGTCGCCGACCGCCTCTCGAACCGTCGTGATCGCTTCGACGGCGTCCGTCCCGACCGTTCCGTCGACGTAGGCGTGCGTTCTGAGATGGAGAACGCCGTTGGCGATCGCCTGGTCGGCCGCACGGCGGGCGTTCGCCACGAGCTCGTCGTGGTCCGCCTCGACGAAGTACGTCGCCGTGCGCTCGATCGTCTCCTCCCGATCGGCCCCACCTTCGTTGTACCGCGGGCGGCGGTCGCCTGACGCCGAGAACGCCATGTCGAGATGGACGTGCGCGTCGACGAGCCCCGGCGAGACGAGGTTTCCCTCGGCATCGAGTTCGGTCTCGCCACCCGTTTCGATCGCCGGACGGATTGCCGCGATCCGGCCGTCGTCAACTGCGATGTCGACGGTCGTATCGTTTCCCGAGAGGAGGGCGTTGCGAACGACGAGTGTCGGCGAGGAATCCATGTTCGTGTATGGCGGGGCATCCGCATCAATCGTGGGATCACAATCGCGGCTGCATGTGAGGCGATTTCAGTCGATTGAGGTCGTCAGGGATCCGTATAGAGCGACGATCGGAGTCCTTCCCTGGACTGAGAAACCGTTTCAGAGCGTTTCTCCACAGCTGCCGCGATCTCCGGATCCAATCCCTCCGTGTCGGGACGATCGACTTCGACAAGGTTGTCGCTCGGATCGCGGATGTACGTCTGGAGTGCGCCATCGGGGAATTCGTAGATCACCGGCACGCCGTCGGCGGCATACTCGTCGAAGAGATCGCGTTCCAGAGCGATGCGGTAGACGCGCTCGAAGTCGTCGACGTGGACGGCGAAGTGGTGGTATTCGGGCGCTTCGACCTGTCGCTCGAACAGGTGGAGCTGTTTGTCGCCACACTGGAGCCACTCGACCGGGACGGGCAGATCGGGCGACGGAATGTGCTCCATGCCGAACACGTCGGTGTAGAACCGGACCGATTCCGCGAGGTCGTGCGCGGAGATGCTCGCGTGAGTGAACGCTATCGAATCCATCGTGGTATCTCTGCCAAACGGTGACTAATCGGTTGCGCTTGAGGGATTCGTCCGGATCGACGATCGAGGAAGGCGAGGGCGGTTCCTACTCGCCTTCCCAGTCAGGCCGTTCACGGGCGACGAACTCGCCGTAGCCGGGATCGGCGACGATCTCGCCGTCGTCGGCGATCGGCTCGCCACGGAGGTAGGTCCGTTTGACGCGCCCGGTGACCTCACGCCCTTCGTAGATCGAGTAGTCGGAAATCGAGGCGTTGTCTTCGGCCGTGATCGTGTAGCTCTCGTTCGGATCGAACAGGACGATGTCGGCGTCGGTACCGGGATCGAGCGTGCCCTTCTCGGTGAATCCAAAGGTTTGCGCGGGGTTCGCGCACATCATCCGGACGACGAACGACGGGGAGTAGCCGCGCCGGTTCACGGCCTCGTCGTAGAATACTGGAAGACTGGTCTGGAGGCCGTTCGCGCCGAACGAGCTCTCCCACCAGTTCTCGACGGTCTTGTCCGCGCGCGTGAATGCGTTGTGATCGGTCGAGACGACGCTCAACGCACCATTGTGCAGATGATCGAACAAGGCATTCTGATCGGCGGGCGTCCGCAGCGGCGGTGCCATGATCGGGAGACTGTCCTGTTCCTCGTAGGCCGATTCGTCGAGCGTCGTGTACTGGGTGCAGGTCTCCCCGCGGACTTCGCTGCCGTCGTCCCGGTAGCGCCCGAGGACGTCGGCGGCCTTCTCGCAGGTCGTATGGATACCGTAGTATTTCGCGCCCTGTTCCTGGGCCATGCGGACGGCGCTCTCAGCGGCCATCGCCTCGGCGTAATCCGGGCGCGACTGCGGGTAGTATCGTGGATGGCCCTTACCCTCGGCCTTCAGTTGGGCTTCGAGGCGGTTGCAGACCGAAGCGTCCTCCGTATGGAGCACGGCGACGATGTCCTGGTCGGCGACGTGCTCGAAAACGTGATCCATGAACCCGTTCGAGAGCCCGATCTCGTAGGCAGTGAACATCTTCACCGACGTCACGCCCTCGTCGATCACGTCTTCGAGTTCGTCGAACACCGCAGGATCCTCGCGCGTGATCGCCCCGTGTAGACTGAAGTCGATCAGCGACTCCTGGCCTTTCTCCTGCTGGCGGTGGACGGCTTCGAGCAGAGTTCCCTCTTCGTCCCAGATGCTCAGATCGCCGGTCCAGGCCTCCCAGGCGAAGTTGATGCAGCTGGTGATCCCGCCCAGTGCGGCCGCGCTCGTTCCCGCTTCGTAGCTATCCGTCGAGAGATAGCCGTCGATGTGGACGTGTGGATCAACAACGCCCGGCAGCACCAGGAGCCCCGAGGCATCGACCCGCTCGTCGGCGTCGGGCAGCGTTCGCTCGTCGCCGACCGCGGCGATCTCGCCGTCGTCGACGGCGATGGCGCTGTCGAGCAGTCGATCGGGCGTTACCAGCGTCCCATTCGCGATGACGAGATCGACGGTCACGCGAGAGCCAACGACGTACCGTCACTTGAACACGCCGTCTTTTGCCGGTCCAGTAGGGATCCACGCAGCAGTCGTCGGCGCAAGCGACGTCACGGCCGTGCTATGAACCGACCGATAAAAATTATAAGAAAACACTGATTTCCCTGATGGTGTAACTCATATGTTAAATAATCTCGGTCGGGGGTCGATATCGAAAACGTCCATTCGTTCGCAACGTATCGATAAATCTGCACGAGTGGCATGGTAGAACCACCAATGCCCATGGCCCAAGTGGATACAGGAACTCACCAGGGCCGGCGTGTAGCAACGGAGAGTACCATTACGTCGGGAGTAGACGACGGATCGCCCCGTCGCGTGTCTCCACCACTCCACTATCTCGGGTCGTGTTTTCCACCTCCTAAGAGATAGATTAGTCTACACTAATTTATAGCTTTTGCTCTCTATCGAATATGACGATCTCGTCGGTAGACTGTCGAACACGACCGAAAATCCCCACAGGCCGACCGATATCGCAGCTCGTGTATCCTGGAACGCGACCATCTACTGTCCACGACACTTGCAGAGGCCACTTGGGGGATGATGGACACACTCGCCGTCACGGACGTTCGTATCGCTGCTCGTAATTCCGCATATATCTTATATTTACTCCATACTGCCTTCAAACGTATATTTTCGAATATTCAGCATGCCGATCGCCTGCTCTGTAGAGATAGCAATAGCAACGGATGTGTGATTCGTTCCCGGCGAGTCACGATCGTTCGAGTCCCGTTGCATCTCGTCCACGGTATTCGGGAGCAACTACGTCGCTATCACACACGTCTGTCGACGCTACTGTCGTCGAACGTTGCTGAGTAATCGAAATCGATGATGGCTTCGATAACAGAATCATCGATTTCGGGTAATATGGTACGGTGATCAGATATCGATGAACAATGACCACCGTGCGTCGCACTGCTGATCAGCGGCAGGAATTTTCTCCCATCCGCTCTACCTACTTTCTTGCTCGGTTAGACCACTTAGACCTGCCCTATACAAGCGATAGAACCTCCACAACGGCTCGGAGGAACGGTCACGAACCCCGCTTACCGGATCATCGGCGCGACCTCAGTACCGAGCCGATCGATACAGTCGACCATCGCATCGGTGCCGATGCCGGGATGATAGGTACGAAAGATGATATGAATATCGTCGCCGGCGGCCGCACGGTAGCGCTCCAGCTCCGCGGCGATCTGTTCGGTTGTACCGAATACCGCGTTTTCTTTCAATTCCTGCTTTCGTTCGGATGAGAGTTCGTCGACCGATTCGCCGGAGAAGATCTCGGCGTAGCGCCGCTGGAGGTAGAAGTAGCCGGGTTTCATCGTCTCCCATGCTTCCTCACGCGAATCGCCGACCCAGCCGTGGACGAGTACGTACACCGTGAACTCGCCGTCGATGTCTTCCTTCTCGCGAACGTTGTGGATGTCGTCGACGCGTTTTTCGAGTCCACTCAGCGAGAGTTTCGAGGGTGCACACCAAGCGTCTGCGGTCCGAGCGGCGCGGCGGACGGCGGGTTTGGCCGCGCCACCGAGCATCACTGGCACGTCCCCGTCGGGTTTCGGTGTCACGCTCACGTCGGGAGTGACGTCGTGGAAGTCGGCGTCGTAGTCGAGCGAGCCGGCGGACCACGCCGCTCGGAGGAGGTTCACCTGATCGGCGAGGCGCTCGGCGCGCTCCTCGCGCGGGACGCCGAACTGCTCGAACTCGTCGGGGTTCGAGCCGATGGCAAGTCCGAGTGTCGATCGTCCGTCGGCGAGGAGATCGACGGTTGCAGCATCCTCGGCCAGCCGAACGCCGTCGTACAGCGGCGCGAGCGCGATGCACGTCCCGATCTCGATCTCGTCGGTCACGGCCGCGAGCGCGCCGAGCGTCGGCATCGTTCCCGAGAGATAACCGTCCTCCGCGAAGTGATGTTCGGAGACCCACGCGCTGTCGAGACCCGCGTCGTCGATCGCTCGCCCGAGCGTGAGGATCTCGTCGTAGAGCTCGCTCATCGAGCGGTCGTCGTCGGGTCGCCGCTGGCCGGTGAACAGTCCGGTCCCGAGCTTCATAGCGGAACTGCGCACCCGGGCCACAAAGCACTATCCCCGGGTGGCTGCACGACGAACGCGATAACCGAACGGCTGATGGATAGCGCTGCTGATGTTCCACCATGACGTTTCTAACGCTATCCGACGAGAAACCGATGACGCTCCCGTCGTCCGCCGACGGTGATCCCCGCACGCCACCGTCGTACGTGGCGCATTTCCTGACCGAGCACACCGCTCCGGATGCCGTGGTGCTCGATCCGTTCGCCGGGTTCGGCACCACGCTCACCGTCGGCGAACGGTTGGGACGGGAAGTCTACGGCGTCGAATACGAACGCGAGCGGGTCACGCATATCGAGGAGCGGGTCGATCACCCGGAACGCGTCGTCCACGCGAGCGCGCTCGATCTTCCATCGCTCGACGTTCCGGCGATCGACTGCTGTTTCACCTCGCCGCCGTACATGGTCGAATCGATGGACGTCGATCCGCTGGCGAACTACGACGGCGAGAGCGAAACGACGTACGAGGAATATCTCGATGCGATCGAAACGGTGTTCGCCCACGTCGGCGAGATCGTCGTTCCCGATGGGACGGTGCTCGTCGACGTCGCCAACATGAAACACGACGGGGGAGTGACCACGTTGGCGTGGGACGTTGCCGATGCCGTCGCAGCGACGTTCGAGTTCCGCGGCGAGGTCGTCGTCGGCTGGGAGAACGAGGGCGAGAGATCTTCCGATGATCTCGAGGACGGTACCTACGGTTACGGCTACGATCACAGCTACTGTCTCGTCTTCGATGCGCCGAGTCAGTAGTCGATACAAGTGATCTCCTCGACGGGCCACTGGGAGAGGATCTCGACGCCGTTCTCGCGGACGACGACCATCTCCTCGACGCGCACACCCTGCCTCTCGGCCGGCTCCATCGTCTCGACGGCCATCGTCATTCCCTCCTCGATCTCGATCGGGTGGTCGGGCGAGAGGCCGCGCCAGATCAGGGGCACCTCGTAGAGCTGGAGGCCCAGCCCGTGCGCCCAGTGGTTCGTCGTCATCTGCCAGTGCTCGTCGGCGTCGTACCAGTCGGCGTGCTCGCCCTCCATGTCGGGAAACCCCTTGGCGATCTCGTCGGTCGTTGCCCCGGGTTCGATCCGTTCAAGCACGTCGTAGAGGTTGTCACGAGCGGTCTCGTAGGCATCTTTCTGGGCCTGGGTGGGTTCGCCCATCGAGAAGGTGCGATAGTAACACGAGCGATAGCCCAGATAGCCGATGTTATAGAAGTCGGCGTAGACGATATCGCCCGGTCGAATCACTCTGTCAGTAGTGTTGGCCTGGTGTTTCGGCCACGTGTTCGGCCCGCTGGTCACGTAGCCACCCTGGGCCATCGCACCGTGTCGCCAGAGTTCGCGCACTGCGTCGCCCCAGACCTCCGATTCGCGCTTTCCGGGTCGAGCCGATTCGGTGATCTGCTGGAATCCTGCCTCGCAGATCGCCGCTACCATCCGCAAACACTCGATCTCGTCGGCTGTCTTGATCTTTCGGGCGTCGTGCATCAGATCGACGCACTCCTTCGTGCGGACCTCGACGCCGCCCGATTCGAAGGCGTCGATCAGTCCCGCGTTGCCGACGTCGATCCCCATCGGTTCCGTCGCGACGCCGTACTCCGCCATCGCTTCCTGCACGAGGCTCGCCATCTTCTCTGTCAGGAACTCGCGCGCGGAGTCGCGCCCCGACGCGCGCGGGACGTTACCCAACCCCGGCGCGGCGTAGCGGATGTCGTCGAGCCAGGGACAGTTGAACCGCTGGTTCGAGGCGTGATCGGCGGTGTCCCAGTGGATCACGTCGCCGTTCTCGGTGAGGAGCGTGTAGTGGTCCGCCCCGCTCCCGCCGGTCATCGCGAGCCCGGTCACGTACCGGATGTTCGGGTCCGAGACCAGCAGCATCGACCCGAGCTCCGTGTCTTGGAGTCGTTCCAGGGCTTTCTCGTAGCGCTCCTCGCGCAGACGTTTGACATCGATGCGCTCCTCCCAATCGACGGCTTGCGTCCCCCGCGTCCCCTCCATGAAGTCGCGCTCGTACATACCGAAATCCTCCGCCAGTCGACACATAAACCTCGTTGTTTCGGCAAACGACGGCACTCACGACAGTTCCTCCCGCAATACTCCACGACCGCCCCGATGATTTATCGTACGAGCCGACGAACCACGAACGGGATGTACAAACACGTCGCATTGCTCGTCCGCAAGGACGGGATGGAGTACGACGCGTTTCGCGAACACTGGGAAGAAACGCATTCGCCGCTGGCGAAGGACATCGAGGGCGTCGTCCGCTACCAGGCCGTCTATCCCATCGATCCGAAAAACGCCGAATTCGACGGAATCGCCGAACTCTACTTCGAGTCGCTCGACGACCTCCACGAAGCGCTCGGCAGCGAGGGTGATCGGGACTACGATCCGTCCCGAGAAGTTGCGGCAGAGGCCCGAAAGGACGTGAACAGTTTCCTCGATATCGAACGGCGACCCAGATTCATCGGCGAGGAGACAGTCTGGAAGGACGAGGTCGACGGAGATACTGATGGACTCTACAAACACTCGGCGTTCCTCGTTCGCAAGGACGGAACGAACCACGACGAGTTTCGCGAACACTGGGAAGAGACCCACTCGCCGCTGGCAAAGGACATCGAGGGCGTCGTTCGCTATCAGACAGTGTACCCCACCGATCCCGACAATGCCGAGTTCGATGGCGTCGCCGAACTCTACTTCGAATCGCTCGACGATCTCCACGAAGCGCTCGGCAGCGAAGGGGATCGTGACTACGACCCGACGCGGGAGGTTGCGGCGGAGGCACGCGTGGACGTGAACAATTTCCTGGATATCGAACGACGGCCCCGCTTCATCGGCGAGGAGAGAGTCTGGAAGAACGAGATCGACGACATCGAGGAGTACTGAAATGGACGAGACGGATCACGGGAAACAGGTCCGCGAGGCGTTTCCGGAACTCGATCGAATCGCCGACGATGACCTCCGCGAACGAGTCGTCGAAACATGGGTACTGGGCCTCGAACGCGGTGGCTGGCGGGAGATCGCCGATATTCCATATGCGTGGAACATCCACGAAGTCACGAACGTCGAACACGTCCGCGGCGTGACGAAGATCGCACTCGAATCGGCACGGGTTCAGCGCGATTTTCACGACGCCGACCCCGACATCGACGTCGTCGTCGCGGCCTGCCTGCTCCACGACGTCGGGAAATGCTACGAGTACGTCGATCACGTGGACGGCGAACTGCTCGCGGGAACCGATCGCGAGCGCTACGCCTCCGGGGTGATCCCCCACTCGCTCTCGGGCTACGCGCTCGCCCACGAGGTGGGTGCACCGCTCGCCGTTCAGCGTGCGATCCCCCATTTCCTCGGCGAGGTGCCTGAACGCACGCTGGAGGCCGAACTCGTCAAGAGCGCCAACGCCGCCTCCTCGAACGCCATCACGCAGGCTGCGATGGGCATCAGTCTCAATGAATGGGTCGAGCAGTACAGCCAGACGATGGATTGAGCCGGCGAAACAATTGTTCCGATCTCACAGCGGGTCGAGCCCGTTCTCCTCGCGGAGCACGTCGATATACTTGCGGAAGCCGGTTTCGAGATCGTGCTCGACTTCGTAGCCCGTATCCTCTTGGAAGGCGCTCATATCGAGGCGCTGGGTCCACGGTAGTTCACCCTCGTCGCTCACTTCGATGTCGGCATCGGGCACGATCTCCCGAACCGTATCGACGGCCTCCCGAACCGAGACGAGTTCGCCACGGACGTTGTAGATCCGCTGTGAGAGCTCCTCCTCGGGAGTGAACGCCGCCAGCCGAAAGGCTTGGGCGATGTCCTCGACGTGCTGCCAGTCGACCTCCTGATCGCCGTAGTCGACGGCGAACGATTCGCCGAGAGCTGGTTTCTCGACGATGTTCGCCAGAAAGGCCGACCCACCGGTCTCGCGGTAGGGGCCGTACGCGATCGTGGGGCGAATGGCGACGTGATCGACGCCATGCTCTTCGTGATAGACACGCGCCTGATGCTCGTTGTACTCCTTGGTCGCGCCGTAGAGCGTATCGGGGGCGACGAGATCGTCTTCGGTGACCCACCAGTCGCCGCCGTCGTCGTAGTTCGCGGGCGGGGCATAGATCGCCGCCGATGAGGCCCACGCGACGCGCTCGACGTGATCGAGGGCGCGCACCGCCTCGAAGACGTTGCTCGTCCCCTGCACGTTGACGTCGAGTGCGGCCCGCGGGTTCGATTCCGCCGCGTTCGTCAACAGCGCGGCGAGGTGGACGATCCGGCTCGCGCCGGTCTCGGCGACCGCGTTCACGACGTCCGTGGGATCGCTCACGTCGCCACGACGGATCGTGACCCGATCAGCGACGTCGAGTTTTTCGAGGATTCGTGGATCCGTCGAGCGGTCGTAGGCGATCACTTCGTGGCCGTGCTCGACGAGCGAGCGCGCGACGTACGCGCCGATGAAGCCGGTGCCACCAGTGACGAGGACGGTCTCGTTGGCTCCCATCCCCTCGACAGTCGCACGAGTTCAGCAAAAGCGTTGCGCCGCCCCCGAACTACTCGTGGAGGCCACCGACCGACTCGTAGAACGACGACTGGAGGTTCTCGGCCATCTCCTCGTCGGGATCGATGCGCACGTCGACCACCGTGGGAACGTCGGCCGTCTTCGCCGCGGCGAGCGTCTCGTCGAGAGTCGCGGGCGAGCGGACGCGCGTCCCCACCGCGCCGAACCCCTCGGCGACCCGGACGAAGTCGGTGTCGTGGAACTCCACGCCGGGGATCGAATCGTTCATCTGACGGACCATCCCCAGGCTCGTGTCGTTGAGGACGACGAACGTCGGTGCGACGCCGTACTCGACCGCGGTCTCGACACAGGTCATCGTCATCGCGAACCCACCGTCGCCCGCGACCGCGACCACGTCCCGATCGGTGGTGATAGCCGCCGCAACGGCCGCGGGACCGGCCCATCCCATCCCGCCGACGCCGCCGCTGCCGAAGTACGTTCGTCGTGCGGGCGTCTGAAGGTAGTTGAGCAACCAGAAGCGGTTGTTGCCCGAATCGGCGGTGACGAGCGTGTCTCCGTCGACGATCCCGTCGATCGCGGCGACCGCTCGCTGTGGTTTGATCGGTTCGGCGTCGGAGTCGCATTCGGCTACCCGGAACGACTCGCGAGCATCGCGGGCGCGTTCGCGTGCCCAGTCGTTGCCCGGTGCGTACGCCTCGGCGGCACGATCGAGCACGCCCAAACTCCGCTTCGCGTCGCCGATCAGCCCGACGTCGGCAGGATAGACCCAGCCCGCGTTGCGGCTGTCGACGTCGGCGTGAATGATCGTCTGTTCGTCCGGCCGGACGAACGACTCGGCACCCCAGTTGGTATCCATCGGGTTCAGCCGACAGCCGACCACGAGAAGCGTGTCGGCCTCACTCACGGCCCGGTTCGCGCCCTCGTGACCGAACGAACCGATGACGCCCGCCGCGAGCGGGTGCGTCTCGGCGATCGTGGATTTCCCGAGATAGGAGGTCGCCACCACCGCCTCGTAGCGCTCGGCGACGGCTTCGAGTTCGTCGTAGGCCCCCGCCGCGTGGACACCGTTGCCCGCGACGATCACCGGGCGCTCGGCCGTGGCGAGGTGTTCGGCCGCTCGCTCGACGTCGGTCGTCGTGGGACGCGATGCCCAGTTTCTGACCTGTTCCTCGGGCGGCCAGAGCGTCGGTGGCTCGTCGGTGTCTGGAATTTCGGCGGTGACGGCGTCGCCGTCGAGGATCACTGCGGTGGGTCCGGGCCGGCCGGCGGTCGCGTGTTTGAACGCGAGTTGCGTCGTTCTGAGGGTCTCCTTCGGCGTTCGGGGGAACCACCACTCCTTGGTGATCCCGTCCAGGATCTTCGGCAGTGCGAACCCGCCGTAGTCGCCGCGGGCCTGCTGGTAGGGCGCGAGCGTCGAATACTCGCCGCGTTCTGAGGCCTCCGTGAACACGACCATCGGCGAGGAGCCAAGCCGTGCTTCCAACTGTCCGATCGCGCCGATCGAGCCGATCCAGGGCCCCTGACCGGTGAGAACGCCCGGTTTGCGGTGGAGGCGACCGTACATCTCGGCCATCACGCTCGCCTCGCGCTCGTCGCGCGGGCGCACGACCTCGATGGTTGACTCGGCGAGCGCTTCGAGAAGTTCGATGGCTCGCCCGCCGGGATAGCCGAAGAGATATTCGACGTCGAGGCGTTCCAGCGTCCGGACGAGCTCCGTACTGACAGTTGTCATAACTGGGAGTGACTGTTCACAGCGGGCGTCGAGCCGGTGAGTGTGCAGTCACGCTCGCGAAACCGGATCGACGCCAATGCGTATGACAGTACGCCAAACTTCGCACGGAACGACTTCCTTCTATCGATCGGGGTGGCAATCCGTGTCGTCGACGGATCGAGCAGCTCCAGCGATGAACCGCCGGACGTGGACCTATCCGGAACAGCCGCAGTGACGATGACGAACTCGATTACCGGACAGGCGAATTCCTGTTTCACTCATGGGAACAGAACTAACTCGGGCGGGATACAGTAGCAAGCATGCACGAGGTGGCCAACCCGGTGACGACGGTCGAGACGGCGTTCGAGATAGTCGAATACGTCGCCGAGCACGACGGTGCCGGGGTGAGCGAGATCGCCACCGATCTCGATCGGGCGAAAAGCACCATCCATCGCCATCTCGGAACGCTGGTGCAGCGTGGCTATCTCGTCGAGGACGGCGGCTACTCGCTCGGACTCCGATTCCTCGATCTCGGCCTCGACGCGCGAGACGGGCGGCCGCTGTATCACGAGGCGCACGCGAAAGTCGACGAGCTGGCGGAGCGGACCGGCGAGAAGGTGTGGTGTATGACCGCCGAGAACGGACGCAGCATCCATCTCCACGGCGCGAGCGGGACACAGTCCGTCCGCACCAACAGCCGCGAGGGCGACGTCGGCTATCTTCACCAGCACGCAGCCGGCAAAGCGATCCTCGCCCACCGCTCGCCCGAACACGTCGGCGACATCGTCGAACGCTACGGATTGCCCACCCGTACCGACGACACGATCACCGACGGCGACGAACTGTTCGACCATCTCGAACGGATCCGAGAGCGTGGCTACGCGTTCAACCGGGAGGAGTCCGTCCCGGGTCTGTACGCGGTCGGTGCGCCGATCACCGACGATCGTGGCGTCGCCATCGGCGCGCTCAGCATCTCCGGACCGGCCAACCGTCTGGCAGGCGAGACGCTGACGGAGGAGTTTCCGGAACTGCTCCTCGGTGCGGTCAACGAAATCGAGATAAACCTCTCGCACGGCTAGCCAGCCGGTACAGACATTCAATGCTCTCCAAATGTCGACGACGGCTGTGACGTCGCCGCGAAACGCCGAGCGATGGAACGAGTTCTCCCTCCCTACCCGGTGGCGTTCGATCTTCTATGACGACAGTCATACTGTCATAGTAGACAGGAGTGCGAAAAGCCACCCATGCCGTCCACGGTTGTACCCCTCGTTCTCGGAGTACGGCCCGGCTTCGAACGGTGAGAACAGCGTCGAGGGAGTCATCCCAGCCGAAGACGGTCGATGGCGAGGATCGATCCGCGACAGTATAGTCCACGATCGGTTGTCGAACAGGCGTGACCAGCCGTGATACGTGTTGGTTCATGGGGACGAGCAGCATCCGAAACTGAGCGGGACGTAACTCGGCTGGCACGGTCGGTGTTTCGATCTCCGAAAAGAAGGTTATCTGAACGGATAGTTGGTTCCCCAACCACGTCGTCGTGCAGAAAGCGATCCGTATCGATGTTGCCATCACGCACGAGACGGTATGTTCGAACGATCGAAAAATCAGGTTCGAGAGCTTCGTCGGCGTGATTCGCTTTTTTCGACTCGCCACGACACGTCCAAAGAGATCGTGGGAAAGAGATAGCACGCGAAAGGAGGTCTCGACATGCCGAATCGGATGTGCGATGGCGACGGTTCTGGACGATAGTTCGGTATGGAAACGTATGTTTCGAAATGAGACATCATCATGGTCACAAACCGAAGGTGAATGTCGGAAGCGGAAACGCCACTGCCCATATGCGTGCGAAGTCTGTAGTATGTCGCTCCCGTCGTTCGCTGGTGAAGGGAGAGTTTTAACTGGCCGGCGAACCGACCGGCAGCAGTCATGGCCGAACTCACTCTGGAGGAAGCGAATCAGCTCGACGAGGACGCGTTCGTGGACCGTTTCGGCAGCGTCTACGAGACATCGCCATGGGTGGCCGAGCGGAGCCGGTCGGCACAGCCGTTCTCGTCGGTCAGTGATCTGCAGGAGACCTTCGAGGCGACCGTCGAGGAAGCCTCGGAGGAGCGCACGCGGGAGCTGCTCAAGGCCCATCCCGATCTCGGTAATCAGACCGAGATGACCGACGCCTCCGAACAAGAGCAGGCGTCCGCCGGGCTCGACCAGCTTACGCCGGAGCAGTACGAGGCGTTTCAGCGACTGAACGATCGATATCAGGAGAAGTTCGGCTTCCCGTTCATCATGTCGGTGAACGACGAGTCACCGGAGACGATCCGGAGCGCGATGGAAGAACGCGTCGAGCACAGCCCCGACGAGGAGTTCCGAACCGCCCTCGACGAGGTCCACGAGATCGCGCGGCTCCGCCTCGACGACATGGTGGAAGGCTAGGAACCGTTCGCGCACGGGCCGCGAGGGGCCCCGAACAAGTTACGGAGAAGAAGCGCGCTCGTTTTACTCACCAATGCGTCCGTTCGGGCCGCCCGTTACGGTCGATTCCCGACAACGCCGATCGGGAAGGGCGTGGCAGGCCGTCGAGATGGGCGATTCGGATCGCCTCACACCGGTTCGGATCGGTCAGCGAAACGCCTAAACCTCATGATGAATCGAGTATAAAAGCTTTTGTAGTGGGTGGCATAACCACACAACTGCGTATGACGACCAACAAACACCGTGAGCCCGAACCCGAAGAGGGCGAACGGCTGATGAACTACGGGAAGGAAAAGATCGGTATCTACCGAACCTACGCGTCGCCGCTCGAAAACGTCCGGACGATCCCGGAATCGTCGTTCGACGGTCGCGACAACACGCTGCTCGGTCTGGACGTTCGCGTCCGACTCGAGGGCGACAAGTTCTTCAAGAACTTCAAGGAAGCCGACAACACCGACCTGGTCGCGACGGACACGATGAAGAACTTCGTCCAGTACCAGCTGGGCGAGTACGACGGCGCGACGGTCGAGGGGTTCCTCGACTTCACGGGCCGTGAGTTCCTCGACCAGTATCCCCAGATCGAGGCGATCCAGCTGTCGGCCGACCAGATCCCCTTCGACGAGCTCGACGTCCCCACCGACGACGGCGACTTCGAGCCGAGCGATCTCGTCTTCCGCGTCTCGCAGAACGAGTCCGGCTTCGGCGAGGTCTACCTCACCCGCGGCGACGACGGCCCGCAGATCGAGGAGCAGAACAGCGGTATCACCGACATGCAGCTGGTCAAGGTGAAGGGCAGCTCGTTCACCGACTACGTCCAGGACGAGCACACGACTCTGCCCGAGCGCGAGGACCGCACACTGTACATCTCGATGGACGTCTTCTGGACCTACGAGGATCCGGAGGACTGTCTCGGCGAGGAGCCCCAGCGCTACGTCGCCCCCGAGCAGGTCCGCGACATCACCCACGTCATGTTCGACGAGATCTACTCGCAGTCGATCCAGGACCTCATCTACCAGGTCGGCCTGCGCGTGCTCGAACGGTTCCCGCAGCTCGAATCGGTCAACTTCGAGGCCAACAACCAGACCTGGATCGCCGTTCGCGAGGAGATCGACGGCGACGAGGACGTCAGAGTGCTGCGCGAGCCGGCCCGACCGACCGGCTACCAGCAGTTCTCGATGGATCGCGACGACCTCGAAGAACAGTAAACAGATGGCCGCAGAGCTCACGACGCACGTACTCGACACGAGCCGGGAGGGACCCGCCGAGGGCGTCACGGTGACGCTCCAGCGGCTGGATTCCGACGGCGACGCCGAGACGCTCGCCGACGGGACGACCAACGACGACGGTCGCCTCGACGAGCCGCTTCTGACGCCCGACGAGATGGAAGCCGGAACGTACCAGCTCCAGTTCGACGTCGGCGACTACTACCGCCGCAGCGAAACGGGATCGACGTTCCTCGAGACGGTGCCGGTCCGGTTCGTCATCGAGGAGCCCGACGAGCACTACCACGTGCCACTGCTGCTCTCGCCCGGCGGCTACACGACGTATCGCGGCAGCTAACGACGCGGTCGCGACCTGCCGAACGGTCGCGTTTTCGATGACACAGTCCGATAGCACCGGCGTTACCCCATGCTCGCCGATGATGACAGACTGCGGTCCGTGGCCAGCTATCCGTTGGGTATTTTCCAGATAGATAACGGTCGATCGAACGCGTATCCGTGAAAATCATCATTGTTAAGTGATCGTAAGCGGGACTCATGGTCAGGGAATGTATGACACAGTCAGATGAAACCAGCGCATCGAACGTCGTTTACGACATAGAGGAAAAGCCACCACTTGGGGAAGCGATCCCACTAGCGTTCCAGCACGTGCTCGCGATGGTGCTCGGAAACATCGCGGTGCCACTCATCATGGCATCGGCGATCGGGCTCGCAACCGGGGAGACGACGTTCCTCGTCCAGATGGCACTCATCGTCGCGGGTGTCGCGAGCGTGATCCAGGCTTACCCCGCCGGCCCAGTCGGCGCGAAACTCCCGATCATGATGGGGACGAGCTTCGCGTTCCTCGGCACGCTGCAGCTCATCGCCGACAACGCCGGGTTGGCGACGATATTCGGTGCCGCACTCGTCGGCTCACTCCTCCAGACCTTCATCGGGGCGAACTACGAGCGGTTCAAGCCACTCTTTCCGCCGCTGGTCAACGGTGTCGTCGTGATGCTCATCGGCCTGACGCTCATCCCCACGGGGATCGACTACGCCGCCGGTGCGTCCTCCGGCCCGGGTGCGGCGGGCTACGCCTCGCTGATGAACCTCGGCGTCGCCTCGCTCGTCTTCCTGGTTATCTTGGCGCTGAACCAGTTCTTCAGTGGCATCCTCCGCATCGCGAGCGTGTTCTTCGGTATCCTCCTGGGCTACGTCGTCGCGGTGTTCCTCGGCATGGTCGATTTCGCACCGGTTGCGGATGCGGGCTGGTTCGCGGTCCCGGTCCCGCTGAAGTTCGGCATCGCGTTCGATCCGGGGGCGATCATCGCCATCTCGGCCGTGTACGTCATCGTCGCCATGGAGACGATCGGCAACATCTCGGCGATCGTCTCCGAGACGGGACGGAACGCTTCGAACAGCCAGATCCGTGGCGGGCTGCTCGGTGACGGCGTTATGAGCGGCATCGCAGCCATCTTCGGCGCGTTCCCGAACACTTCCTTTGCACAGAACGTCGGCCTGATCAGTTTCACCGGCGTCGCCAGCCGGTTCATCGTCGGTATCGGTGGTGTGATCCTCCTCGTCGGTGGGTTCATCCCGAAGATCGGTGCGATCATCACGACGGTGCCCGACCCCGTCCTCGGTGGCGGGACGCTCATCCTCTTCGCACAGATCTTCACCAGCGGCCTCAACATCATCCACCGTGAAGTCTCGCTCACCCAGCGCAACACGACGATCATCGCCGCCGCTGCTTCGCTTGGGCTGGGCGTCACCTTCCGCCCCGAACTCGTCCAGAACCTCCCCGAAGTAGTCCAGCCGCTGATGGGTTCGGGCGTCGTCATGGGCGGGTTCGCCGCGCTCATCCTCAACGCCCTGCTTCCGCAGTCGAACCCCGTCGACAGTTCGCCCGAAAAGGACGTCGCCGCCACGGACGTCAACGACTGATCGACGGCTATCGCGATATCGGTCCAAAGAAATCAGTTATTTTAAACGACGACACCACCGGTAGATTTACCATCCCATCTCCCGGATCACGTAGCATGCAACGAGCGCTCGTGGTCGTCGAAGGAACCGAATCGACGAAGGAACTCGTGCGAGAAGCCGGCGAACTCGCCGAAGGTGTCGGGGCCAAGCTGTTCTTGATCCACGTCACGACCGAGGAACAGTTCAGCGAGTACGCCACCTCGATGGCCGACATCCCCGAACGAAACGTCGGCTACGGCGGCAAGCGAGCGCGCGAGGGTGCACGACAGTTCGCCGAGGACATCGGCACCGAGATGTTCGACGGGCTCGACGTCGAGTACGAGGCCGTCGGCATGCTCGGCGACAAGGAAGAACAGATCCTCGAGCTCGCCCACGAGCGTGACTGCGACCACATCTTCATCAGCGGGCGAAAACGCTCCCCGACGGGCAAAGCACTCTTCGGCGATCTCGCCCAGTCGGTTCTCCTCAAGTTCGATGGGATGGTGACGATTCGTACGGACTGAATCGACCCGCGCGGCCTACTCCTCGTCAGAACGAATCGAACGAATAGTCACTCTGCCACCTCTAGTACGAAGGCTCTCAGGGACCATATCGGCCGACACGCGTGAAGAAAAATCGTGAACGAAGAAGAAAGCCGGACCGATCAGTTGCCGACGTCGGTGGCACGCTCGACGACGTCGGGGCTGTAGAGCTCCTCGAGGTCGTCGTGCTGGTCCGGACGGTGTTCGTAGACGTCCTGGAAGAGGCTGACGGGCGTCATCGACGCCTGATAGGTCGCTTCGTCCCACATCCGATCGTTCGCAACGTCCACCGAGATGCCGTCGATTTCGATGGTCGCGGCGCGCTCCATCGCGATCGCACCGGTGCCGGCATCACGGGCTTCCTCGAACTGCTCCATCGAGTCGACGATGTCGTCCATGCTCGGGACGTACTCGACCATGTCGAGCAGCTCCTCGCTGAGTTCCTCCTCGTCGAGGTGGCGCTCGTCGCTCCCGACGGTNTCGTCCATGCTCGGGACGTACTCGACCATGTCGAGCAGCTCCTCGCTGAGTTCCTCCTCGTCGAGGTGGCGCTCGTCGCTCCCGACGGTCAGTACGTAGTCGTCACCACTCTCGTCGAGCGAGAGTCGGTCGCCCGTGTAGACCTCGTTGCCGTCCTCACTGTCGAGGGCGACCTGCTGGCTGCCGTCGTCGAGCAGCCACGAACCCGTCGCCGGCGGCAGGCCCGACTTGTTCGCNTTGCCGTCCTCACTGTCGAGGGCGACCTGCTGGCTGCCGTCGTCGAGCAGCCACGAACCCGTCGCCGGCGGCAGGCCCGACTTGTTCGCTTCGACCACCTGTCCAGGGGTGAGCGACCAGATGCCGAGCATCCCCTTGGCCTGGTTGTCGGTCATGCGCTCGCGGTAGCCCTCGACGTCGCGGATGTCGTCGTAGGGACCGTCGACCGAGATCAGACCGGCCGCGCTCGCACCGCGCGAGGTGTTGTGGCGCAGTTCCGGCCACGCCGGCAGGTTTCCGGTGGGCGTGATCGCGCGCATGTCCTTCGTGTAGTCGACCTCGCCGTCGACGAGCATGAACAGCCGTTCGAGGTTGTTCGTGGGTTTGCCCATCTCCTCGCGCAGGTCGCCCATCGCGAGTTCGGCGGCACCCGACTCGACGATTACCGACATCGCCAGTGAGCCCTCTTCGAGACCGTGCTCGTGCTCGACGATCGTGATGAACTCGTCGGCTTTCTTCCAGTCGTCGATCCCACCTACCTCCGGGATCACGAACCCGTCGAGGTGCTCGACGGCTCCCTTTTCTGGGTCGGCGATCGACAGCATGCGCTTGAGCCCCTGATGGCGCGTCTCGGGGCTGTCGCGGTGCCAGACCACCCGCGGGTGGATCTCGCCGGGGAACTCCGCCCCGTTCTCCGAGAGCACCTCGACGATGTTCGCCGCACCCTCGTCGCGCATCGACGGTGCCGTCGCGTCCTCGTTGTCCGGCACCCACACGTCCGGTGCCTGCATCCCGCGCAGCTCGCTCGCGCTGCGGATCATCTTCGCCGAGTCCTCCTCGCCCTCGACCGCCGTCGGCGAGGTGAAAAACGTCCGCACGAACTTCCGCTCGTGGAGTCGCTTGTCGTGNCTCGCGCTGCGGATCATCTTCGCCGAGTCCTCCTCGCCCTCGACCGCCGTCGGCGAGGTGAAAAACGTCCGCACGAACTTCCGCTCGTGGAGTCGCTTGTCGTGAGTGTTCCCTGTCATCTGTGTATCAGTGGTCATCTCTGTAACCAGTGGCTCGAGAACTGTCCAGCATCGGACGGCCGGTGACAGTCATCTTGCACTCGGCTTGGCAACTCTTCCCTACGCTCGCTGACTGGTCAGCGAGCAGTAGGTAGGAACATCGAACGGCGGTTCCCGGTGTAGTCCTAATGTTTCCATCCTGTGCTCGGCGTTACTCGTCTTCCGCCGTGGTTCGAACAAGCTTTCTCGACGTTTGAACCAGCATTCTCCGACAGCCGCAACGCTGATTCGCTCAAACACCTCGTGAGCACACTGATTCATGGCGAAACGCAGTGGACAGTCAGTGGACTCTCCCAAGGGATTTCGCGTCCCGACGGGAACGCGAAATCCCGCAGAGCCTACGATTACTTCTTCAGCGGTGCTGACTGGTCGACCACCGATCTCGTCCAATACCACGCCGAGTACGTCTTCGACCAGCTCCAGGTCGGTGCTGGTGACGATGTACTCCTCCACATCGACGATACGTTCGTGCCGAAAACCGGCGACGCCACCGATGGCGTCGCCCGGTTGTACAATCCAGTCGAAGGCGAGACGGAACTGGGCAACAAGATCGTTACTTCCTGCCTCCAGGTCGGTGACGTCTACGTTCCCTACCGTGCGCGGATGTACCTTCCAGAAGATCTCGCGCCGGATTTCGACGAACCGTTCAAGAAAAAGACCAAGATCGCTGTCGAAGAGATCGTCACGCCGCTCCAGCTGCCGGCTGGAGCGGCTCTCACCGTCGTTTTCGACTCCGCGTACTACGGTGACGAAAGAGTCGCTACGATCCAAAACCAAGGCCATGATGTCGTCTGTCGGCTGAAATCCAACAAACACGTCTCACCGCAGGGTGTTGTCTGGACCCAACGCGTCGACGCCCTCGCGTCGACGCTGGAATACGAGTCGACGACGATCACCGTCCGTGGAAAAGAGAGAACCTACGACATTGCGAGCAAGATCGTCGAAATCGAAGGCGTCGGTTCGGTGAAGATCGTCGCGAGCGAGACCGAGGACACGACTCGACATTACTTGAGTACGGATCTCGGCCGGTCAGCGGCCGAGATCCTCGAACTCGTCGAACACAGGTGGAACATCGAGACGGTCCACGAGGAATCGAACGCGAAGTTCGGCTTCAAGCAGTACCAGCTGGAAGGAAAACAGGCAATAGAGCGCTACGTCCAGTTAGTGTTCCTCGCGTGGACGCTGGTAACGTTCGCTGAGCGGGCGAACGTAGCATTTTGGGACGAACGAGGCGGACTGAGCGTCCGCCTCGATCATGCCAAGGAAGCGTATCTCGTTGAGACGTTGATCGAAATCAACGACAGGGTTGCCCCGTCGCTCCCGCGAGCGGAGCGACGGGAGCAACTGCATGAACTGGTGCGTGAATTCTCGTGGTCTTCTTTCGCGGATTCGTTTGTTGCAGCTACCGATACATATACTCTATTGAATAAAAGGCATAGTTTATATTGAGAGATTAATCCGCGATTCGGTTATAATGAACCAAATATGGAAACCCTGAATATTTAGCCACATCTCGCTGAGTCAAACGATCTTGCCAAGCCGAGATCTTGCAATTATCATGTGGTTCGAGCAGTACGTGTAAGTTTCGATATCGTCGAACGAACCGCCGTCGTGGAATATCGTCCGCGATCGACGTCCGTCTCCCGATCCGTCGGGAGTCAGTCACAGTGATTCACAATCCTTATCAGAGGGGCGGTTGGTTCCAGAGATATGGGAGAACTGGAATTCGACATCGGCGGCGACGTCTACACGGCCGAGCTGCTCGAAGACGAGGCACCGGAATCGATCGATGCCATGCGCGACTTCCTGCCGCTCGAATCGGACCTGATGCACGTCCGCTGGAGCGGGCACGCGACGTGGGTCAACATCGACGAGATCGAGCTGCCGGAAGTCCCCCGCGAGAATCATACTGTGTACCCCTCGCGCGGCGACATCCTTCTCTACCCGGGCTACCGCAACGAGAAGGAGATCCTCGTCCCGTGTGGCTCGACGTGCTTCAAGAGCCCGGCCGGCGAACTCGCTGGCAACCACGTCGCGAACCTCGACGCGACCCAGCAGGAGCTCTACGAGCTCGAACAGGACACGCTCAAGAACGGCCAGAAAGACATCACCATCCGCGAAGTCTAAGCCGGCAGCGAGCGTTCATCGATCCCGTTTTTTGATTCACCGACGACCCACTGGTCCGTCTCGCTGATTCGACCCGATCGCTACCGCTCGTGTAGGCGCGTGTGGTCGGCACATCGAAAACGAGCAACGATCAGCCGTCGACGGACGGTGAGCCTCAGACGCTCCAGTCTGGTCGTTCGCGCGGGACGAACTCGCCACGGCCGGTCTCGACGATCTCGCCGTCGTCGGCGACGACCTCGCCACGGACGAGCGTCGTTTTTGCGCGCCCGGTCACGTCACGACCCTCGTAGATCGAGTAGTCGGCGACCGAGGCGTTGTCCTCGGCCGTGATCGTGTAGCTCTCGTTCGGATCGAACAGGACGATGTCGGCGTCGGTGCCGGGATCGAGCGTGCCCTTCTCGGCGAAGCCGAACGTCCGTGCGGGGTTCGTACACATCGTCCGGACGAGGAACGGATAGGAGAAGCCGCGCCGGTTCACCGCCTCGTCGTGGAACACCGCGAGGCTCGCCTGGAGCCCATTGGACCCGTACGGATCCTCCCACCACTCAGTGGTTTCCTTTCGCTCGCGCTTCTGAGCGACGTGATCGGTCGAGACGACGCTTAGTGCGCCCTCACGGAGGTGCTCGAACAGTCCGTCGTTGTCGTCGGCGGTCCGCAGCGGGGGCGTGAGCTTCGGGAGGTTGCCCATCTCGTCGTAGAGCTCCTTCGTCAGCGTCGTGTGGTGGACGCAGGCCTCGCCACGGATGTTGCTCCCGTCGTCCTGGTAGCGTGCGAGCGCGTCCGCCGCCTTCCGGGAGGCGGTGTGGAAGCCGTAGTACTGCACGCCGGTCTCGCTGGCGAGCCTGGCGACGTCGTCGGCCGCCATCGCTTCGGCGTAGTCCGGCCGTGCCTCGGCGAGCCAGCGGGGGTCGTCCCGTCCGGCCTTCCGGAACTCCTCGGTCAGCGACTCACAGACGCTGTGATCCTCGGTGTGGACGCCCCCGACGGCGTCGAGATCCGCCAGCTCGTCGAACACCCGGCGGATATAGCCGTGTGAGAGGCCGAACTCGTAGGTGCTGTACATCTTGAACGAGGTGATGCCGTCCTCGATCAGCCCCTCGAGCTCGTCGAAGGCGTCCTCGCCCTCGCGCAGGAAGCCGCCGTGGAGGCTGAAGTCGATCACCGGGTTCTCGGCCTTCTCGCGCTTGCGTTCGACACCCTCCCGGATCGTGCTTTCCTCGTCCCAGGCGCTGTCCTCGCTGACGTACGCCTGCCAGCCGAAGTCGATGAGCGACGTCACGCCGCCGAGTGCGGCGGCGCTGGTCGCCGATTCGTAGCTATCGAGCGAAACGTGGTCGTCGATGTGAGTGTGTGGATCGACGACGCCAGGCATCACGAGGCGATCCGACGCGTCGATCGTGGTCGAGGCCTCCGGCAGCGTCTCCTCGTCGCCGACGCCGACGATGGTTCCGTCGTCGATCGCGATGGCACCATCGAAAACGCTCTCGCTCGTCACGATGGTCCCGTTCGAAATTACTGTATCAACCGGCATCGACCACCGATTCTACCCAGCAACGTAAAACCGTTTGGCTGTTCGATTCCGCTAGAGGGTCGAATCGAGTGCAGAAGTTCGAATTGAATAGTGCCTCAGAATTTTTCTTGAGAGTTTTTCTTGAAATCCAGCGAAGAATATATCACGTGTCTTCTCGATATACGGTACGCAATGGCATACGAGGAACGACCATGACGGAGTCGAGTTCGGAAGGATTGGAACCGATCCCGGACGACGAGCGCTCGATGAGCCTCTCGCACTACATCCCGGTCTGGTGGGCGTCGTTCATCATCGTCCAGGGGTTCGCGACGGCGTTTTTCGCCGTCTACCCGCAGGGACCGTTGAACGTGGTACAGGCCGGGGCCGCGATGACCATCGGCGCGGTGACGTCGGCGGTCTTCTTCGTGCTCAACGGCCGCTGGGGCTACGACGAGGGGATCCCGTTCGTCGCCCAGGCACGGGCCGCGTTCGGCACTCGTGGGGCGGTCGTTCCGAACGTCGTCCGCATGCTGCCCGCGGTCATCTGGCTCGGGATCGGCAACTGGATCGGCGCGCTGGCGATCCAGAGCATCACGCAGACGCTGTGGGGCGTCGGCAACCTCCGGCTCTACTTCGTGCTGTTCTTGCTGTTGAACATCGCCCTCGCGTGGGGCGGTATCAGTTCGATCAAGTGGTTCGACTCGATCGCCGCCGGCGTCATCATCGTGCTGCTCGCGTACACGGTGTTCACGGTCGTCTCGAAGCAGGGCATCTCGACGCAGTCAATCGAGTACGGCGGGACGTGGGGGCTGCCCTTCCTCACGATCGTCGCGGCCCACGTCGGGACGGCGATGACGGGCGCGCTCAACGCGGCCGATCTCAGTCGCCATCTGGAGAAGAAACGTGGCTCATGGAACCACGTTCTCGGCCATCTGCTCGGGGTCGCGCCGGCGATGCTCTACATGGCGCTCGTCGGCGTCATCTTCGGCACGTCGATCACGACGAACACCCAGAACCCGGTGTTCGCCATCATGGACGTGGCCCCGAATCCGACGGTCGGCGTCGCGGTGATGGTGTTCGTCCTCGCCGCACAGACCTCCTCGAACCTGACGCTCAACCTCATCCCGACCGTCCACGTGCTCCAGGACGCCATCGGCACCACGTGGGAGCGCGGGCTCATCATCACGAGCGTGCTCTCGGTCGTGACCTTCCCGTGGGTGCTGTTCTCCTCGGAGGGCGGTATCTACTTCCTGATGATCAACGCCTACGCCGTCCCGCTGGGACCGGTGCTCGGTGTGTTGCTGGCCGACTACTGGGTCTTCCGTTCGGGTAGCGCCTCGATCCCGTCGCTCTACGACAAGAGCCGTGACTCGAATTTCTGGTTCATCAAGGGGTTCTCGGTCACGGCGCTGGCGAGCGTGCTCGTCGGCTCGCTCGCGAGCATCGCGCTGCTCGATTTCTCCTGGATGGTCGGGCTCCCGGTCGGCTTCGCCACCTACGTCGTCCTCCGGAAGCTCGATCTCGACGAGCGCACCACCGAATATCTCTCGGAGTCGCCGGCACCGACGGCCGACTGACCCACCGACAGCCCCGCTGATTCCCACGTTTCCGACGCCGGCTTCGACACGTTGCTCCGGCGAATCAGTGCGACAATCCACACATTCAAGCCGGATCACGGTTTAGCGACACGCGAACCATGAACGCAACAGCAGAGTCGTCCCGCCACGTCGACGAGGATCGACTGCGCGACGACATCGAGACGAACGGCGAGTACGGCGCGATCTCGATCGGCGAGGGTCACGGACGGACGGTGCTCCCGGGAACGAAGGCCAACCAGCAGGTGCGCGAGTATTTCGTCGAACGGCTGGAGGACGCCGGTCTCGACGTCCGGACCGACTCGGTCGGCAACATCGCCGGCCGCTGGGTGCCCGACGGTGCCGATCCGGACGCGGCCCCGGTCGCCGCGGGAAGCCACCTCGACTCGGTGCCCGAGGGCGGCATCTTCGACGGCGTGCTGGGCGTCTACAGCGCCCTCGAAGCCGTCCGTGCGCTCCAGGAGTCCGACGCCGATCTCGAACGGCCGGTCGAGGTCATCTGTTTCACCGAGGAGGAAGGGACACGCTTCTCGAACGGCGTTCTCGGCTCGGCGGTGGCGACCGGACAGCGGTCGGTCGATGACGCGCTCGCGCTCGAGGATCACGACGGCATCTCGCTCGACGAGGCTCTAAACGAGATCGGTGCGAAGGGCTCCGGCCGGCTCGACGCGAGCACGTGGGACTCCTGGCTCGAAGTCCACGTCGAGCAGAGCAAGCGGCTCGAAAACGCGAACGTTCCCGTCGGGATCGTCACCTCGATCACCGGGACGATCCGGTGTTCGGTCGAGATCGATGGCGAGGCGAACCACGCTGGCTGTGCGGCGATGAAGGACCGGACGGACGCGCTCGCGGCGGCGAGCGAACTGGTCCTCGACGTCGAGCAGGCGACCGAGGACGTCGTCGCCGAGAAAGGCGACAGCGTCGTCGGCACGGTCGGCCAGCTCGACATCAGCCCGAACGCTGTCAACGTCGTTCCCGGCCGCGCCGAACTGGGGATCGATATCCGTGACGTCGACTACGAATCGATGGAGACGATCGTCGGTGAGGTCGAGGCGAGCCTCGCACGCCTCGAAGCCGAGCGCGGCGTCGACACCACGTTCGAGCGCCCCTACGACATCGCGCCGATCGACATGAGCGATCGGTGTACGTCCGCACTCGACGAGGCGGCCGCCGAGGGCGGTGTGTCGACGATGGAGCTCCACTCGGGTGCCGGCCACGACACGATGCACGTCGCGAAAGTCACCGATTCGGGGATGATCTTCGCCCCCTCGCGCGACGGTATCTCGCACAACCCGCTCGAATGGACCGACTGGGAGAGCTGTGCGACCGCGACCCGCGTGCTGACCGGCGGTATCGCCCGGCTCGCGCGATCGGCCTGACGACTCGAATTTCGACTCTCGTCCGAAATCACTCACCAGCGCTGCGAGAAGCCTCGATCACCGACCGCCAGCGACATCCGCGTCGCCCGAGGATGGGCTCGGTAGCGATCCCAGACCGATCGTCAGCACCAGCAGTACGACCACGACGCCGACCGAGAGCGCCATGAGGAGGAAACCGCTCGTGTACGAGCCCGTCTGTCGGAGGGAGCGCCCGATGAGCCACGGGTAGACGAGCGCGCCGGCGTTGCCGATCACCATCATCGTGACGAGCGTCAGCCCGGCGTCGTCGGCGAGGTTCGAGAAGGCGAGGCCGAACAGCGGGCCGAACGGCAGCCCGAAGCCCGCGCCGGTGCCGAGCAGCATGACGCCGAGGACGAGCGGTGCGTCGATCGCGATGGCGGCCGCCGCGCCACCGAGCAGCAGACAGAGCAGCCCGAGGGTGAGCGCGACGGCCGCACGCTCGTTCAGTGCGCGCGCGATCCAGCCACCGCCGAACCGCCCGCCGACGGTCGCCAGCGAGAAGCCGAGCAGGATCACGGTCGCGGGTAGCGTCGGCTCCGTCCCGAGCACGTCGCCGTACCACGTCGTCGCCACGATCAGCAGGCCGAACGACATCATGTTGGCCAGCCCGAGGACGATACCCGTCGTCGAGCGCAGCGGTGCAAGATAGCTCGCAACGCGACGAACGGGATCGGTGGGCACCGCTTCCAGCCGGAGGACGAGCGCGGCCGGCGCGGCGGTGACGATCGCCGCGAGCAGCGCCAGCGCCACCGGCCCGTAACGCGCGAGCAGCGGCGGTCCGGCGACCAGCCCGCCCGCGAGCCCGAGCGTGAACGCCCCGCCGAGCAAGCCCTGTGCGAGCGAGCGCGACTCTCGGTCCGTCCGGTGGCCGGCGTACTTCAGGCCGGCGAGCAGCGCAGCGCTGGTACCGACGCCGAGCAGGACGCGTGAGAGATAGACGAGCCGGAGGTCGAGCGTCCCACCAATGATCGCTCCCGCAGTTCCCACCGCGAACCCGCCGACGACGACGCGACGTGGTCCGTAGCGGCGCGTCAGGCGGTCTGCGGGCAGCGCCGCGACGACCTGGCCGAGCAGATAGATCGTCATCCCGAAGCCGGCGACGTCGGCCGCGACCCCCTGCTCGATGAGCGCCGTCACCGACGCCCCGTAGCCGCCGACGGCCAGGCCGATCCCGAACAGTCCGGTGCCGAGAACCGCGAGGGCACCGGCGGGGAGCGACGAACGCGCCATCAGTTCGGGAGTCGGTGCCACACGGCGGTCCGGACGGTCGTCTCGTCGACGACCGCGTATCGGTACGTATCGTTCACACGCCACGTGAGAAACCACCACTCAAAGACGTTTCGTTGTCGCTGACGGGTCGGACGAGCCGCTATCGACGTCGTTCGGCGAAAAACACGGGTCGATTGGTCGTCGCGGGAGTCGTTCTAGGCGACTTCGCGCGCGGCAACGTCGTCGAGCACCTGCTCGGCGTGCTCGCCGGGCGAGACGTCCTCGTAGACGGCCTCGATGTCGCCGTTCGGGCCGATGACGAAGGTGTTGCGGAGCGCGGTGCCGTCGCCGGCGGAGTCGTATTTCTCGGCGACCGAACCGTCCTCGTCGCTCAGCAGCGTGAACGGGAGCTCCTCGTCGTCGCGGAACGCCGCGAGATCCGCGACCGAATCCGTCGAGACGCCGAGCACCTGGGCGTCGTGCTGTTCGAACTCGTCGAATGCGTCGCCGAAGTTGTTCGCCTCGATGGTGCAGCCCTCCGTCCCCGCCTTCGGGTAGAAGTAGAGGACCGTGCGCTGGCCCTCGAACTCCGAGAGCGAAACCGACTCGCCGTCCTGATTCTGCAGACTGAACGCCGGTGCCGTCTGGCCTACCTGTGGCATGGCCCCGAATACCGGCGAGACGCTGATAATGCTTACGACGCGTCCTCGCCGCGGCCGGCGGGGGGCGTGGCGACGAGTCAGCATGGTCGGTCGACGACGAGTCGGTGGTCTTCTCGGTCACATGCAAATCTTCGAATGGTGCAACGAGACCGGCCGTCGACGTACGGATCGATGGATTTTACTGACTGGCTGCGAGCGTGCAACGTAATGGCCGAAACAATCGGTTTCGTCGGTCTGGGTATCATGGGCCTCCCGATGTCGAAGAACCTCGTCGACGCAGGCTACGACGTCGTGGGTCACAACCGCTCGCAGGAACCAGTCGACGAACTCGTCGACTACGGTGGCGAGGGTGCCGACTCCCCCCAAGCGGTCGCCGAGCAAGTCGACATCGTGATCACCTGCCTTCCGGACTCGCCGGTCGTCGAATCGATCGTCCGTGACGACGACGGTATCCTCGCCGGGCTGAGCGAAGGGATGACCGTGATCGACATGTCGACGATCTCGCCGACGGTCACCGAGGAACTCGCCGCAGAGATCGAGGATGCAGGTGCTGAGATGCTCGACGCACCGATCAGCGGCGGCGAGGAGGGTGCCATCGACGGCACGCTCTCGATCATGGTCGGCGGCGACGAGGACGTCTTCGACGCCAACGAGGAACTGCTCGCGGCGATGGGCGAGACGATCACCCACTGCGGGCCGAGCGGGGCCGGTCAGACGACGAAGGCCTGCAACCAGATCGTCGTCGCCGCCCAGATGGTCGGCGTGAGCGAGGCGCTCGTCTTCGCCCAGAAGGCCGGTGCGGATCTCGATGCGGTCGTCGAGGCGATCAGCGGTGGGGCCGCCGGCTGTTGGACGCTCGACAACCGCGCACCGTCGATGATCCAGGGTGACTTCGATCCGGGCTTCTTCGCCTCCTATCAGTACAAGGATCTCCGCATCGCGACCGACGCCGGCGAGGCCTTCGGCGCGCCGATGCCACAGACCGAAATCGCCCACGAGCTCTACAAGTCGATGGAGACGACCGGCCGGGGCGACGACGACAACTCCGGCGTGATGCAGATCATCGAGGACCTCGCGGGCGAGGAAGCGCGCGTCGACTGAGCGAAAACGGCGAAACACTGCCTGATTTTTCGCTTGGCATCGATTCGATCGAGCAGCGATGTGATGACCAGCGGAGCCGTCGGTCGATTTTCGAGAGCGAGAGCGATCTACCGCGTGCTGGTGATGTCGCCCTCGTAGACGACGCCACGCTCGGCGTCGAGCGTCACCGTCACGTCTGCCGGGAGGTCGGCGAGATCGACCCCACCGATCATCGGGATGCCGAGCTCACGGGCGACGATCGCCGGGTAGCCCGTGACTCCCTTGTGGCCGCTGACGATGCCGGCGAGCGACGAGGGATCACCGGTGAACTCGTCGTCGAAGTCGGTCGGCAGCATCAGCACGCTGCCGTCGGGGACCGACGTGAGGTCGCCGTGCTCGGCGTGGTGGAGCGGTCCGGTGGCGACGCCCTCGACGATCGAGCGCCCGGAGGCGACGATGTCGGCGGCGACGTGGATCTTGAGCATGTTCGTCGTGTTCGCCTCCTCGAGATCGGTCATCAGCCCGGCGAGGACGACCACACTGTCGCCGCTGGCGACGATCCCGGCGTCGACGGCCGTCTGGACGGCGTTCTGCACCACGACGTCCGTGCTCTTCTCGCGTTCGGTGAGCGGCGCGAACTGGGGAACGACCCCCGCCGAGAGCGCGAGATGGCGACAGACCTGCCGTGACGGCGTGACGGCGACGACGGGCACGTCGGGGCGGTATTTGGCCGCCTTGAGCGCCGTATAGCCCGATTCGGTCGCCGCGACGATCGCCGCCGCGTCGATGTCCCGGGCGAGATAGCGTGCGGAACGGGCGAGCACGTCCGTCCTGGCGCTGCCGGGTTTCGGCACGGTCTGCTCGTTGCGCTCGGCGTACTCCTCGCTGGCTTCGACCTCGCCGACGATCGTCGACATCGCGTCGACGACGCGCGCCGGGTGGTCGCCGACGGCCGTCTCGCCCGAGAGCATCACCGCATCGGTCCCGTCGAACACCGCGTTCGCCACGTCGGTGGCCTCAGCGCGCGTCGGCCGGCGCGCGTGGGTCATCGAATCCAACATCTCGGTCGCCGTGATCACCGGGACGCCCGCCGCACGACATTTCTGGATGATCCGCTTCTGGATCAGGGGAACCTCCTCCATCGGACACTCGACGCCGAGATCACCCCGGGCGACCATCACGCCGTAGGTCGATTCGATGATGTCGTCGAGCCGTTCGACCGCGCCGGCGCGCTCGATCTTGGCGACGACGGGCACGTCCGTGCCCTGGCTCTCCAGGGCTTCGTTGACCGCGTAGATGTCTTCGGCGTCGCGGACGAAACTCGCCGCGACGAAATCGACGTCGTAGTCGGCCGCCAGCGTCAGTTCCTGGCGGTCCTGCTCGGTGACGGATTCCAGATCGAGATCGACACCCGGGACGTTGATCCCCTTCTGTCCGCCGAGGGTTCCGCCGCTCTCGACGTCGACGACGACGGTCTCGCCCTCGACACGGCTGACGACCGTCTCGATGCGGCCGTCGTCGAGCAGCACGCGATCGCCGGGGCTGACGGCACCGATGCTGGTCGAGACGCCGACCGCCTCGGGGGTCGCGGTCTCGCCCTCCGAGAAACGGACCTCGGTGCCGGTTTCGAGCTTGATCGGTTCGTCAAGCGGCGCGGTGCGGATCTCCGGGCCGGGCAGATCGAGCATGATCGCGACCGATCGGCCGACGGCCGAGCTCGCTGCGCGCACCGTCTCGATGAGGTCGGCGCGGTTCTCCGTGGTACCGTGACTCGCGTTGAGCCGCGCGACCGACATCCCGTTCTCGATGAGCCGTTCGATCGTCGGCTGCTCGGCGGTCGCCGGCCCGAGCGTACAGACGATCTTCGTGTTTCTCGTTGGCATACTCTACCGGCAGCTATCGGCGCGGACATAAAAGAACTGTCGACGGCGGACGCTACTTGTGGGCGTCGAGGAGGTCGTAACTGCGCTCCCAGTCGGCTCCCTCGTCGAAGTAGCGCTCGGCCAGCGGCTCCTCGGGCATCTCGCCCGTCGAGCGTTTTTCCTCGCCGTACGACCGGCGCTCCTCGTCGACGTAGAACCGTCCGGTGAGGACTTCGCCCTCGTAGAGTTTGTCCTCGGTCTTGCGCATCATCTCGGCGGCCTCCTGGCGGTCGTGGACGTCGAAGTCGAAGTCCTCGGACTGCTGGACGTCCGTGTATGGAACGTACTGTTTTGCGTCCTTGTTCCAGGTCGGACACTGCGTCAGGAAGTCCACGTGCGCGAACCCGTCGTGTTCGATCGCCTCCGTCAAGATTTCGGTCGCCTGCCGCGGGTTGACGGCTGCGGTGCGCGCAACGTAGGACGCACCGGAGGTCAGCGCCAGCGACAGCGGCCGGATCGGGTCCTTCGCCGAGCCGTGGGGCTGGGTCTTCGACTCGTGACCCTTCGGGCTCGTCGGCGACGTCTGGCCCTTGGTGAGCCCGAAGATCTCGTTGTCGAAGACGATGTAGGTCATGTCGTGGTTCTCGCGGGCGGTGTGCATGAAGTGGTTGCCACCGATGCCGTAGCCGTCACCGTCGCCACCCGCCGCGATCACCTCGAGTCCCGGGTTCGCCAACTTCGCCGCGCGGGCGATCGGCAGCGAGCGCCCGTGGATCGAGTGCATCGCGTAGGACTCGAAGTAGCTGTTCAGCTTGCCCGAACAGCCGATGCCCGTCACCAGCAGGGTCTCGTCGGGCGTGCGCCCGACTTCTGGCATCGCACCTTTGAGCGCCTTCAGCACGCCGAAGTCGCCACAGCCCGGACACCACGTCGCCTGCGGTTCGATCCCCGGCGTGAACGCCTCCCGGTCGATCTCCTCGTCCTGTGCCGCCTGTCCGATCGCACTGAATGATTTGCTCATATCTTAATCACCTGCCGCGGGTTCGATCCGCGTCTGTGCCGTCGGCGGTTCGTCGCCACCGTTCACCTGGATGTCGAACCCCTCGACGACTTCGGCCGGCTCGAACGGGTTGCCGTTGTATTTCAGCAGGCTCGACATCTTCTCGCCGAATCTCCCCAGCTCCTTCTGGGTGAGCCCTCTGAACTGGGCGGTGATGTTCATCTCGACGACCAGGCACTCCTCGACCGATTCGAGGAACTCCGTGACGTCCGCTTTCGGGTAGGGCATCATGTCGCTCACGCCCAGCATCTTCACCGACTCACCCTGGTCGTTGAGGCGGTCGACGGCCTCCTCGACGCTCCCCTGCTGGCTTCCCCAGACCAGAATGCCGTGCTCTGCGTCTTCTGGCCCGTAGTACGTCTGATTCGAACTTTCCTTCTCGTCGAGGTCCTCCCGAATCGATTCGAGTTTGCGCGTGCGCCGGTCGACCTGCGCGACGCGGTTGTCGGGATCCTCCTCGATGTGACCCTGCGGGGTGTGCTCGTTGCCCGTCGCCAGGAATCGGCCGTCCTTCTGACCTGGGATGCTCCGCGGGCTCACGCCGTCCTCGGGGTCGTGGCGGAACCGGTTGAACGTCCCCGAGGCGTGGTGGGACGCNGCCAGGAATCGGCCGTCCTTCTGACCTGGGATGCTCCGCGGGCTCACGCCGTCCTCGGGGTCGTGGCGGAACCGGTTGAACGTCCCCGATGCGTGATGGGACGCCTCCTGGATCTCCTCTTCGGACAGCACACTACCGAGATCCGGATTCGGTTCGCGATCGAAGTGGCTCGCCGGCACGCTCGCCAACTCCCCGGAGAGTTTCTGATCGATCACGATCACNGATCCGGATTCGGTTCGCGATCGAAGTGGCTCGCCGGCACGCTCGCCAACTCCCCGGAGAGTTTCTGATCGATCACGATCACGACCGGTATCTGGTACTCGTAGGCCACCCGGAACGCTTCTCTGGACTGCTCGTAGGCCTCCGCAACCGTCCCAGGGGCGAAGACCACTCTGTTCGAATCGCCCTGACTGGTGTAGAGGATGTGCTCGAGGTCGCCCTGTTCGGGTTTGGTCGGCATCCCCGTCGAGGGACCCGCCCGCATCGCTTCGACCAATACGATCGGCGTCTCGGTCATCTCCGCCAGCCCCAGCGGTTCGCTCATCAGTGCGAACCCGCCACCGGACGAGCCGGACATGGCTTTGACACCCGCGTGGGAGGCCCCGATCGCCAGCGACGCCGCCGCGATCTCGTCTTCGACCTGCTCGGAGATCCCCCCGATCGATGGGAGGTGCTGGGTCATGATCGTGAACACGTCCGTCCACGGCGTCATCGGATAGCCCGCGATGAACCGACAGCCCTCGTCGATCGCGCCGTACGCGACCGCGTGACTCCCGTTCAGCAGCACCTGCTCCTCGTCGTGGCTGCCCGTCGGGACCTCCAGATCGTGGGTGAACTCCATCTCGCTGACCTCGGCGTGGGCCTCCTCGAGCACTTCCACGTTGGTCTCGAGCATCTCCTCGCCCATCGTGTCGGCCATCAATTCCTCGAAAACCTCCGTGTCCATCCCGATCAGCGCGGCCGTTGCTGCAACACCGGCGGTGTTGCGCATGATCTCGCGGCCGTGCTCACGCGCGAGGCCACGCAGATCGAGCGGGTAGACGTGCCAGTCGTTCTCCTCGACGCGCTCGTCGAAGTTCTCGACCTCGTCGGTGTCGAGCAGCNGGGTAGACGTGCCAGTCGTTCTCCTCGACGCGCTCGTCGAAGTTCTCGACCTCGTCGGTGTCGAGCAGCCCCTCGTCGTAGACGATCACGCCGCCCTCGCGCAGTTCGTCGAGGTTCTCCGTCAGCGGTTTGACCTCCTCGTTGCCGTAGTAGGCCTCGCCGTCCTGTGGATTGCGCGCGAAACTATCGCCGAGTGCCAGCAGGAAATCGTAGCCGTCGCCGCGCGATTTCACTGCGTGGTCGGCCGCCCGCACCTCGACGTAGGTGTGGCCGCCACGAATTCGTGACGGGTAATGTCTGTGTGTGAATACGTCCAGCCCCGTGCGCATCAGCGCCTTCGTGAAGTTCTGGCTCGTCGAGTCGATCCCGTCGCCGGAACCGCCCGCGATCCGCCAGATGAGTTCATCTCCTGTCATAGTTAGCCTCGCCGCTTCCTGCTCCGATCTTTGTGAGGACGTTATAAAAGGGTTTCCGGTATATCAAGACTAATCAATCATGTGGGTTTGGTATATATTCCCAGTCGATGATGACGTTCCGGTGGTCGAGACGGCTGCTAACGGCACGTCTCCGAACTCCGTAATCGGTCGATCAACGGGTGGCGACGGTCTCGACGAGATCGCTCAGAACGAGCCAGATCTGTCTGACGACGATCTGGAGATCGAACCAAAACGACTGTTCGTTGATATATTTCACGTCGTACTGGAGTTTTCGTTCCGGATCGTAGCCCGTGACTTCGTTGATCTGTGCGAGACCCGTCAGTCCCGGCTTCACGAACCACCGCCGACGCCACTCGATCAGGTTCGTCTCGATGTCGTCGTCGAGCTCGGGTCGTTCCGGACGCGGGCCGACGACGCTCATGTCGCCGGCGAAGATCGACCACAGCTGCGGGATTTCGTCGAGATGCGTCCGCCGGAGCAGTCGCCCGATACGTGTGACACGGGGGTCGACGCCACCGGCGTCCTCCTCGCTGAGTTTCGCGCCGGTCGCCGCCTCCGCGTCGGGGATCATGCTCCGGAACTTGTAGACACGAAACGTCTCGCCGAACTCGGCGGTTCGTTCCTGACCATAGAAAAGTGGCCCGCCATCGTCGAGTTTGATCGCGGCAGCGATGGCGATGATGACCGGCGAGAGCGCCACCAGTCCCGCGAGCGCGAAGGCGATATCGAACCCGCGCTTGATGACGCGATCCTGCCAGTCCCACGGGACGAGTTCGGTGTCGATGAGTTCGCCGACACCCGTACCGCTCGTGAGCACGCTGTCGGCGTGTTTGCGGTGGACCTTCGCAGTGACACCGTGGTTGTAGCAGGTGGCGAGCGCGCCGAAAAAGGCCGCGCGATCCGAGCGCTCGAAGGCGAGCACCGCCGTATCGATATCGTGCTCGATCAGCAGATCGTCGAGTCGCGAGAGACCACCCAGATGATCGATCTCGTCGAGTCGTCCGTCGAGCGCCTGCCCGCCGTCGGCGACGCCAATCGACGGACGGGTCCGATCGGCGTCGTAGCGGATCGCCGGCGCGATGTAGCCGACGATCGGGAGGTCGGTCGTCGCGAGCAGTTCACCCATCGCGTCCGGATCGTCGCCGACCAGCACCGTGCGCTCGGCGGTCGGCTCCGGCCGGCGACGGATGGCGACGAACCACGCCGGCAGCGCGACTGAAAGCAACAGCGTCGTCGCCACCAACGTCGTCCGCGGGAGTCGATAGGTGTAATCGAAATAGCCGATCGCCGCGAGCGCGAGCGCGCCCATGAAAAGCCGCCGAAGCGTGAGTGAGATCGTATCGAGGATGCGCCGTGGATGGGGTTTGAACAGCGTCAACAGTGCGGCGGCTACCACCGCCAGCGCCGTCGCCATCGCCACCACCAGCGCCCCACCGGACAGTACCGTCACAGGGAGCCGATCGAGCAGCGGGATCGTCGTCACCAGCCGCTGGACGAACGGATGGTTCGCCACGGCGATCACACACACGACGAGAATGCTTACGCCGAAACTGCTCGCGATGCGATATCGCCATCCGATGTTGGGGTCCATGCTGAACGAGCGAATCGAATAAACCAGTGCCAGCAGCGGGCATAAGTATTGTGGAATGGCTGATGCAAGCGGAGACGCCATCGGTCAAAAGAGCCATCGTAGCGCCGAGAGAGCACGGTTACTGCAGAACGGATCGAGCGCCGATCCGATTGGTTCGGATGCGCCAGCGAGGGGCAGTACGACCCACAGCTCACCACGTGACAGCTATAGTTCGTACTCTTCGGCCCACCGGATGTCGGGATGGTCGGTCGACGATTCGAATCGGAGGACGATGTTCGCATCCGGTGCATCGTCGAAATCCACCCAGTAGAGCGACTCCGTACCCGGGCAATAGATGACGTATGCGTCGATCTCGTCCGCGGAATAGTAGCTGTCGTTCGTACCGTTCGCGTTTGGGTTGGAGCGTTTCAACGAACATCGAAGTTTGCGTCCTTCGTCGCGGAGCCGCGCGTACTTCACCTGGACTCTCCAGAGGCCATCGTCCTCAAGTACGAAATCGTACGGACAATGGTCGGAAACTGGAACTGAAACCATATGTCCCCGTTTCACAAACGTCGCGATGGCCTGCATCTCGGCGATGTCACCTTTTTGTATCGTATCCATACGCCTCGGGTGAGATGCTGCGCGAAGTTATTTGAGATTACGGACCAGTCAGAGTTTGCTGTGGATGACAATACTGCGCCGGCCGGGAGTCGAACCCGGGCTAATGGCTTGGAAGGCCATTGTCCTACCGCTAGACCACCGGCGCACTCACTGTGGTCGCGTCGAACATCGGCAACCGTCGCTCGCCCCGATATCGACGCATATCGGCGGTTGCGGATCGGTGATTAAGTCCGTTTCCCTTCGGCACGCACTACCCCGTAGCAGTTGCCCCGCTCCTCGAAGACCCGGTCGACGGCGAGCGTGCTCTCGCGGAGATCGTCCGCGAACGCCGCCGGATCGTAGATGTGGTAGTAGCGGGGAACGGCCTCGCCGTCGGGCAGCGTCCAGTCAACCGTCGTGTCGAACGCCTCGTTCTCTTCGAATCGATCGTGTGACGTGCTCCACGCGCTCACGAGTGCACGCCCGCCAGGGGCGAGAACACGCGCGAGTTCGTTCAGACTCGCGATGCGTGCCTCGTGGGTCGGCAGATGATGGATCGTGGCGATATACACCGCCAATCCAACGGTCTCGGATGCGATCGGCAGGCGAGTCGCATCGCCCTGACAGAGATCGACGGGGAACCCCTCGCGCTCGCGGCGTTCGCGTGCTGCCTCGACGACCGTCCGGCTCGCGTCGAGCCCGACGACCCGGTCGGCACGGTCGGCGAGCACCGCGGCGTGGCGGGCGTTGCCACAGCCGAGATCGAGGCCGAGCGCGACGCCGTCGCTTCGATCGACGAACCGCTCGACGGCCGGCCACGCGTGTGCGCGGGTCTTCGCGAAGTGGCCGCCGATGCGGTCGTAGGTCTCGCGCACGTCGCGCCGGCTCGGATCGCCCATTGCTGAACGGAGTTCGCCGCTGGGCGGTTCAATTCATCGTTATCCACTCGTACCGGCGCTCGTGCGAGTGTCGTGCGTGCGATCGACGGTGAGAAGCCCCACACCGAACAGGAGCAGCGCGATCACGCCGATCGGGATCGGCACGGGCGATGTCTGTTGCCAGAGCAGCCACATCGCGCCCGAGAGGACGAGCGCCATGCCGAGACAGAGCGCACCCATCGCCCGCACCGGATCGAACACTCCCACGAGCAGGCGGTCACCAGCGACGACGAGCGCGAGCGCGAGCGCCAGCGCGACGACGAGCAACGCCGCTGCGACGAGCCAGAGCGTTCCCAGCCGGGCGAGATCGCCGCCATACTGCGAGCCGATGTCGGTGATGGGGACCGCGGCTCGCGTCATGTCGAGCGAGCGTGCGCCGAAGGAGAGCTCGACCACACCGAAGACGAACCGGACGACGACCGACTGGGCGAACGCGCCGTCGGAAACCGACACCGACCACGGAACCAGCGCGGCGACGAAGGCCGCGAACGCCGCGAGTTCAGGTGCACGATCCATGATATCGAATCACAGTGGTGCTACCGGTGGAGACGGGTAAAACCCATCGGTGGTTGTGGCGAGCGAACCCATGCCGGGGGCGAGGACACCCCGGCGTTACGTTCATGACGACAGGGGACATAGGCCGAACAGAACCGAATGAGGCGCGAGAACTTCGACATACACGTCACAAACACCGAGTGGGTTGCGACCGGGGGCGAACCCGGCAAGCCGACGGTCGCCATCGAATTCGATGGACCGAACGAGGTGCTTCAGTCGCGTCTCGCCGGCACGGACGATGCCGTCGTCGATGCCGAGGAGACCGACGTCAACTACCGCTTTCATTCCGACGAGAACGAGGGCGTGCTCTCGATCACCAACCGCATCACCGGCGATTTCGTACTCGAACTGAACGCCGACGCGGACGGCGTCCTCGATTTCATCCGCGCGGCGCGTGCCTATGGAGAGCACACCGACGACGACGGTCGCTATCGCATCACCGTCGAGCAGGACGGCGAACGGCTACTCGCCCACGAGAAATCGACGTTTCTCGTCTACAACGAGGACGGCAACCTCGTCCGCCAGCACAGCCTGATCCCCGGCGGCGTCGAACTCTAAACCGCCCGACTAAATAGCCCTCCATCCGACAACCGCTCATGAACCTCTTCGGCACCGCGGGCATCCGCGGTAGCGCTACCGAACGCGTCACGCCGAGCCTCGCGCTCGCGGTCGGTCGCGCGGCCGGGACGGACGCTCCGAACACCGAGTTCGTCATCGCGCGCGACGGTCGCGAGACCGGGTCGGCGCTGCTCGCAGCGCTCGAAGCTGGTCTGGAGAGCGCCGGGGCCGACGTCCGTCGCGCCGGAACGCTCCCGACGCCGGCGCTGGCCTTTGCCTCGCGCGGACGACGCGGCATCATGGTCACGGCGAGTCACAACCCGCCGACGGACAACGGTCTCAAACTGTTCACCGACGGTCAGGAGTACGGCGACGACGCCGAGACACGCATCGAGGAGCGCGTCGACGCCAGGGACCCGCCGGCGAGCTGGGACGAGTGGGGCCACACCGAGCACGTCGAGCCGCTCGTGGCCTATCGCACGTACGTCGCGGACTACGCCCGCGAACACGGCGGCGGTCTCGACGGGATGACCATCAGTGTGGACTGTGGCAACGGGATGGCGAGCCGGGCGACCCCGCAGGTGCTCTCGGCGCTCGGGGCCAACGTGACGGGCGTCAACGCGAACGTCGACGGCCACTTCCCCGCCCGCGGATCGAAGCCGACGCCGGAAACGCTCGCGGAGTTCCGTGAGTTCGTCGCCGGCGGCGAGACGGAACTCGGGTTCGCCCACGACGGCGATGCCGACCGGGTCGTCGTGCTCGATGGCGACGGCGAGATCGTCCACGAGGACACGATCGTCGCGATCCTCGCCGAGCGGTACACCCGTGCGAGTGATGCCGGCGATCCCGTCGTCGTGACGACGCCGAACGCCTCCTCGCGCATCGACGAGCGTGTCGCGGAAGCGGGCGGGCGCGTCGAGCGCGTCCGACTCGGCGCGCTCCACGAGGGGATCGCGGCGGCGAGTGCGGCCGGCGACGAGGACACGGCGGTCGTCTTCGCGGCCGAACCCTGGAAACACATCCATCCCACACTCGGGCCGTGGATCGACGGCGTGGCGAGCGCCGCGACACTCGCCCGACTGGTCGCCGAATCCGGGCTCGACACGCTCCGCGAACCGGTCGCCGAGCGCCCCTACCGGAAAGTGAGCGTGGATTGTCCCGACGAGCGAAAGGAGGCGGTGATGGACGAACTCGCGGAGAGTCTCGGTGAGACGTTCCCCGACGGCGAGCGATCGACCGCTCACGGGGTGCGCATCGAGCTCGACGACGGCTGGGTGCTCGTCCGACCCAGCGGTACCGAACCCAAAGTCAGGGTCTACGCCGAGAGCGAGCGGGTCGATGCACTCGTCGAGCGGACGGTCGGGGCGATCGAGGCGGCGCTTCCCGCGTAAACCTCCGATAGATTTAAACCATTATCGTCATTGATATGGGTAGAGTATGTCCTCAGACAGACGACAGTTCCTCCGGATCGCGGGTGCGGCAGGTATCGCTGGCCTCGCCGGCTGTACGAGCGGCGGTGGCGGATCGGGTGGCTCGAACGGCAGCGGCGGGGGTAACGGTTCGGGCGGCAACGGCTCGGGCAACGGGACGAGCGGCGGATCGGGCGGCTCCGGTTCGGACGCGAACATCGGGATGGTCTACGCGAAAGGTGGCCTGGGCGACAAGTCGTTCAACGACATGGCCCACCGGGGCGTCGAGCGCGCCAAAAAGGAGCTCGGCATCAGCTACAACGAGGCCCAGCCCGAGCAGAACTCCGACTTCCCGACCTTCCAGCGTCGATACGCCAAATCGACCAGTCCGAAGTACGATCTCGTTTCGTGTATCGGGTTCGCGCAGGTCAGCGCGCTCTCGGACGTCGCGCCGAACTTCTCCGACCAGAGCTTCCTGCTGGTCGACGGCGTCGTCGACGAACCGAACGTCGCCAGCTACGTGTTCAAGGAGCACGAGGGCTCGTTCCAGATCGGCCATCTCGCCGGACTGTTGACGACAAAGGAGATGAGCGCCGGTGCCGGCAAGACCGATCCCAGCAACGCGAAACTCGGCTTCGTCGGCGGCGAGGAAGCCCCGCTGATCAAGAAGTTCCAGGCCGGGTTCGAGAAGGGTGTCAAGCACGCGAACAGCGACGCGAGCGTCAACGTCGCCTACACCGGCTCGTTCTCCGATCCCGGCGCGGGCAAGGAGGCGGCGGTCTCGATGTACAACGACGGCGCGGACATCGTCTATCACTCCGCCGGCGCGACCGGTATCGGCGTGTTTCAGGCGGCCAGCGAGCAGAACCGCTACGCCATCGGCGTCGACTCCGACCAGTCGAAGAGCTCACCGAAGTTCTCCGACGTGATCCTCGCGAGCATGGTCAAACAGGTCGACAACGCCGTGTTCACTGCCGCCGAGAACGTCGTCAACGGGAACTTCAAGGGCGGGAGCACGAAGACGCTCGGGCTCGAAAAGGACGGCGTCGAGGTCGTCTACGGGAACCAGCTCGGCCCCGAGATCCCCAAGGAGGTCAAGGACGCACTCAAGGAGTCCCGGAAGAAGATCGTCTCGGGCGACATCGAGGTACCGAAGAAACCCGGTTCGGGCTCGTAATCGACAAGCCGTGTTCGACCACGCCAGAACCCACGAGAGGGACGGACCGCAGCACACGGGTGACGCATGACCGACGCGGTCGTCCTCGACGAGATCACCAAGCGCTTCCCCGGCGTCGTCGCCAACGACGCGGTCGACTTGACCGTGGAGACCGGCAGCGTCCACGCGCTGCTCGGCGAGAACGGTGCAGGCAAGTCCACGCTGATGAACGTCCTCTACGGGCTCTACCAGCCCGAGGGCGGGACGATCGAGCTCGACGGCGAGGTGCAGGAGTTCGACGCGCCGCGCGACGCCATCGACGCCGGCATCGGCATGATCCACCAGCACTTCATGCTCGTACCGCCGATGACCGTCGGCGAGAACGTCGTCCTCGGCAACGAACCCACGAAATGGGGCGGGCTCGCGACCGATCGCTCGCGGGCGCGTGAGGCGGTGCGCGAGCTGTCCGAGCGCTACGGGTTCGCCGTCGATCCCGACGAGCGCGTCGAGGAGATCAGCGTCGGCGAGCGCCAGCGCGTCGAGATCCTGAAGGCGCTCTACCGCGGTGCCGACCTGTTGATCCTCGACGAGCCGACGGCGGTACTCACCCCACAGGAGGTCGAGGAGCTGTTCGACGTCTTCGAGGAGCTCACCGCCGAGGGGAAAACTGTCCTATTCATCACGCACAAACTCGGCGAGGCGATGTCGGTCGCCGACGACATCACCGTCCTCCGCGACGGCGAGAACGTCGGCACCGTCGACGCCGACGAGACCAGTCGCGAACAGCTCGCCGAGATGATGGTCGGCCGCGAGGTCGTGCTCGATATCGAAACCGAATCCGTCGAGACCGGCGAAACGGTGCTCGACGTCGACGAACTCACGGTCACCGAAGAGGGCACCGATCAGGTCCGGAACGTCGACTTCGAGATCCACGAGGGCGAGATCCTCGGCGTCGCCGGCGTCGACGGCAACGGCCAGGCCGAACTGGTCGAGGCGCTCACCGGGCTCCGATCGCCGGACGAAGGAACGGTGACGCTCGACGGCGAAAATCTTGCAGGTGTCTCGCGGCGTGGCCACATCGAGCGCGGGATGGCCTACATCCCCGAGGATCGCCAGGAGCGCGGGCTCGTCATGGAGTTCGATCTCACCGAAAACGGCGTACTCGGCGGTCAGCACACCCCCCCGGTCGGCGGGACGCGTATCGACTGGCCGAGCGCGCGCGAGCACGCGAGCGACGTCATCGAGACCTACGACGTGCGCCCGCCGAACCCCGAGGCGGGAGCGAAGTCGCTGTCGGGGGGCAACCAGCAGAAGTTCCTCGTCGGCCGCGAGCTGGAGCGCGATCCGGGGATGGTCGTGGCGACGCATCCGACGCGGGGCGTCGACGTCGGCTCGACGGAGTTCGTCCACGACCGACTGCTCGCGCTCCGCGAGGCCGGCGTCGCGGTGCTGCTGATCTCGGCGAATCTCGCCGAGGTGCGCGGGCTCTCCGATCGGCTCGCGGTGATGCACGACGGCGAGTTCGTCGACGTCGTCGATCCCGATACGGTGACCGAAGAGGAGCTCGGCCTGTTGATGGCCGGCGAACGCCCCGACGAGCCGACGACGACCGAGAGCGTCAGCGCCGACGGGGGTGAACGATGAGCGCACGCGATCGCATCGAGAGCGGGCTTCGGCGGCTCGTAGCGGCGTCGTGGGCCGAGCGGTTAGGATTGAGTTTCGCGGCGCTCGTCGCGTCGGTGCTCGTCGGCGGGCTGATCGTCTTCTTCTCGGGAACGGCCGCGACCTGTCAGGAACCGGCCTACGGCGTGTTCGGCCTCACTTCCTGTTACAACCCCATCTCGGTCTACTCCGTGCTCGTGACGGGCGCGTTCGGCAGCATCCTCTCCGACCCGTTCAACTTCAACGTGGCGCTCACACTCAAGGAGACGACGCTGCTGATCTTCACCGGGCTGTCGGTGGCGGTGGCCTTCCGAGCCGGACTGTTCAACATCGGCTCGCAGGGCCAGCTGATCTTCGGCGGGCTGGCGAGCGCCATCACGGTGCTCACCGCCGGGCCGCTGCTGACGGGCGTCGGCGGATTCCTGCTGGTGCCGCTCGGCGTCCTCGCCGGCGCGCTCGCCGGCGCGCTCTACGGGGCGGTGCCGGGCGCGCTCAAGGCCTATGCCGGCGCGAACGAGGTGATCACGACGATCATGCTCAACTTCGTCGCCGAACAGATCGCCTTCTTCGTCGTGTCGGCGTACTTCGCCGCGCCCGACAGCCAGTCGGTCGAGACGAGTGAGATCCCGTCGGCCGCGGTGCTCGAATCGGCGCTGTTCGGCTCCGGCAGCGACTTCTCGATCGTCGCGTTCGTTGGCGGGCTGGTGCTCGTCGCCGGCCTCTACTATCTGATCAAGTACACCGCCTTCGGCTTCGATCTCCGGACGAGCGGGCTCCAGCCAGAGGCCGCACGGTTCGGCGGCGTCGACGCCAAGCGCACGATCGTGTCGAGTATGGCGCTGTCGGGAGCGTTCGCGGGTATCGGCGGTGCGGTCTGGGTGCTGATGGTGCTCGGTCGGTTCCAGACGGGCGTGCCCGCGCTCGGCTTCGATGGGATCACCGTCTCGATTCTCGCCGGCAACAACCCGCTGGGCGTGGTGCCCGCGGCGCTGCTGTTCGGCGTGCTCAAGAGCGGCTCGCTGGCCGTCCAGCTCTCGACCGGAGTCCCGATCCAGCTGGTCGGCGTGCTCCGTGGACTGATCATCCTGTTCGTGGCGATGCCGGAGTTCTTCCGGCTGCTCGGGAAGCAGTTCGTCACGACCGATCGCGAGCCGGCCGTCGCCACGGACGGCGGCGAGCAGACCCCCACAGAGCCACCATCGACCGGTGGGACGGACGACCCGGGAGGTGAACGATGAGCGTCGGACGGTTGCGATCGGCGCTAAACGGCGGTCTCCGGCATGCTCTCGCCTACGGGCTGGCCGGGCTGGTAGTGCTCGCTGCACTCTACGGCCTGGTCTTCCCGGAGACGATGGTCGGCGACCTGCTGCGGCTAGCGACCAGCAAGAGCACGCTCGGCGCGGCGCTCCGGCTCGCGGTACCGATCGCCTGTGCAGCCGTCGGCGGCATCTTCGCCGAGAAGGCCGGCGTCATCAACATCGGACTGGAGGGACTGCTGATCATCTCGGCGTTCACCGGTGTGTTCGTCACCGACGCGGTTGGGTCGGTGTTCTCGATTCCGGGCATCTGGGTCGGCTTCGTCGCCGGCGTGCTCGCGAGCACGCTGTTGTCACTCCTGTTCGCGGTGGTCTGTATCAAGTTCCGTGCCGACCAGATCATCGCCGGGCTCGCGGTCTGGCTCATCGCGCTCGGACTCGCGCCGTTCGCGGCGACGGTCGTCTACGGCAGCGTCAACACCAGCAGCGTCGGCACGCTCGGCACGTGGACGATCCCCGTGCTCTCGGAGCTGCCGTTCGTCGGCCCGGTGCTGTTCGACGCGAGTCCCACAGTGTATCTGATGTTCCTGGTCGTCGGCGGTGGCTGGTACGTGCTCAACCGGACGTCGTTCGGCCGACACGTCCGCGCGAGCGGTGAGAACCCGAAGGCGCTCGACACCGCTGGCGTCGATGTGACGCGGGTGCGCTATCTGGCGATCACGCTCTCGGGCGTGCTTTCGGGGATCGGCGGCGTCGGCCTCTCGCTCGGCCAGGTCGGGCAGTTCATCGGCAACGGCCAGACGATGGTCAACGGCAAGGGGTTCATCGCCATCGTGGCCTACCTGTTCGGCAACTACAACCCGCTCGGTGCGTTCGGGGCCTCCGTCCTGTTCGCGGGGCTCGACGCGCTCCAGCTCCGCCTCCAGCAGATCCCGGCCTACGCGGTACCGAGCTCGCTCGTGCAGACGATCCCCTACGTCACGGTGATCGTCGTCCTCGCGCTCGTCGGCCACACGCGCGTCCCCTCGGCCGCGGGCGATCACTACGAATCCGGCGAGGACTGAACCTTTTTTTTTTTTCACAGCCAGATCCGTTCGGCGATCGGTCCATCTTCCCGAAACGAGTGTCACGAGCGGCGGGTTGATGACGACCGCACCGGTATGTGGGCTATGCGCGTTCGCGACCGGCAGGACCGACCGAACGCCTGCTCGACACCCGCACTCGACGAACTCGTCGCCGAAGACGGAACGGATCGCGGCTTCCAGTAAGCGTAAACCGGATCGCCGCCACCGGCCGACAATGAGCGCCGAAACCACGATCGAGGAGTACTACGACGCGCTCCGTGCCGGCGAGCCGCTCGCAGCCTTCTTCGCCACCGACGCGCTCGTCAAATTCGGTATCGGCGAGCGCCTGAAGGGCCCCGATGGGATCGCCGCGGGACTCCATGAGCAGACGCGCACGACGGAGAACTGGACCGTCGAGAGCCACAATCTGCGGGTCACCGAAGAAGAGGGGTCGGCCTGGTTCGCTGACGACGTTCGGATGGCGTGGTACGATACCGAGAGCGATGAACACCACGACCATCGAACGCGGTGGAGCGGCGGGCTCCGCTGGGCGGACGACGGCTGGCGGTTCGTCGGGATGCACGTCAGCGTGCCCGGGGATACCTGATGGTCGGGCCAACCACACGCGAGGAGCGACGGACGGCCTCGCGCCGGTTCAAACTCGCGTTCGTCGTGCTCGTCGGGCTTTCGGGCGGCCTCATCGCGTTGCAGGGCGGCGGATCGCTTTTCATTGTACTGCTCGCGGCGCTCGCCGGTCTCCTCGTCGGGATCATCATGGTCGCGTTCGCCTTTCCGAGCGGTCTTCGCGAGGATTAGTCGACGCGTACGAGCCACGTCTCGGGCGCATCGAGCTCGTCGTCGCTCGGGAGGTTTTCGGGGGCATCCCAGACGAGGCTGGCCGTCTCGATATCGCGCGCCTCGACGACGTGCTCGAAGAAGGCCTTGCCGCGCTCGTACTGGCGGCGCTTCATGCCGAGCCCGAGCAGCCGGCGGACGAGGGCGGCGATCGGACCGCGACCGCGCCGGCGCGCCTCGACTTTCTCGCGCAGATCTTCGTACTCGTCGTCGAACGCGCGATCCATCAGCAGTTCGGCGTAGCCCTCGACGGCGGTCATCGCGGCGTTCAGCTCGCGCATCGACTGGCGGTCGATCCGGCCGTCGCCGAGCGCGTCGACACTCTGCTCCATTCTGGTTTCGAGGTGATCGGGCAGCCACGGGGCCGCACCGAACTCGGCGGCGTGTGTCACTTCGTGGAAGGCGATCCAGCGACGGAACCGCTCCTCCGAGACGTCGAGTTCGTCGGCGACGCGGGCGATGTTCGGCTGGACGAAATACAGCGCGTGCGACTCGGCCGGCGATTCGGCGAGCAGGAGGGGATCGTACTGGCCGAGCACGTTGTTGGCGAGGAAAGCGAGCGCGACGCTCATCGAACCGGTGTTGAGCATGCGTGCGAACCCGGCCAGTCCGGGGCCGGTCGTTTCGAGCGTTCCGAGCACGCGCTCGAAGGTGGCCGTGTTGGCGTCGATCCAGTGATGGCGGTTCTGCACCTCGATGGTGTCCGGCACGTCGAAGTCGACGCCCGCGACCTCGCTGACGCGTGTCCGCGCATCGCGGACGTCTCGTGCGTAGCCGTCGCGTTCGGCCGCCGAAAGCGAGAGGTCACCGGGGTCGACGGCGGCCGTTGCCGCCTCGGTGACGGCTCTCCAGTCGATGAGGCCGTCGCCGGAGGCCGTCGTGATCGCACGAACGCTATCGGAGAGAGTCACGAAAGAAACGACGTGCCGACCGGGCAAAGCGCTTTGCCTTACAGCTCTTCGAACTCGTTTTCGAAGTCGTCGTCACCGCCGAGATAGCGCCGGACGAGCATGACGACACCGGCGAGCACGAGCAGTTTGAGCAGCGTCCGCGTCTTGCTGCGACCGCCCGACTCGTCGTCCTCGTCGGCGACGGTCTCGTCGATCTCGACGACGGCACCGTGCTCGCCCTCGTCTTCCTCGCCGACCTGGACCGTGTTGCCGCCGTCGGCGCTGGCCTCGGTCGAACTCGTCACTGTCGAATCCGTCTCGGACGAATCCGATTCGCTGCCGAAGTCGGTCTCCGCGAACGACGACTGCTCGTCGTCAGTCTCACCGAAGCCGAGTCGGTCGCGGACGAGATCGCCGACGTCCGACGTGAGCTCCAGATCGCTCGTGAACTCGTTGTCCTCGGCGTGCAGGTGGAGTTCGAGCAGGGTCAAGTTGTCTGCCATGCCGACGAGTTCGCTACGAGCCACCTTATTCGTTTGGGCTTCGAGTGCCGGCAGCGTGGCGGGAACTTCATCAGCCTCGAAGCGGTACAACGACCGTGAACGAACGACAACGTGCGTTTCTGGACGAACTGCTCACGACGCCGAGCCCGTCGGGTTTCGAGACCCGTGGCCAGCGCGTCTGGATCGACTACGTGAGCGAGTTCGCCGACGAGGTACGAACCGATTCGTACGGCAACGCCATCGCCGTCCTGGAGGGCGCGAGCGATGCACCGACCGTCGCGCTGACCGGCCACGCCGACGAGATCGGCTTCGTCGTGCGCGACATCGACGGCGAGGGGTTCGTCAGGATCGGTGCCATCGGCGGTGCCGACAAGACCGTCTCGCGCGGCCAGCACGTCACGATCCACGCCGCCGACGGCCCGATCGAGGGCGTCATCGGCCAGACGGCGATCCACCTCCGCGACGACCACGAGACCGCCGACATCGAGGACCAACACGTCGACATCGGCGTCGCGGACGAGGAGCGCGCCCGAGAGCTGGTCGCGGTCGGCGATCCGATCACGATCGAGAGCACGATCAGCGAGCTCGACGATAGCCGGCTCGCCGCCCGCGGCATGGACAACCGCATCGGCACGTGGGCCGCCGCGGAGGGGCTACGCCGCGCAAGCGAGGCCGACGTCGACGCGACGGTCTACGCCGTGAGCACCGTCCAGGAGGAGGTCGGCCTGCAGGGAGCAAAGATGATCGGCTTCGAGCTCGCGCCCGACGCGGCGATCGTCGTCGACGTCACCCACGCGACGGACGACCCCGGAACGCCCGGCAACCGCAGTACGGGTGTCGAACTCGGCGACGGACCAGTCATTGCCCGCGGCGGGGCGAACCATCCCGCTCTGGTCGACGCGCTGCGTGAGAGCGCGGACGCAGCCGACATCGCGACCCAGCTCCAGGCGACGGGTTCGCGGACGGGCACCGACGCCGACGCCATCTTCACCGAGCGCGGCGGCATTCCGTCGCTCAACCTCGGCCTGCCGAACCGCTACATGCACACGCCCGTCGAGGTCATCGACACCGACGATCTCGACGCAGTCGCCGACCTGCTCGGCGCGTTCGCGGCCGACGTCGAGGCCGACGACACGTTCGCCGTCGATATCTAGGCCCGTACGCCGGTCGGTACGTTTAAGAGCGCAACCCGGCGAGTGGGCCGTATGAGTGGACGCCCCCTCGACGTACTCGAAGCGAACCTCGGCGACGGCGTCGCTGTCCGACTGAAGGACGGCGTGACCTACACGGGCGAGCTCGGCGGCTACGATCAGCATCTGAACGTCGTGCTCGAACCCGCAGGCGGCGATTCCGAGCCGTCGGCCGATGAGGGCGAGGCATCGGAGACGGTCGAGAGCACAACGATTATCCGCGGCGACAACGTCGTCTCGATAACACCATGACATCCGGCGGAACGTCGTCCCAAGGGAAGAAGAACAAGACCGTTCACGTGAAATGTCGCCGCTGCGGTGAGGCTTCCTACCACAAGACGAAGAAAGTCTGTTCGTCCTGTGGCTTCGGGAAGTCCGCCAAACGGCGCGACTACGAGTGGCAGGAGAAAGCCGGCGAGTAATGGACGAGAAGTGCGGCGTCGTCGGCGTCTCACTTGCCGACCGCGCCGCCGCCCGCCCCCTTTACTACGCGCTGTACGCCCTCCAGCACCGCGGCCAGGAGTCGGCGGGCATCATCACTCACGACGGCTTTCAGCAACACTCCCACGTCGAGATGGGACTGGTCGGCGACGCCTTCGATCCCGACGACATCGACGGACTCAACGGCTCGAACGGGATCGGCCACGTCCGCTATCCGACCGCCGGCAGCGTCGATACCGCCTGCGCACAGCCGTTCTCGGTCTCGTTCAAGAGCGGCTCGCTCGGGCTCTCGCACAACGGCAACCTCGTCAACGCGGGCACGATCCGCGACGAGCTCGCCGGGATGGGCCACGCCTTCACCTCCGACGGTGACACCGAGGTCATCGCTCACGACCTCGCGCGCAACCTCCTCGACGCGGATCTCGTGACCGCCGTCGAGGAGACGATGGCCAAGGTCCACGGCTCGTACTCGCTCGCGGTGATGCACGACGACCGCGTGCTCGGGCTCAGGGATCCACAGGGTAATCGACCGCTCTGTCTCGGTGAACTCGACGACGGCTACGTACTCGCCAGCGAGAGCGCCGCCATCGACGCGCTCGACGGCGAGCTTATCAGGGACGTGGAGCCGGGCGAACTGATCGTACTCGATCCCGACGGCACGGGCTACGAGAGCCACCGACTCACCGATCCCGACACCACCGCACGCTGTTTCTTCGAACACGTTTACTTCGCCAGACCCGACTCAACCGTCGACGGCAAACTCGTCTACGAGGCCCGCCGCGAACTCGGCCGCGGGCTCTGGACCGAGAACGGCATCGATACCGACGTCGTGATGCCCGTCCCCGACTCGGGACGGGCCTTCGCCTCCGGCTACGCCGAAGCCGCCAACGAGGACGGCGGGGGCGTCGAGTTCGCCGAGGGGCTGATGAAAAACCGGTATGTGGGCCGCACGTTCATCATGCCGAGCCAGGACGAGCGCGAGCGCGCCGTCCGGCTCAAGCTCAACCCGATCAAATCGACCGTCGAGGGGAAAACCGTCACGCTCATCGACGACTCGATCGTCCGTGGGACGACCTCGACACAGCTGGTCGAGCTGCTCCACGACGTCGGTGCCGCGGAGGTCCATCTCCGCATCGGCTCGCCACCGATCGTCGCGCCCTGCTACATGGGCATCGACATGGCGAGTCGCGACGAACTCATCGCCGCCGGGAAGACCGTCGACGAGGTCCGGGAGGAGATCAACGCCGACAGCCTCGGCTTCCTCTCGCCCGCATCGATCGCCGACGCGCTCGACACGGCGCGCGAGGACCTCTGCATGGGCTGTGTAACCGGCAAATATCCCTACGATATCGACGGCGAGGCAACCGACCGTGCCGTCAGCCGACCGGTCATCGGCGACTGAAGTTCAGTAGACGTCCTCGAGAAACGACCGGATGGCCGCGGTCGCCGCCTTCGGGTTCTCGGTGTTCGAACTGTGGCCAGCTTCGGGAATCAGTTCCTGACGGGCATCGGGAAGCGCGTCGAGCATCGATTCGGTGCGTTCGGGTTCGAGCGAGACGTCCTCCGCACCGTGGACCGAGAGCACGGGCACGTCGATGGCTGGCAGTTCGTCGGTGAAGTCCGGGCGATCGAGCCACGAGTGCATCTCCCGATAGAACCCTTCCGGCGGGTAGGTCCGCCAGCGTTCGGTCCAGTGTTCGACGAGTTCGGAGTTCTCCGCCAGCGTCGTCGCGCCGAACAGCTGGTTTTTCGCGACGTCGACCAGATGATCGGCGAATTCGCCATCCGCGCGGACTTGGTCAGCCATCTGTCGGTACTGCTCGCGCTCCTCGTCGGTGTGGGGTTCGGCGATGGCGTCAATCAGGACGACGCCCGCCAACTGCTCGGGATAGCGCTCGGCGAAGCGCAGCGCCATGAACCCGCCCATCGACATCCCACAGAGGACGAACGTGTCGATGTCGAGCGCGTCGGTCAGGGCGTCGAGGTCGTCGGCCAGATCGTAGAGATCGTATTCGGTCGCGTACTGGTCGGTGCGGGCCCGGAGATCGTAGGCTACCGTCCGGTAGTCGTCGCTGAGGGCGTCGATCTGCGGATCGTACATCGTCCGATCCATCAGCGTCCCGTGCGCGAAGACGATCGCCGGCCCCTCACCGCGATCGGTCACGACCGTCTCCGGGCGCAGTCGATATCGTTCGGTCACCGTCTCGCTCGGTTCAGGCATGAGAACAGCACGACTGCGAGCGGCTTATATCTAGGCGCGTGTGCTCCGGGGACGTGCAATCGTCCGACAGGGAGCGGTGAGATGGAAGCGCTTTTATTGGGCCGGGCGATAGCAACGACTCGCGCGTGGGTAGCCAAGCTAGGCCAACGGCGCAGCGTTGAGGGCGCTGTCCTGTAGAGGTCCGCCGGTTCAAATCCGGTCCCACGCATCCACCTTTTGCTGCGCTTCGCTCGCTAGCGCTCGCTCGCTCGCTTGCAAGGACGTGAGGAAAAGCCACCGGTAGAGCGGAGCTCTCCCGAGCCTTCGCTCACTTCGTTCGCGCAGACAGCGTCACCCCACGGGTTCCTCGGTCCGCTCATTCGCGGTGCTCGTTCGTGGTTCGATATCAACAATTGCAGACCGCACAGCCACCGCCCCGCACAGCACCACAGAAGCCCTCACTCGCTCCTTCCGGTCGCTCGTTCGCCCTTCATCCACCAGGAGAGCATACTCTCCTGAGCCTCGGCTCGTTCCACTCGCCGAGACACCAAGGTCAGCAGGCCGCACAGCACCACCACAACCGCAGCAGCCAGCTCAGACGTCGCGCTCGACGACGAATCGAGTGAAATCGGCGAGGTTGTCGGCCGATTCGTCGGCAAGATCGAGTTCGGCCAGATGGTCGCGTGCTTCGGCGGCGATGTCGAGGGCGCACTCACGGGCGTAGGCGACGCTGTCGGTCTCCTCGAAGATGGCGATGACCTCGGCGATCTCCTCGGTGCTGTTCTCGTCGGCCCAGAGCAGTTCTTCGAGTCTGGCGGCACGCTCGGGGTCGGCCTCGCGGGCGGCGTGGATCGCCATCAGCGTCTTCTTGCCCTCGCGGACGTCGTTGCCGATCCCCTTGCCGAACGCGCCGCCGGCCTCGGTGGCGGTCTCGACGTCGAGGATGTCGTCGCCGATCTGGAAGGCGATCGACATCAGTTCGGCGTAACGTGCGGCGTGGTGTTCGACTTCCTCGGGCTGGTCGGTGAGGATCGTGGCCAGCCGGGCGACGATACGCCCGAGACAGCCGGTTTTGCACGCACACATCTCGAGATACTGTTGCTCGGAGATCTCGATTTCCTGCTGGTTGTGCCAGTGAATGTCCATCCCCTGCCCGAGATGCGTCCGATTCAGTTCGTGCATCAGCATCTCGTAGATCGCGAGGCGCGTCTCGGGCGCGAGGTCGGCGGGATCGCGCGAGACGATCTTGAGCGGGAGGAAGTACATCGCGTTGCCGGCGTTGAGTGCGACGTCGGTGCCGAACTCGTGGTGGAGCGCCGATTCGCCGCGGCGCATCGTCGCGCCGTCCTCGACGTCGTCGACGATGATCGTCCCGTTGTGGAGGATCTCCGGAATGCAGGCGTAGGGCAGATACTCGTGCGGGTCGGCACCGAACCCCTCGATGAGCAGACAGCAGACGACCGCGCGCCAGCGCTTGCCACCGCGATCGAGCAGGTTCCAGACGGGTTCGGAGAGCGCGTGCCGGATCGCCGTCGCGTCGTAGTCGTAGGTCGGTGGGCCGAAGAACGATGTCGCGTAGTCGACACCAGTCTCGCGTGGCAGCAGCCGCTCGATCTCCTCGTCGATGACCGGCCGCCACGCCGCGAGCACGTCGCGCATACACCGAACGGGTCGGGGACGAGCTAAAAAGGCTCGCTCTCACCCGCGAAGACGAAACGCTTAGCACGCGCTCGCCGGCAGCTATCCCATGCACGACTGGATCGGCGAGACGTTCACGAGCGACACTGGCTGGAACCATCTCGAAACGCTCGTCGACATCGGTAATCGCATGGCCGGCAGCGAGGGCGAACGCCGCGCCGCAGCAGCTACTCGCGACGCGCTCACCGACGCCGGCGCACGAAACGCCCGCCTGGAGACGTTCGACATCCAGGGCTGGACGCGCGGCGAGAGCACGATCCGTACGGACGACACCGATGCCGCCTGCATCGCGCTTCCGCGAAGCCCGAGCACCGACGCGACCGGCGAACTCGTCGATCTCGGCTATGGTCTTCCCGAGGACTTCGCTGATCACGATATCGAGGGCGAGATCGTGATGGTCGCGAGCGACGTCCCCGATCATCACGACCGGTTCGTCCACCGTAGCGAGAAGTATCACCGTGCGGTCGCGGGCGGGGCGAGCGCGTTCGTCTTCCGCAACCACGTCCCCGGCCAGCTCCCACCTACGGGGAGCGTCGCCGGTACCGACGGCCCGATCGGCGAGATCCCCGCCGTCGGCGTCTCGAAGGAAGTCGGGGCACGTCTCAGTCGGCGGTACGACGGAGAGCAGGTGAGCGTCAAAGTCGAGGCCGAGATCCACGACGCGACGAGTCAGAACGTCCACGCCGAACTTGGACCGCAGAGCGACGAACGAATGCTCGTGACGAGCCACGTCGACGCCCACGACATCGCCGAGGGCGCGATGGACAACGGTGCGGGCACGGCGATGGTCGTCGAACTCGCCCGCGCGCTCGCCGATCGGGAGGACGAACTCGACGTTACTGTGGAGTTCGTCGCGTTCGGGGCCGAGGAGGTCGGGCTGTGCGGTTCGGAGTATCTGGCCGCGGAGACAGATCTCGATTCGGTGACGGCGATCCTCAACAACGACGGCGTCGTCGCCGGACGCACGCTGGCGCTGCTGACACACGGTTTCGACGAACTGGCGGCGGTCGCGGAGGGAGTCGCCGATCGATTCGATCACCCGATGAAGACGGTGCCGAAACAGGGTCCCCACAGCGACCACTGGCCGTTCGTCCGCTGGGGCGTACCGAGCTATCACGTCAAGAGCGATACGGGGCCGGACCGCGGCTGGGGTCACACCCACGCCGACACGCTCGACAAACTCGACTCGCGCACCTTCCGCGAGCAGGCGATCCTCCTCACCGAGCTCGCCGTCTCGCTCGCCGACGACGAGTTCACGGTTTCCCGTGCCGACCCCGACGAGATCGCGGCCGCGCTCGAAGCCGAGGGCGAGGCCGCCGGGATGAAAGTCACCGGCGAGTGGCCGTACTGATACTGTCGGACGGAAGTACGTGAAGTTCAGATCGAGAAGACCTACTGCAACGAGTGATGTTTCACCGCACGATTTCCGATCAGTTCCGTCCGACTGTACGAGGGAGATACAGCAGGCTCATTCCGCTGCGTGCGAAGAATCGATATGACCGATCTGCAATCGACCTACATCGAGAACCGGGAGATGGTCCAGCCCAACCACGCGAACAATCTTCAAAGTGTGCACGGCGGCAACGTGATGAAGTGGATGGACGAGATCGGTGCGATGAGCGCGATGCGCTTCGCGGGCAACTCCTGTGTCACCGCACGGATCAACCAGGTCGACTTCGAACGCCCCATCAGAGTCGGCGACGTCGCGCTCATCGAATCCTACGTCTATCGAGCCGGTCAGACGAGCGTCCACGTCCGCCTCCAGACCTACCGCGAGGATCTCACCAGCGGCGAGCGCGAGAAGACCACCGATTCGTACTTCGTCTACGTCGCCATCGACGAGGATGGAAACCCCACACCAGTACCCGAACTCACCATCGACTCCGAAGAGGGTGAACGGCTTCAGGCTGCCGCGCTCGACGAGAAGGACGGATCGCACGAGTAACCCGGATTCTATCCCGACAGGGGTAAGGAAGGCCAGTTCGTCCACACCGCAATGAGCGATTCGACGGCGACGACGGACGAGGGAAGCGTCCGCGTCGTCGGGACGGCCCACGTCTCCCCCGAGAGCGTCGGCGAGGTCGAGCGCACCATCGCCGAGGAGCGCCCGGACGTCGTGGCGGTCGAGCTCGACGAGGGTCGTTTTCGCCAGCTCAAGGGCGAACAGCCCGACGATCTGTCGGCAGGCGATCTCCTCCGTGGCAATACGGTCTTCCAGTTTCTCGCCTACTGGATGCTCTCCTACGTGCAGACCCGCCTCGGCGACGAGTTCGACATCAATCCCGGAGCGGACATGCTCGCAGCCGTCGAGACCGCGGAAGAGTTCGGCTCGAACGTCGCGCTCGTCGACCGCGATATCCAGATGACGATCCAGCGGTTCTGGGCGCGGATGACCGCCGGCGAGAAGCTCAGCATGCTGTTGAGCCTCCCGCTCGGGTTCGCCTCGCCGCTGGCGGTCGGCATGGGGATCGGCATCGCGCTCGGGGCCTTCCTCGCCATCCCGATCGAGGCGTTCGTCGGCCCGCTCGTACTGCCGGCGACGGCCGCCGTTCCCGGTCTCCTCGTCGCGGTGGCCGACTTCCTGGCGGTGGCGATCCTCTCCGGGTTCGTCCTCGGAACGATCCTCACCGCGGCGTTTGTCTGGAGCGTCCCGGAAGAAGAGGAGGCCGAGGAGTTCGACATCGAGGACATGACCGATACCGACGTCGTGAGCACCATGCTGGAGGAGTTCCGAGCGTTTTCGCCGGGCGGCGCGGAGGCACTCATCGACGAACGGGACGCGTTCATCGCCCACCGGCTGGTGGCGCTCCGTGAGCAGGGCCATCGAGTCGTCGCGGTCGTCGGTGCCGGCCATCGCGAGGGGATCGAGCGCTACCTCCGCAATCCGGGGGCGCTCCCGCCGATGGACTCGCTGGTCGGCCACGAGAGCGGCCGACGGTTCTCGCCGTACAAACTCGTCGGCTACCTGTTCACGCTCGGCTTCCTCGTCTTCTTCGTCCTGCTGGCGATGGCCGGCGCGCGCAACGGCTTCCTCCTCAGACTGTTCGGCGCGTGGTTTCTCGTCAACGGCGTCTTCGCCACCGTGCTCGCCAGACTCGGCGGCGCACACTGGGCGAGCGCGCTCGTCGGCGGCGCGGTCGCGTGGCTCACGAGCGTCAACCCCCTGCTCGCGCCGGGCTGGTTCGCCGGCTACGTCGAACTGCGCTATCTCGACGTCAACGTCGGCGACATCAACACGCTGAACGAGATCCTGAGCGACGAGGAGAGCCCGCTCGGCGAGCTCTGGGAACGCCTCCGTGAGGTCGCTCTCTTCCGACTCATCGCGATCGTCGCACTCACCAACGTCGGCTCCATCGTGGCGAGCTTCCTGTTCGCGGCCATCGTTCTCCCGGTGCTCGCGGCGGGTGTCGGCGGCGTCGACGGCGTCGTCGATCTGATGATACAGGGAGCCGAGAACAGCGCCGACCTCATCTGGGGGGCGCTCACGTGAGATTCGCCCGGCGCGAACTCGTCGATCTCGCGATCGCGTGGATCGCGCTCGGCGTCGCGTTCGCGCTCTTTTTCACACCGCCGCTTCGGCAGATCCTCCTCGCCGGCGACGTCGATCTGCTGCTCTCTGGGCCCGTCTTCCGCTCGTTTGCGCTCAGCATGCTCACCGCCGGCATCGGCTTTCTCCTCCACGAGCTGGCGCACAAACTCGTCGCCCAGCGGTTCGGCCAGGTCGCACAGTTTCAGGCCGACTACGGCATGCTCTTCCTGGCGGTGGCGAGCGCCTTTGCCGGCTTCCTGTTCGCCGCCCCCGGCGCGGTCTACCACCGCGGTCGCATCACGAAACGCCAGAACGGGCTCATCGCGCTCGCCGGCCCGGTGACGAACCTCGTTCTCGCAGTCGGGTTCGCGGCGCTCGCGCTGTTCGCCACCGGCTTTCTCGGCACGGTCGGCACGTTCGGCGTCGGCATCAACCTCCTCCTGGCCGGGTTCAACATGCTCCCGTTCGGTCCGCTCGACGGGCGCACGGTGCTCTCCTGGAGCGTCGTCGTCTTCGCGGTCGCCTTCGTCGCGAGCGCCGGTTCGGCGGTCGCGGTGTTCCTGACGTTCGGTATCGGCCTCTGAACTGCCGAAAGCGCTCGCCCCCTCACCGACGGGCTTTTGTCCGCCTCCACCGGCGCTTTCGCCATGACCGACGACGCGGACGAGGAACTCACGTACGCCGGCGCGGGCGTCGATATCGGCGCGAGCGAGGCCGCGACGGCGGCGCTCGTGGGAGCGGTCGACGACGAGGACGGCGAGGGTGACTACGCCGGACTGATCGACATCGGCGGCCAGTATCTCGCGCTCGCGACCGACGGCGTCGGCACCAAACTGCTCGTCGCCGAGGCGGTCGACGACTACTCCACCGTGGGCATCGACTGCATCGCGATGAACGCCAACGACCTCGTAGCCGCTGGGGTCGAACCCGTGGCCTTCGTCGACTACCTCGCGGTCGACGAGCCCGACGAAGGGACCGCCGCCGAGCTCGGTGCGGGGCTCGCGACGGGAGCCGAACGCGCTGACGTGGCGCTTGTCGGCGGTGAGACGGCAGTCATGCCGGAAGTGATTCGCGGGCTCGACATCGCCGGAACGTGTGCGGGGCTCGCCGACGAGAGCAATCTCTTCGGCGAGGCAGAGATCGGCGACGCACTCGTCGGGTTTCCCTCCTCGGGCATCCACTCGAACGGGCTGACACTCGCGCGCGAGGCCGCGACCCGAAATGGAGATTACGCCCTGTCTCTTATACACATCTCTGATGG